>JBEEOT010000040.1:0-3476 GCA_041191505.1 Bacteroidota bacterium | reverse complement strand
TACTAATGAGTGTTCTTGAAGATTGTGGCCTTCACCACCGATGTAAGCGTTGACTTCTTTTCCATTGGTCAAACGTACACGCGCTACCTTTCGCATGGCCGAGTTCGGCTTTTTAGGAGTTGTCGTGTACACACGAACGCAAACACCTTTGCGTTGTACATGAATCAAGCGCAGCAGACTTACTTTTCTTCACTACCGCAGTTCTTCCTTTGCGAACTAATTGTTGAATAGTTGGCATAAAATACTCTTGTTTTTAATAATAAATAATAACCCCCAAACGCACTTTGAGGGGTGCAAAGATAACTATATATTTTTATAAACCAAGACCGTTTGAAAAATATTCAGCTTTTTATCGCCTGATTTTCAAAAAAAAAGGGAATCGACTCGTGATTCCCTCTTCTGTTTTATTTTACTTGGTAATAAGAATGAGGTTGTAGGTTTCCTCCAAATTCTAAATTCAATAACGGGTAATAATAGCCCGAATTTTGCTGAACCTTATTCAATCTTTTTTGAAAATTAAGTTGATTGGCGAGTGTCAGAAGCTGCAATTCATCCTTTCCTTTCAAATTGTATGTTTGGATGGTGTTGAGGCACAAAATCATTTGTTGGAGTTGATTGGGGTAGAAGTCAGCAACGTCTTGTTCGCTCATTAGTTTATAGCAGTCTTTCACTTGGGCCTCAAATTCGGATCTAGCTACCATTGGCGACTGCTCTTTTGAGGTGAGCATCGAGAGGTGTTCAAATCCACGGTCACTTTTCTTCACAATGAAGTTATTCCAGAACGCTTCGTCATTGATGATGTCAGATTCGCCGTTCCAATTACTAATTTTCTTAAGGTGAGAATGAGCACAGGCTAAGAGCGAATAATAATTCTTGTTTGAGCAGCACATAAAACTTGAAGTCTTCTTGTGTGTAATAGTATTCTCGCTCTTGTACTGAGCGATGTTGCAATAGCACAGGGTAGATGAAAGCAGTTTTTTCTGGGTTGGAAAGGAGAAAGTCTTTTAATATGGTGGCGGAGATTTCTTCAGAAAAATAATTGTAGTTATCCTCGGGAGTAATGCGCTGATAAAAGTTAATGTATTGACTTGAATCATGAGCAAGCAGTTCTTTATGGTAGGGATTTATATAATTCTTGATGAGTTCACTACTTTCTTTAGATTGACTTTCATGACGTAAATTGAATAAACTCACAATATCTATCATGTCCTCTAATAGATTTGTAGTCCATAATGCTTCATTATAACTAAATTCAGGGGCAGGTGTTAAAGCAGCACTGTAAAACTTGTTCAGTTGGGTTTTGATCTGATCTGAGGTGACGTAGTTATTATCATAGAAACCGTATTGGATTTCACCAGTAGGATTGAATTTAAATAACCATGAGGTCGTTTCAAAGTGTTCTATTGTATCTAGGTTTGATTCGGAGTCGGGCCATGCCGATAAAATTTGTGGTTCTGAAAGGGTAAATACTAAAAATTTACTTTGATCATTGCTTACGAGAATACCTTGTGTTTTTTCTAAGCTGACATTGTCAGTTGGAAAACCACTCAGTTTGTCTTTTAACAGCCCGACGCGTTCTTGAACATAAGTTGTTGTATTCATACCAAGCTCGCTTAATTTGGCATCAATGGCTTGATTGAATTGCTTTTCTGAGACTAATTTGTTGTTGATCTTGTAAAGTTCTTCTGAGAGCCATTCAGGCATTTGGGTTGCTTCATAAAACTCCTGCCAAAAGTAAAACCATTGGCCTTCCATAGGTTGTTCTTGTAAGAGGCGCCCTGTAGGGCAAAAGAAATGATTGGTTTTTTTTGGTGAATTGCTATTTTGCAGGTCAATGATATCAATATCCAAAGAGGTTTGCGATGGACTGATGACCACATTTCGGATATGAATTTGAATACTAGGAGCAATGAGTCCTTTTACACTGACTTCTTGCAAACTGGCATAGAAGTTTCTTTTTAAGAGTTCTTTGTACGCGTCAAAAAGGTAAATGACGGGATAATAAGTAGCAAAGTAATCTTTGGGGTTCTCTGCTAATTTTTCTAATAACGCAAAACTTGCTTGGTCAAATAGATTCGACTTTTTAATATCTAATTCACCGTTCTTTTTATAATCTTGAAATTTTTTCGTGGTTAAGTCCATCATTTCCTCTGCTTGTTTGATCATGTCCTCGCAGAGCGGCTCTGTAATTTGATAGTTACCTTCTGTGGTTAGCAAAAAATGGATGGCTTCTTGCGAGTAGCTGAAAGTAGTGGCAAGAATAAAGAGGAGAAATAAGATTTGTTTCATTTGTGATGTTTGAGAGGGTTTTGGCTAAGATAAAAATGATAAGGATTCAAAGTAACGATTTTTGAAAACAATAAAAAAGGAACCCATTTGGATTCCTTTTATTCGTTTTGACTTTCAAATGAAATGAAAAGTTGCTTATCTGTATAACGTTGCTTTCACAGCCTTCACGATGCGCTCTACGTTTGGCAAAGCTTCGTCTATGAGTGTTGGTGAGAACGCAAATGGGGTATCGGTTTGGGTAACGCGTTGTACTGGCGCATCTAGGTAATCAAATGCATAGCGCTGTAAGTGGTAAGCGATTTCTGAAGAGATGCTTGCCAAAGGCCAAGATTCTTCTACAACCACACAACGGTTGGTTTTTTTAATGGATTCTACAATGGTGCCGTAATCGAGCGGGCGAATGGTGCGCAAATCGATGATTTCTACACTAATGTTTTCTTTGGCCAATACTTCAGCAGCTTCTTGAGCTACTTTGATAATTTTACCAAAGGTAACGAGCGTAATGTCCGTGCCTTTTCTTTTGACGTCAGCGACACCAATTGGAATGATATATTCGCCTTCAGGCACCTCGCCTTTGTCTCCGTACATTTTTTCTGACTCCAAGAAAACAACAGGGTCGTTGTCGCGGATGGCAGCTTTTAGTAAGCCTTTTGCATCGGCTGGGTTAGATGGCGTGATGACTTTTAGGCCTGGAACGTGCGCATAGAATGCTTCAAAACTCTGAGAGTGAGTTGCAGCTAATTGGCCTGCCGTACCGTTACCACCGCGAAACACGATAGGACAACCGTACTGACCGCCCGACATCTGTAGCATTTTGGCTGCAGAGTTGATGATTTGGTCAGCAGCAAGAATAGCAAAGTTCCAGGTCATGAATTCTACAATTGGGCGCAAGCCATTCATGGCCGCACCAACGGCAATACCAGAAAAACCAAGTTCTGCAATTGGGGTGTCGATGATGCGCTTTGGTCCGAATTCGTCGAGCATCCCTTGAGATACTTTGTAAGCACCGTTGTATTCGGCAACTTCTTCTCCGAGCAAAAATACGTTTTCGTCTCTGCGCATTTCTTCGGACATGGCTTCTCTAAGGGCTTCTCTGAACTGTAGGGTTTTCATAGTGTCATTTTTACAATTAGCAAAATTACAAATAAGTCAGAAACTACAAATGCTTATGCTACTTTAAGTGTTGC
>JBEEOT010000039.1:0-3727 GCA_041191505.1 Bacteroidota bacterium | reverse complement strand
GTGGCCATACGGCTACGGAAGCCATGTTTGTTTCTTCTTTTTCTTACCGATGGTTGAAACGTTCTTTTCATGTCGTGTCGTTATTTGTAATGTTTTTGGGAATGCAAAGATAGTATATTTTTTAGAATTTCAAATTCTTTCGACAAAAATCGTGAAAAAAAGCCTATGCCCCAATAAAGCAAGTTATTTTTGTAGTGCAAAGCGATCTAGCTATGATGAGACCCAAGAAAAATAAAGAAGCCAAAGTTAAACTAACCAAAGATAGCTGGCGCAAAGCCGCTCGTTTTTTGAAATACCTCAAACCATACGGAGGCACTTACTTTATCGGCTGGATTTTCTTGGTGCTCAGCACTTCTGCAGGCTTGGTATTTCCCTACCTCATGGGTAAGCTTTTAGGGAGTTCTAACGGTACTTCTAACCCTGAACAGGCCGTTCGCTTGCTCGACCTTTCCAACGTTAATCAGATCGCATTAGCGCTCTTCATTTTGTTCTTTTTTCAGAGTGTGTTTTCATTTGTGCGCGTTGTCCTTTTCAATAATGTCACCGAAAATGCCCTACGAGACATGCGTAACGACGCTTTTGAAAAATTGGTCTATATGCCCATGGATTTCTTCAATCGTCAAAAAGTAGGTGAACTCACCTCTCGGGTCGCTTCTGATATCGCTCAAATCCAAGAAGTGCTGCGCACCACCATTGCCGAGTTTTTCAGACAAATCATCATCGTTTTTGGGGGCATCGCCTTTCTCTTTTTTATTTCCTGGAAACTATCATTAATCATGCTCGGCACAGTGCCTGTAATGGCAATTGTTGCTGTGTTTTTTGGTCGATATATCCGCAAACTGAGCAAAGAAGCCCAAGACTACATCGCCACCTCTAATTCTATCTTAGAAGAAGCGCTTACCGGAATAGCCAATGTCAAAGCTTTTACCAACGAGTGGTTTTTAATCGGAAAGTATAAAAAGAGCACACAGTACACCAGAGACCTCAACGTCCGCAGCGGAATTTGGCGCGGATTATTTGTTTCGTTTATCATTTTCTGCCTCTTTGGAGCCATCGTATTTATTGTCTGGAAAGGTTTACTCATGACCCAAGGGCCCAACCCCGAACTCGCCTCAGAGGGCTTTTATCAGTTTGTGTTATTCACGATCATGATGGGGGCTTCTATTGGTTCGCTACCCGATCTTTATGCGAGCGTTCAAAAAGCGGTGGGTGCTACCGAAAATTTACTCGACCTTCTTCAAGAAGACACCGAACAAATCAAGAAGGCTTCTTCAACTGGTCTTCAAATCGACGGCTCGATACGCTTTGAAAACCTTCATTTCAGTTACCCACAGCGCGCAGATATCGAAGTGCTCAAGGGCATCCATTTTACGTTAGAGCGAAATCAAACATTGGCTCTTGTGGGGCAAAGTGGTTCAGGTAAATCAACCATTGCGAATTTATTACTGCAGTTTTATCAGCCTACGCAAGGAGGCATCTTTTTCGGAGAGCAGCCAGCTACTGCCTTTGATTTACACGACTTGCGTCGCCACATGGCAATTGTGCCGCAAGAAGTGTTGCTTTTCTCAGGTAGCATTTTAGAAAACATCCGTTTTGGACGCCCAGATGCCACCGAAGAAGAAGTAATTGAAGCTGCCAAAAAAGCAAATGCGTGGGAGTTCATTTCCACCTTTCCAGAACAACTTGCAACAGAAGTAGGAGACCGCGGCATTCAGCTTTCTGGTGGGCAAAAACAACGCATCGCAATAGCACGTGCCATTCTTAAAAACCCGAGCATACTCATCTTAGATGAAGCCACCTCTGCACTAGATTCTTCTTCAGAGCGTTTGGTGCAAGACGCCCTCGAAGAACTCATGAAAGGCCGTACTTCAATAGTGATTGCCCATCGCTTATCTACCATCCGCCAAGCCGATCAAATTTTGGTCTTGCAAGACGGTCAGATTACCGAGCAGGGAAAACACGATGAGCTCATGGCGCTCAAAGGACAATACGCTACTTATGTAGCGCAGCAATTGATCTAAAGTTTACTTGAAAAGCGTTTCGACAAATGCTTTGCGGTCGAAGAGTTGGAGGTCTTCCATTTTTTCGCCAACGCCGATATACTTCACTGGAATTTTCATTTGGTCTGAAATACCAATCACCACACCGCCTTTTGCCGTGCCGTCGAGTTTGGTAACCGCCAATGCATTGATGTCGGTGGCTTGAGCAAATTGTTTGGCTTGTTCGTAGGCATTTTGACCTGTTGAGCCATCCAAGACTAAAAGAATCTCGTGAGGGGCATTCGGAACAACTTTGTCCATCACGCGCTTGATCTTTGAAAGCTCTTGCATGAGATTGATTTTGTTGTGTAGGCGTCCGGCAGTATCGATGATCACGACATCTGCGCCTTGGGCTTTGGCTGATTGCAACGCGTCAAAAGCAACACTTGCTGGATCTGCTCCCATTCCTTGCTGCACAATTGGCACGCCTACGCGTTCAGACCAAATAATGAGTTGGTCTACCGCTGCTGCTCTAAAGGTGTCTGAGGCGCCTAAAACTACCTTTAAACCCGCTTGTTTCATTTGATAAGCTAACTTGCCAATGGTGGTGGTTTTGCCAACGCCATTGACACCCACAACCATGAGTACATATGGGTTGCCATCTGCAGGTTTTTCTACCTTGAGTTTACCTTCAAAGTTGGCTGCATTTTCTTCTAGTAATGCGATGATTTCATCGCGCAAGATTTGATTGAGTTCTTCGGAGTTGATGACGCGATCTCGGGAGACACGCGCTTCAATTCTGTCGATGATTTTGAGGGTGGTCTCTACACCGACGTCTGCAGTAATGAGGATTTCTTCTAGTTCGTCTAGGACGTCTTGATCTACGCGACTCTTGCCGACGAGCAAGCGCGTAATTTTAGAGAAAAAGGTTTGTTTGGTTTTCTCTAGACCCTGATCGAGGGTTTCTTTTTGAACCGGATCGAGGTTTTCTTTTTTAGATTTCGAAAAAAAATCAAATATGCCCATTTGCTAAGATAAAAAAAAAGCTCCCAACTTGGAAGCTTTAAAAGGGATTGCACAACGGTTTAGCCTTTAGTAAACCACTCTTTTACTTTGTCGTTGTGTACGATTTCTTCTTTGAAGGTGTATGCGCCAGACTTTTCCGACTTGACCATTTTGATCACCTTTGTATGTTCTTTACCTCCACCTTTCTGGAGTGATGCAACTACTTTCTTTGCCATGACTTACTTATTTAATTTCTTTATGGACAGTCATACGCTTAAGGATGGGATTGTATTTTTTAATCTCCATACGGTCTGGCGTATTTTTACGGTTCTTTGTGGTGATGTAGCGTGATGTACCAGCCATGCCAGATTCTTTGTGCTCAGTGCACTCTAGAATTACTTGGATGCGGTTGCCTTTACTCTTCTTAGCCATTTTCTAAATGTTTATTCTGTTTCCCAACAGGTTATTTCAAAAATCCTTTTTGGCGTGCTTCTTTCAAGCAAGCGGAGATTCCTTTTTTATTGATGGTGCGCAATGCAGCAGCAGAAATCTTTAAAGTGATAAAATTATCTTCTTCAGGAACGAAAAACTTCTTCGTGATCAAGTTCGGATAAAAACGACGCTTGGTCTTGCGATTTGAGTGCGATACGTTGTTTCCAACCATCACTGACTTTCCTGTTAACTGACAAACTCGTGACATGTCTAAATTATTACGTGTAATTACAAAAGCGGATGCAAAGATA
>JBEEOT010000038.1:0-5534 GCA_041191505.1 Bacteroidota bacterium | reverse complement strand
AAGAAAATTCGCGATGCAGAACTCAAAAAAGTACCTTTCATGCTTATCGTTGGTGAAAAAGAAGCCGAATCTAACTCAATAGCAGTCAGACAACGCGGCGTCGGAGACCACGGCAGCATGGACCTGAACAAATTTGCGGACTTGATTCAGGAAGTAATTTCCGCAGAACTGGCTTAAGTTGAACTAACCACTGAATGAGAAGAAACTCAAAACCATTTGTAAAAAGAGAAGAGGCAGCTCAGCACCGCATCAATGAGAAAATTTTTGCGTCTGAGATCCGTCTTGTTATCGAAGGAGAAGAACCACAAGTCATGAGCGTTGCCAAAGGCATCGCCCTAGCTGAAGAACAAGACATGGATCTTGTTGAAATCTCTCCAAATGCAACGCCGCCGGTTTGTAAAATCATGGACTACAAAAAGTTCATTTACAACCAAAAGCGCAAGCAAAAAGAACTGAAAGCCAAACAAAGTAAAGTCATTTTGAAAGAAATTCGTTTTGGTCCCAACACCGACGACCACGATTTCGCCTTCAAATTGGCTCACGCTAAAAAATTCTTAGAAGAAGGAAGTAAGGTCAAGGCCTACGTTTTCTTCAAAGGTAGAACCATCGTGTTCAAAGACAGAGGCGAGATTCTATTGCTCAAATTTGCTCAAGAACTCGCAGACCTCGGTGCGGTAGAGCAACTGCCAAAACTAGAGGGCAAGAAAATGATCTTAATGATCAACCCGAAAAAGAAATAAGAAGCTGATATAGAAGTTTAACTCAAAAAAAGCAAGTCAAATGCCTAAAATGAAAACAAAATCCAGTGCAAAGAAGCGATTCACCATCACTGGAAGTGGCAAAATCAAGCGCAAGCATGCATTTAAGAGCCACATCTTGACCAAAAAGGCTACAAAACGTAAGCGCAATCTTACGCACGCCGGTTTGGTTCACGATGCTGACCTCTCTAATGTGAAGTTGCAATTGTGTATGAAATAGTCACTTAACGGTTATTAAATTGTAGAACCCGGTACTGAGTCCCTAAGTCTTCTGAATAGAAGCACTCCCTACCAAAAAATTTAAAAATTATGCCAAGATCAGTAAATCACGTCGCATCAAGAGCTCGTAGAAAGAACTTGATGAAATTGGCCAAAGGATACTTTGGTCGTCGTAAAAATGTTTGGACCGTCGCTAAAAACGCCATTGAAAAAGGGCTTGTTTATGCGTACTCCGGACGTAAGCAAAAGAAAAGAAATTTCCGTTCACTCTGGATTACCCGTATCAACGCGGGAGCTCGCCAACACGGCATGAGCTATTCACAGTTTATGGGAGCCGTTCACAAAAGTGGAATTGAACTCAATCGCAAAGTACTTGCTGATTTAGCCATGAACCACCCAGAAGCTTTTAAAGCGGTTGTTGAAACGGTAAAAAAATAAGTTTGAAACCTATATCAGCTTAAAGCCATTAGTCTATCGATTAATGGCTTTTTTTTATTTACATCATGATACGAATTGGCGTCGTTGGTTTGGGTTATTTAGGTCGCATTCACCTACAGGTTTTGCACGACCTCTCGTCTCAATTTCTAATTGCCGGTATATATGATCACCATACAGAGAAAATCCAAGAGGTTTTAACGCTGTTTCCAAATTTGCCATCTTTCAATTCTTATTCGGACTTGCTCGATGCAGTAGATGCAATTGCAATTATAGCGAGCACACCCGCGCATTACCAATTAGCGCATTTAGCGCTCGAAAAGCGCAAATCTATATTTTTAGAAAAACCGATGTGCGCCGAATTGCAAGAGGCTCAGCAACTTGTCCAACTTGTCAGTCGTCAAAATGATCTTTTGCAAGTTGGCCATGTGGAGCGCTTCAACCCGGCGCTTCAAGCAGTTTTGCCCAAGTTAGATGCGCAGCCGCTTCAGCAATTTAGGGCGCAAAGAACTGGGCCATTCCAGCAAAGAGGGGCGGAGGTTTCGGTGGTTTTGGATTTGATGATCCACGACATCGATTTGTTGTTGTCTTTGCATTCGGCTCAAATCGACAGGCTAGAGGTGAAAGCAAAGCGAGAAAAAAGCAACTGTGCCGATGAAGTCGATGCAACACTTTATTTTTCTGATGGGCTGATTGCCACGCTGTTCGCCTCGCGCATTTCAGCAAACAAAAAGCGCGACCTCGATTTACAAACTAAAGAATATCAATACGAACTCGATCTTTTAGATAAAAAAGTAACAATTGCTAGTCTAAAAAATAGCGAAACAGAAGTGTTATATGTACCGATGAGTAATGCGTTGCGCATGCAATGGCTTGAATTTGCTAACTGTCACGAAAATAAGTCCTTACCTCGAGTTGGTGCAGAGGCAGGTCTTCAGGCACTTTCGTTAGCTTTTCAAATTGATCAACTAGCGCATGCACAAATACGCGAAAATAGTAGTTCTCAAATACAATAAACATGCACAAACTACGTTCCGTTTTCATGGTTTACCGTTACCTATTCTTTTTGGGTTTGCTACTGAGCGCATGTGTGAAAAACAACCCTGACCCATCTTGGCTCGAGGTAGGAGAGTGGACCCTAGAAGCAAATGCTGCGCTAAATGGCGAAGAAGGACAGCTTACCCATAATATTACAGATGCCTGGGTTTACATCGACGAACAACTTATTGGTGTATTTGAAGTCCCATTTAAAATACCAATCCTCAAAGAAGGGGCTGTAAATGTCAGGATTTATCCAACCATACGTGTCAATGGTATTGCGGCAACAAAAATGCGTAACGAACATCTTGTTCCCTATGAAGTCAATGTGAATTTGGTGAAAAATCAAACACTCAGTATTTCTCCGGTGACTCACTACAAAGACAATGTCAATTTTTGGGTTGAAGATTTTGAAGACATCAATGTCAAACTTACCGATGACCCAAATACGTCATCGGCTCACCTTACTTTAGCCAACGATACCCTCAAATGGTTCAACGGTAATTATTATGGTAAAGTGCTGCTGTCTGCTCAAGATTCAATATGGGTGGCTTATACCAATCAAGATCAGCAATTGAGCATCCCAAAGAACAAGCAGGCCATGCTAGAAATCGATTATTGCAATTCGGTGCCCTTTACAAATTACCTCTTGTTTGTCAATTCGAATGGCACTAACGAGAATGCCATGATCACCATGAACAAAAGCCCGCTCAATGCTTTGCGCTGGAAGAAAATCTATATATTACTGAGTGAAGTCATCACAGCAGGTCCGAATAACACCAACTATATTCAAGCATTCCGAGCCTTTCACGATACTGCTATTTCAAGTAACCTGATCTTAATTGATAACATTAAAGTTGTTTATTTTTAATGAAGGATAGGTTTTGGATAGCATTTTTGGTCTGCATTGACTTGATTACTGCGAGTAGTTCTTGGGGCTTGTTTTTCTACATGAGGCAAGTGCAAATAGAACACAAAGCCTTTCATGCTGATCAGAATTTTTGGCTAGGAATCTTGTGCTTGCCATTTTTTTGGTTCTTGTTTTACGTTTTTCAAGGAACATACCACGAAATTCGTCGTCTGTTTCGCTTAAAAGTATTGAACCTCACGCTGGCAGCTTCATTTTTCGGAACGTTGGTCTTGTTCTTTGCGCTTTTATTAGATGATCAAGTTCAAAGCTATCAGAATTATTATCAACTCACTATTTGGCTTTTCATCATTCATATAGCGCTTACTTCTTTAGGGCGAATTTTATTCACGACCATTTTGATCAAGTACATCAAAGCGGCAGGGCATGGTTTCAAAACGCTTATCATTGGCGGCAATGAACGCGCCATTGAAATTTACCAAGAATTGCTCTCTGCTCCGAACATGATCAATAATTTTGTAGGTTTCATTCAGGTAAACGGCCGAGACAACTTGCTGTCTCCTCAGCTCTCACATTTGGGTAAACTTCCAGAATTAGAAGAAGTTTTAGCATCATATCAAGTCGAAGAAGTGATCATTGCCATCGAAAGTTCCGATCACGATCGCTTGCAATCAATTATCGCTAGAATTGACAACGGCAAGATCCGCATCCGTATTCTACCTGATATGTACAGTATTTTGGCGGGCTCGGTAGACATGACCAATATTTATGGTGCGCTGCTTATTGAAATTAATCCGGACGTCATGCCCTATTGGCAAAGAGCGGTCAAACGATTAATGGACATCGTGATTTCTTTGATTGCCTTGTTGTGCCTCATTCCGTTTTTTATGTTCTCGGCAATTGCGGTCAAACTCTCCTCGCCCGGAACTATTTTCTTTTTACAAGACAGGGTAGGGCGCGACGGCAAGCGTTTTAAAATCATCAAGTTCCGCACCATGTACACAGATGCGGAAAAAGCTGGGCCTCAATTGTCCAAAGAAGGAGACCCTCGGATCACGCCAATTGGTCGATTTATGCGCAAAACTCGTTTGGATGAGTTCCCGCAGTTCGTCAATGTTTTGTTGGGCCAAATGTCTTTAGTAGGGCCAAGGCCGGAACGCCAGTTTTATATAGATCAAATCGTGGCGGTTGAGCCTCAATATATGCATCTCACTCGTGTACGCCCTGGTATTACATCTTGGGGTCAGGTCAAATATGGTTATGCCGAAAACGTGGAACAAATGCTGCAACGCATGAAATTCGATCTCATTTATATGAAAAATAGGAGTTTGGCACTCGATATCAAGATCATGTTCTATACAGTGATTATTGTATTTAAAGCGCAAGGCAAATAAGTTTGTCGCATTTAAATAAAATAGCTATCTTTGCACCCTTAATTCACTTATTTATAAACCTGGGTTTCGTACCCAAAACTGTAAAGTACAATGGCAACACGCATTCGTCTTCAAAGACACGGTAAAAAAGGCAAACCATTTTTTCATTTAGTAGCCGCTGATAGCCGTGCAAAACGCGATGGTAAATTCATCGAAAAACTCGGAACTTACAACCCAACAGCTAACCCTGCAGTAATCGACATCAACTTTGATGCAACACTTGCTTGGGTTCAAACTGGTGCTGAAATGTCCGATACCGCTCGTGCTATTCTATCTTACAAAGGAGTTTTGTACAAAAATCACTTGCTTAACGGCGTGAAAAAAGGTGCACTTACTGCGGAGCAAGTAGAAGAGCGTTTCAACCAATGGTTGGCGAGCAAAGAAGCTAAAATCGAAGGTAAAATTTCTGGTTTAGCTAAAAATGCAGAAAAAGAAAAAGCAGATCGCATGGCAGCTGAAGTAGCAGCCAATGCAGCTAAGGCTGCAGCTGTGGAAGCTAAAAACACACCAGAAGTAGAAGAAGTAGTTGCTGAAGAAGCTCCTGCAACTGAAGAAGTAGCTGCTGAAGAAGCGCCTGCAACTGAAGAAGTAGTTGCCGAAGAAGCTCCTGCTGCTGAAGAAGTAGTTGCTGAAGAAGCTCCTGCTGCCGAAGAGGCTCCTGCTGCTGAAGAAGCATCTGAAGAGGCTGCTGCTGAATAAGCATATGCAAATTCAAGATTGCTATTATTTAGGTCTTATCGCGAAACTTCACGGATTCAAAGGTGAAGTTTCGCTGTTTTTAGA
>JBEEOT010000037.1:0-6392 GCA_041191505.1 Bacteroidota bacterium | reverse complement strand
GCTTCGTTAGTTACTTCACTTTCTTCAACATTCAGTTTATCAACGATGATCGCGATAACTTTAGCTTTGATATCAGACATTTTTTAAAATTTAAAGGTTTCAGCTTGCAAAGAAAAAAACTATCCCCCAATAAACAAAACTTATCCTTATTTAATTTATCAACACTTTGTGGCTCAAAGCTGATGAATCCTACACTATGCTTAACTTTGTTGACGAAATGCAAACACAAATCATCTTATTTATTTCTGGAGGCGGAAGCAATGCAAGGCAAATTATAAGCTATTTTGAAGAAAATGAGCGCATTAAGGTTTGCGGCGTGTTGAGTAGCAAAGCCAATGACGAAATGCAGGCATTCTGTATGCAACATAAAGTGGTGTTCAAAGACCTTAGCGGACAAAACTTCAGCTCTTATTTACAAACTTGCAAAGAATTAAAAGCAGACTGGGTGGTTTTGGCCGGATTTCTTAAGAAAATCCCAAGCGAGCTCATCGCTGCATTTCCAAATCAGATCATCAATATTCATCCTGCCTTGCTGCCGAACTATGGTGGTAAGGGAATGTATGGCCAGCACGTTCATGCAGCTGTTAGCGCAGCCAAAGAAGCTTTTAGTGGCATCAGTATACATTTGGTCAATGAAGAGTTTGACAAAGGAAAGCTGCTATTTCAACACGCTGTAGCGCTTCCTTCAGACGCAACTGCCTTTGAAGTCGAGCAAAAAGTACGAGGCTTAGAATTGCAACACTTTGCGACCAACCTAGAAACTTACATTAGCAGTTTAAATAATGGCCTGCTCTAAGAATTGAGCAAATCGATAACAATCTTCGTAAGAATTATAAAGAGGCGCCGGCGCAATTCGTATCACATTTGGTTCGCGCCAATCGGCAATTACACCCATGTCTGTTAGCCTATCAAAAAGTTGTCGGCCCTGCCCATTTGCTAAAATAGAAAGCTGAGCGCCGCGATTTTTTGAGTCTTTTGGCGTAATAATTTCAAACGAGCACTTCTCCTGATTTCGACTAGAAACATCTTCTATTAAATAAGCGAGATATGCAGTGAGTTGATCGCGCTTTTGACCGATGCGGTCCATGCCTGCTTCTTCAAAAATTTCCAAAGACGCAAGGTGCGCTGCCATTCCTAAAATGGGCGCATTGCTCAATTGCCAGCCTTCGGCTCCTGGAATAGGATCAAAACCTGGTTCCATTTGAAAACGAACCGATTTGTTGTGGCCCCACCAACCCGCAAAACGAGGTAAGTCTTTGTTGTGTGCGTGTCTTTCATGGACAAATAGTCCAGAAACACCACCTGGTGAAGAATTTAAATATTTATAGCCGCACCAAGCTGCAAAATCGACATTCCAGTCATGGAGTGCTAAATTGACATTGCCGGCAGCATGAGCGAGGTCAAATCCAACAACCGCTCCCACTGCATGTCCAGCTGCAGTGATTTTTTGCAAATCGAAATACTGACCTGTATAATAATTGACGCCGCCAATCATTACAAGTGCAAGTTCATCGCCCAATTCAGCTATCTTTTGGAGAATGTCTTCTTCTCTGATCAGGTGTTCTCCTGGACGCGGCCCAACCTCAACTAGGGCATCGGCAGGCAAGCCGTGGAAGGCAACCTGTGAAGTCAATGCGTATTGATCACTCGGAAAAGCTTTTTCTTCACAAAGAATTTTAATGCGCTTTCCTTCAGGTCTATAAAAAGACACCATTAACAAGTGCAAATTGGTCGTAAGGGAATGGGTAATCACTACCTCTATTGGAAGCGCCCCCACCACATTTGCAGCCATTTCCGTGAGGTTTTCATGGTAAGAAAACCAAGGTCTTTTGGCTAAAAAGTGGCCTTCTACGCCAAAATTGGCCCATGCGTTCAATTCTTCTTGTATATAACCAGCAGCAGTTTTGGGCTGAAGACCTAAAGAGTTACCTGTAAAGTATACTGGATTTTGGCTGTGAAAAGTCGGGAAATGAAAACGGTTTCGGAAAGCCGCTAGTGGGTCTTTTTGATCTAAATTTTGAGCAAAAGTTAAGGTGTTTTCAAATATCATATGCGCGGCTTTATTCGTAACTTTATGGCCACAAATATACATAAGAATGAAGACTCCCTCTCCAATTGACCGCAGCCGTTCTGCTGAATTATTCGAAGCCGCCAAAGGATTCTTCCCGGGCGGTGTCAATTCCCCGGTACGCGCATTTAAGTCTGTTGGCGGCACCCCCCTCTTCATTGCAAAAGGTAATGGCGCACAAATTTGGGACGAAGACGGCAATGAATTCATTGATTTCTGTTGTAGCTGGGGGCCGCTCATTCACGGCCACAATCATCCTTATGTATTTGAAAAAATTGTCTCTACGCTCCAAAACGGCGCAAGCTTTGGCGCACCCACGCGCAAAGAAAACGAGCTCGCTGCTTTTATGCTCCAAAGACTTCCTTTCATCGACAAAATTCGTTTCACGAGCTCCGGTACAGAAGCGGTAATGAGCGCTTTGCGTTTGGCGCGCGGTGCTACGGGCAAAAGTAAAATACTCAAATTCGAAGGTTGTTACCATGGCCACGTAGACGCATTATTGGTACAAGCGGGCAGCGGCTTAGTTACCTTCGGAACCTCATCGAGCGCTGGCGTTCCTGAAGCTTTTGCAAATGAAACGCTCGTTTTACCGCTCAATGATGCCGAAGCGCTCACCTCTTGCTTTGAAACCCAACACCACGACTTAGCAGCCGTCATTATTGAGCCAATACCAGCCAATAACGGCTTATTGCTCCAAGACCTCACTTTCCTAAATCTCTTGCGCTCACTCTGTACCAAATACGGCGTTTTGCTCATTTTTGATGAAGTGATTTCCGGATTTAGAGTCGCATTTGGAGGTGCGGCAGAACTCTATGGCATTACGCCAGATATGGTCACCTATGGTAAAATCATTGGCGGGGGCTTGCCTGTTGGGGCTTACGGAGCCAAAAAAGAAATCATGGCCAACGTTTCGCCAGAAGGCCCAGTGTATCAAGCTGGCACTCTTTCGGGCAATCCTGTAGCCATGGCTGCGGGGCTAGCCCAACTTGAACTCTGCGCAGCAGAAGGCTTCTATGCCCGCCAAGCAAACCGAACCCAAGCTTTTGTAGACAACATCAATAACTTTGCCCTCGCTCATCAGTTTCCGATGGAACTCGTTTGTGTGGGTTCAATTTTTTGGTTCTCCTTTAATGGCAAAAAACGCATCACTGCTGCCGATCAAATAGACAGCGATATGTCTGCTTTTAATTTCATGCACCATTACCTCTTAGATGTCGGCGTTTATTTTGGGCCTAGTGGTTATGAAGTAGGGTTCGTCTCTTCTGCTCATACCGATGCGCAACTCAGTTTCGCTGCCGAACAAATCAAAGCGGCGCTTACCGCATACTATCAAAAGTAATGTCTAGCTTTAAGCTGTGAATTTAGTAACTGGTGCCACCGGACTTCTCGGAAGTCATGTTTTGATTGAACTAACTAAGCGCAATCAGCGTGTTCGTGCCGTGTATCGCAGCACACTAAAAATAGAAGCAGTAAAGCAACTCTTTGCTTTTTATCACCAAGAAAATGCAGCCCAAAAATGGGAACTCGTTGAATGGGTAAAGGCAGACTTACTCGACCTTGACGAACTCAAATCAATTGTCAAAGGAAGCAGCACTATTTATCATTGTGCGGCATTGGTGTCTTTCTTTAAAGCCGATTTTGAATCCTGCATTCAACAAAACCGCTATGTCACAGCAAATTTGGTCGACTTAGCAATAAAATACAGCGTTCAACACTTTTGCCACGTGAGCTCCACGGCGGCCATCGGCGGCAAAGCCCCGTTGATTAATGAAAAAACCAAATGGCAAGAAGGTGCCCAACACAGCGGCTACGGCATATCCAAATTAATGGCCGAAAAAGAAGTGTGGCGCGGCATCGAAGAAGGCTTGCGAGCTGTTATCGTAAATCCTTGCGTCATACTCGGGCCCGCTGCGCCCGGTAGCCCTTCACTACAAATGCTCGACACCGCCAAGCAAGGCCTTCGCTTTTATACAAGTGGTGCGAACGCAGTTGTGGACGCGCGCGATGTTGCGTGGGCCATGGTAGAATTGGTAAGCCAAGATGTGCATGCAGAAAGATTTTTAGTAGTGGGGCCTCAGCAAACATTTCGAGAATTATTCAGTGCTTTTGCCAAAAAACTCGGGAAAAGGCCACCAAATATAAAAGCCCCAAAAACACTCACTTTGTTTTTTGCT
Source organism: Bacteroidota bacterium (assembly GCA_041191505.1). Classification (GTDB taxonomy): domain Bacteria; phylum Bacteroidota; class Bacteroidia; order Flavobacteriales_D; family Crocinitomicaceae; genus UBA952. The sequence goes on along the minus strand of JBEEOT010000037.1, from coordinate 2,150 downwards.
GCCTTTCATGAACTTTGGTGTCATTTGACTGGAAAAAGGGCCGGCTTAACAATAGAAACCGCCCGATCTTCTCACGAAGTGTTGCGCTATGACCGCAACAAAATTGAAAAACAATTGTCTTTTCCATATACACCTCTCGATGCAATTATCAGCAATATGCTCGCGGGGCAAGCTTTTATTGAACAAAACACGAAACATTGAGTCGAAAGCTGATCATTTTCATTGGAATATTTTATCTCGTTGGCCTCGTTGGAATGTCTGTTGGGCCTTACAGGACTTTCTTCACAGGGCTTTCTTTCTTCCACTTATTGCTGTCGTTTGGCATACTCCTGCTTGGCAGAAAAAAACATACACCTTTGCTTTGGGGCTTTATTGGATTGGCCTTTGCCACCGGTATGGTAGTTGAATGGATTGGTGTTCACACAGGTTTTCTCTTCGGCAATTACCAATATGGCAGTGTTCTAGGTCCAAAGCTGTTGGGTGTCCCTCTTATTATCGGCATTAATTGGGCCATGCTGAGTATTGTCAGTGCGGCGCTGATATCTTCGCTGAAATTCGGCTTTTGGCTAGAGGTAAGTGCCGCAGCTATATTAATGGTATTCCTTGATTTCTTAATGGAACCTGTAGCAGTTAAACTCGGGTTTTGGTTTTGGCAAGGCGGGATAATCCCTGCATACAACTACATTTGCTGGCTAGGCATCTCGCTATTCTTACAATTCGTCTATAGAAAATGGCGCCTCAACGAAGCAAACAATGTGGCTGTAGCGTTGTTTATTTACATGACCATATTTTTTACTTTTTTAAATTTTCGCTTATGACTTGGTGGGGTCCGGTAGTTACACTTTTGACTTTTTTCGGAATGGAATTCATGGCGTGGGCCACACATAAGTACGTCATGCACGGCATTATGTGGTATTTTCATAAAGACCACCATCAGGTTGAGCCTGGCTTCTTCGAAAAAAATGATGTGTTCTTTTTAATTTACGCCATTCCATCTTGGTTGTGCATTATGCTTGGCCTCATGAACCAAAACTATCTTCCGGTTTGGATTGGTTTTGGAATTGCAGCATATGGTTTGGCTTATTTTCTCATACACGACGTCTATATTCACCGCCGTTTTAAATGGCTTCGCGACATCGAACATCCTTATTTTTACGCCATTCGCAGAGCACACAAAATGCATCACAAGCATTTAGGCAAAGAGCATGGCGAGTGTTTTGGAATGTTGCTCGTTCCGATTCGTTTCTACATTGACAGCGTGAGGCAATTCAAAAAACAACAAAACGCATGAGTCTTTACGCGTGGGTTATTTTACTTTCCTTTGCCGGGCCTTTTGCGTTGAGTTTTGACCGAAAAGTGGCTTTTTACAAAGAATGGCGGTTTGTATTTCTTGCTGCACTGATTGTTGCAGTCCCTTTTCTTATCTGGGACGAATTTTTTACACGTTGGGGCGTATGGGGCTTTAACCCAACATATCTATTGAAAATCTATTTCGGACAGCTCCCTTTAGAAGAAGTACTGTTTTTTGTAGTCATTCCGTACAATTTTATTTTCATCCTGAAAGTCATCCAAGCTTATTTTCCAAATAGAAATAAAAATACAAAGCGCTACGCACCCATTTTTGGGTTTGTTTTTCTGGCCAGCTCCATTTTATGGCTTATCCTATACAGTGACAATTATTACACCACTTTAGCAACTTTTTTAAGTGCCGCGCTCACATTATTACTGAGAAATAGAAAATGGTTTTCCGATTTCATGTGGGCTTATTTACTCTGCCTCATTCCTTTCTTTATTGTAAATGGCATCCTTACGGGGGCAGTAACTCCTGAGCCAATTGTTTGGTACAGTGAAGCTCACCTCATCGGTTGGCGCATGGTTAGTATCCCTTTTGAAGACCTCTACTACAACTATTCACTGCTTTTACCACTCACGTGGATGTATTTTTCTTTAAAAAATCGAAAGGAAAATGCGAATAGTGTTTTGAAAAATTAAAAAAATAATTAACTTTGTCGCCCCTAGCAAAGCAAAGGCTAAGCAATAATGGGAGTTTCAAGCGAGAATAGCTCAGTTGGTAGAGCACGACCTTGCCAAGGTCGGGGTCGCGGGTTCGAATCCCGTTTCTCGCTCTTTTGAGCTCGAGTGGTGGAATC
>JBEEOT010000036.1:0-6503 GCA_041191505.1 Bacteroidota bacterium | reverse complement strand
GAAATGATGCAGTTTGCACGCATCGGCAACAAATATTTAGCAGACAACGAGCCCTGGAAACTCATCAAAACCGACCCCGAGCGCGTTCAGACCATCATGCATCTCGCCCTGCAAATCACGGCCAACCTCCAAATTGCATGTAAATTATTCTTGCCGGCAACCGCAGAGAAACTCGCCAACATGCTCAATGCATCTTGGAATCAGTACGCTGACCTCGGACGCACCGACCTGTTGCAAGAAGGTCACCAAATTGGCGAAGTCCAGATTTTATTTGCAAAAATCGAAGATGCACTTGTAGAAGCAGAAGTCAATAAATTAAAGGCCACAGCAGCCACCCAAATTAAATATCCTCCTATGAAAGAAGCCATTGCCTTCGACGATTTCACCAAAATGGACCTCCGTATGGGCACCATTCTTGCCGCTCAAAAAGTCGAAAAAGCTGACAAACTACTCCAACTCTCCGTAGACACGGGCATAGACCACCGCACTATCGTATCTGGCATTGCCGAACACTACGCCCCCGAAGACATCATTGGCAAAACAGTCCTCGTTCTTTTGAATCTCGAACCAAGAAAAATTCGCGGCATCGAATCTCAGGGCATGATCTTAATGGCTGAAAACGAAGAAGGTAAGCTCAGCTTCCTGGCCTCCGAAAAAGAATTTGGCCCGGGCCCAACAGTCCGCTAAGATTTTTTATCGCACGCTACTTGCAGAACCCAAAAAAGTTCGTATCTTTGTAGTCCCAATACAGAAAACAACACGTTTCAAGATATATTGCGGGGTGGAGCAGTTGGTAGCTCGTCGGGCTCATAACCCGAAGGCCACAGGTTCGAGTCCTGTCCCCGCTACTAAGAAAAGCCAGTCGAATTCGACTGGCTTTTTTCGTTTCAAGAAACGTTGAAAGTTTACTTTCAAAAGTGGATTGAAATGAAAAAAGGAAGATCGCGCAGCGGTCTGAGCTTTTCTTAGTAAAGCCCTCCCCCAAGGTCCATCCGCAACGAAGTGAAGGATAGTCCTGTCCCCGCTACAAGGAAAACCTGAGTCAAAAGACTCAGGTTTTTTTATTGGCTTAAACTGAAGCAAGCCGAAGGCTTGAATGAAGGGAAAGTCAATAAAAAAAAGAAGTTGCGTAGAGACTTGGTTTTCCTTGTTAAGCTCTCCCCAAAGGTCCATCCGCAACGAAGTGAAGGATAGTCCTGTTTACTTTCAAAAGTGGATTGACTTGAAAATTGTGAGTTGACTTTTTTCTGATTAGTTTCGTATAGCGTCAATTCAGCGGTTATTTTAGCGAAACGATACCATGAAAAACCAACTCTTTAACAAGCTTCCCATATTCATACTGACTTTAACCGCATTGACTTTTTTGGCAAGTTGCGACAATTTTGAAAGGCGCTTTTACGAAAAAATTGACCAAGGACAATTAAACGCCATTCAAAACGGATCTGACACTTTTGACCTCGCGACTATTACAGATTTTGAATGGGACAGCGTCATACTCATTCGTGGTAATGAAAGTGAGCCCTACTTCAAAGAAGAGATTGAAGCATTTCTTCATCATCAGAAAAATGAAGTGCATTGGGTTTACAAAACGACTGACCTGCCCATAAATCGGGATCGTTTTTACTTTCTGACACCCGACAAAAAGATCATTGAAAAGGAAATTAAAAGCGGAATTACGAAGCACAGACCAGCGTTTGACCTCGTTTATTGTTCAACTGACAGCAACAACAAAAGATTTTGGCTTTCTAAAAGTGAATGTAAATTCATACTTACATCCAATTCAAGAAAGGCAGGGCAAGGAACCGTATTTATGTATCCTGCTTGCACAAATCCACCTTCAAAACAAGAAGAACCGAATTCTTGGACCGTTAATGAGTATAACAAAGATGGTTTACGCATTGACATCACGAACCATCAAATGGAAAACTTTAGCATACATATTTCAAGAAAAAATGAAACGTTGAACCTTGATTTAAATGCGCTGCATATTCCTTTTAAAACCCCTGAAGTATCTTGGGTAAATAATGATTTCGTCTGTATTTCAACTTGGTGGTCTGGCCCGCAAGCGCGCAAATTATTTATACCGCTTGGCAAGCAACTGAAAGCTTACATCTATATTGACAAAGACATTGAATGGACAGATTCAATTACCAATAATGTATTGTATGTTGATACGGTTTTGAATGGTCAGGTCAATCTGGTACTTGAAAATCTAAAGAGCCGAAAAAAGAACTTGATCAGCTATCCATTAAACCCAGAATGGCCTTTAGATACCTATTACGACAGTCTTCAATTGACAAAAAAGAAATTAACCATTTGGACCGATGGTAAACCGAGTTCATTTAGAATGAAGATGTGACAACACAACCCGCACCCCGACATTGCAAGAATAGCCGCCCAAAGCATAGCTGCGCTTATACAGTTTTTGGGCTTGAGACAGGTCATCAGAAGTGTAATTGAGCCATTCTGATTCATCGCCAAAGGCGATTTGAGCGTAGTAAGGGTAAAGATTTGCTGTCAGGTCTGAACCATTTAAAGTGTACTGGCTGACTTGGCCACTTTTTGGCGTCAGGCTTTGGCTTGTAAAACGCAGTTCGGTAAAAAATGAGCACTTTTTGTTAAGGGGCACATTTACACCTACGGCACCATTGAAACCAAAAGATACCGGACTTTGATAAGTATAATTGAGCAGTGCCTCTGCAACTCCAAATGAATTAAAGTTGCCATCTTCTATCGTCTGTAAGTATGTAATGCGCCCATTGGCGATGTTTAGCCCTAATTTGGTGTAAAGCTCAAACTCCTTGATTGGGATAGCAACCACCAGCTTAGCTGCTGCTTGATAAAAATCGCCGCTCAGCATTTTTTGACCGAAATCAGGGTTGTCGGCAATAGCCATTGGTTTGAGATAAGCACCAGTAAGTTCATAACCAACACTCGGGGTAAGCATATGACCTAAATGTAATTCAGCCAATGAACTACTTTTGAACGCATAATTTTCTTGACCCCACAACCAAGGCAAGGTGACCTGCTGAATCGTATTCACTAAATATGATGGTGCTTGGTCAATTTTTGAATTCAGTTGGTATCCGCTAGAAATGGAACCGTAGATATATTGAGCCCCAACTTTAAGACTTGAAAGGCAAATGAGCACAACGTAAAGAAATTTCATGAGTTGAGTTTTTGTTTAAACAATCAAATAACCGATTAAGTTACAGTACAACAGCGCAACACTCGAGTTTTTTATGATCCGCCAAAACAACATACTAAATCCAAGATTTTTTCGTTTCTTGTTTTTTTGTTCCCTATGAAGCACATTTTCTACATTTTGACCATCCTGTTTTTAGCAACAAAAACGCTGTATGCACAAACTTCAAAAATTGACTTCGGGCTACAGGGAAGCCCTAGTCTGATCAGCATGCGCGGCAATGAAATACTCAGTGATTTGTACTACTCAGGCATGGGTTTTTCAGCAGGTATTTCGGCTCAATTTCATGTCAATAAGAACACGTCAGTAGTTACAGATCTCTGTTTTGAACGCAAAGGTGCTCATACCGATGGTGTGATAACAGATATGCTAGGCGATGTCATAGGAACATTTAAAAGTCAGCTGCAATTTGACTACCTTACCTTACCAGTTTTGATGCGCTATAGCTTTGGTGAGCAAATTCGATTTTTTGTCAATGTGGGGCCTTATGTGGGTTATTTATTGCAACAGAACAACAAAATAAGTGCCGACCTTGTTGGGCCGTCAACTTACTCGAGCAAAACAGACTATAAATCAACTGATTTTGGTGTTTCTGCCGGATTCGGAATGACTGCACAAATCAATTCTAAATTATCTTACACTGTTGAATTAAGAGACAACCTTGGCCTTAAAAATATAAGCGTTTTTCCAGTGGTCAATAATGGCAAAATCCAAATGAATTCGTTGAACTTATTAGTTGGGTTGAGATACCGATTGAACTAAAATTCTGTTCATTTTTATTTAGATTAATTCTAAATACCATAAAAGTGGTATTTCAGAAACCGCGTATCCTTGCTTACTTTGTCCCCATCAAATTTAAGCACATGAGCAAGGCCTTACACATTCTATTCTTTTCCATTTTTATCAGTGCCATTCAAACCTTTTCGCAAGATACCTCGCGCATCAAAACCACGCAAGATGTGATTTTGTTGGAAGGCTTGAATCAGAAAGGTGATCTGTTTAGAATGCCGACTATTTCCAGTACGGATATCTTTTCCGGAAAGAAAAATGAAGTCATTTCACTTGGGGCGAGCACAGCAGATTTGTCGACAAACAACACAAGGCAAATTTTTGCCAAAGTGCCGGGCCTCAGTATTTGGGAAAACGACGGCTCGGGGATCCAGACCGGCATTGCAACACGCGGCCTGAGCCCCAACCGCTCTTGGGAATTCAATGTGCGCCAAAACGGTGCCGACATCAGTTCTGAAGTTTTTGGTTATCCGGAAGCTTATTTTACTCCGCCAACAGAAGCAATGGAACGCATCGAAGTAGTGCGCGGTGCAGGTGCCTTACAATATGGGCCACAATTTGGCGGCCTCTTGAATTACGTCTCTAAAAAACAACTCGGCAACAAACCCTTGAGCATGGAAAGCAGCCAAACGATTGGCGCTTATGGTTTGTTCAATTCTTACAACGCCATTGGTGGGCAACTCAAAAAGTTCAAATACTACGCTTATTTACACCACCGAAATGCCGACGGCTGGCGCGAAAACAGCCGCTACAAAACCCAAACGGCCGCCCTCAATTTTACCTATGTATTCAATAACAAATGGCAGCTGAATGGCGAATACACACACATGAATTACTTGAGCCAGCAAGCAGGTGGGCTCTCTGACACCCAATTTGCAACAGACCCACAACAATCGCTGCGTGCGCGCAATTGGTTCAGTACGCCCTGGAACACCGCAGCACTAAGTCTTCAATACAAAGCGAGCGAACAAACTCTTTTTACCTTGCGCACTTTCGGTATTCTCGCCCAAAGAAATAGCATTGGGTTTACCTCAGCCATCACCATTGCAGATACGATCAACGGAAACCTAGGCTCTTATAACCCACGCCAAATTGACCGCGATGAGTTTCAAAATTATGGCGCCGAACTACGCGGCCTGCACCAATATCAGTTCTTAAAAGGGAAGTCTGCACTTTCGGGAGGTTTGCGCATTTACAAAGGACAAACCCTGCGCCATCAGAAAGGTATTGGCAGCACCGGCACTGACTTTTCGCTAGACATCATGAGCCAACAAAACGGCCTCGACTACGCCAAAAGTTTTGAGCTCGGTACCTTGAACGCCGCTGCTTTCGTAGAAACCCTGTTTCAAATTACAAAGAAATTTGCGCTCACGCCAGGGCTTCGCTATGAGTGGATTCAATCCTCTATTGACGGATACATCAACACCAGCGCAACAGGAAAAATAAACGACGTGCGTGGTCGTCAACTTTTACTACTCGGAATAGGTGCTGAATACGCGCTCACAGCACAAAGTAATTTCTACGGCAACTACAGCCAAGGCTACAGACCAGTAACTTTCTCGGAGCTCACGCCTTCGGCAACTGCTGATGTCATTGACCCAGAGCTCAAAGATGCGAGCGGATACAACGCCGATTTTGGTTTCAGAGGGAGCATCAAGCAGCAGCTACTCAAATTTGATGTGGGCGTTTTCAGGTTGTTTTACAATAACCGCATTGGAACCATTACCCTCAACAATGCGCCTTACAAGACTAACATTGGCGCGTCTGTGAGTCAGGGTATTGAAAGTTTTATAGAATTAGATGTCATGCGCCTTTTTCCGCAATTTACGGCTTTGGGTATTAGCTTATTCACCAACTACGCCTATGTAGACGCGCGCTACACCCGCTGGGACAACCCCGCCACCATCAATGATCCATCGAAAAACCTTGCAGGAAAGCGCGTAGAAAACGCACCTGAACACATCTTGCGCTCAGGCTTGAGTGTCAAATTCAAAGGCTTTGCTGCAACAGTTCAGTACAATTATGTGGCTGCGGTATTCACAGACGCCCTCAATACAATTGAGCCAAATGCTACCTTCACAACAGGGCAACTACCCGCCTACCAACTCCTCGACTTCAATATGACGTATGCTTTTAAGGAGGTGTATCAGTTCAGAGCTGGCATCAATAACCTTACCAATGAAATGTACGCAACCCGACGCGCAGGTGGTTATCCGGGGCCGGGTATTTTACCTGGAACGCCAAGAACCTACTACCTGAGCATTGGCGTGAGGCTTTAAGATGCAATTAGTACTTGACCAAAGCCTTGGAAACATTTTGCTGGTCTAGCTTTACGATAAAGTAGTAGCCAGGTGCCAAGCGCGAAAGATCAAATGAATTGTATGCTGTTGCCGAGAAGTTAAATGACTGACCACTGGTATTTTGAAGCACAATTTGTTGCACTGCTGCTGCAGCCAAAAGTTGCAAGTTGTGATGGACTGGATTTTCAAAACTAAAATCAAACGTATTT
>JBEEOT010000035.1:0-12851 GCA_041191505.1 Bacteroidota bacterium | reverse complement strand
GCCGTTACCGTAGCCATCTAGACGCGTGATGCGCGGCGATGAACCATAGGCCACTAGCTGGTTTGTACCGCCAGCTTCTGGCATTGGGTTGTGCGGAATTACTTCGATGGGCTTGACCTCTCCAACTGCGGCTTTGCGGCTGGCGATATAGCGCTTCTTTTGACCATCTAGCGAAAGTGGATCTGTCGGAGAATAATCTTTGTAATTGTTGTGCGCATAGGCTATGGCCATATAGTAATAGCGCTTGAAGTTGACGAGTTTTTTGTCGCCTTGCGCAAATTGGTCTGTTTGAATCCGAAAGCTGTGCTGAATACCTTTGTCTTCGCCATTGACGCGCTGAACTGGAATGGAGGCGCCGAGCTCATCGCTAAATTCAAAATTGATGATTTTACCAATGCCATCTTTGATATCACACTGCGCAACCAAGCGTGCTTGATCAGGGTCTTGAAGTTCTGAACTTGATACTTTTGAATTGGCTAACTGGAAAATTTGGTAACCTTGGAATTTGTAGGTTTTGTCTGCGTTGGGGTCTGCGGCTACGATAAACGGGTCAAATTCGACATATTCTTCTTTGTAGTTGTTCGAATTGACCGGATTGGAGAGCATCAGGATTACTTCATTTGCTAATTCTTGCGCTTGTACTTCTGGGGCGTGTGGCCCATCGAGCACCTTGAAGCAGTTTTCAAAAAGCGCTTGTGCTTTGTCGTCGGCGCGTCTTAAAGTTTCTACAGAAGCAAACGGATCGCCGGCACTTGAGCGCGCCCAAACCACTCCGACGGTAATATTATTGACTGCTCCTGGCTTGAGGATAAACGGCCCTGCAGACTGCACAAAACGGCGGTCGTTGGGGGTGTTGTTGGCGGTTTGTTCGGTCCAGTTGGGTTGCGGATTTCCGCCGGTACCCCAGCCGAGCGGGTCGGTGTTGCCCGGGAACATGAAGTCGCAGGGCATGTTGGGGTCAGCTTCGGGGTCTGAGATGTGTCCGCTACCTCCGTAAACAAATTTGGTTCCGTCTTTCCAAAAACCGCGCAAATAATTGTAGTAGTCGCCGGCATTTACAGGGTCGGTCTGATTGGGGTTAGCCCCATTGGTCGTGTTGGAATAATACAAAAAGCGACGCATCCCAAAACGTTCGTTGTCTACGATGCCATCGCCGTAGCCAATGCCGTTGAGGGCTTCGTTGTCCCAGATGCCAAACGCGTTGTCTAGGCCGTCGTTGTCTTGGTAGGGCCCTTCAAAGAAGTCGACACCGACTGCAGGTGGAGAATAACCATAGCCTTTGAATCCGGAGTTGTCGCCGTCGTAGTTGTCGCCGTTGTAATAATAACCCAAACCGCGATTGACATCGCAACCCACGTAGTCGTCATATGGATCGCCGAGTGCGCCATCTGTAAAGAATCCGAAATAAGTGTTGTAAAGCGTTTGGGTACCACGATTGATGAGCTCGTAATTATAAAAAGTCATGTTATTGACTTCGTCATTGGAGGCGAAAGCAAAAGCCTGTGCCCTGATTTCCATGCCGATAGGGTCAGCGCCAGTTTCTGTATGGATATTCCCCTTGTCGTTCATGACCCACCAATAGTTGAGGTCTCCGTAGAGCGAAATTTTGCGTTCTGTGCTGCAGTCTTTGGTTTTTTTGATGTCGTACCAAGGGAAGTCGCCATCTTGCCAGTTATAAGTGCCGTCGTTGTTGTAGTCGTAAAAGGGTGCTAGGTAGTAGTCTTGGCCTTGTGAAACATCGCCGTGAGCAGGCCATTCCTTGATGATTTTCGGAACACTATAGTTCGGGAAAAGCTCGGCTTGGGTATTGGTCCCGTTCTGCATATCGTAGATTCCGGCTTCGTACCAGGCATTGAATTCTCTGATTTCGTCTTGGCTCGAGATAAAATGTTTGTCGAATTTGGAGCAGTTCTCATAGGTGGTTTCTGCAAAGACTTTCGTTAAAGGCCCCGTCCAGTAATCTTGGCCGTTGCGGTAGCGCAACGCGGCTAACTTGAGTTGATTATTGACGTCTGTTCCACCTAGCCAAAGTGCAGCGGTAAATAGCGCATTGATACCCGAATTTTTGGGCACCTCATACATGGAATAGTTTTGATTAGGAATTTGCCATAAGTTACCTGCGGTATGAACCATGGCGCGCACGTTGTTGAGCTCCATAAAGGTAGTGTGCGTAGGTGGTGCGCAAGTGGCGCCTTTGTGCTGTTGTTGCACATGCGGTTTGGCTGTGCCCGTGTAAGCCTGACTATACCCAAAAGAACTTAGGAGTACAGATAGTAAAAAAAAGTAAATTTTCTTGTGCATTTGGTTACTAAATTAAGCAAAAAAACACTGTAAATTTGGTTATGAAACAACTCGAAACAGCCGACGACATCCATCTTTTGGTACAGACCTTTTACACCAAGGTGTTACAAGACGAGCTGCTAGCCCCCTTTTTCGAACGATTGAATTTTACTGAGCACCTCCCCAAAATGGAACAATTTTGGCGTTTTGCTTTGCTTTCAGAATCGGGCTATACCACAAATGTGACCGAAAAACACCTGCACATGCCACTTCAAAAAGCACATTTTGACCGTTGGCAAGCGTTGTTTAACCAAACTTTGGACGAGCTTTTTGAGGGTGATCTTGCCGCTCAAGCCAAGCAAAGGGCAGGGCTTATTGGCTGGACCATCAATGCAAAAATGAACCCAAAAGGTTAAATAAACATTTGACTCTTCAAAACTCAGGCGAGCAGGGGCTTTTCAATTGTCTGCTTCGCGTTATTTTTGAATCATGGCAAATAAAGCAGACATCTACAGCAAGCGCGGCATTCGTACGGGCTACGTTTCAACCGTAATTGGTATTTCATTGGTCATTTTCATGATTGGCCTTGTGCTCGGCGGAATTTTTGGCCTGCGCAGCATTGAAAAGCAAGCAAAGGAGAATATCCAAGCCGATATCTTCTTCAAATCTGAGCTCAACGATGCCGATATCAAGCAAATAGAAGAGCAGCTCAAGTCCTGGCCAGAGTTTGCCGATGTCTTCTTTATCTCTCCAGAGCGCGCCATAGAAGAATTTGCGGGTGAAAGCGAAGTCGAAAAAGATGTTTTGGCGCTTTTTGATGCCGAAAATCCGCTACCTGCTACTATTGGTATCAAGCCCAAGATGGAGTTCGCGAGCCGATCAGGTATGGCGCATATCAAAAGCAAATTACTTGCGAAATTCAAAGATGAAATCGACGAAGTAAATTACGATAAATCTAGCGTAGCCAACGTCAATTTAGGATTCAAGCAATTTGCGATTTTATTTTTAGCCGTTGCGTTATTGCTCATTGTGATTGCTGTAGCGATGATCAACAACACCATTCGTTTGGCCCTGTACTCTAAGCGTTTTACGATCAAAACCATGCAATTAGTTGGCGCTACTGCCATGTATATTCGCAAACCATTTTTAGGTCAGGCGCTTTTTCAAGGCTTGCTTTCTGCGTTAATTGGCCTAGCGCTGTTACTCACTGTTTTTTACGGTCTCAACAATTTACTTGAAACAATTCAAATCGCTTATTCGTTAGAAAGCTTCTTCTTGTTGGTGAGCTTACTCTTCGTGATTGGCGTTTTTATTACGCTCTTATCTACTTGGTTTGCCTTAAACAAGTATCTTCGTATGAAATTAGATGATCTTTATTAACTATGAAGGACCCTATCAAACACTTCGGCTTTGACCCTGCCAATTACAAATGGCTATACATTGGACTAGCCATCAATATTCTCGGATTTCTTTTAATGATAGGCGGTGGCTCAGACGATCCGAAAGTCTTTAAAGAAGATGAACTTTTTAGTTCAGTTCGCATTACCATTGCTCCAATGCTCATTGTTGCAGGCTATGTCGTGATTTTCTACGCGATCATGAAGCGCAATAAAAAAGACGAAACCGAAGCCTAATCCATGAGTTTTCTCGACGCTATTATTTTGGCCATCATCGAAGGCCTCACTGAGTTTTTGCCCATTTCCTCGACCGGACACATGATCATCGCTTCTACCTTCATGGGCAACGCGAGCGATGATTTCGTCAAGCTTTTTACAGTAGCCATTCAATTTGGCGCTATCTTATCGGTGGTATTGTTTTACTTTCAAAAGTTTATCCAGAGTTTCCGCTTTTACTTATTGTTGGCCGCAGCATTTCTTCCAACAGGCATTATTGGCTTGTTGGCAAAAAAACACATCGATGGCTTACTTGAAAATGTAACTGTTGTGGCCTGGATGCTCCTAATTGGCGGAATAGTATTGCTTTTCGTGGATCAATTTTTTGCAGCTAACGAAACCCAAACCGAAGAAAAACCGCTTGATTTCAAGACCGCCATGATCATTGGCACCATTCAAAGTGTGGCAATGGTACCGGGGGTGTCGCGTTCGGCAGCAACCATCATTGGTGGCCTCAGTCAAAAACTGACCCGCAAAGCTGCAGCGGAATTTTCATTTTTCTTAGCTGTCCCAACGATGTTCGCAGCGACGCTCAAAAGTATGTATGACGAAAAGGAACTCCTTTTGCAATCAAGTGGCCGAGAGTGGCTTTTGTTGCTCGTTGGCAATGCTGTAGCATTTGTTGTGGCTTACCTAGCCATCAAATCTTTCATTGCTTTTCTGCAAAAGAAAGGCTTCCGCGCTTTTGGTTGGTACCGCATTGCACTTGGCGCCACGCTTCTGATTTTGCTTGCGCTAGGCGTTGAACTCCAAATGGCTGGCTAATGCTCGATATTCAAGACGGACTCACCATTTTAGTAGATAAACCCTACAAATGGACTTCATTTGATGTAGTCAATAAAATTCGCTGGAACCTCAAAAAGAAGTTGGGTGTAAAAAACGTGAAAGTGGGCCATGCCGGTACGCTAGACCCTTTGGCAACTGGCTTACTCGTGCTTTGTTTGGGCAAGCACACCAAACTCATCGAGGGGCTCACCAGCGATGTCAAGACCTACACCGGTACCTTCTTACTTGGTAAAACCACCCCTTCTTTTGATCTCGAAACAGCATATAATCAAGCGTTTGAAACTGCGCACATAGATGCGGCTTTATTAGAGCGCGTACGCGCGTCTTTTATGGGCATTCAGTTACAAACACCGCCAATTTATTCTGCTAAGCAAGTCGATGGCAAACGCGCCTACGACTTTGCTAGGGCTGGCAAGGAGGTCGTGCTCAAGCAAAGCCAAATCGAAATCATGGACTTTGAAATAGACGCCCAGCGCTTTCCGGAAATTGACTTTAAAATAACGTGTAGCAAAGGCACATACATTCGCAGTATTGCCAGTGATTTTGGCAACAGATTGAATTCAGGGGCAACCCTTATTGCCTTGCGCAGAACCCAATCTGGTTCGTTTTCAATTGAGAACTCCAAAAGTGTAGATCAATGGATTGAGCTCATTAATCAAGACGAAGTCTACGTTCCTTGATGAGCTTAGGCCATCTATTCCTTAATGTGTTTTAACTTTTCTTGAACGTCGCGAATCAGGCGATTGTAATTTTCTATTTTTTCTTGGTATCCATTTGCTTCGGCGCGGTTCAATCTTTTTTGAAGATAGTGTAAACGGCGTCCGAGCTTGTATTTGTCCCATTTGTATAAGATGCGTTTCATGGTGCAATGAATTAAGAATGAATACTAGATTGAGCCCTTCTGGCTACCCTTAAATGTAATGAATTTTAAAATAAAATCCAAGTTAATTTCTTTGTTACAGCGCTAAATGAAAATTTATGACGGCTACTTGAATAATTTGGAATGCCTCGGTGGCGGAACTGGTAGACGCGCTGGATTCAAAATCCTGTTCTTTCGGGAGTGCCGGTTCGATCCCGGCCCGAGGTACAAAAGCCCTAGAGTTTTCTAGGGCTTTTTTGTTGAATTATCCGTTTTCATTCAATTACTTATCATCTAACATATTGATGACGCCACCCTTGCCATCCGTAATGATGGTCTTGGTATTCGGAGAGGTCGAGAGCTTCATGAAAGCTTGAATCTGATTCATTTTCAGAACATTAGGCGTGAGGCTCGAGTTGAGCATATCGTTGGCGGCTTTATTGGCTTTGGCTTCAATTTCAATACTTTTAGCGCGTCCTTCGGCTTCGAGAATGGCGGTTTGTGCTTTGGCTTCAGCCTGGATAATCGCATTTTTCTTAGCGCCTTCTGCCTCAATGAGTTGGCGGTCCATTTCTTTTTTCTGGCGGTCGAGCACAAATTCCATTCGGAGTGCTTCTTGTTCGGCTTCTAGCTTGGCCTCAATTTCTTGCTCAATTTCGTTGCGCTTTGCACTGTGCATGTCTTTGGCGTAGTAACGCGAGCATACGTCAGAAGCTGCAGACCTGAATACAGGCAAGATGAGGTTTTCTTCGTAGTTGAGGCCCGTTTCTTTGATCACTTTTGGAACGTCTTCTGCTTTGATGTGATAGAGAATCGAACTTTCTGACAAAATTGTTAAGCCCTCCTTAGATGGTAAATTCTCTTTGATGGATAAATTCATGGTGCGTACATTAACTTTAATCACCTTAGTGATCAAAGGATTGTAGGCGACTGGCCCAGCCGTTCGAACTTTGTCGTCAATTTTTCCAAGTTTACTTTTTACAGCTACTTGGTGAGGTCTTACTACCGTACAGCTCGCAAACCCGGCGGCCAATACGGCAAAAAATAGGATTTTTTTCATCGGTTTTTTTTGATTGTCTACCGACAAAGGCTGTGCCATAAATACTTATTTAAAATAATATATGCATTAAACAATGTTATGAATAATATAAGTAGCTTTTTTTTAGCAATTGCTGTCACTTTTTGCGGCTTCATCAAACTAGTCATTATACTACATTTGGGCATGTCTAAGCAGAAGCAAGATCATTTCATGAAATTATATGAGCCGGTGCATCAACAATTTGAGCGGTTTTGCAGGGCGAGAGCCTATGGTGAAATGGACTTTAAAGATTTGATGAATGACAGTTTGCTAATTGCCTATCAAAAGTTTGACGAACTCAAGAACGAGCAATCAATTTTACCTTTTTTGATCGGCATCAGTATCAGAGTTTTGGGGAACTTTTTACAGAAAAAACGACCTGAAAAATACTTCAATAAATATGAATATACTATTAGAGATGAACAGCCCAGTCCTTCAGAGAAAGCTGATATTTATTTTTTGCACAAAGCGTTAGCTGAACTTTCAATCCAAAATAGAGAAGTACTTATTTTATTTGAAATTACGGGCTTGAGTATTAAGGAAATTGCGCTATTGCAAAATTTATCTGAGGCAGCCGTCAAGCAGCGCTTGAAACGAAGTAGGGATTTACTCAGAGGCTTGTTAACCAAAGAACCGATCACAGTAAAAGACGAATAAAATATTTCAAATGGAAGACCTCAATTACTTTTTTGATTTGGCCCGAAAAGAAGCGTCTCACTATCCTTTTGAGGAGCTGCAGGAGGCATTCACAAAGCGACTTGCAGTGCAGCCACGCTTCAAAAAACACCATTTTTTCAAATTTTCTAAATTATTTCTAATGACAATTTTATTTTTTTTGGCTTTATTTCAATTTTCACCAAATGAAAGTGCTAAAAGTCATATAGTTGGTCAGCCTACTGCCAAAATAATTGGACAGCAAAAGCATACGCACCGCCTTCATGTAAAAAAATCAGTTCCTGATGCTAACTCTCCAGCACGGACAAAACCAAAGGCAGTTGTTGGACCGTTCAAAATACCTTTCCTAAATGACTTGGTGCAGCGTCAACAATTATATTTTGTGTCCTCGATTCCAGAGGTCAAACAAATCGGTTACGCGTCATACTTTCCAAGTTTTACAGAGGCAGAAATTGCACAAAATAACAAGCGAAAGAAAGAGTTAGTTAGAGCAGCATTCAAATTGGATCGAAAACAATTTGCGAATTTATACGAACAGGGTTTTGGTTTTGCCATACAAAAAACAGAAATATCCAATTTGGCTTACCGAACGTTTTTAATTGATTTAGCGGTTCAAAATGAAAGAGATAAATACGAGTTAGCCAAACCTGATTTAGATTTATGGACCCAACTTCCAAATGGAGAGGCCAATCAATTGAAAGCACATTATTTTTCGCATCCTGCATTTGAGAATTATCCTGTTTTAACCATTAGCAGAATTGGCGCGGAATTGTATTGTGAATGGCTGTCAGCAGAAGTGCAAAAGTTAGCTGAACTTAAAAAAGCACCTTCACTATTAGTGCGTTTGCCAACCCGTGAAGAATGGGTTGCTGCGGCCTCAAACAATGGTGCACATAGCCCTTATGCATGGAATGGGATTTATTTACGCGATTACAGAGGACTTTATTTGGCCAACCTCAACACATGGAGTACTGAACCATTTAAAATAGAGGAAGATGGAGGCATGTATAGCGTTCCGGTCACATACTACAGTACCAATGCGCTTGGCCTTTATAATATGTGTGGTAATGCAGCAGAAATGGTTTACGAAGATTTGATAAGCAAAACACCTGGAACAGCTGGCGGAAGCTGGATGAGTAGCCCTGATGAAATCAAAATTAATGCAGCGGATCCTTATGCTGGCATTACGGAACCTAGTCCTTATATTGGTTTTAGAGTGATTTTGATCCAGACTTCTACCCCTTATCATTGATTCCTCCGTTCTTTCTCAAAAACCATCCTATGAGAAAGATTTTACGCCAATACTCACTTGCCATTTTGAGTTTCACCACGAGTTTCACGACTGCGGTTAATGCCCAATTTGCCAATCAAATGATTTTAAACCACAACAACGTAAGTTGTATCCTTACAGATGAAGGAGGTTTTTTTACTAATATCTCCTCTACTAACGCCGCATATGAGGTTCCTAAAGGAGATAGTGTGAATAGCATTTTTGCCGGAAGTTTTCTCGTTGGTGCACAAGATCCGATGGGGCAAATTTACTTTTCTGGTCGAAAATATAGTTTGGGTGGCAGCGAGAGCAGTTTTCACTCGGGCCCTATTGCCGATCCCTTTTTCTATGGTTCTATTTCCTACACAAATGCTTATCAAAATGCCTTATGGAAGGTGAGTTCGGAAGAGATAGACCTTCATCAACAAAATTATCAGAATGCTGGCTATACTGTTCCGAATGCGATTCTCAAATGGCCAGGAAATGGCGATGCAACAATGGGTGTTGCGCAGCAATTGGCACCTTATATAGACCTCAACCAGAATGGCATCTATGAACCTGTTTTGGGTGATTACCCTGACATCCGCGGCGATGAAGCAGTTTATATCATCATGAACGACGAATCGTATTTACCCGATGGGAATCAAATGCGCATTGAATTACATGCCATGTTTTATCAGTTCAGTACGGGAAATTACCTCAATAATACCACGTTTATGAATGTGCAGGTCTTTAATAGAAGCAATATTAACTATATGAATTACCATCAAGCAATATATATTGATTATGATATTGGTCATTTCGCAGACGATCGTATTGGTTGTTCACCCGATAAAAATATGCTGTTTGCCTACAACGGGGATGACTTCGATGAAACTGATGGTGGCGAGAATGGCTATGGTCCCAATCCGCCATGCCAAGCTTTGGTGAGTTTATCTCATCCTTTAAAATGTGGTGCGGCCTTTACTACTGGCCAAGATTATTTTGCCAATGGTGATACTTCTTTGTGGCTACTGATGAACAGTCAATGGGCCGATTCAACACCGTGGGTGAATCCGCTTTCTAATTTACCTACTGATTTTATTTTGCCAGATAATCCGAATAGCGCAAATGGTTGGAGTGAAGAAGCAATCGGAGAGCCAGCTGGTGACCGACGCGGCATGATCACTTTCTATGAACCAACATTTAGACCAGGCACTAAAATTTGCTCAGACTACGCTTTTATTTATAGCAGAGTAGGGGCGCGTTTACAAAATGTGCAAGATGTCTGGAATATTGCCACGAGTTTACAAGCTCTTTACAATGCTACGACACAATTCCCTTGTCAGACGAGTTCAGTTGGCATTCTTTCCGAAATGAAAATGCCCCAAAAGCCATTTATTATTTCTCCCAATCCCGCAAGTGAAATGCTCACAATTGAAAGTCAATTTCAAACGCCATATGTTTTGGCAATCTATAATGCTATGGGGCAAGTGGTGATTCAGAAGCAGATGCAAGGGCTTTCGAATGAAACCATCTTCTTGGAAGCGCTTTCTAAAGGTTGTTACCTCATCAAGGCTTCAGACGGACAAGAACTATTTTCAGAAAAATTGGTGGTGGAGTAGGCTTTGAAATTACCGGATCAAATTCAAATGCCCATTGATCGTTTCGCTTTCATTAGAATTGATGAATCGGTATGATATCTTATAAATGTAGGTGCCAATTGGTGCTACACCTTTGTTGGAAACAGCGCCATCCCACCCTACAGCGGGGTCAAGACTTGTAAAAATGACTTCTCCCCAACGGTTGTAAATAGTGAGTTCAAAGCGATTGGGATCAATATTTCTGCCCTCTACTTTGAAAACATTGTTGAATGCATTGCCATCCGGGCTAAATGTATTGGGAACGTATAGCGCGGCATCTTCGATGATATTCAAAATACTCGTGACCTCATTGGTACAGCCTTGGTCATTGCTCACTACCAATTGAAAAGTTTGATTGCCGCTTGTATTGAAAGGAATTAAAAACACTGGATTTTGTAAAGTGCTTGTTTGTATAGCGCCGCTTTCGGTGGTGTAGGTCCAGTTCCATGAACTGATTTGCCCCACTGACTGATCAATCATTTGGATTTCGGTCATGCCGAATTCAAGTAGGGTAGGGGAGCTACTGAATGCTGCTGTAGGCGTTGGGGAAACGGTGAGGTTGACGCTGATAACGCTGTCGCATCCATTGGCGTTGGGAATGGTGTAAGTGAAACTTCCACTTTCGGTGTAGGTTTGCCCGTTTGGTGCAAAAAATGAGCCGCACGCGTCAATATCAACCGTACTTGAAGAACTTTGACTTACGGCTAAATCTAACGTGACCACAGAATCACAACCTGCGGCATTGGTGAGCGTTACACTTTGGGTGCCGGCGCTCGTAATGCTAAGGCCGTTCCAGTTGTAGGGAAATTGGTCATTGCAAATGGTTTGGTTCACGTTTACCGCATCTGGAACACAAGCTCCACAGCAATTGCCGGTTTGTGCACTCACCGAGTAGTTTGTGCCATTCTGCCAACAAGGATATTGCACATTCAAACCCCTGAGAACACCTCCAAACTGTGACTGAAAATAGGCGAGCACTTGGTCAACGGTATTGCAGCCACCTTGATTGGCGTCAACGTTACAGCTATACAGGCAAATGATACCGTTGTTCCAACCGTTTGGAATGTTAAAGTAATTCGGATTTGGCGGGCTAATAATCGTTACAGGGGGTGCAACATTCACCGTGAGTATGGCTGGGTTAATGCCCGAAAAGGTGGAGGTACTGATCGGAAACCCACAATTGTTATTGTTTTGTGCAGAGTTGAAGCCGGCATACAAAACTTCTGTGACGCTGTTCACAAATGGGCCGCTGAACGTCACGTTGACAGGCTCATAGGTACAGATGCCAATTTTGAGGTTAGGAATGTTTTGGTCAACCACAATATTGAGATTGCCGCCGTCGTAATTGGCGAATAAAATCCAGTTTCCGGTAGGGTTGCAGTTGGGGGTAAAACTACCTTGAGCTTTAACGTTTAAAAACGTCATGAAAAACAAAAAGAGAAAAAGTACGTTGGAGCGGCAAATTTTCGGACTCATGCGTGCGCTGAAAGCTTATGTTTGTTATTAATTTGTTTAATTTCTCCTCCAAACAAATAAGGTCTAGTTTTGTTTCTAGTAAAACTCTTTTACCATGAAAGCAATCTTATTTAGTCTTCTCTTTACTTTTTGTTCACTGTTCACTTTCGCACAAACCAACGTGTCAGGCGGCATTTACCAAAACACCACTTGGTCTTTGAGTGGCAGCCCGTATATCGTGAATAGCTCCATTGTTGTTTTTCCGGGTAAAACCTTAACCATTGAGCCGGGTGTTGAGATTCAAATCAATAACCAGAACAACACTAATATTTACATCGAGACGCGCGGCACCATCAATTGCATCGGAACAGACGCGCTGCCCATTAAAGTTCATGCGCTCTACGACACACTCAATACAGTTGCCTGGCAAGGTTTTGTTTGCACGAGCTCTCAAGGAGGCGTTTTAAATGCAGACCGCATCGAGATTTCAAATGCCTATTTCCCCTTATCTTACGAATCAATTCCCGCAACACTTTCCTACACCAATAGCAAGTTTGTTCGTTGTTTTCAGGCGGTAACGGTAGGCACCAACCTCAATTTATCGGGCTGTGAATTCATCGATAATGAAGTTGGGGTTTATGGCTGGGCCAATTTCAATATCAACAATTGCCTTTTTAAAGACAACACCACCTCACTCTATATTTACGCTAGTGCTTTTGCCATGAGTAATTGTAGTTTCGTCGACAATCAAATTGGGGCTTCCTTTTTGTCGAATGCAGTAGATTCTATCGTTATTTCGAATTGCGAATTTCTCAACAACGGTTTGGCCATCAATTACCCTAACAACGGAAGAGTTGAGAATTGCGTGTTCTCGGACAACGGCGCCGCCATTCAACAGGCCTATTACTGTGAAATCCTGAACAACGAATTCTACTACAACGAACTAGCCATTGAAGCGTGTGTCGATGCTGTTATCCACAATAATCAAATTAACAACAACATGGGTGGCTTGCTCATCTCGAATGTATCGAGCATACAAGACAGCCCATCTATTTATGACAACGAAATTTGCGGCAACATCAATTACATTGTCGACAACAACACCAACATGAACTATTCGCTGTTCAGCAATTGCTTCTGTGACCTCGACTCC
>JBEEOT010000034.1:0-8216 GCA_041191505.1 Bacteroidota bacterium | reverse complement strand
CATTTTAAAATGCTGTGGGCAGAAACGGTTCCGAAGTTTAGTGTGGTTGCCAATGGTCAAACAGCCAATATTGAAGTTTTGGTAGGTCAACTTGGAACTCACAAGGCCGCTGTAACGCCACCAAATTCTTGGGCAGCAGATACCAATAATCACGTGGCTATCTACAACATTCAATTAGAACCCGGCGCAAGCTTCGAGCTTCCAGCAACAGCTGCGGGTGTCAATCGCAGCATCTACTACTATGAAGGCAATGGCCTCAAATTAGGAAATCAAGAAATAGCGCATTATCATGCCGCCGATGTCGATGCGAGTCAAACTTGCCTTTTGGTCAACGGTTCAGAAGCTTCCAAAGTACTTGTATTGCAAGGCAGGCCCATCAACGAACCCGTTGTGCAACATGGGCCTTTTGTCATGAATTCAAAAGAAGAGATCTATCAAGCCTTCCAAGACTACCAACAAACCCAATTTGGTGGTTGGCCTTGGAGTCGCTACGATCAAGTCCATGACCCAAAGCTTGGCCGCTTTGCCAAACATGCCGACGGTCGGGTAGAGGAGCCGAAGGGATAGACATTGTTACGAACGCTGCTTTCTAAAAACAGAAGGCGTGGCTTTCATTTTTTTTAAAAAGACCCGATTGAAATAGCTCAAGGAATCGAATCCGCAGTCGTGTGCAATTTTACTAATCTTATCCTCGGTTGCTAACAATAAGTGACACGCTTCATTCACGCGCAACTCATTTAAATAATCTGAAAAGGTGGCGCCAGTGGCTTTTTTGAAAAACTTGCAAAAATTACTTTCCGACATATGAACAAGCTCAGCAATCTGCGTAAGTGTTATAGGTTCAGCAAAATGCTTTTGTAAATGCGTGCAAACTTTATTGATACGTAGCTCGAAGGTTTTGGAACTTACGTTGTGAAATTCAGTGCTAGCGAGTGTTGTGTACTTTTTTGAAGTCAAAATATTCAGAATTCTTAGCAAGTCGAGTACACTTTCCAATGCTTGGCTTTCTACCATTTTCCTGAGTGCTAAAACTAGTTCAGGTTCTGCTTCAAAATGCAGTCCTTTTTTTGCAGCGACAAGCAATGCTTCAATTGGCTTTGCTTCATTGAGCGTTAAAAAAGGGGTAATGAATGCTTTAGAAAATTGAATGACAATGGCCTCAGATGGAGAAGAATCTTCTGTCTTGCTGTGCCAAGTATGAGGTAAGTTGCTACCCAACAAAACGAGATCTCCGGCGGCGAAGGGTTCATGCGAATTTCCAACTATCCGATAGCCATTCCCTTTGACTATATAGGTCAATTCGTATTCAGGATGGTAATGCCACTTGAACTCAAAAGAAGCCACTTCGAGTCTTGCTTTATAAAAACTAGCGCCTCCTTGTTTGGAAGGGATATCTTCTAAAAATGCTTTCATGGTATATTATAAACTTATGTAAAGCTGTAAATTTAAATAATATTCAATATTGTATTAGTAATCAATAAAATATGCTTAACCAATTTTAGATTGAAAGCCTATTTTTGATCTTCAATTGCATTTAAGTTGCCTACTAATTAGAATACCATGATCAACTTACCAGTTCAAATCGAAGCGGAGTTAAATCGACCTTATGACCTGACTTCAGCACAAATTGCTTTCTACAAAAAGCATCAGTTCATCAAGCTTAAACAAGTCCTTTCCGAGGAAACGCTTCAATATTTCAATGGAGTTATTTCAGAGCAAGTGGCGCTGATGAATAAAGAAGAGCGCACCTTGGAAGAGCGCAGCACCTACGGTAAGGCATTTTTACAGCTTTTTAATCTTTGGAGAGAACATGCACTAGTGAAAGAATTGGTTTTTAGTAAACGCATTGCGCAAATAGCTTCAGATTTGATGGAAGTTAACGGTGTGCGTTTATACCACGATCAAGCCTTGTTCAAAGAGGGTGGTGGCGGCATCACACCTTGGCATGCCGATCAATATTATTGGCCACTGGCCACAGATAAAACCGTTACCGCCTGGATTCCGTTGCAAGCGACTCCACTAGAAATGGGCCCTTTAGAATTCAGTGCCGGAAGCCATGCTATTGTGGAAGGCCGTGAATTAGAAATTGGCGACGAAAGTGAGGTCCTGATTCAAAAAAGATTGCGTGTGACTGATTTTGAGCACATCATTGAACCTTTTGACGTTGGTGAAATCAGTTTTCATTCGGGTTGGATCTTCCACAGAGCAGGAGCAAACAGTACCCCAGACATGAGAAAAGTCATGACCATCATTTTCATGGACAAAGACATGTTGCTCAAGGCCCCTGACAACGCCAATCAAGAAAACGACTGGCACACTTGGTGCCCAGGTGCAACTATTGGGGACGTAATTGACACCCCTTTGAATCCGATACTTTATTCGAAGTAAATATGCAGCTCAAGTATTTGTGTACGTTTTGGGGCAGTGAAACGCTCAACGCCTCGGACTTTTTAAATAAGGTGCTACATGAGGGCTACGATGGTGTAGAAATCAATTTCCCTGATGATCCTGTTTTTATAGAAGAATTCCTAAAGCGCATCGAAGAGATTAGGTCTAGGAGCCACCCAGACTTCGTTTTTATTGCGCAGCAAGTTTTGGATCCTCAACAAGAAACAGTAGCCCAATATCAAGAACGCCTCCTCAAGCGCCTTGAATTTTTAATAGGGCTTCAACCCGACGCCATCAATTCGCATACAGGTAAAGATTTTTTTGATTTTTCTTCAAACCTTGCCATCTTGCAAGCAACTGAAAATTTGGCGAAAGAAAGCGGCATTCCGATTTGGCATGAAATACATCGCGGGCGTTTTTCTTTTCATCTAAAGACCTTATTGAGTTATCTAGAGGCGCTTCCCGAGCTCAAGCTGATTGCTGACTTTTCTCACTTTTGTGTGGTTTCAGAAAGTACCTTGCAAGATCAACAAGACTTGCTCTCGAAGATTTATCCGCACATTGTTCATATCCATGCCAGAGTAGGTTCAGCGCAAGCTGCTCAGGTCACGCATCCTTTTGCACCCGAATGGAACTCACATTTAAATACTTTCTTGTCATGGTGGCAAGAAATCATTGACCTTCAAAGCAAGACTAAAAAATCATTTTTCACGATCACACCAGAGTTTGGCCCTGTCCCATATATGCCTTGCGCGCCATTTACTTTGGAACCCACCGCAGATCAGCAGCAAATCAATTTGGAAATGAAGACATATTTACAAGCAAATCTAAAAGCTCATGCGTTTAACTAAGCAGCTGATCTTCGGCTTTATTTGTTTGCTGTTTCCATTGACCGCAATCAAGGCACAACAGCACAGCCGCTTTGTCAAGCCTTTTATCGGAACCGATGGCACAGGCCATACCTTTCCTGGGCCCTCTATGCCTTTTGGGATGGTGCAGCCAGGCCCTGATAACCGCGATTACGGTTGGAATCATACCAGTGGCTACCAGTTTCAAGATACTTTTCTAATGGGGTTTTCGCAGACGCGTTTCAGTGGAACCGGCATCAATGAAATGGGCGATGTCTTGCTCTTGCCCATCAATCCGAAAAAAGAACAAGGTAAAAATGGCTACGATAAAACTACAGAGTCAGCCAAGGTGGGCTATTATTCGGTCACAAAAAACGATGGTGTTAAAGTTGAATTGACCTGCACCCAGCGCGTTGCGTTTCATCAGTATACCTTCCCAGAGAGCGGCGCTCAAGTTTTAGTGGATTTACAGCACGGCTTGCGTTTTGTCTTCGATCCAAACGCTGCGAAAGGATTGGTCATTGAAAGCAGTGTAAAAATAGAAAATGACCATACCATTTCCGGCTATTGTTCAACTGATAATTGGGTCAAGCGCAAGTATTTTTTCACGCTTACCTTTGATCAACCCTTCATCAGTTCAAAAGAACTATTGAAAAAAGACAATGAAAAGGCGCCTAGGTTTCTTTTAGACTTTCAGTTAGCTGATTCAAAGGTGCTGAAGGTTAAAATCGCGCTTTCATCGGTTGATATAGCAGGCGCTCAACAGAATATGGAAGCCGAATTGAATCACTGGGATTTCAAACGTGTGACCATTCAAAATGAAACTGAATGGGATCACTACCTGAATCGTGTCGATATTCAAGCATCTTACAAAAAGAAAGAACTGTTTTATACTTCGCTCTATCATTTGCTGTTGCAGCCCTCCAATATTGCCGATATTGACGGTCGTTATCGCAATGCGAATGATAGCATTTGCTTAGCGCCAAAAAAGGCCTATTATTCTACGCTTTCAATTTGGGATATTTATCGCGGGGCTTTTCCGTTGCTACAAATCATTGCTCCGGAAAAGATAGATGGCATTGTTCAATCCATGCTTTTGCATCACCAAGCAAAAGGGTTTTTGCCCATCTGGACCGCTTGGGGGCAAGACAACTATTGCATGATTGGCAACCACGCCATACCGATGATTTTGTCAGCGTATCATAATGGCTTTACTGGTTTTGATGCCAATGCCGCTTTGGAGGCCATGCTGGAATCAAGCACAAAAAGTCATATCAATTCGGATTGGGAGCTTTACAATCAATATGGTTATTATCCTTTTGATCGATTAGATAACGAGTCAGTATCCAGAACGCTTGAAAGTGGCTATGACGATTGGTGCGTGGCTGAAATGGCAAGGAAACTTGGTAGGCCTGATATTTACTTGACTTTTGAAAAAAGAGCGAAATACTACCAAAATTTATATGATCCTGCTTCCACATTTTTTCGTGGGAAAAATACGAGCGGCCAATTCCGGACGCCTTTTGACCCGCTGATGGCCACTTCGCCTCTAAATAACCCTGGCGATTACACTGAAGCCAATGCTTGGCAGTACTTCTGGACACCCGCTCAATACGATATTGCTGGTCTGAAACACTTGCTAGGAGGAGAAGCAAACTTTACAAAGAAACTAGATGCCTTTTTCACTACTGAAGCCCTGCACCCAAATAAGTTTCTTGGGCAAGAAGCTATGATTGGGCAATATGCGCATGGCAATGAACCAAGCCACCACATTCTTTATTTATATGCTTACACAGATCAAGCGAAAACAGGGCAAAAGTACATTCATCAGGTCGTTCAGGATTTTCATAATAATACACCAGACGGCATGATTGGCAACGATGATTGTGGTCAAATGAGTGCTTGGTATATTTTATCAACGCTCGGTTTCTATCCGGTAAATGCGGCAAGCGGAAATTTTGTTCTTGGAAGCCCGCAAGTAAGAAAAGCAAGCATTCAACTAGGAGAAGGGAAGCAATTCGTCATGAAAGCCGCTCATTTTTCTAAGCGCAATATTTACAACGAGCAGCCTACCTTGAATCAAAAGGTATTATCAACACCAGAGCTCAACTATATGGAAATCATGAAGGGCGGGGTCTTGAAATTTAACATGACAGCACACTAATTCATTCAATTTAAGTAACTTCAATTATGCAGCAAAAATTATTTTTCATCTGTTTGATGCTTCTCGGAGGCACAGCCTGGACACAAAAAACAAGCGCGACCCCAAGTGGTGAAATCATGTATCATGTTTGTCAAAGAAGTTTTTACGATAGCGATGGCGACCTACAAGGCGACCTCAATGGTTTGCGTCAAAAACTACCTTATTTGCAAGATTTAGGGGTGAGTTCTATTTTACTTTTTCCGCTCTATGAGTCGGATTGCTATCACAACTATTTTGCAAATAATTTTGAAACCATTGACCCTGAATTTGGCAGCATGCAAGCCTACATTGAGCTTGTCCAAGAGATCCATCGTTTAGGCATGAAAGTTTACCTCGATATGGAAACCCAATATGTTACTTCCAAGCATTTGTGGTGGCAAGATGCAGTGGGTAACCTTAATTCACCTTACGCTGACTATATTCTTTTCGATGATGCCGCACATCTGCAACCAGCTACCATGGTTTTTGACCTCCGATTTCTGAAGGGCTACGATGGGCAAATCATCAATGTAACCACTGTCAATTTAAAAAGCCCAAAAGTCTTGGATTACAACATTGCTTTGTTCTCCTACTTTTTAGATCCGAATAAAGACGGAAAATTTGATGACGGTGTGGATGGTTTCAGGTTGGATCACGCCATGGATCACCTCGATGGCAAGCCAACACTTACCAACCTTATTGCTGAATTTTGGAAACCTTTAATTGCTGCTGTTAAAAAGGTGAATCCGGCCGTCAAGATTGTCGCTGAACAAGCCGATTGGGCCGATTACGGTTTTGCATATTTTGAGAAAGCAACGGTTGATCGCATGTTTGGTTTTGGCTTGCAAAAAGCAATACTATCTTTTGAAAAGCAGCAAATTATTGACAATGCTGAGGTGATCCTCAGACAAACACCAGCAGGTAAAGAGCAAGTCATCTTTATTGAGAATCATGACATCGATCGCTTTGCTTCCTTAGATTTTGCTCTCGACAAACAGAAAGCTGCGGCTGCACTCATGCTGCTCATTGGTGGTGTGCCTTCCATCTATTACGGCCAAGAAATTGGCATGAAGGGCACCGCTTATGCTTTTGGCAATACAGACGGAAACGATATTGGCCGACGAGAGGCCTTCGATTGGTATGCATCAGGAGAAGGAGAAGGCTTGCCCTTTTGGTACAAAAACTCAGGCCCATGGTGGGACAACGCCAATCAGCAATCCCACGATGGCATCTCCCTCGAAGAACAAAGCAAAGACCCCAACTCTTTGTTTAATTTTTACAAAAGCACCATTGCGCTTAGAAAAAGCAATATTGCACTAGCTGTGGGTAGTTATGAACAGGCCGCAAATAATAATCCTGAAGTTTTTAGTTTTTTCCGTCAATACGGGAAGCAAAAAGTACTCGTAGCAATCAACCTTTCAAATCAAGCGCAAACCGTAAGTTTTGATGCCAACATCAAAAAAGCAAAAGCACTGGATGCCAAAACCCCCAAATACGCTGAACAAATAAGCTTAGCGCCGTTCCAGTTTATGGTGTGGGAGGTGGAATGAAAGCTTAATCGATCTTCTGAAAACTTCCTTTTTTCATACCTCCTGTTTTGGTCGTCAAGGTGTAATGATAGAAACCTGCTTGAAGTTGGGTAACATTCAATAACGGAGTGTCAGTACGAAACATCAATTTCCCATCTAAAGAATGAATTTTGATTTCGTCAATGGCCTCAGTGGTATGAAAATACAGCTCTTTTTGGGTAGGGTTAGGATAGACACTGCAAACAATCTCTTTGCTTTGAATGCCATTGGTTAAATTGATAACAGGGAAAATAGCCATTGCCACATCTAGCTGTCCTTGCCATGAGTCGTGCAGATTCACGAGTGTTGTATCAGCTTTGACTTCGAATGAATGACTATAGGCTAAAGGAAAATCGCCATTTAGATTCGACATAATACCAATATTATCGCCTTGGGTCGTTGGTAATTCGATCATCACTAAAAAGTCTTTTGAATTGGGTATGGCCACAGGATTACTAAAAGTGATATCTACATTATAAGGTTTTCCACCTAGCGCTAATGGCCCGCCTAAATATGAATAGTTGTCTGTAACGGTGTCTAAGTTTTGAAGTGCAAATGCCTGACTTCCTAAAAGCGCACCTAAGCTGTCTAAACTTCCAAACTCATAAATTTTTACTGTTAGCTGTCCTATTCCTGATGCATTGCTTTTGTATGGAATCCAAGCGAGTACGTTGGTAATATAGCCGTTGCTATTTGGTAGCCCAGTTTGCGTGTTGAAGCGCATTCCTTTTTCTAAATCTCCCAACTCATTATTGCCTGTTGAATAGCCATTCCCAGCGGTTATATAGACCCCGGCGTTAAATAAATTGTAGTTGAAGAAATTTGAAACATAGAAGGTTTGTGCACTTAAATATTGGAGCTGAAGAGAAAGAATAATGGAAAGAAGAAGTTTCATATTGTAAAATTAAAACCGCGCGCTTTCATCGCGCGATCGGTCCTCCATCTTACAAGAAAAAGTCCATTGCTGGGATTAAAGATCCCATTGAACCGACGTGCAGTGGATAAAAGCACTCAATTGTTACTTTTTATTGAATAAATGCTGCGCATTATATTTCATTTGGCCACTACAAATTAAAGCGAGCTTTATTTGTATTGACCTTCATTCCATTATTTCCTTCGGAAATTTATTCAATAAAAAAAGCACCTACTTGAGGTGCTTTTATCAGAGTGATTCCGCTGGGATTCGAACCCAGGGCCCATACATTAAAAGTGTATTGCTCTACCAGCTGA
>JBEEOT010000033.1:0-9084 GCA_041191505.1 Bacteroidota bacterium | reverse complement strand
TATTGAATCTTGATACCCTCAAATAAATCGTATGGAAGTCATTAATGCATTAGGAAGAAGAAAAACAGCGGTTGCCCGCGTTTATTTAACCAAAGGAAAAGGTAAAATCTCGATCAACAAACGCGAGATGAACGAATTTTTTCCGATTGACTTTCTTCAAGCGAAAATTCACCAACCATTTGCACTTACTGGTACAGAAGGTCAATACGACGTTAAAGTAAACGTTGTTGGTGGCGGTATCAATGGTCAGGCAGAAGCAGTGCGTTTGGGTATCTCACGTGCACTTGTAGAAGTATCTGCTGACTACAAACCAATGCTTAAAGTTGAAGGCCTCATGACGCGTGACCCACGTATGGTAGAACGTAAGAAGCCAGGTCAGCCAAAAGCAAGAAAGAAATTCCAGTTCTCCAAGCGTTAATTCGCCTACTGGACTGTTTAGCATCCAAGCATTGGAGTACCTGCCCTTTGGCCCCTTCAATGTTGCTGCAATTATTAGGAACGTAAACAAAAACAAAATATGTCTAAATTAACTTTTGAAACCCTACTCGACGCAGGTGTACATTTTGGTCACCTTAAGCGCAAGTGGAACCCAGCAATGGCTCCTTACATCTTCGAAGAGAAGAAAGGAATTCACATCATTGACCTCAACAAAACACTCGTTCACCTAGACCACGCATGTGCTGCAATGAAGCAAATTGCTAAGTCAGGTAAAAAAGTTCTTTTCGTTGCTACGAAAAAACAAGCTAAAGAAATCGTTGCTGAGCGCGTAGCAGCTGTCAACATGCCGTTTGTAACGGAGCGTTGGTCAGGTGGTATGTTAACCAACTTCCAAACAACACGTAAGTCTATTCGTAAAATGTCGCTCATCGACAAAATGAAATCTGACGGAACTTGGGATACCCTCAACAAACGCGAAAAACTATTCAAAAGCCGTCAGCGCGAGAAACTCGAGAAGAACTTTGGTTCTATCGCAGACATGACACGTCAGCCAGCTGCAATTTTCATCGTCGATATCCTTAAAGAGCACATCGCTCTTGCAGAAGCACGTCGTTTGAACATCCCTACTTTTGCAATGGTAGACACCAATTCAAATCCTAAATTGGTAGATTTCCCTATCCCTGCCAACGACGATGCTACTAAATCTATCACCTTGATCCTCGACGCTATTTGCGGCGCCATCAAAGAAGGTTTAGAAGATCGTAAAAATTTGAAAGCTACTGACAAAGACGACGCTCCAGCTGAAGCACAAGCAGAAGTTGCAGCAGACGCTACAGAAAGCGCAGAATAATTTTCACCAATAAAATCTTATAAAAATGGCTATCACAGCTGCAGATGTAAACAAATTGCGCCAACAGACAGGTGCAGGTATGATGGATTGTAAAAATGCCTTGGTTGAAGCCAACGGTGATTTTGAAGCAGCCATCGATATTCTTCGTAAAAAAGGTCAAAAAATCGCTGCTAAGCGCGGTGGTAACGACGCAAAAGAAGGTGTAATTATCGCTCAAGCTACTGCCGATGGTAAAGCTGGTGTTATCCTTACGCTCAACTGCGAAACTGACTTCGTGGCTAAAAACGACGGTTATGTTTCTTTGGTTCAATCATTAGTAGACCTCGCATTAAGTAAACTTCCTGAAACAGCAGAAGCGTTAAAAGCTTTGGCTTACGACGACAGACTTTCTGTAGAAGAGAAAATTACTGAACAAGTAGGTGTCATCGGTGAAAAACTCGATCTTTCTGCTTACGCAGTAGTACGCGGAGAAAACGTTGTTGCTTACAACCACCCAGGTAACCAATTGGCTACACTTGTTGGCTTAACAGTTGCAGGTGAAGAAGTTGCTGAAGCTGGTCGCCAAGTTGCGATGCAGGTTGCTGCAATGGCCCCTATCGCTATCGACAAAAACGGTGTAGACGAGCGCACAATCGAGCGCGAAATCGAAATCGGTAAAGAATTGGCTATCCAAGAAGGTAAACCAGCTGACATGGCTGAAAAAATCGCTTTGGGTCGCTTGAACAAATTCTTCCAAGAAAACACCTTGTTGAGCCAAGCATTTGTTCGCGACAACAAATTAACAGTAGAACAATTCTTAAACAGTACTGCTAAAGGACTTACCGTTTCAGAATTCAAGCGTTTCTCTTTGAGCTAAACGCCGAACAATTTAAAAAAAAAGCTATCGAAATCGGTAGCTTTTTTTTTACCCCAAACCTAAATAAACCCGATTCATAGTATATTTGTCTTGCATATGAAATACAAACGCATCCTACTCAAACTTTCTGGTGAGTCTCTAATGGGAGACAAACAATTCGGTATTGACAACACGCGCATCAGCGCATATGCCCAACAAATCAAAGAACTCAACCAAGCCGGTGTAGAAATCGCGATCGTTATTGGCGGAGGCAATATATTTAGAGGCGTTCAAGCAGAGCAAGGTGGCATGGACCGCACCCACGGAGATTACATGGGCATGCTCGCCACCATGATCAACTCTATGGCACTGCAATCAGCACTAGAATCTGTTGGTGTGACCACACGTTTGCAGTCGGCAATTGAAATGAAAGAAATTGCAGAGCCGTTTGTGCGTCGCCGCGCCATGCGTCACCTCGAAAAAGGAAGAGTCGTGATTTTTGGTGCCGGTACAGGTAATCCATTCTTTACCACAGATTCTGCTGCATCTTTGCGTGCCATTGAAATCAATGCTGAAGTCATCCTGAAAGGCACGAGAGTTGACGGTATCTACACCGCCGACCCGCTCAAAGATAGCAGCGCCACCAAATTCGATCAAATCTCATTCGACGAAGTATACGCTAGAGGGCTCAACGTCATGGACATGACGGCCTTTACCCTTTGCAAAGAAAATAATTTACCCATCATCGTATTTGACATGGACACTCCGGGCAATTTACGCAAATTAATGGAAGGAGCCCCTGTCGGAACTTTAGTTAGCGCATCATGACAGAAGAATTATCAATGATCTACGACGAATTCAAGGAGTCCAATCAAAAATCTTTGATTCACCTTGAGAACGAACTCGTGAAAATCCGTGCGGGAAAGGCGAGCCCAGCTATGTTAAATAGTGTAATGATTGAGTATTATGGCTCCATGACGCCCTTACATCAGGTAGCCAACGTCAATACCACAGACGCACGCACTATTATTGTACAACCTTGGGAAAAGCCTTTACTCAACGACATCGCCAAAGGCATCATCAATGCCAATCTAGGACTCAACCCACAGAACAACGGCGAACAACTCATCATTACCGTTCCTCCGCTCACAGAAGAACGCCGCCGCGATTTAGTAAAGCGTGCCAAATCTGAAGCAGAAAATGCCAAAATTGGTGTACGCAATAACCGCAAAGACGCCTTGGACATGATCAAAGACCTCAAAAACGAAGGTCTATCTGAAGATTTAGTGAAAGTAGGTGAAGAAGAAATTCAAAAAATCACCAATAGCTACATCAAAAAAGTAGACGAGTTAGTAGAGCTCAAGGAAAAAGACATCATGACGGTATAAGTCAGGATTTCTGACTCAATAAAGCCATTACCGCTCTCTTAGACAAGCCCTGCACTTCTTGCAGTTTGGTGTCTGCGAGTACCAAAAGTGGTAGTTGATGTTCGATGCATAAATCAATATCATGACTAGAGAGCAATACACATCGTTGCGCTTCTGACACCCATTCAATCAGGGCAATCAGTAGGTTTTCGCGGTTCAAAAAATCTAAAAAGCTTGCAGGTTCATCTAGTAAGAGAACTGGTGTTTCTTGCACAAATGCGCGTGCCAAACTCACCATTTGACGTTCGCCATCACTGAGTTCCATTGTTAATTTCTGGGTTAGGTGCGTCAGGCCAAGCCGTTCAATAGCATCATTGACGAGCTGCTGATCTTTGGCGCTGAGTTTTCCAAAAAGCGATGCATACGGAATGCGGCCTAACGCTATATAGTTCCATACCTTGAGGTGTTCCACGCCTTCAAACCGACTCGAAACAAATGCAATTTGTTGCGAGCGCAGTCTGCCATCTTTAACGAGTTGTTCTGTTGTATATTCATTAATGGTAAGGGATCCTGACAGTGCGGGTATTTGTGCAGCTAAGGTTTTGAGCAATGTAGATTTTCCAGAACCGTTTAAACCTAATAAGGCGTAAACTTTGCCTGTCTGAAGATGAAGGTCTTCAATTGTGAAGAGTGGTCGATGATAACCAATTTCGGTGTGTTGAAAACGAATCATGAGCGACGCAAGACTAGATAAGCAATATATGGTGCGCCAATTAACGAAGTCAGTACATTAATCGGCAAACTAAAATAGGGTTCTAAATAAAGGGACAAAATATCGCAAGCCAAAAGAAACAGCGCGCCAAATAAGAGACAAAACAAAATCAGTTGCAAGTGGTCTTGGGTACGCAGCAACTGTCTTCCGAGATTGGGTATCGCCAAACCTACAAAGGCGATTGGACCACAAAATGCAGTTACGCTGCCCGCCAATAGCGCTGTTATTGCCAACATAGAAAAGCGAACGTTTTGGGTGCGTATGCCCAACTGAAACGCCTGATCTTGTCCAAGAACAAACGCATTCAGGGCTTTGACGAGCAGTAAACTCCACATTAGCGCCGTACCAAAAAGCGTCAAAAGCCAAGGAACTTGTTGGGCACTGAGCTGTTGCAAAGAACCCATGTTCCATAAAAAAAACTGCTTCACCTGCTCGGGTGCCGCCCAACTCTGGAGTACAGACTCAATTGACCCTGTAAAACTTGCAAACATGAGACCGACTAATAAAAGACTGGTCGTTTGCTGAACGCGCCACGATACAAAAAACATAAATGCAGCAGCTAAAAAAGCACCAAGTAAAGAACTGCCTACCAAACCAAGCGTATTGGTCATTAAGGAGAAACCACCAAGCATCAGGAGGGCTGTTGCCAAACTTGCTCCAGAATTGATCCCGAGGACATAAGGCCCAGCCATCGGGTTTCGAAAAAGATTTTGCATCAACAATCCACTTAAAGATAAACCAGCTCCAGCAATTAGGGCGCTGATGAGGCGTGGCCAGCGAAATTCCCACCACAAGGTGTTCGCTTGAGCTTCATTAGTAACACTCACTTCAGTAAGTTGTAGATGTAAGAAGCAGCTCAGTAATAACACTAAGGCCAGCAAGAGAAACAAGATTCCTTTTCGATTCATGGCTGCAATTCCTTATAAAAATACAATGAATCTGTTTGATTGTCGCGGATATTTCGGAGATCTGACAAGACCCAGTCTGGACGTACTGCTGCCCATTCCCAATAGAAATTGGTATTGTGCGTATAACAAAAGATGCGCTTGTTAAAGAAAGGGAAATATTTGTATTTTGGATATTGTTGCAATAAAGCAGCTCTATTGGGCTGTCCTGGATTCAACCAAATGACCGCTCCAGAACTTTTGGTAAGCACACTTTGAATGCTGCTAAAACAGCTGCCGGTTCCAGGACGCTTGTGAAAATAATAAGCGAAATCAGCATCTGCGTATAATCTAGCTTCAAAACTATTGGCTGCCGGCGCTACCCATTGGTCACCATAAATATACCCACTGATTACAAAAGGGTTGGAATTACATAAGGTTGGTTGTTTTTGTATGCGTATATAATTTTGACAAACCTGCTTGAAATAGTGCTGCGCTTTTTCAAACTGACCAGTCAAGGCACCAAAAAGCAAGACCCATTCTGCTCTTGCAAGAGGGTGGGTTTCTCTCCACTCATAATTGGGTATGCAAGTAATGCCTATAGATTTGAGCCTTTTTATTTGTGCTTGTTCCGGGCCGAAACCGCTGTAAACCAAGGCCTGAGTGTGCTGAGCAAGGAGTTTTTTCACCGATAGTTGCTGTTCACTCTTTAAATCGGCTATGTTCCCTCGTGCAAGCGCATTTTTGATTTTAGGATCGTGTAAAAATCTTTTATCTGGTATGGCACACAAACGCTCTTGTTGGTCAAGAGCAACGAGCATCCCGACATGTGTTGAACTCAAAACAGCAATGCGCTTAAAAGGCTGTTTGAGACGAAGTTCAAACTTTTCGTTCGCATGCTCCGGATTTTGAATTTCAATGGCATAGCCATCCTGGACTGGTGTTATCGTTAAAAGCTTACTATACTGACAAAGATTTCTTGGTATACCTCCACGTGTTGAATCAGATTGTGTCTGGCAGCCAAAAGCAAGAAGGATCAGTAAAAAAGCAAGCCAGCGCATCCGTTAATACTGCTCGTTGCTATTCGGAAAATCACCAGACTGCACATCAGACTTGTAATCTTGAAAAGCTTGCAGCATGTGTGCATGCAAATTATTGTATTTGCGCAAGAATCGCGGATTGAACTCGTTGTTGATGCCGAGCATGTCGTGGATGACCAATACTTGGCCATCTACGCCAGCGCCAGCGCCAATGCCGATTACTGGGATTTGCACCATTTGAGCTACTTGTGTAGCAAGGGCCGCAGGAATTTTCTCCAAGACAATTGCAAAACACCCGACTTCCTCCAATGCTTTGGCGTCGGCGATGAGCCTTGCAGCTTCTTCCTCTTCTTTGGCGCGCACCACATAAGTGCCGAACTTATAGATGGATTGTGGTGTAAGGCCGAGGTGCCCCATAACAGGGATGCCCGCCGTAAGAATGCGGCGAATCGATTCTAAGATTTCTTGGCCACCTTCCATTTTAACGGCGTGTCCACCGGATTCTTTCATGATTTTGATGGCGCTCGACAGTGCTTCTTTGGAGTTGCCTTGGTAAGAGCCAAATGGCATATCGACAACAACCAACGAACGTTGAACAGCCCTAACCACGCTTGATGCATGGTAAATCATTTGATCTAGCGTTATTGGCAAAGTAGTTTCATGACCCGCCATGACGTTAGAGGCTGAATCTCCAACAAGTATGACATCTATGCCTGCTTCATCTACGATGCGTGCCATCGAGTAGTCATAGGCAGTGAGCATAGATATTTTTTGTCCGTTGTGCTTCATTTCTTGAAGCGTATGGGTGGTGATTTTTTTAGGTGACGCTGCGTGTACAGACATAATTAGCTTTTTTGAAGGTATGCATTGACATTTTGCTCGATGCGGGCAACGATGTCTTGGGTAGCGGCTTTTTGAAAAGTAAGGCCGGTGATGCGCTCGTATAGTTCGATGTAGCGCTCAGAAATGGTTTGAACGAAATCGTCGGGCATGAAAGGCATTTGTTGGCCTTCAAGACCTTGGAATCCGTTTTCGATGAGCCACTGGCGCACAAATTCTTTGGAAAGTTGCTTTTGCGCTTCTCCGTTCGCTTGGCGTTCTTCGTAGCCGTCTGCATAAAAATAGCGCGATGAGTCTGGGGTATGGATTTCGTCGATGAGTGTGACTACGCCATTGTGTAAACCAAATTCGTATTTGGTATCGACCAAGATGAGCCCGCGTTCGGCAGCCATTTGAGTTCCTCTTTCAAAAAGCGCATGGGTGTATTGCTCCATTTGTGCGTAAATCTCAGGTGAAACCAAGCCTCGGGCAAGGATATCTGCCTTGGAGATGTCTTCGTCGTGACCTTCTTCTGCCTTGGTAGCGGGCGTAATGATTGGAGCTGGCAAGCGATCGTTTTCTTTTAAACCCTCTGGTAGCTCAACACCACAAAGCAAGCGTTTTCCGGCTTTGTATTCTCTTGCAGCATGGCCAGCCAAATAACCGCGGATCACCATTTCGATGCGAATTGGCTCACATGCAATGCCAATTGCTACCGCTGGATCTGGGGTAGCTTGTAACCAATTGGGAACGATATCTTTAGTGGCTTCTAAAAACATGGTGGCAACTTGGTTCAGCACTTGCCCCTTAAAAGGAATTCCTTTGGGAAGGATGTGGTCAAAAGCGGAGATGCGATCTGAAGCGACCATGACAAGCAAGCCGTTGTCTAAGGTATATACATCACGGACCTTTCCGTTGTAAACGTTGGTTTGACCTTTAAAATGAAATGAGTTGTTGGTAAGCGCTTGCATATGAATTCTAAGATTTTTTATTTTTTTTCTGATTTTCAGCTTCTTGCTGTTCTATCTTTTCTTGTTTTTTGAGTTTTTCTTGGTGTTCTGCGACATCAAAAGCCTCGATGATCTGCTTGACCAAACGGTGGCGAATGACATCTGATTGCCCCAAACGAATGATTTTGATTTCGTTGATGTCTTGCAATACGTCTAGCGCATAGGAAAGCCCAGAGCGCTGACGAGAAGGTAAATCTACCTGAGACATATCGCCGGTAATGACAAACTTAGCGGTCATGCCCATGCGGGTCAGGAACATTTTCATTTGCATTTGGGTAGTGTTCTGAGCTTCGTCTAGGATGACAAAAGCTTTATCGAGGGTTCGGCCACGCATAAAAGCAAGCGGTGCAATTTCGATGACGCCAAATTCGATCATGTCGGCAAGTTTTTCGGCTGGAATCATGTCGCGGAGTGCGTCGTAGAGCGGCATGAGGTATGGATCGAGTTTTTCTTTGAGGTCACCGGGCAAGAAACCGAGGTTCTCACCGGCCTCAACAGCTGGGCGCGTTAGAATAATGCGCTTGACTTCTTTGGCTTTCAAGGCCCTCACGGCCATGGCAACTGCAGTATACGTTTTACCTGTCCCTGCCGGGCCAACAGCAAATACCATATCGGATTCTAAAACCGCCTGAACAAGTTTCTTTTGATTGACCGTGCGCGCTTTGATTTTAACGCCACCATTGCCGTGCACAAGCGTTTCTGAGCCGTCGTCTTGAGAGAGCAACTTGGCGCCGTCTTGCAACATAAGGTTATCGATGTTGTTTTCTGTGAGGCTATTGTAGGTTTGATAATGCAGAACAATAAGGCTGAACTTGCGCTCGAATTCGTCCATGACTTCGTCGTCGCCAGCTAGACTAAGCTCGTTACCTCGAGCAATAACCTTAAGCTTTGGAAAGAAACTCTTGATGTGCTTGAGATTTGCATTGTTGATGCCGTAGATTTCGGCCGGATTAAGGCCTTCAATGCTGATCTGACGTTGACCTGAACTCAATTTATTTGGGTGTTTTTTGAAGGGTTTCTAACGATTTCGATTACTTTTGGTAAAATTATGAATTTCTGAGCACAAAGT
>JBEEOT010000032.1:0-14321 GCA_041191505.1 Bacteroidota bacterium | reverse complement strand
TTTTAATCTTCCCGTTTGTGCCAGACCGTTGTCTCAATTGCGGGGTGCAAAGATATGTACTCTTTTTGGTTCTGCAATACTTTTTTGAAAGAAAATTTAAAAAAATAATTGCTCCCAAGCACAGTGGTCTAACGATCAAGCATTTGAAAGGTTGCATTTTTTTTATATTTTTTGTGGAAACCCTCTATTTTCGGCATCTTTGCAAGGTATGATACTTGGCAGAAGGGCTTATTTGAAATCTTTGAACGACGAACAATTGATTCTGTTGTATAAAGAAAAACAATGGACTGCTTGTATCGATGAACTATATAGGCGCTATGCGCATCTTGTTTATGGTGTTCAACTCAAATACACCAAACATGCCATGGATGCAGAAGACCTGACCATGGAGTGCTTTGCAAAACTTCCTGCTTTATTATTGAAACACGACATCGAATTTTTCAAGGGTTGGTTACACACAGTAGCGAGGAATCTCGCTTTTGCCTTTCTCAGAAAAAACAAACCTGGGCAAGTGGAACAGCTTGATGAACAAACGTCCTCTTTAACCAATGATGAGCCATCCATAGATATAGAGGAACAACTTAATATACTCGAGTGGGCGCTTCCGCAACTCAAAGAACAGCAGAAAATGTGCGTTGTCTTGTTCTATATCGAACAACTCAGCTATGAACAAATCATGAAGCAGACAGGCTATACTTATAATGAAGTAAAGAGCCATATTCAAAATGGAAAACGCAAACTCCAAGTGCTGATGAAAAACAAGGAAAATTATGAAGGCAAATAGAGCGTTATTCAAGAAATACCTGCACACCGCAGATCATCGTGAGAAGCATACTGTAGAAAAAGCATTTATTCACGACGATTTTGTAATGGACGCACTTGAAGGATATCAAAATCAAGATGGCGCTTGGGATGGTTTTGAAAAACTTGAAAAGAAAATAAATAAGAAGCAACAATATAAAAAGCTTGGACTTTACGGACTGAGCATAGTTCTTTCACTTTTTCTTGGCTGGTATTTTTATTCTTCATCTCCTGAGCGTAGTATCGTTCCCATTAAAAAAAACAAACCTGCTGCTCAACCTATCAAAATTCACCGCAAAGAAGATATTCAACAAATGAAAAATGCGGCACCTGCCGAAAGAATTACACCAAAACAACTTCAAATCCACTTTAGTGCCTCGGAACAAGCGCAAGAAACAAAAGGTGAGGCTTTCGAACGCATGCAGCAAATCCCTGTGCAGAAGCTAGAGGTAAAGAAACAAGAGCGTTTACAATTGAAATTAGCCAGAGAGTTATATATTAAAAACTTCAAGGTTATTGACTACCGCTATTATCGCAATGGCGAAAGTACTGCAACAGGAGTTCTTTCGGAAAATGATTTTGGAGAGCCAGAAGTCAAGTTGCCTTATATGAATATCCTGAATAAGGCCATCGAACATTTTGCCAAACAAGATTACAAATTAGCGCTTTTGCTTTTTGACGATGTGCTCCAAACGTATCCAGACGATGCAAATGCGCTATTTTACGGCGCCATGTGCTTATACAACCTCAGCGTTTACGATCAGGCCGAAAGCCGCTTCGTGAAGTTACAAGCTATCCCTTTTGGCAATTTTAAAGAGGAAGCAGATTGGTATTTATTGCACGTATATCAACGAACAAAAAAAGAGGCTGCATTTAGCAGCCTCCGAAAATCTATCATTGAACAAGATGGTTATTACGCTCAGAAAGCGGAAACCCTAAAGTTTAATTAGTGCTGAATACTTATTGGTGCAGCAAAGGATTTATTACCCAAAAAGAAATGAACTACATACATGCCATTTGGCAAATGTTTTGGTAAAGACACCCATTGTTTATTATGGCCGACCGCAGAGTTTTCAAGCGTTTTAAACCAAACAGATTTACCATTTAGATCAACAAGATTCAATGATGTAGGGGAAATTGATAAGGTAGAGAAAGACACTACAATATTTTCGTTTTCTGGTGAATAACCCACACTGAAGTTATTTTCTACACTAACCTCCTCGATACTTGCGTCGTCGTTCAAAAACACATGTTGCGAAAGATAAATGACATCGCCGTTGTCATTGTTGTTGTTATTCGCTTTATTAGTGGCAACATAAAATGTAACAGGACCCTCAGACGTAGCTGGTGCTTGCCAAGTCCAATTCCACGTTTGGGTTGCAGATGTATTGGAAGTACTTTTGTGGGTCGCATATTTGCGCTGCCCACCGCTAATTGTAGCGGTTTTAAGCTGTGTATTTGCCCCTGCAACAAAGTTGCCTGCCATAGTATTGGCCGCATTCAGCGCTGTTACTTGAAATCCTTTTTTCGACGGATTTGACGCCATGGATAGATTGACTGAATAGGTAGCGCCTGGTGTATATTGTGTGATGCCGAAACCTAGGTCATTGTTAATAATGAGCAAGTTTTCAGTAGCGCCATTTTGTGTAGCTCCGCTATGGCAACTCGTACAATTTTGTTCTCCGGGGGCACCGGTTTTTCCACCTGCAGGGCCGTTATTATCTTGAGGCGCAGCTTGAAATCCTGACAAGTGGGTTGTTCGAAAAGAAAGCATCCCAAAAGTGAGCGCAATCATTGAAAAAGGTAAAATTAGTTTTTTCATGTTTTTGTTTTTATTAATTATCCTGCTTCCCTTGATTTATCCAGCAGGAGATTTTTTGAATGGTAGAATCTGGCAAAGCTGGGCCTCCTATTGGCATCAATTGATAGCCATTTGCTTTCATGGATCCTAAAATGGCATTGGCATTGGCTGCAACTGCTGAATAGCTATCAAATACATACCCGCCTGAAGGATTAACGGCTTGATGACAAAAAACACATTCAGCATCTAAAATTGGCTTGACGTCGTTTAGATAAGAAATGGTGGTGGTGCATTGTTGGTCAATAGGCGTCACTTTTTCTCTTGTACAAGAAAAAAAGAAAAATGCACCTGAGAAGAGAATAAGAACGGTTTTCATCTTATTTACTTTGTGCTGGGATTTCGAAATTGACTTTCATGACGTCAGGAACTGCATCGCTTTTCTTGCCGACTTTGAAATCCATGCGGTTCACATTAAACGAACCTTTAAAGGTGATTTTGCCGTTTGACTTCGTATAAGATGCGGGTACCACTACCGTTTTAGTGATGCCTTTAATGGTGAGGTTTCCGGTTATATTACAGGCATTACCCTCCTTCTTGTCAACTTTTGTCGACTTGAATTTAGCATAAGGGTATTTCGCGGAATCAAACCATTCTGGGGTTTGTGCTTTTTTTGTCATCATGCCATTACCTGTTGAGATAGAGCGGACATCGATTTTGAAGTCAA
Source organism: Bacteroidota bacterium (assembly GCA_041191505.1). Classification (GTDB taxonomy): domain Bacteria; phylum Bacteroidota; class Bacteroidia; order Flavobacteriales_D; family Crocinitomicaceae; genus UBA952. The sequence goes on along the minus strand of JBEEOT010000032.1, from coordinate 10,995 downwards.
AATTTGAACTGGCAAGGTCTTTTTCATCGAAATCGATGTCACCTTCCATGATTTTAAAAGATCCAGAGGGGTCTTTGCTTTTGAACTCGATTGAGAAATCTTTGCTGACTTCATAGTGATCTAATACAGCAAGCGTAAATGCACCCATAATAAGTATGGTGCAAATAGAAATAAGGGAGATTTGGAGTGTTTTCATATGCTTCTTTTAATTGATTTATTCGATAACAAATTTCCTGCCAACAGTGAAGCCCAATCTGAATTGTCCTTTTTGCCATTGTTCGGTTGTGTAAGGAATAAATTGTGTTTCGCCGATACCACCAGAATTGGTCAGGTTAATTGTGAAGTTGTGTCCGAAAGTAAACCACTCTAAGGCAAGCGCACCACTGTTGGTGAAGCCTGTTTGTCTGAATTGAGAACCATTGAAGCAGTGGTAGTACTCGCCTACCAAAGCAAAACGGGAGGACAGTCGGATACGACCAGAAATGCCAAGCGCAAAAAGATCATTGACGTCGGTGCTGGCCACATAGTTTCGGTGTACCAATGTCGGGGAAAGTTGTAATGCACCACGGTCACCAAAATGATGAGCTACATTAATTTGAGCAAAATAGTTGAGGCGATGAACCGCTTTTGGGAAATGCGTGACGAGCCCTTCGTCCGGGGCTGCAGTCATGTAGGTAAAACTAGAACCTGCAACGGCAGTAATGCTAATTGGTGACTTCTTCTCTTCTTGACCAATCACTTTGTATTTCACAAAACCATCGACCAAAGATCGGTAAGGTGCGCCGGTACCTTTTGAGCGGCCAAAGCCCACCATTAATTGGTCGGTAACACCATATTCTAAAGCAATGCGCATGTCGGAGAGGTTGTCAAAACCAAACATGTTTTGAACACCACCATTGACACCTGCGATGTCGCCAAAGCGATGTTCGATGCGAAATTCGTAAGTACCCTTTGAAAGGGTTTCAACTGAATGCCCGTTGATGACGCGCGTAGAGGAGAAAGTACTGATTGGCTCGCTGTATTCTTCTTCGGAAGTGGGCTCAGTAGGCTCTTGTGCAAAGACAGTGAGTGGAAGAAATACTGGTAAAATAAAAAGTTTGAAAATTTTCATATTGAAATAAATTGAACCGTTATAAGGACGCAAAATTCAACAAAAAGTTGGAAGAGCTTGCTTAAAAGTGTCCAAAATATAAAAACTAACGCTTTTTTCGCTTCTCGGACAGCCACTTGGGAACGCTTGCTTGTGCTTCAGAAGGAGTATCGAGCAGTTTTTCGAGGAGGTCTGGGCGCTTGGCTTTTTGTAGACGCTGTCGAATCCAGTCTTTGTTTTCTTTTTTGTACCAAAAGAAATAGCGATTCTGATTGAGTTTCTCTTCTCGCGTTTTAACCGTATTCACGGGTTTGAGCGTATAAGGATGCACACCTGTGTAGTAGATCACTTCGGCAACGGTCATTGGGGTGGGCGTAAAATCTTGCACTTGTTCTAACTGGAAACCCATGTCTTTGGTTTCAGCGGCGAGGTTGGCCATATCGATTTCTTCACAACCTGGATGAGATGAAATAAAATATGGAATGAGCTGCTGCTTGAGACCGTGTTTGGCAGACAGCCGGTCGTATTTTTCTTTGAATTTATGAAAATACTGAAAGGAGGGCTTGCGCATGATTTTGAGCGTGGCGTCAGAGGTGTGCTCGGGCGCTACCTTTAGACGGCCAGACACATGGCGGGTAATCACTTGCTCGATGTATTCGTCGTGGTTGCCATCTTCGTTGTTTTTGTTGAAGTCGTCTACCAATAAATCATAGCGAATGCCTGACCCAACAAATGCTTTCTTAACCCCAGGGAATTTATCGATTTTGCGGTAGAGCTCGGTCATTTGCTTGTGCGAGGTGTCTAGGTTATGACAGATCACAGGGTGAATACAACTCGGTGAAACGCACTTGGCACATATAGCTTCGTCTTTGCCCTTCATTCGATACATATTGGCAGATGGGCCGCCGATATCGGAAAGATATCCTTTAAACTCTGGGTGTTTGGTGAGTTCTTCTACTTCTTTGAGAATTGATTTTTCGCTGCGCGAGGCAATGAACTTTCCTTGATGGGCAGAGATGGTGCAAAAACTACAGCCACCAAAACACCCGCGATGGGTATTGACCGAGAATTTGATCATATCATAAGCGGGAATAGCACCGCGTTTTTTGTACTTGGGGTGTGGCACCCTAGTGTATGGCAGGTCATAGGAACCATCCATTTCCTTTTCGGTCATGGTTTTAAACGGAGGATTAATGACCAATGTTTGAGAACCAACTTGCTGCGTTATGCGATTGGCAGCCCACTTATTGGACTCAACTTCTACAATTTTAAAATTAGCCGCGTATTTGAGTTTGTCTTTGAGGCAAACTTCATGGCTAGCCAAAGAAATGGTTTCCCAGTTTTTGTTTTTAGGCAACTCGGCCGTAGCATCTTGTAAAAATGCGACTTGATTGATCGTTTTTGCCTGCTCAAATGGAACGCCTCTTTTGAGTAAACGCAATAAAGTCCGGAGGGGCTGCTCCCCCATTCCGTAGACCAAAAGATCTGCTTTGGCGTCTACTAAAATAGAAGGCATGAGTTGGTCTTTCCAGTAGTCGTAATGGGTTACACGACGCAAAGAGGCTTCGATCCCGCCTAATAGAACGGGTACATCAGGGTAGAGTTCTTTGAGAATGTTGCTGTAAACAATACTTGCATAGTCTGGACGAAAACCCGCTTGGCCGCCAGGCGTGTAGGCGTCTGTAGAACGCAGCCGCTTATTGGCGGTGTAATGATTGACCATGGAATCCATGCAGCCTGCCGTAACGCCAAAAAAGTATTTAGGTTTGCCGAGCTTTTTGAAATCGCGGAGGTCGTCTTTCCAGTTGGGCTGTGCAACAATGCCAATTCTGAAACCTTCGCTTTCGATGATGCGGCCAATTACTGCCGTACCGAAACTCGGGTGGTCAACATAGGCATCGCCGGAGATGAGGATGACATCGAAGGCATCCCAGCCTCTTTTTTCTGCTTCTTTTAATGACAAAGGAAGCCAATCGGAAATCGGGCGCTCTGGGTTCATGTTACAAAGATACACCAAGAACAATGCGTGGTGAATTTTGTTGTAATTTTGTAGCTCAATTAACTCATTATTTACACTAAACTAAGATCAAAATGGCTTTTGAACTTCCCTCTTTACCTTATGCTTATGATGCTTTAGAGCCGCACATCGATGCGCGCACAATGGAAATCCACTACAGCAAGCACCACCAAGCCTACACCACAAACCTCAATAACGCCATTGCAGGCACCGACATGGAAAACATGTCTATTGAAGAAATTTTAATGAACTGCAAAGACAAACCAGCAGTTCGCAACAACGGCGGTGGTTTCTGGAACCACAACCTCTTCTGGGAAACGATGGGGCCTAACGCAGGTGGTAATCCAACCGGTGAGTTAGCAGCGGCGATCGATGCAGCATTCGGTTCATTTGAAGCATTCAAAGACGAGTTTGCAAAAGCGGCAACAACGCGCTTTGGTTCAGGCTGGGCATGGTTGTGTGTGAGCAACGGCGCACTGGAAATCTGCTCTACACCAAATCAAGACAACCCACTCATGGGCGAAGGTTGCAATGGCACGCCAATTCTCGGCCTTGACGTCTGGGAACACGCTTACTATTTACATTACCAAAACCGTCGTCCTGACTACATCAACGCTTTCTTTAACGTCATCAACTGGGACGTTGTTGCAGCCAAATTTGCTGCTGCAAAATAAGCCAAAGTTACTTTATGCAAAAAGGGCGGCCCTGCGGGCCGCCCTTTTTATTTATACATCAACTACATAAGTTAATTAGAAATTAACCTGGGCTTGAATTCTTAACAAATTACCTCGTTGGTAGTTAGTTGGGTTCACTGCATCTTCGAATCTTCTGGCAGACATTGTGTACATAATGACTAATTCGAAATTCTTGTTGGGTTGCCATTCAGCGCCAATTTCTAGTTCTTTTACCTCATAACTTCTTGCATCTAATTCATGTTTTTTGCCGCCGTCATAATACTGGTATCGGCTAAAAGGTATCAATGTTTGGCCCTTAAAATCTAGTTTGTAACTCGCTGTGATGAAACCTCCTTTGAGTGGGCTTTCAATAATTGTATTTGTGAACTTGTCATATTCTGGTCCACGACCCACATTGTACTCTGCAAGGATTCCAAATGGCTTTGGATACAAGACAAAGGTTGCCCCAACGCGCTCGTCATTGTATAATTTATCGGTAGCGGTTCCTACTCCTGATGTTGTAGACAATAAAGTAAACTGACCTTTGTATGCTTGAATGCCTGCCTCTATAACTTGACTCTTGATTTGTAATGGGTATGAAGCTCTCGCTACGATGTGTTTGTTGGCATTTAATTCAGGACGATTTGCGGTTTGCCCATTATAAACTCCTATCCCTAGTACACCGTAGTCGCCTGAGCCTTTTAATCCCTCGCTCACCAAAGAAGAGAATAATTTCCTGGTTTTAGCAGGTGCCCAATAAAAGAAAACACCTAGGTCACGCTCATTGGTGACCGCACTATTCATTGCATCTGCACGATCCAAAGGCAAACGATTTTGAGAAGATTGCATGTTCTCAAAACCATAAGGTACTTTAGATTGACCTATTCTTAATCTAAATTCATTTTTCTCATCTAGACCTAGATCAAAATAAGCGTCTCTTAATTGTCCAAAGTGCATTGCACTTGACGAAGGAGCACTCGCAAAATCAGGCTGTATGTAAAAATAAACTCTTGGACTAACTTGACCATAAAAAATCAAACGCATACGACGAATAAAAAAGTCGTTTTCTCCACCCCAGCTTTTATCACATTGTTCACATTCTAGGTCTTCATTTGTTTGAAGAAGTCCGTTATACCGCACTTGCATGTATCCCCTCAATTGAATACTCTCGTACCATTTCTTAGCCGGCACCGGTGCTTTTGCTTTTGAAGAATCCGTTACAGTTTGAGCGCTTAGACTCAAAGTACAACCGATAGCGAGCATTAAAAAATAAAATTTAGTCATTGTGTAGCGTTTTTGATTTCGAGGCCAAAATTAAATCCTTCACATTGGCTTAACATACCATTTACATTCATTTAACTTTTATATAATATTCTTCATAATTCCGTAACATTAGTTTTTGAGATGCTTTGCCTAATTATTTCAAATCCTTTTTGGATATTGATCTCAAAAGAAGCTAATGTTATGTTTACGTTAACAAACCGTTCACATTTTCACAAACACTTGGGATAGACATACATTTGCTCAAAAAACAATTATTATGGCTGGAATTTTAAGTTACTTCTTACCGAAAGACAAAGTGTTTTACTCACTATTTGAAGACGCGAGTAATAACCTAGAGCGCATTGCTCAAAAACTACTTCAGGTAGTTCATGAATCTGATTACAATAAGCGTGCGGCTATTATTGAAGAGATGCGCGATATTGAGCATCAAAATGACAACATCACACACCAGATATTCATCGAACTCGGTAAAAACTTCATTACGCCATTTGACCGTGAAGATATCCACGCTTTGGCTTCTGCACTAGATGATATCGCAGATTACATTTACGCTTCTGGCAAGAAAATCAACTTCTACAAAATTGACCCAATTTCTGACCAGGGCATCCAAAAAACAGCTGCAGCCATCAACGACGCTGTAATTGCTGTGAAAGCGGCCGTTATGGAATTGCGCAACTTAAAGAACACGCAAAAAATCATCGAATGTGTGATCAAAATCAACAGCATTGAAAACAATGCAGACAACATTTTCGACATGAGCATTGAGCAATTATTTAACTCTGATGTAGATGCCAAAGAATTGATCAAGCGCCGTGAACTTTATATGGTCATGGAGACAGCAACCGACAAATGCGAAGACGCTGGTAACGTTATTGAATCAATAGTAGTTAAATACGCCTAAATAACAGGCCCCATTTTAAAGACAAACAAATGTTTACTTTATTACTAATCGTAATTGGCATTGCCCTGCTTTTTGACCTCGTCAATGGCTTCCACGATGCCGCGAACTCTATTGCCACTGTCGTTTCTACAAAAGTACTGACGCCTTTTCAAGCAGTTCTTTGGGCTGCCTTGTTTAACGTGATTGCATTTTGGGTTTTCGACATGAGTGTTGGAAATACAGTCGCAAAAACTGTCGATAACAATGCCATTGACCTTTGGGTTATTTTAGCAGGTTTGTTAGCAGCTACCTTTTGGAACCTACTCACTTGGTGGTTAGGAATCCCCTCTTCATCGTCACATACCTTGATCGGTGGTTTTGCCGGTGCAGCTGTCGCACATGCAGGATTTGGAGTCATTGAAAGTGGTGAGATTTTGAAAGTTGTACTCTTCATTTTCCTCGCCCCAATTATTGGTGGCTTTATCGCTTATTTAATTGCGGTGGTGACAATATCTCGCTCATTCTGGAAAAAGATGTTGGTCATTCTTTTGCTTTCAGGTGTAACTATTGGCGTAATGGAATACATGATTGAATACATCGACATGAAGCCAATTATGATGTATATCGTAATCGGTATGATCGCTGTTTTCATTTTAGTCTACATTTGGTTCGAACTTGTTTATGGATCAAAAAGACCTTCTGCTGTCAAAGAGGCAAACATGCACAAAAAATTGCAATTGCTTTCCTCTGCTGCCTTTTCATTAGGACATGGTGGAGCTGATTCGCAAAAAGTGATGGGGATCATCTGTGCAGCACTTTTAGTTTATGGCAACATGGGGCGTCAAGGTAAATTAGATCAACCTGTTCCAAAAGACCTTCGCATCACCGAACTCATGCAAATTGAATTCGATGACACCGATGGTAAAAAACATAAGTTCAAGCCAGAGGTAGCAGAAGTAGATGGCCGTGTTTATTTTATTGATCACAAAGAAGTGATTGATGCCGCCACAGGGACTGCCATTTACAGTGAAGATGGCAAAACACTTGCAACGGTTCAAAATGCGCCTTCATTTAAAGCTATCGATGAAGAAATGCACAAAATTGAAATCTATACTTTTGGCGAAGCGCTTTGCGATGCCAAAACAGATGACACTATCTTCGTTGACAAAACGTTGAATAAAACTTATACTTATGCTGGAATTTTCGGAGAGTACGTGGATGGCTCTACCGGTGAATTGCGTGAAGGTCACAAAATCAAAACAAAAGTTCATTCAGACACAATGCCATTTTGGGTTTCTTTTGGATGCTACTTAATGATTGGATTAGGAACCCTAATGGGTGGATGGAAGATTGTCAAAACAATGGGAACTAAGATTACCAAGGTGACACCGCTGGAAGGTGTTTGTGCCGAAACCGCAGGGGCACTTACCCTGTTTACGGTATCTCAGTTTGGAATCCCGGTTTCGACAACCCACACCATTACTGGTTCAATTATTGGCGTAGGTGCAACTAAACGCTTGAGCGCTGTGCGCTGGGGCGTAACGATCAACTTGCTTTGGGCTTGGATTCTTACGATTCCAGTTAGTGCATTACTAGCAGCTATTTTCTATCAAATCATCATTTGGTTTAAATAAAAAATACTTGGATTTTCATTAAAAAAGGGCGCTTAAGCGCCCTTTTTCGTTAAATATTCATCCAGTTTCATGATTATTTTAAAATTTCTTAATTTTAGGGCAAATCTAAATAATCAGCTATGAAAAAACTTTTACTTACAATTAGTGCCGTTGTGCTTAGCGCCACAACTTACGCACAGGTAATTGCTGCAGGCATTTCTCCGCAGAGCATTGTCGCCAATTACACGCACACTTGGGCAGACCCTGCAAGTGGTTGGGGAACTCCAGACTTCAACATCCCTGGAACGTTTGTCCAGGATACACTAATGATTGTTGACGACGGATCTACCGGAACAAACGCTCAAGGCAACCCTATTTCAGCAGAAGGCTGTAACCCACTCATTAATAACCTCACAGGTAAAATTGCAGTCGTTTTCCGTAATACCTGTGAATTCGGTGCAAAAGCGCTCAACGCGCAAAATGCCGGCGCAGTGGGTGTAATTGTTGTGAACAGAAACCCAGGTGAAGTAATTGCGATGGGTGCAGGTGCTTCAGGTGCCAACGTTACCATTCCTGTTGTGATGCTCGACCTAACAGACGGTTTGTCACTTATCGCTGAGATGGCAAATGGCCCTGTAGTTATGTTCCTTGGTAACAAAACAGGTTTGTTCCCTAAAGACGGCGGAATCTCCGCCGGGGCTACTTTATTGCCACGCCAAGCCATGATTCCATCCCAATTGGCACAAAACGGTACTGAATTTAATTTTGACCTTGGAACTCGCGTATACAATTACGGAAACCAAGCTCAAAACAACATGTCTTTAAATGCAACCATCACCAACCCTGCTGGTGCCTCAGTTTATGACAACACCGCTACAGGTATCAACCTTGCAGCTGGCGACTCTGTAGATGTTATCCCTGGTGGCGCATTCAGCTTGCCAAATTTCTCTTTGGCTTCATACCCTGCGGGAACTTACACACTTACCTACACTTTGGGTTTATCTGATGGCGACGACTACGCAGCAGACAACATCCTCACTACAACTTTTACAGTTACAGATTCTATGTTTAGCTATGCGCAAGCTGACCCTGCAACTGGTTCTCCTACAGGAGGAAATTACTACCGCCCGGGAACAAACAACCAAACATACTCATCTTGCCAAGTTCTTGACAACGCGAATGCAAGCCGTTTGAAAGCAACAGGAATTTATTTTTCTGCAACTACCTCTACTGCTTCTGGTGTTCTCTTAACAGGTGAAGAAATGGCATTGTACCTCTACAAGTGGGAAGATGTTTTCACAGACTTAAACGATGCCAACTTAGCTTTCAATACCCTTACTGAAGTAGCAAACGGATTCTACTACTATCCTAGTGATCTTCAAGGTGAAACCGTTTACGGTGCATTTACAACTCCTGTTGCTTTGGAAGACAACCAACGTTATTTAGCTTGTGTACAAACTGTCAACCTCAACCTTTACATGGGTCATGAGAACAGCACTGACCTCACATGGAACGAAGCGTATTACCTCCAACCAATGACTCCAAACGAAAGTGACGGTACTTGGTATGCAGCAGGTTTTGGCTCAGATTTACCAAGCTCAATTGCAATTGCAGTAGCTGACAACGATGTAAACGTTGCAGAATTAAATACAGTAGCGGGTAAAGCTTTCCCTAACCCAGCAAACGATGTAGTAACTGTTGCTATCGAAGGTGAAGGCACTGCACAATTAACTGTGACTGACGTAGCAGGAAAAGTAGCAATGGCTGCTTCTTTGAATCTTGCAGCTGGTCAAGACAACGTTAACATCGCAGGCTTGACTGCAGGTCTTTACATTTTCAACGTTACACTTGAAAACGGTAAAACTGCTCAATTCAATGTTGTGAAAAAATAAGTTCAACTCACTTTGAACTGAAAAGGGACGGGCAACCGTCCCTTTTTTATTTGCTATCTTTGTAATATGTCAAAAGCATCTTATACAGTTACAGCAGCGCTTCCTTATGCCAACGGCCCCCTTCATTTAGGACATGTGGCAGGCGTATATTTACCCGCTGATATCTTCGTTCGTTTTTTAAGAATGAATAACCACGACGTCGCCTTCATATGTGGTGCCGACGAACATGGCGCAGCCATTACGCTTCGTGCCAAAAAAGAAGGGCTCAGCCCAAAAGACATCGTAGACAAATACGACGGCATCATCAGAAAAGCATTCACAGATTTTCAGATCGGTTTTGACATCTTTCACCGCACCTCAAGCGAGTTACACCATCAAACATCCGCAGACTTTTTCAAGCGTCTCTACGACCAGGGGCAGTTCACCGAAGAAGTATCTGAACAATACTTTGACGAACAATACCAACAGTTCTTAGCAGATCGTTACATCACTGGCCAATGCCCGAAATGCAGCAACCCGAGTGCCTACGGCGACCAATGCGAAAAATGCGGTTCAGACCTCAGCCCCACAGACCTCATCAATCCAGTTTCTACACTCAGTGGCAGCAAGCCAATCCTAAAAAGCACTTCGCACTGGTACTTGCCCATGGATCAGCACGAAACTTGGCTCAAAGACTGGATCCAAGAAGGTATTTTAGACGGTCAAAAACAACACGAGCCCAAAGAATGGCGCAACCAAGTCATTGGCCAATGTATGTCATGGATCAATGGCGGTTTGCGCCCGCGTGCCATGACCCGCGATTTAGACTGGGGCGTTAAAGTTCCGCTTCCGAATGCAGACGGCAAAGTCCTTTACGTCTGGCTAGATGCACCCATTGGTTATATTTCAGCTACCAAACAATGGGCCCTAGACAACGGCAAAGATTGGGAGCAATATTGGCTCAAATCAAAAGCCAAAGACCGCAAATTAGTGCACTTTATTGGCAAAGATAACATCGTGTTTCATGCCATCATCTTCCCGATATTACTCAAAAATCACGGCGATTTCATTTTACCAGACAACGTTCCGGCCTATGAATTCCTAAACCTCGAGGGCGACAAATTCTCTACCTCTAGAAATTGGGCGGTTTGGCTCCACGATTACCTTGAAAGCTATCCGGATAAAATCGATGAGCTCAAATACGTGCTCACTGCAATTGCCCCAGAAACCAAAGACTCCGAATTTACCTGGAAAGAATTCCAAACGCGCGTCAACTCTGAGCTCGCCGATATCATGGGTAATTTCGTCAACCGCACTTTGGTGCTCACCAACAAGTACTACCAAGGCCAGGTGCCAGCAGCTGGTCAATATACAGCAGAAGACCAACAAATTATCGCTCAAATTCAAGAGATCCCGGCACGCATTTCCAAATTAGCGTACGCCTACAAATTGCGCGAGGCTCAGACGGAAATGATGCAGTTTGCACGCATCGGCAACAAATATTTAGCAGACAACGAGCCCTGGAAACTCATCAAAACCGACCCCGAGCGCGTTCAGACCATCATG
>JBEEOT010000031.1:0-21555 GCA_041191505.1 Bacteroidota bacterium | reverse complement strand
GCAAACTTAACAAAAATGATGCCGTAAATTTGGCTAAATTTGCAAGAATAATCGTTCAAAATGAAAGCGCAGCAAGACCAACTCGTTATCTACAATAGTTTAAAAGGAGAAAAGGAACCTTTTGTCCCAATCGTAGAGGGACGTATCGGTATGTATGTCTGTGGGCCTACGCTATACAGCGAACCACATATGGGTAACATGCGCACCTTCATCAATTTTGACCTCATTTACCGTTACCTTTTGCATTTAGGTTTTCAGGTCAAGTATGTGCGCAACGTCACCGATGCAGGCCACATCACCAATTCGGCGGGCCAAGAAGTAGACAGCATTGGAGCGGCAGCAAAAGCCGAGCAGTTACAATCCTTGGAAATCGTCTATAAATATGCTGTCAAGTTTCAAGAATTACAGCGTATATACAACCTATTGCCGCCATCAATTGAACCAACGGCTACTCAGCATATCCAAGAACAAATTGAAATCATTGAACAAATCATATCCAACGGCTATGCCTATGAAGTAAATGGTTCTGTTTATTTTGATACGCGCCGGTACATGCAAGACTACAACTACGGCATCCTGAGTGGGCGCAAAGTAGATGAGCTTGAAAACGAAACGCGTGCACTCAATGCACAAGAAGAAAAGCGCTTCTTTGCCGATTTTGCACTCTGGAAAAAAGCCAACCCCGACGACATGCAAATTTGGCGCTCACCATGGGGCAACGGCAACCCCGGCTGGCACATCGAGTGCACGGCCATGAGCACCAAATACTTAGGCAAGCAATTTGACATTCACGGCGGCGGCATGGATCTCAAATTTCCGCACCATGAAGACGAAATTGCGCAAAGTTGCGGCTCTTTTGGTTGCAATCCTGCGCGCTACTGGATGCATGCCAACATGCTCAATGTCAATGGTCAAAAGATGTCTAAGTCCTTTGGGAATTATTTCTTGCCTAAGCAAATACTCGATGGTAGTACGGGTCTTTTTGAGAAGTCGTATTCTGCTAATGTGGTGCGTTTTTTCATGATGCAAGCCCACTACCGCAGCAACCTCGACTTCACACAAGATGCACTGAATGCTGCAGAAAAAGGCTTGTCAAAACTCATAGATGCCGTAGCTACGCTAGATCGTCTAGAGGCCAAAGAAACATCTTCTTTTGATTTAACTGCCTTGGTTCAGTCTTTTTACAAAGCCATGAACGATGACTTCAACGCGCCAATTCTTGTTGCTAATTTGTTTGAAGCCACCCGACTCATCAACTTGGTCAATGATGGCAAAGAACAAATCTCCGCACCCGACCTCGCGCTTTTGAAAGAGAAAATCGCCGTTTTTGTCTATGATGTTTTGGGCTTACAAAAAGAAGCTGCAGGCTCCGAAAGTCGCTTGGCACCCGTCATGGATCTCGTTTTAGAGTTGCGTGGCCAAGCCCGTACCAACAAAGACTGGACGACCTCAGATCAGATCCGAGATGGTTTGGCCAAAGCTGGAATTGTAGTCAAAGACGGTAAGGAAGGTACTACTTGGAGTTGAGTTTAGCCTGAACGCCATCCCATAACGCATAGCGCTTTTCTAAAGCAAGAATAGAAACTTCTGTGGCTTCTTGCCATTTGTTGGCGTCAGAACCACAAATTTCTTCCATCATTTTGAGTGAAATAGGGCCGTGATCACCGCCGTCTACTTCGATGTGTCGCTCCAAATAGTAGAGGAGTTTATCGATGTTCGTTTGGCCTTTGCTTTGCATTTCGCGCAAGATTTCAATGAACATATCGGGGATGAGGTCTTCGCGTCCAAACGTAAATAAGGCGGCAATTTTGTGGAGTTGCCCGCCATTGATTACTTCAAAAGTAAAGCGAACAAAGGCGCGTGTTTCTTCGCGGATATCGAGTTGGTAAAGTGCTTCGTCGAGGGACTTTCCGTAAGAAAGCCATTCAGTGAGTTGGTGAATTGGAAGGGTGTTGGCGCCAATTTGCTGCATGGCTTCTAAATACATCTCGAAATGGCTCAGGACTTTACCATCTTTGTCTAGGTCAGATTCTTCGCCCAACACAATTTCATTAATAAAACGACGTGTAACAGGCGATCCTTTTGGTGACCATGGCACTTCTACGCAGGTAAGGTGGCGCTGTAGGGCTTTGAGAAGGCTCATGAAGTCCCACACAGCGAAGATGTGTTGCTCCATAAACAACTGAAAATCAGTTAGGCTATGGATTTCTGCGTACATTGGATGCGCAAGAAGTTGTGCGCGTTTGGCGCTGAGCGCAGCCTGAAGTTGATCGATTTGTGGGTTCATATCTTTACAACAATTGAGGAGCAGCTTAGTTGAGCTTGAGGCCTAATTCTTTGAGTTGAGCAGCGTCTAGTGGCGATGGTGCGTCGATCATGGTGTCGCGGCCTGAGTTGTTTTTCGGGAAGGCGATGTAGTCGCGGATAGACTCCGAGCCACCCATGGTAGCAACTAAGCGGTCTAGGCCAAAGGCCAAACCACCGTGTGGAGGAGCTCCGTATTCAAATGCAGACATTAAGAAACCAAATTGTGCTTGTGCTTCTTCTTTACTGAAACCGAGAAGGTCGAACATTCTGGATTGGAGTGCGCGATCGTGGATACGGATAGAACCACCACCAAGCTCTACGCCGTTCATGGCGAGGTCATAGGCATTGGCACGCACCTTTCCTGGGTCGGTATCAATGAGGTGCATATCTTCGGGTTTAGGCGATGTAAAAGGGTGGTGCATGGCGTGGTAGCGGCCGCTTTCTTCGTCCCATTCGAGTAGCGGGAAATCCAAGACCCAAAGCGGTTTGAATACGTTAGGGTCGCGGAGGCCAAGTTGGGAAGCGAGGTGTAAACGCAATTCGTTGAGTTGTTTGCGTGTTTTGGCAAGATCTCCGGACAAAAGAAGAAGGAGGTCGCCGGCCTTTGCATTGGCGCGTTCTGCCATGGCGCGCAGGTCATCTTCGGAATAGAATTTATCTACACTAGACTTAAATGTCCCGTCTGTATTACACTTGATATAAACCAAGCCTTTGGCGCCAATTTGAGGACGCTTCACCCATTCGGTGAGTTCGTCGAGTTGTTTGCGGGTGTATTCGCTGCAGCCTTCTGCGTTGATGGCTAATACTGCTTCTGCGCTATTGAAAACAACAAAGTCGTTTTGTTGGGCCAGCGCGGTGAGGTCTACGAACTCCATGCCAAAACGGATGTCTGGTTTGTCTGAGCCGTAGCGTTCCATGGCCTCTGCGTAGGTCATGCGCGGAAAAGCACCTTCGAATTTGACTCCGCGAACGGTTTCAAAGAGGTGCTTGATGAGGCCTTCGAACATTTCTAGGATATCGTTTTGCTCCACAAATGCCATTTCGCAGTCGATTTGGGTAAACTCTGGTTGGCGGTCTGCACGGAGGTCTTCGTCGCGGAAACACTTGACAATTTGGTAGTAGCGGTCAAAACCACTCACCATGAGCAATTGCTTGAATGTTTGTGGCGATTGCGGAAGCGCATAAAACTGCCCTTCGTTCATGCGGCTTGGCACTACAAAGTCGCGGGCGCCTTCAGGCGTAGACTTGATTAATACTGGGGTTTCGACGTCTAAGAATTCTTTAGAGTCTAGGTATTTGCGGGTTTCTAAGGCCACGCGGTTGCGCAAGCGCAGTTTTTCCAAAACTGGATTGCGACGCAAGTCTAGGTAGCGGTATTGCATGCGGAGTTCGTCGCCGCCGTCTGTATCGTCTTCGATGGTAAAGGGTGGTAACTTAGCTGCATTGAGGACAGTTAGGTTGGTGACGTTGATTTCGATTTCACCAGTTGGGATATTTTTGTTTTTGCTGCTGCGTTCTATGACTTCTCCTTCTACTTGGATCACGAACTCGCGGCCCAATTTGCGGGCTTGTTCGCAAAGTGCGGCATTGACTTCCATGTTGAAGGCCAATTGGGTGAGGCCGTAACGATCTCGGAGGTCGATGAAGGTCATGCCGCCGAGGTCTCTGGAGCGCTGCATCCAGCCAGCGAGCGTTACTTTTGTTCCGATGTGTTCAATTCTTAATTCTCCGCAAGTGTGTGAGCGATACATAGCCTTTGATTTTGAAGCAACAAAGGTAAGCAATCTCGCTTAAAAGCTGTTTCTGCGCAGGTAAGAAGTATCGACTAAAGCACTAAAAAAATCGAGGAGTTGGCCTTTTTCTTTTGCCGTGAGCTCAAATGCGACGATTCGAGGATCTTGTAAGGGGTGTTTGGCGCCACCTTGCTGGTAGTGTGCAATGACTTCGGCAATGGAATTTTTGCTGCCGTCGTGCATGTAGGGATAGGTGAGGGGCAGGTTTCTCAAAGATGGAATTTTGAATTTGCCGATGTCTGAAGAATCGTGGTGAATGCGAAAGCGACCTTGGTCAATTTTACCGTCGTATTTTGCATACAAGCCGTTGTTCGCAGCTGCATAAGTTGTAAAATAAGGAGCCGGATGACACTGTGTACAATAGAGTTTTTCTGAGAAAATGCGCCAACCAGCAACTTGATCTTTACTCATGGCCTTTTTATTTCCAGCCATGTATTGATCAAATGGCGCATTCATGGAGAGCAAGCTTCTTTCGAATGCCGAAATACTGCGGGTGAGCACCCAGGCGTCAAACTCTCGACCAAAAATGGCTTGTGCTGCCGCTTGGTATTCGGGAATTTGCCGCAGTTGCTTGATGAGGTTTTTCATGTTGTGCCCCATTTCTACAGGCTCTTGAATCGGGACAAGCACCTGAAGTTCGAGTGTTTGCAAATGCGCATCGAACATGGCTGTTTTCAGAAAAGCGGCATTGAGAATGCTCGGCGCATTGCGTTCACTTAGCTGCCCATTGATGCCTTTGCTTTTGGCGAGGTTGTCGGTGAAGGCTTTTCTGGGGTCGTGGCAAGTGGCACAAGAAACGGTTCCATCTAAGGAAAGTCGGGTGTCAAAAAACAGCTTGCGCCCGAGTGCGATTTTCTCGGCATTTTGAGGATTGTCTGATGGCGCTGGTACCAAAACACTTGCATTGAGGTCTTGGGTTTGGCCGCAACGGAGGGTTAAAAAACCGCCGAGCAAAAGAAGCGCTATGGATATAAAGCGCCACATCAGTTAAGGTTTAACAATGCGAAATACTTGACTTTTGCCGTTGTTCAATTCCACGTAAATGAGATACAATCCACCTTGTAGTTGTTCTAGTAGGACGGATGCAGCAGGTGCATTTATCTGTTTGTCCAATACTTTTTGACCTGTATTGGAAAACACTTGATAGTTTGTAATCAATAGATTTTGAACGCCTTGCATGGTGATTTCACTTGCAGATTGTTTCCAAGTAATGAAAATAGTTGCTGGCTCTTGAAGCTCGGCTGCGGCATCTAGTGTGAATACGTCTTGGGTGTTTACATTTTGCATGATGCTTTGGTTCAGGCCAGTTTCGTCATGGAGAATACCAACGCTTGCCAGAGGCATTTGGTTGAGCCAGCGGTCTACATGACAGTTGAGGTTGAGGTCTAGTTGATTTCCAGTATTGGTTTGCACTACAGGCAAGGTCACACTTTGTTGGTTGTTATTGCCTAGATTGTGCAATTCAAAGTAGGAATTGGGCACGCCGTCGTTGTTGCTATCTGCTTTTCCGCCGATGACCATGTGCATATAGCCAAAAGACCAACCCCAATACATAGAAGGAGTTTGAAAGCTCAGTGGATGTGTTTCGGGGTAGGTAGAAATATCTTGAGCGAGCGAGCCGGCTTGAGTGTTGTAGCGCTTGGGAACGCCAATTGTGAAATTGATAGAATCGATTTGATTGACGGCAAGATAACCCAAATAAAGGCTGTTTTGCGTTGGGGTAAGCAACCAGATGTCGGTGAGGAGGTTGGTTTGCTGCCCGTTATCGTGAAAAAGTTTGACGTCGGATAAGTAGTAATTGAAGTGTTCGATTGCAACAGCAACGCCATCATTCCCTATGAAATTTTGGTTGAGGGCGAAGTCTTGGTTGCCAAACACGGGTTTAACGTTCAAAAAAATATTTTTTTGAGACCAACTAAAAATAGTCGTTATTAAGCAGAAAATTAAAATGAGTAATCTCATGCTCCTGGTTTTTTGAAGATGTACAAGACCTCATTTTTCATGAGGCAAAAGCGTTCGATTTCTGCTACTGAATAATGAGAATGAAAATCAAAGATGTTGGTTTCAAAACCCACTTTTTCGAGGTAACTTGGGTAGTCTTTTCCGAATAAACGCACGTGGTCTTTTTGCCAATAATGCAGTTCGCGGTCTGCTTCAGTGACAATTGTAGGGTCTTCATAGGTGGTGTCTCGGGAGAAATCTTGGGGCACTTGCATGATGGCCCAACCACCGGGCTTTAAAACCCTGAAAAGTTCTGACATACATTGGATAGGGTCTTGGACGTGTTCCATGACGTGGTTGCAAAATACAACATCAAAGCGCTGGTCTTCTAGAGGAATTTGATGGAGGTCAAAATGTAGATCGGCAATTGGCGACACGAGGTCTGCGGTGAGGTAATTGAGGTTTTTTTGAGCTTTGAAGCGATCGATAAAGCACTGCTCAGGAGCCATATGCAGCACAGATAGGTTTGCTTGTGTAAAAAAGTTGCTGTGGTTTTTGAGGTAAAGCCACATAAGGCGGTGGCGCTCTAAGGTGAGGTCGTAGGGGCAGAGAACGTTGTCGCGGTGGGCGACGTCTGAGCCGTAAGAAAGAAATTTGGAAAATGATTTGTCGCAGACCGGGCAGTGGACGTTGTTGCCTTTGTAAAGGGTAGGCGCCACTAATCTGAAAATATAACTGAGCCGAATGAGTAGCGGACGCGGTAAGGTATTGAGGAGGTATTTATAAAGCTTCTTCACTTTTCAAAGTTAACCTTTTCAAGAGAGAATATCGCTAATTTTGCGATAAATCATGCCATGAAAAAGCTGTCTATTTTTACCACTCTCATTTTGCTTATGCACCAACAAATCACTGCCCAAGAACCAGTTGCGCCGCGCAAAGATCAAATTTTAGAAAAACATGGTCATCAGCGCCAAGACCCTTACTACTGGATGCGCGAGCGCGATACTCAGCCAGTTCTAGATTACCTCAAAGCAGAAAACACTTATGCGGCAGCTTATTTTAAGGCACTAGACCCCCTTGTCAATGCACTGCTCAACGAATTTGAACAACGCATTGACCCCAACGAAACAAGTGCGCCCTTCATTTTAAACAAGTATCAATACCAAACGCGAAACGTAGAAGGCCTCGATTACCAACAAATTTATCGCTACGAGTTGGACGGAAAAGCGGTATTGTTTTTTGATGAAAATGAGCGCGCCAAAGGCAAATCTTTTTATGAATTAGCGAGTTGGGCGCCTTCACCAAACAACGACATCCTCGCTGTTTGCGAAGATTTCAAAGGCCGCCGCAAATATGAAATACGCTTTCGTCAAAATGGCAAATACCTCAAAGATGTGCTCACCGAAACAAGTGGTGGCTTGGTTTGGGCCAACGACAACAAAACGGTTTACTACTCCAAGAAAGATCCAGAAACACTGCGCGAATACTTGATCTTCCGCCACACTCTCGGTACGCCACAGAGTGCTGATGAACTTATTTATGAAGAAAAAGACGACAAGTTCAGCGTGGGTATCGGCAAAACTTTGACAGGTAAATACATTCAAATCTATAGCTATAGTTCCACAACTTCTGAGGTCTTGCTGCTAGATGCAGATCAAGCTAAAGCGCTGCCCCAAGTTTTTCTCCCAAGAAAAGCGGGTCATATTTACGAGGTTGAGCACCACGAAAATGGCTTTTATATTCTGAGCAATGACAACGCCATCAATAACCGCATTCTATTTTCTAAAACGCTTCCTTCGAGCCTTTTAACCTGCCAAGTAATTGTCGCACACGATCCAAAAGTGCTGCTCGAAGGCTTAAGTGTTTTCAAAGATTTCTTATTGATCGAAGAGCGCAATAATGGATTGCTGAAGTTGAAGTTAAAAGGCGTAGAAGATGGCAAAGAAGCATATATTGAGGTCGACGGTGAAACCTATTATTTAGGTCTTGGCGTTAACGACGACTACAATGCCTCAAAACTGTACTACGTATTCAATTCCCTGACCACACCTTCTAGGGTTTACACCTACGATTTGAAAACCAAACAGCGCGATATCTTCTTTGAGAAAAAACTAAAAGATCCAAATTTTTCGCCTGATAACTATGTTTCTGAACGCGTTTGGGCTACTGCCAACGATGGCACTCAAATCCCTGTCAGTATTGTCTATAAGAAAGGAACTGTTTTATCCAAAGCGCCATTGTTGCTTTATGGTTATGGATCATATGGCTACACCATTCCAGATATTTTTAGCCCGACGCGCCTTTCTTTATTAGACCGTGGTTTTGTGTTTGCCACTGCCCACATCCGTGGCTGCAAATATCTCGGTGAAGACTGGTATCAAAATGGCAAGTTTGATAAAAAAATCAACACCTTTACCGACTTCATCAACGCTGCAGAATTTTTGGGTCATATGGGTTACTGCGACCCAGCCCATATTTATGCAAATGGCGGCAGCGCAGGTGGGCTTTTAATGGGTGCAATTGCCAATATGGCGCCCTACTTGTTCAAAGGAATTGTCTCTGAGGTTCCGTTTGTCGATGTAGTTACCACTATGCTAGATGAAAGCATTCCGCTCACCACAGGTGAATACGAAGAATGGGGCAATCCGACCGACCCGCATTACTACTATTATTTATTGAAATACTCTCCCTACGACAACTTGCATGCGATGGATTACCCAGCCATGTACGTGACGTCGGGTTATCACGATTCTCAAGTGCAGTATTGGGAACCCGCCAAATACGTAGCCAAACTCAGAACGCTGCGCACCAACAAAGAAGCACTGATTTTTGAGTGCAACATGGATGCAGGTCATGGCGGCGGTTCTGGCCGTAGTGTAGAGCGTTTAGAGCGCGCAAAAGTATTGGCTTTTATCATTGGGCTTGAGCAAGGTATCACTCATTAGTTGTAGTCTCTTTTTATGGAGTACATTTTCCTTGGCCCAGCAGTCGGCTTTGGAGAGTTTCCGTCATAGGCCGGTGATGTATGCAGATTTAGGCTACAACGTCAACCCTTTTCGAATTGACTATCCGTTCAATGCGCAGCAAACTTCGCTAGCTTATAAAAACAATTTTAGCCCCTTTTTGGGCTTGGGTTTTGCTTACAAATGGTTTCATTTACGGATGGGTTTTCCGGTGGTTGGCAATTTGCGCCCAAACAATAAGTTTGGCAAAACCACTCAATACAATTTCTCTTATGACCTTACTTACAGAAGGGTTTGGTATGACTTCGAGTTCAAATCTACCTTCGGCTATGCGCTTAAAAATCCTAAAGTTATTTTGCCCGATGCTTATGCACTGAATGTGATGGCAAATGCGTGGTATTTCGGAAATCCTGATTTTCAGATGAATGGGCTTTTAGGGAAGCGCGCCCACTATAATACTCAAATTCTTACTTGGTACTTAAAGGGAACACTCAACTATTTTGGGTCGGGCAATCCATCGGGTAGCCTCATTCCGAGTGTGTTTCAAAACGCTAGCGATCCGTTTACAAATATAAAGCACCTCAAAGCATTTGACTTTGGTGCAACGCCAGGTATCGCATATGTCAATCGCAAAAATAATTGGCAAATTGGCGGTTGGGCAGGCGTTGGGCCGGTAGTTCAATTCAAGGAATACGAAACAGCAGATTTTTCTAAAATTAGAATGGGGCTTGCGCCGCGTTACGACATTAGACTAATGGGTGGTTATTCTTCAGATGAAAAATTCTTTTTTATCGTGACTGATTTTGACAACAAGAGCATTCGTTTTGATGACTTCAAATACCGTCAAATCTATTTTGCCCTTAAGTTTGTTGCAGGGTATCGTTTCAAGGAAAAAGAAAAAACTTCGCCTAATTAAAAGGAAAGTAGGAAGCCGTTTTTCCGTTGTAAGTGATGCGCAGTTCGATGTTTTGTGGGGCATTTTTAAGTTGAATAAAGATGTCCCTCCCCAATATGTTTTTTCCTTTGCGCTTTTCAATTTCGGCTACATAGCCTGGGCTTTCTAACCCATTCACCCAGGCACTCACTTCTACCGCACCTGATCCATTGACCTGAACAAAGTAAGTATCGTTGGAAGTAGGAACGAGACTTACGAATCCTTGTTCTTTTTGCAGGTCTTTTTTAGGATAGATGAGCCCTATTTTATTTTTAAGCACTGCTTTTTTGACTGGAATCCAACCATTTTCTTCGAGGTCTATTTGAGCAAACTCCTGCATTTGTTTGGCCGCGCTGGGTTCCAATTTCCATACCCTGACGTAGTCTACTTGGTAATCGGCAGGGAATTGGGTTTTGGTATCTGGCCCGGGGTTGAACGGGTAGCTGTCTCTTGCAACTGCTAAATTGACAATGACATTCATGGGCGTAGAAAAATCGCCAGCAAAATGAGAAACCGGAACTCCATTCACAAAATACGTCAGTGAATTGGGCAACCATACACCAGAGTAAATAACGGTGTTATTGACAACAGGAGCCTTCATCCTGATCCATCCGCCCCAGTCCTTTTGAAGTCCTATGCTATTTTTAACGTAATCTTGGCGCTCGGGCAAATGAATATCGACATGCACATCGTTGCTGCGCTCGCCCTTGCATTCCATGATGTCGATTTCATCTTTACCGTTTTGGCCGAAAAGCCAAAAGGCGGGCCACAAACCTTTGCCTGAAGGCACAATGGCGCGGCATTCAAAATAGCCGTAGCGAAAGGTATCGATACTCCATAAACAAGAAGTGAGGTAGTCTAGGTAAACGGAATCGTTTTTGACATCTATGTTTAATTCCTGCGCTTGCTGTTGGTTGATCATCCAGTTTGGAACTGCGGTTTTTTGCCCAAATTCTTTGGCACCTAAATGCACCCAGCCATTTTTTTGGGAGAGCATTTCTGGCACTGCCCATTGGCTTTGGTCGAGCAATAAGCCACCCCAAGGGTAGCGTGGATACCATTTGGTTTCGTCTACCTTTTTCCCACTAAATTCATCGCCGAAATGATAGTGCCATTGCAGCACGGTATCGGTCTTGAATTGGAAAAGCGCTGGTTTGATTTGGGCCCTCAAACCAAATGATAGGAAGAGTAAAAATAGGATGCCGTATTTCATTTGGTATCGATGAATAAAACACAATGAAATTATATTTTTTTGATGGTATTCAATTCATCAATACTTGATAAACACGTTTTTGGCTTCGGTGAAAAAGCGCAGGGCTTCCCAACCGCCTTCGCGGCCGACTCCAGAGGCTTTGACGCCACCAAATGGTGTGCGTAAATCGCGAACCAACCATGCATTGACCCAAACGATACCTGCTTGAACTTGGTCTGCAACACGGTGCGCGCGCTTGAGGTCGGAGGTCCAGACGGTAGCGGCAAGTCCGTATTGGGTGGAGTTGGCCATGGTGAGCACTTCTTCTTCGGTGTCAAATGGTGTGATGGTCACCACTGGCCCAAAGATTTCTTCTTGGTTCGTGCGGCAATTATAGTGCAAACCTTCAATGATGGTGGGCTCAATATAATAACCTTCGGCATGTACGCCGTCTAAAATTTTGCGCTTCCCGCCGCACAAAATAGTGCCACCTTCTTCTTTGGCAAGTTCGATGTAGCTGAGGATTTTCTCCATGTGTGGTTTGGATACCACTGCGCCCATTTTTGCTTCTGGGTCAGTGGGGAACGACACCTTGTTTTTGGCCATAGCTGCAACAAACGCCTCTTTGAATTGCTCGTAAATAGGTCTTTCGATAAAGATGCGCGAACCACACAAACAAATTTGGCCTTGGTTGGCAAAAGAAGAGCGAATGGTGGTGCTGAGTGCGTCCTTGAAATCGCAGTCGGCAAAAATGATATTTGGGTTTTTGCCGCCGAGTTCTAAAGACAATTTTTTGAACATAGGACCCGCAGTTTGGGCAATGTATTCTCCAGTTTTGGTGCCGCCTGTAAAAGAGATTGCTTTGATTTTTGGGTGCTTTACAATAGCGTCGCCAACGCTTGGGCCGGTGCCGTGTAAAATATTGAGTACGCCGTCGGGCATGCCAGCTTCTTTGGCAATTTTACCCAACATATAGGCGGTGTAGGGCGTTACTTCAGAAGGTTTGGCAACCACGCAATTGCCAGCGGCAAGAGCAGGCGCAATTTTCCAGGAGAAAAGATAAAGCGGCAAGTTCCAAGGCGAAATACAGCCCACCACGCCAATAGGTTTGCGGGTAGTGTAGTTGAGCCCAACACCTTCCATTTGGTGAGACTCCGACGCAAAATGCTCGATAGCTGTCGCAAAAAAATGAAAGTTGGACACCGCTCTTGGAATATCCACATGTTGGGCAAGGCTCAGGGGCTTGCCGTTGTCTTTGGACTCTGCAGCTACAAAAGCATCCATATTGGCTTCAATACCTTCCGATAACTTGCGCAGAATGGCAGCACGCCCCTCTATGCCCATCGTGGACCACACGGGGAAAGCCGCTTCAGCTGCTAGAACAGCTTGCTCGACGTCGTGGGCGTCAGAATCGGGGATGAGTGAATATATTTGGCCAGTGGCAGGCTCGTAGTTGTCTAGGTAGCGGCCGTTGTGCGGTGCGACGTATTGGCCGTTGATGAAATTGCTCAATTTTTCCATACATGACAAAGGTAAGCATATCAACGAGAGGATTTGATACCTTTGCAACATGGAAATCAAAGAAGCGCAAGCAAAAGTTGATCACTGGATCCAAACATTGGGGGTGCGTTACTTCAACGAACTAACCAACATGGCTGTTTTGATGGAAGAAGTAGGAGAGCTCGCTCGCATTATGGCCAGACGCTACGGCGAACAATCTGAAAAAGAAAGCGATAAAGACAAAGATCTCGGCGACGAAATGGCCGATATCTTATTTGTATTGTGCTGCCTTGCCAATCAGACAGGCATAGACCTCGATGCCGCATTGGTCAAAAACCTCGAGAAAAAAACGAAGCGCGACGCTACACGACACCACGAAAACCCCAAATTAAAAGCTTAATGGAAAGTATTCACAAAGCGTTGCAGCCTGCTCAATACCTTTTGGTTTCTGCACTTCCCGAACAATATCAGTCAAATCTTTGGCCTTTCATAGATGGCGTTATTCCTCAACCAGAAGAAGGTTCACCCAGAGCAATTATTCTATGTACCAGCGATGCCCAAGCCAGAGAAATTCATGCTGCGTTTGTTAAGTTAGTCAAGCCTAAAGACCTTACCGTCGATCTTATTGTAGAGAAGGGCAATAAATTGCAGCAACGCAACGACCTTTTTGATGGCACCGAAATTATTGTAGGAACCACTCGCCGCATGGCCGAGCTTTATTTTCAAAATGGTTTCAATATCAAAAAGCTCAAGATGTTCATCATTTTAGGTCTCGACGAACAAATGCGTGCCGGCCACAAGGGCTATATCGTGCGCCTTACAGAAAGTCTCCCGAAATGCAAGTCGTTGTTCTTTACCTCGAACCCAGATGAGGAGCGATTGGTGAGCTACCTCGAAGAATTTTATCCGAACATTCGCTTGCTTGATTTGTCTGAAGAAGCATGAGGTCGAATGTATCTATAAAACAACTTAGGCCGAGCGTCAGAAAAGAAGCCACTGTATCTACTGAATTGGAATCGTTTCAAAACGACGTTTTGCGTCCCATACTGAAACTACAGCATGAACTTTTCCAATTTGAATGGTTCCAAAATCCTTTATTTAAGGCTATACAAGCAATTGAAAACCCGGTTTTAAAAAGAACCCAACTCAGCAATTTTTTGTCGAAAAATCCAAATTTGACCAATCGTTATATTGGTATGGCCTGCGGTTTGTTTACCGATGAAGAATTTGCGTTTTATTTGAGCCACAAATCAATTGTCGATAAGCGCATTAAAGAACTGCTGATTACCCGCTTTCTCTCTTATCAAGCTTAGTTTAAACCATATCGAAGGCCGCAATAAAAATGGGCTCTTTTGGTTCAAAGGCTCCTCTTACTACTACATCTACTTTTGCTACACCAATCATTTGGTGTAAAAGGCCCCAGCGAAATTTTTTGCTTGCTTTTTGATAAAGTTGGTCGCGTGTGTCATTCCACCAAAGAAGTGTATGGAGTTTTTCCTTGGCCAATACGGCTTCAAATAGGCGTTCTACATCTTTGAGGTCACCCGACGGATTACACACAATTTCGGGCACTAAAAAAGTATGTTCTTTGGGCTGTATGAGTTTATTGAGAAATGGTATATAGGGCAAGAGCTTTACTTGAAGCCCACCTAATTTGCCGGGTAAGCGCTGGATCTCCCACCGCACTTTATGAAACTGTGCGAAAGCCAGTCGCTCGCCTTTAGCATTACAAAGTGAATGAACTGTACCTCTTTCAAAAAAGTGGGTAAAGTAGGCGCTGTAGTGGCTGTAGTTGCTTTCTATTATTTGATAGACCTCGTCGGAAATTTTTTCTTCTCTTAAGTTTGTGGCAGCTTTTGGAAAAACCCGACTAAAAGTCTGGGTGGCTAAATACGCTTTGGTCTGAAAACCAAAAGTTTCGCTCATCCATTTGCTGCGCACATTTTTAGCATCGATGTAAGCGTAACAATAATCTTGGCTTCCAGGGTATTTGGCTGTGATGTCTTTGAAAACATTTTCGATTTCTTGCTTGATCTGTGATTTCGGATTCATGCGTGCTTTCCCTTTGGATTGAAAGCGCTTGTCAAAAGCAAAATAGCGCAAGTACAAGCCAAACGGCCGCTTGCAAAAGGTAATATTGGCGATCAGTTGTTCACTCCTGCGCAAGGAAAAACTCAGTGGGTGGTCTGTGTGCGCCACGCTTTGCGCTACATCGAGGTGCTTGTATTTTGCGCCGTTGGTACCGAGAACAGTCTGCTCAAAAAGGCAGATGAGGTCAGGACTTATTTGCTCTGATTGTTCAAATTTCATGCGTGAAGATACAATTTATAGCACTTTACTGAGCCAAGTGAGTAGCTCAGTTTGTTGGTTCCCATTGAGAATTGTAGTGACACTAATTTGCTTTTTGACCAATTCTTGCGCGGTTGAGCTGCCCCATGCTACAACTTTCGCTTGAGCGGGTATGGTGTTGTGTGCTAGAAAGGCAAGCACATTGCTCGGGGAAGAAAAAACATAGATGTCTTTTTCTTGGATTTGAAGACTTTTGAATTGGGTGCTGTAAACGGGCAATATGATCTTTTCATTATCTGGAATCAAGGCAGCGTAGGTTCCTAGTGCTATCTGACTACTCGGAAAACAAACGTTTCGGCCATTTCTCCAGGCATTGAATTGTTTGGCTTCTTCTTGCGGCTGCCCGGATTGTTGGGCAATAAACGCAACTTCCTTTTGGTAGCGTTCAGCAACTTTTTTGGCGGTTTCTAGACCAGCACATGCAACAGTTGCCTCTGAATCGCATTGGCTGAAGAAGAAGGCTGCGGCACGTATACTCGACAGAAAAAGAATGTCGTAGTGACTTGGGCATTCAAAAGGTAGTGCGCTGAATTCGATGAGTGACTGCGCTTCGAGGATTCCATTTTTTTGCAAGGCCAAAAGACCGCTATTGAGGTCTTGTGGATCTTTTGAAATGAAAATCCTGCTCATGGTTATTTGCGCAAGGCAGAAGTGATCTCTTGAATGGTGGATTCGGTGTTGAACTCAAAAAATTTGGCTGGCTCCAGCGAAGTATTGGCGTGCGCAGCATAAATTTTGTTGGGGCCGTAGAATACACCTAAAGGTAGCTGGCAGCCACCTTGCAAAGCTTGAAGAACACCGCGTTCAATTGCAATTTGAGCTGCAACATCAGGATCCCAAAACTCCTTGTGCGGGTGCAGGAATAAACTCAGTAGGGTCGAGCACAAGTGTGTGCAAGTCTTTGAGGTCGAGTGCCAAGCGACTGACCCCGGCGTTGGCCAATAAAATGGCATCGTATTGTCCGCTGCGCAATTTATCGATGCGCGTTGGTACGTTTCCACGCAATTCTTCGATTTGAAGATCGGGTCTGAGTGCTTTAATGATTGATTTTCTGCGCGCTGATGAGGTGCCGATAATGGCTCCTTGTTTGAGTCCCCATTTTTGCGCTGGGTCTTGAGCAGTTGTGCGCATGAGCAAGAGCTCTGATGGGTCTTCGCGGTAAGAAACTGCGCCAATGCAAAGACCTTCTGGCTGGGTAGTTTCTAGGTCTTTGTGTGAATGTACGGCGAGGTCGATTTCGTTTTGAAGCAAGGCTGCTTCAATTTCTTTGGTGAAGAAACCTTTGCCTTCGAGTTTGTCAAAGCTGAGGTCTTGGATGCGGTCTCCTTGCGTGACAATAATTTGTAGGCTCACCTCGCAACCCAATTCTTCTAGCGCTCTTTTGACGAAATGCGCTTGCCACAAGGCGAGGTCGCTGCCGCGCGTACCTATGCGGATAAGCGGTTTAGTCTGCATGATTTAAGATGATTTCTTTGGCCAATTTCATGGGGCCACTGATGTATTTTTTCTCGAGGTAACTGACAACTTTATCGAGCACTTCTTTGGCTTGCGGGTCTAGGGTATCGAGGTCTTCTTTGAAGATTTCTGTATAGGCGGTAGCTCGAAGTTCTTTGACCTGAGCAGGCACCTCGCGCATGGCAATTTCTACCTTGCGTTCGCGCAACAAATGCTGAAATTCATAGCGCGCGTTGGCGATGATTTCTTCTACTTGTTGGAGTTCTTTAGAGCGTTCTTTCACGTTTTCGTTAGAGATGCGCTGTAGGTATTCGATGGATAGGTATTTGACGGCGTGGCTATCTAAAATAGCGGAGTCGAGGTCTTGTGGAATAGCGAGGTCAATGACAATTTTCTCTTGCGTTTCTCCGTTGAGCAAGCTGCTGTATAAGGTAGGAGTGATGATCACGCCATCGGCGGCTGTACAGGTAATGAGCACATCAAAACCATTTTTGAATCCACTTAGTGCAGTTAGCGTATGGGCAGCTCCGCGGATTTCTGTAGCTAGTTTTTCGGCGTTGGCTAAAGAGCGATTGAAGACCTGAAAGTTTTTGAAGCCATGCTTTTTAAGAAAGCGTGCCATGGTGGTGTTGGTGACGCCGGCGCCTACAATTAAAATACGTGCTTCTAGCGGAATATTGAGTTGCTTGAGGTATTGATAAGCCAAAGAAACGACTGAAACAGGTTTGGTGGAGATGCTGGTCTCGGTGTAGACTTGCTTGGCGGTTTCGATGACTTTTTTCATGAGCAAACGAAGGAGGTCACCGGTGAGTTGTAGCTGATGGCAGTACTCATAGGCCAAGCGAACTTGAGTGATGATTTCGCGCTCCCCGATGATCATGGAGTCTATGGAAGATGCAACCGAAAGTGCGTGCTGAACTGCGGCGCTACCCGAATAGATTTCTGCTTTGCGCACAAATTCTTCGAGTTGGATTGGGACGAGTTTTGGATAGAGCGTTTGCAACAAGCGCGTTAAAAAGGGAGTGTCGAGGTCGGCGCTGTGGACAAAAGTGATTTCGACGCGGTTGCAAGTGGTCAGGAACATGAGTTCTTTGAGCCCTAACGCAGCTTTGAGCTCGCTTAATTGTGCAACTTGTGCCTCTTTCTCGATGTGCAACAAACCGATTTTACTGACTTCGAGTTGTCGGTGCGTAAAGGCGATGATATGGAGTTGTTGCAACAAAGCGCTTTTTCTATAGTGCAAAACTAAGTGCTACTTGGCTCAGATTTGTCATTGAATTGTCATAATTCCTAATTTAGAATGGGTTCAAATAGCCTGAAAAACTTAACTTTGAGACATGCAAGCAAGCTATAAAGCCGTTCTTTTTGATTTAGGCGGTGTGCTCATCGACATTGATTATCAGGCAACTGAAAACGCATTTGAACTTTTAGGAGTCAAGGATTTCCAAGAGCGCTACACGCAATTTGCTCAAAATGCGCTTTTTGATCGCTTTGAATGCGGAGAAATTTCACCGCAGCATTTTGTCAATTTATTGTTGCCCTATACGCGCCCGGGCACCACTCCCAATCAAGTTGTGGCGGCTTGGAATGCCATGATTGGCGCTTTTCCTTCCAAAAAATTGGCACATTTAAGTCAGTTGAAAGCGCAGCAGGCACCTCTTTTTTTGTTGAGCAACACCAATGCTTTGCACATGGTTGAGGTCGCCAGATCACTACAAAAAGTTTCGGATTTGGGCCTAAACGCTTTTTTTGAAAAAGTGTATTTATCGCACGAAATTGGCAAGCGCAAACCGCATCCAGAAACGTTTGTGTGGATCTGTGAGCAAATGGGTTATGCTCCAAAAGATGTCTTGTTTATCGACGACAGTCCGCAGCATATTGAAGGTGCTAAAGCCGCGGGCCTACAAACCCATTTTTATCAAGACGAAGCTGCTTTTTACGCGCTCTTTTCCTGACATAGTTCTACAAGTAAACCGTTGGTCGATTTCGGATGTAAAAAAGCGATGCGCTTGTTGTCGGCGCCATCTTTTGGGGTCTGATGGATCAATTGGAAGCCAGCGGCCTCTAAACGGGCCAGTTCGGCTTCGATATCGGCTACCTCGAACGCGACATGATGAAATCCGGGCCCATTTTTCTCTAGAAATTTGGCAATTGGCGAGTTGGGTATAGTTGCTTCGAGCAGTTCTATTTTGGATTCTCCAACCTGAAAAAAGGCAGTTTGAACCCCTTCTGAAGCCACCCCTTCTTTTTTATAACACGTGGTGTTGAGCAGAGCCTCAAACATAGGGATTGATTTTTCTAGGCTTTCAACAGCGATGCCGAGGTGTTCGATGCGCTTCATTTAGTCGTCAATTTTGATGAATTTTTCTGATTTGTTGTCGTAGTTGATGAAATAAACGCCACTAACGATATTGCGACAATCTACGGTACTACTATAGCCTGTCTTGAGTAAATTGCCATAGGCATCGTAAATCTCGTATTTCGTTTTTACGGCTTGGTTTTTTGCTTTGAAGGTAATTGTGGAGTGTACTTTGGTTGGGCTAAAAGTAACGGCCGGAACACTCGATGTAAAGCTTGTGCTTTTCGACACTCTTGGCTTTCCTGAACTGTCGGTCTGACTCACTCTGACCGTATTTTTACCGGAGTGTGGTGTCAGTTGAAATTGATAGGTATTGGCTCCTTTGGTGCCCTTGCCTTTCACTTGCCCCACTTCTACCCAGCGCCCCCACTTGAACTGCTCAATACTGAAATCGAGCACAGCTTGTTCATTGGCGGTTGTCCAGGATAAACTTCCGTCTTTTTGTGCGGAAATTGAGGTGCATTCAAAAGTGCTTTTGGGTAGTAAAATACTTGGGTTGAGAAAGCGCGGTTCGCAACCAGCGGCGTGTTCGAGAACCACAAAAACTTCATCGCCTTTCTTTAAATGAAAAAGCTGAAAGTCTATTTCGAAATGAGAGGTTTGAATCACGGCAGGTAAAATTTCTCCGTTGACCAACACTTTACTGATGCAAAAACCAAAACCATCGGCCATCGGGGGGTTGTTGACCAATAAGTTCTTGTCTTGGTAAGTGCCCTCTAGCGAAAGCAATTGCACCTGAGCAAAAAGCGCGGAATAATTACAAATGAAGAGTAAAAAAAGTATCCGAAAGCGCATAGAGAAGCTTTTTATACAAATATAGCATGAATCAGGTGCTTTCAATTAATTTTGTGCCATGCCGAATACAAACTACGACTTTATCAAAGCGCTCCACCTTATTTTTATGGTAAGTTGGTTTGCAGGGCTATTTTATATGGTACGCTTGTTCATATATTTTAGAGAGGCAGCCGATAAACCCTCCCCAGAAAAAGAAATTCTACAAAAACAGTTTGTGATCATGATGCAGCGGCTGTGGTGGATTATCACCACCCCAGCAATGGTATTGACGGTTGTTTTTGGAACTTGGATGCTCTTTTTAAATTCGAGTTATTTACTGAATGCCCCTTGGATGCACCTCAAACTTAGTTTTGTTTTGGTTTTGCTCATGTATCATTTTTATTCCCAAAAATTATTGAGAAATAGTGAAGCTGGCAAGATGAATTGGTCTTCAAATCAACTTCGCATTTGGAACGAAGTAGCGACACTTTTACTCGTTAGTATCGTATTCATTGTGGTCTTGAAAGGACAGTTGAGTTGGCTTACTGGCACCATAGGCTTTTTTGGAGTGGGCATCCTCTTAATGTTGGGAATCAAACTCTACAAGAAATTGCGCAAAACTAAGGCCTGAATTGTTCAAAAATTAAATTGTTTCTTTAGAAAGTTTGACTACCTTTGCAAAAATTTTTTCGCAAACACGCAAAAACACATTCTAATGCAGCAAGCAGGTAAGTTTTCTTCACTTTTGCAAATCATCGTTTTCGCATTGTCATTCTTTGTTTTTCAACCTTTTGCAAAGGCGTCTACAGAAGAAAATTTCAACGTTGGCGAAATGATCATGCACCACATCAAAGATGCGCATGAATGGCATATCGCAGGTCCTGAACACGGCGGAACCAGTATTTATCTTCCCGTCATTCTCCACGATAACGGCTTTAAAGTGTTCAGCTCCAAATATTTCTACCACGGAAAAGAAGTAGAAGTTGCTGGAAAAGACGGCCTTACTTTCCATTACCTGGAAGGAGTAGGTCCAGCTAAAGGCTACGCACTTTTCCACGAAGAAATTTACAAACTCAACAAAAAAGGCGAGCTACACTTTGTAGGTGAACACCCGCACAATGCAAGCCCTACAGATCTTTCCGTTACCAAAAACGTAGCTTCGTTGCTTTTCGGTTCTCTTTTGATCCTCATCATCATGCTTTCGGTGGCTAGTTTCTACCGCAAAAATGGCGCAGTGGCACCGAAAGGTTTGGCAAAGTTCTTTGAGCCGATCATCGTAATGGTCCGCGACGACATCGCTAAGGCAAATATCGATAAGCACAAATACCACAAATACGTTCCTTATTTACTGACCATTTTCTTCTTTATCTGGATTAACAACATGTTGGGCCTCATTCCAATTATTCCAGGCGGTGCAAACCTTACAGGAAACATCACGATTACCCTTTTCTTGGCCATCTGCACTTTGTTGGTCACTGTTTTCTCAGGTAACAAGAACTATTGGGGTCACATCTTCTGGATGCCTGGTATTCCGGTTCCAATGAAAATCTTCATGATTCCAATCGAACTTATTGGCATCCTCACTAAACCTTTCGCGCTCATGATTCGTTTGTTCGCAAACATCACTGCAGGGCACATTATCGTATTGGCTTTGATTTCCATCATCTTTATCAATAAAAACATCGCTTGGGCAGGTTTGTCTGTCCCGATGGCTTTATTTATTTCGGTGCTCGAAATCCTCGTTGCTTTCTTACAAGGCTTCCTGTTTGCAATGTTATCGGCATTGTTCATTGGCGCAGCTGTAGAAGAAGCACACCATTAATTAGTAACCTTTTAAATTATATACAATGACAGGAATGTTTGGTAGTATTGCAGCAATCGGAGCTGGATTGGCAGTTTTAGGCGCAGGTCTTGGAATCGGTCGTATCGGTGGTTCTGCAGTAGAAGGTATTGCGCGCAACCCAGAAGCAGCTGGTAAAATTCAAACA
>JBEEOT010000030.1:0-18155 GCA_041191505.1 Bacteroidota bacterium | reverse complement strand
GTTGGGCCCAGCCGACGACCAAAATCTCCAATTGTGGAAAGGCTATTTCAAGAAATCTTTTTCAGATTCTGTACTTAATGAGCTCATTTATGAACTTGATTTAGAAGCCATTTTATACGCCGCGCCACAAAACCTAGCGCTGCGCTATTTGCGCAATAGGGCTGCAAAAGACGCGGAGGCCAAAGCCATTTTGAGCTATTTGATTTTTGCCAAAAAAACCGCCACGCTGTCCGCTACTGCCTACGATGATCCATGGCATATCTATAATGGGCAAACAACCAAAAGACCCAATCATAAACTCATTTATGCGGCGCTCGAGCGCGCCAAACACTGTAAAATCCCATTTTTACGCGCGCGCTATGCCTACTTGGCCATCCGCAGTATCTATTATACCTCAAAGAACAATTGTTACCGCCGGATCCAAAAAATCAACATGCAGTTTTTTGGAACACAAAACCAAAGCGAGATTGCGCTTTGGGCGCTATATTTTGAGAATTTAGCGGCACCAAAGCCCAATATTGCTGATTTAGCGCGCATTTATTGGAGTAAAAGTGAAAAGTCGAATGCGGCATATGAGCTTTATAAAAAACAAGGTTACACAAACGAGCAGCTAGCAGCGCATCCGAGTGCTGCAGCGATGCGTTTGGTCGAGCGCCTTGACCGTTGTTTGCCAGCACTCAAACAAATAGCGCGTCAACAGATCAATGAAGACCAACTTTTGTTTATAGTTCAACGAGAAATCGCCAAAGTAGAAGATTGGGTGCTCACCCCGTATTATACCCACTTAGCCCCTGCTATTGAAACGCATGAATATTGGCAATACGATGAAAACTACGCCCAAAAATTGCAACTGCAACGCCAAGCATCGGACCGCGCCTATGCGGGGCAGCTTGCCGCCTGGATGCAATCGGTTCAACTCAAGGCATATCCGCAACTTTGGTCGGCACTGCAATCATATGCTGCCTGGATAGGTGGTGCGCGCACACAGCTGCAACTCCCAACACATTTTAACAGCGCATACGAGAAAGCGCTTATTGAACGCATTTATGCCTTGCAAATGGCCAGAAATCAGGCGCATGTTGTCTTGATGAACCCCGCCATCCAGCGCATCATCAAAGCAAATGAAGCAAACTTGCGGTTTTTGTTTGCGTTTGGTCGCGAATTAGAATTTGCCAAAGAAAGTACGAATGCAGCCTATTTTTTCGCTAAAATTCACCGTCAAAATCCCTGGATGGCTTGGGAATCACGTCCAAATGGTCAAAGTATTTGGCGCAATTGGGGTGCTCCACTAGGCAAGCCTATTTCTACATGGGGTTACTATGCCTACTGGATTTACTACCTCGACGATGCGTATCAGACAGCGCAACTTGCCACCCTACTCAGCGATATGGAAGTGCCCCAAGATGAGAACGACTTTGAACTTTGGCTCAAAAAAGATGCGCGTGTCAAAATAAATGAGGTGTATAATTTAGTGGGCACGCATTATTTCAGAACAAACAATTTAAAAGCCGCACTTCAAACTTTTGAGAAAGCTCCTGAAAAGTACTGGAGAGGAGCGCCTTTTGATCGCTATTTGCGCGTCAATCCGTTTTACACGACTTTCTACCAAGAACACCAACAAAACAGAGCCGATAGCGCCTGGCTTACCAAGCCGCAAATGCTCAGAAAGGCGCTGCGCTTGCAACAAGCGTATCAAAGAGCCACCGGAGATAACAAAGCGCGTTATGCTTTTTTGTTGGGTAATTTTTACTTCAACACAACGTACAGAGGAAATGCCTGGATGCTCAGGCGCTACGAATGGTCGAGAGATCAAAGACCAACTGCGCACCCAGACGAGCGCGAATACAATAACGGTTTCTTAGCGGAAGGTTATTATTTGGCAGGTAGTAAAGCAGCCAAAAACAAGCAAATGCAGGCGTTTTTATTGCGCATGGCAGCCAAATGCAATCCCAAATACAGGAAAGTTTTGCGCCAAAAGTATCCGGAATACGGAGAAGAGTTACTGAGTTATTGCGAAGAATTTTACAGCGGCTATCACAAGCACTTCAAGTATTTCAAGCGCTAAAAAGTGCTGAAAACGCCCAAGAAATTTTACTTAAAGCGCTTGATGCCGCCCTCTAAGAATTGTTTGTATGACTTGATGTCTGGGGTGTAGCCAATGGCTTTGGTGAGGTCGTTGCCTTCGTGGTCGGTGACGACGTAGAGCGGTTGTTGGAAGCTTTTGTAGCGCGTCATTTGGTAGTCTGCCCATTTGTTTCCGACAGTGCGAATAGCACCACTCAATTTAGATACGCGCTGCTCGCTCGCAGGCAACATTTCGCGGTCGTCAACATATAGCGAAATGATCACAAATTTCTTTTGAAGCATGGGGCGAATTTCGTCGTTGGTCCAGACCGTGCTTTCTGTTTTACGGCAGTTCTGGCAGGCGTGGCCTGTGAAGTCGAGCAAAATAGGTAAGTTGCGTTTTTTGGCGTAAGCGCGGCCTTTTTCAAGGTCGTGAAATACGAGAATAGAACCGTCGCCAACAGGGTGCATGTCTGCAGCAAATTGTGCGGAAATCGAATCTTCAACCAAGCCGGTTTCTTGCCCGCCATTGACCCAACGGAAGTTGTCTTCGGAGTGCGTGCGCGGTGGTGCAATGCCGTCGATGAGCGTAAGTGGCGCGCCGAACATACCCGTAAAGAGGTACACCGAGAAGACCAATGCGATGAGGGCAAACATAAAGCGCGTGACGCTCAGTTTTTGTACAGGAGAGTCGTGAGAGAATTGCAATTTGCCAAGAAGGTAAATACCCATGATAAAGAACAAGACAAACCATATACCGACAAACCACTCGCGGGTGAGGAGGTCCCAGTGGTAGGCGAGGTCTACAGAAGACAAGAACTTGAGGGCTAGTGCAAGTTCGGTGAGGCCGAGCACCACTTTAACTGAATTGAGCCATCCGCCAGATTGCGGCAAAGAGTTGAGCCATCCTGGGAAAATGGCGAAAAGCGTAAATGGAATGGCGAGCGCCAAAGAAAAACCGGTCATGCCCACGGCAGGGGTGAGGTAAGAGCCAGAAGTGGCTGCTTCTACAAGCAAACTACCGATAATTGGGCCCGTGCAAGAAAAAGATACTAAGCCTAAGGTAAAGGCCATGAAGAAGATGCCGAGGTAGCCACCGCGGTCTGCTTGTTGGTCCATTTTGTTGACCCATGAATTCGGTAACTGAATTTCAAAAGCGCCCAAGAAAGAGAAGGCAAACAATACAAAAATACTGAAGAAGATGAGGTTCATCCAGACGTTTGTAGAGAGGTCGTTAAGGCCGAGTGGGCCCATAATGGCGGTGAAAACCAAACCGAAAGCGACATAAATGAGCACAATAGACGCGCCGTAAATGAGCGCCTTGAAAATCCCTTCGCGACGCGTTTTGGATTGTTTGGTAAAGAACGTAACGGTCATCGGGATCATTGGGAACATACAAGGTGTGAGCAAAGCCACAAGCCCTGCAATAAAGCCCGCAATGAAGATCACGACATTCGAATCTTTCTTCTTCTCTTTTTGTTGAATCGGCGCCGGCGCTTGATCTACGCTTGTTGGCGCTGCGCTGGTGTCTGAAGCTGAGGTTTGTGTATGAGTTGTTGTATCTGCAACTTCGGCCGAAGCGCCAGATGCTTTGTAGCCGCTGACTTTGAATTTGGCAGTGTAATCAAATGGGGGTAAGCATCCTTCGTGGTTACAGAGTTGGAAGAATAAAGCGCAATTGGCAGTGAAAGCTTCGTCTGAAAGGATTTCAATTTTTTGTTTGAAAATGGCTTTGTTTTCAAAATAAAGGGAGGTGCCGAGTTCATCTTTTTGAACCATTGGAACCCCGACTTCAAAGGTTTTACCAACCGTTTTATAGTCTTTGCTCGCCTTGAACTTGAACTCGGGAACGATGCCCGTGCCGTCGGCAGCCATAGGATCATGTTTGAGCGAAAAAATATGGTATTCGGGCACGAGTTTGCCCGTGAAAACCAAATTGGCGTGGCTATCATCAATTTTCTCAACGGTTAGGTTCCATTTGATAAACTGACTCATAAAGTCCTGGGCTTGACTCCCAAAAGAGATCGCGAAAAGTATGGCGCTGAGAAGGATTGCTTTCATGAGGATGAAGATGTTAGTTATGGTTTATAAGGTGTGACCTCGATTTCAAAAGGGATGGTTTTAGGTGGCAAACAACGCTTGTCGTCGCAGAGCATGTAGGTGAGTTCACCTTTTACTGTTGTTGGTTTTTTGACAGCAATGGGTGCAATCAGGGCATATTCCTTTTCAAAATAATAGACTGTGGCACCGAAATTAGGATCGTAGTGCTCAATGATTTGGCCCACTTCTATCCAGGGATCGGTGAGGTTTATGGCTTTGTTTTTTTCTAAAGTAATTTGAGTTGGTATGGGGCCTGCCTCTGGTTCGAGATGAATAGAGTAGATATGCCAACCTGTTTCGATTTGCGCTTTCGCTTCTATACATCTTGAAGAATTGAGGCCGAAACTCCATTGAATCTTTTCTTGACCAAAAGCCCAAGTGCTTATTAACGAGAAGAATACAAAAGATAGGAGCGCAGTTCGCATGAATTTATTTCATTGAATTCTCGAAATTACAAAAAATATTGGCAGCGTTGTGTGCCTTTAGTTACCATTTGAGTCTGGGGTCTGCGGCACATGTTTGGTCGAGGGTGTGGCCAGCTGCAAAGTAGAAAGATCCGGCCATGGCGATCATGGCGGCGTTGTCTGTGCAATAACTCATTTTAGGGATGCTGACCTTCCAGCCTGTATCTTTTTTGGCAAGCAAGCGCTTTCTGAGTTCAGAATTGGCCGAAACACCACCGGCAATAACTACCGTTTGAATACCCGTTTGCTTGACTGCTTTTTCGAGTTTGGTCATCAAAATCGAGACAATGCTATTTTGGATGCTGGCGCAGAGGTCATTGCGTTTGTCTTGACGTAAGTTTGGATCTTGTTTTTCGGCGGCTTGCAAGGTATATAGAATAGAAGTTTTTAAGCCACTGAAACTGAAGTCGAGGTCTTTGATTTGGGGTTTTGCAAATTCAAACGCATTTGGGTTACCGAGTTGGGCGTATTGATCGATGAGCGGCCCGCCAGGGTAGGGCAAACCCAGCATTTTTGCAGCTTTATCGTAGGCTTCACCAGCTGCGTCGTCTATGGTGCTGCCAATGACTTGCATGTCTAGGGCATCGTTAACGCGCACTATTTGGGTGTGCCCGCCACTCACGGTGAGGCATAAAAAGGGAAAACTCGGTGCGGCGTCGCTGGCATCTGCAATAAAATGTGCTAAAATATGGGCTTTCATGTGATGAACACCAACCAATGGCACGTTTAGTGCGAGTGCCAATGCTTTGGCAAAAGAAGTGCCGACGGTAAGAGATCCCATCAGGCCCGGCCCTTGTGTAAAGGCAATGGCATCGATGTCAGTAAGTGAGATTTGTGCGGTTTGCAATGCGGTTTGCACCACCGGAATGATGTTTTCTTGGTGCGCACGGCTTGCGAGTTCCGGAACCACGCCCCCGAAGCTTTCGTGTACGCCTTGCCCGGCTATGATATTGGCACGAATTTCGTTGCCGACCAAGACGGCCGCAGAAGTGTCGTCGCAAGACGACTCAATGCCTAATATAATCTTGGGTTTTGCTGTCAAAAGATTGCTAATTTTGTAACAAACATGACAAAGGTACTCAAAATCGCGGGCCTAACACTCGCCATTCTCTTGGAGTGGTTGCTTGTTCTTGTTATTGTTTTGGTTTTTGCCATTCGCAGCTCGTGGGTGCAAACTTATATTGCCAAGCGCGCAACGAGCTACCTCAGTCAGGAACTGAATGCCAAAGTAGAAATTGGAGCGGTAGACATCGTCCTTTTTTCGCATATCGACCTTAAAGATGTCTACATCGAAGATCCAAAGAAGCATCCTGTCTTAGCGCTCAAGCACCTTTATTTGGGCTTAGATAAATTCAAATTGTTGCAAAATAAATTACTCGTCAATGAACTTCGCCTTTACGGAGGAAAAATTCACATTGAGCGCGCAGCAAAAGATGGTCGCTACAACTTTGCCTTTCTCGAAGATTATTTTAGTACTGATTCACCGAGTAAATCTTCTTCCAATTTTGAGTTAAAACTCGCAAGGCTTGATATGGAGCGCATGTATCTAAGTTATCATGATTTGCGCAAAGACACCCTCAACTATGGTGTAGACTTCGATCATCTAGAACTTAAAAAGCTCAATTTGAGCGCAACTCATATTCAAACCAAAGGCGATGGTTTGAAATGCCAGATCCGCGAGCTTCAGTTTATTGAAAGATCAGGTTTTGAACTTGACAATCTAAAAGCTACTGCGTCTTTTTCAGAGAAAGGATTATTGTTGCGCAATGTGCTGCTTCAAACCCCAAAAAGCACCATTGGAATACCTAAATTAGCACTACTCACCAACTCGAGTCTAGACTTCAATGATTTCGACGATCGCGTGGTTTTTGACGCTTTCTTGGCGCCAAGTAAAGTGAATTTACAAGACATCTCCTATTTTGCGCCGGAAATACGCGGCATGGACCAAAACATTTATTTGTCGGGCCTTGTCAAGGAAAGATTGCGTGAACTCCAAATTCAAAACCTCCATTTGCGCTTCGGTAAAGCAACCAAAATACAAGCCAATTTGCGTTTACCTGATTTTAGAAAACCAAGTAGTCGTCAATTTCTTCAAGAACAAATCACCAAAGCACACATTGATCTAAAAGACC
The DNA here is from genome assembly GCA_041191505.1 of Bacteroidota bacterium. Taxonomy (GTDB): domain Bacteria; phylum Bacteroidota; class Bacteroidia; order Flavobacteriales_D; family Crocinitomicaceae; genus UBA952. Next base: position 11,395 of record JBEEOT010000030.1, on the reverse strand, counting down.
TTGCAGATCTCCACTTGCCGCTTGGAACTCCAGCCATCCAAATTCCAACAATTCTGCAAAAAGCCAATTATTTCGATTTGAAAAACGCCCAACTCACGGGTACATACTCCAATCTTCAGGTTTCCATTGCTGAGGCCCAAAGCGCGTTAGGTGAGTTGTCCTTGGCGCCAATTGAAATCAAAAGTGCAGACCACGGAATCAACATCAGTGGTATTGCAGACAGCAATTTCCTTGAGCTCGCTCATTTTCAGCTCGGTCATTTGCTAGATATTCCCGAGATAGGTCAATTAAATGGTGCGTTTCAGTTTGAACTCTTAATTGATGCAGAAGGTGAACTTCAATTAAAAGATGCAAATGCGCAGCTCGCCAGTCTTTTTGTGAATCAATACAATTACACCAATTTAAAAATTGAAGAAACCCAAATTCAAGACAACCATCTCGTAGGTAAGCTCGAGGTAAACGATCCCAATTTAGTCATGAGTTCGGTCTTGCAGCTCGATTTAGGCACAGCTCCTAGCTATCAAATTCAGGCCGACATCACCGCTGCAGCACTCAGTAACTTACATTTAAGTTCCTTGGGTAACGACGAATTCAGCGCGCGTATAAACCTCGGCTTTGAAGGTCCTAGTTGGGATGCCGTTGTTGGTTTTGCGAGCCTTAGAGATTTGCGTTACAAAGCGGCAGATCATGCTATTTACTCTGAATTAGCCCAGATTCATTACCGCAAAAACGACAGCTACTCTAAAATTGACCTGAGCAGTCCTATCCTAGACTTCAATATCGAAGGTGTGCTCAGCGAGCAAACTTTGCTCCAAGACCTCAAGCATCACCTTGCCATCTTGTATCCACCAATTGAGGGTGCAGTCAATGAATTCAGCCATTCTGATGCAGATTTTGAATTCAGCTTGCTCACCAGAAATACCCAAGAATTATTGAATATTTTCTTGCCCGAACTCGAATTGGCGGCATCTACAAAAATTGAGGGCTCATTTGATTCAAAACAAGAGCAGTTGAAAATTGACCTTACGTGTCCTCGCTTAGCTTATCAGCAATTTGATTTAGAAGCCATTCAGTTTGATCAAACTATTTTTCACGATAAAGCCAATGGCGAACTGGCTGTGAAAGAATTAATTGTTGCCGATTCTACCACTTTTCACAATCTCAAGCTACTAGACAAGGGCGCCAACGGTGTATTAGATGCAGCGCTTTCCTGGGACCCTAATACCAATGATTTCTCTGAGCTCAAATGGCGCACCACAATTCTGCCCAATGATTACGTTAGTTTTACGCTTCAGCCTTCCTTCTTTACAATCAACGGCGTACAGTGGGAGGTGGCCAATCAGTCTGATATTACGGTCGCTACCAACGAAATGAGTGTCCATGACTTCGAGCTCACCAGAGGTTATCAGCGCATTCAAGTGAACGGTTGTTTGTCTGAAAACAAGCGCGACCAATTGCGTTTTGATGTGATAGGCCTAGACCTCAGTGAACTGAGCTCTTTAATGGGTTTGCCCAATCAATATAGTGGACGTTTTAGTGGCTGGGGAACCCTCTCCACACCTTTTACTAACCTCAGTATTGCCGCTGATGCCAATCTGGAACAACTCCAAATCGATGGGCAAGCCGTTGGCGACATCATGCTTCATTCTGACTGGAATGATGCCAGACAAAGTATTTTACTCGAAGGAACTTTGCAATACCGCAACGAACGCACTTTTGATTTCGATGGGCTCTACAAACTCAAAAACGACGAACTCGACCTCGGGCTCAATTTCAAGCAAACTGATATTTCTTTCGTCAATGCCTTCCTCGACCCAGAAGTGGTGAAAGGGATTCAGGGTAAATTGAACGGTCGCTTGCGTCTTTTAGGTAGCCCCAATAATCCCCAATTGAGCGGCAAACTGCGCTTGCAAGATGGAGGCGCAGAGATAGCCATTCTAGGTGTTAATTACCAATTAGAAGGCCTCATTCAAGTGACAGAAGATGCCTTTTTCCTAGACAATATTCCCGTCAAGGATCCAGAGGGCAATACAGCCTATTTGTCGAGTGCTATTAACCACACCAACTTTGATCGTTGGAACTACGATATCCAAATTAACTTTGAAGACGACCTCAAAAAAATTGATCCACGCACCAACCAGCTGGTGCCATTAGAAAAATTCTTGGTTCTGAACACCAAATACAAAGAGGGAGATGTCTACTATGGTAAAGCCTACGGAAGAGGCACCGCCAACATTTTTGGCACCATGAGCAACACTGAAATTACCGTAGATGCAACTACGCGCAAGGGTACAGAAGTTATTTTCCCGATGTATGGCATGTCAGAAATAGACGACGAAGATAACTTTGTGCAGTTTGTCGAGCGGGGTGTTCAAAGTCAGCTAGAGCAACAGGGCCTCGATTTCACTGGCCTATACCTTGACCTGAATTTTCACATTACACCCGACGCGGGCATGAAACTCATTTTCAATGAGCAAACCGGTGATGAAATCACGGCAAAGGGAAGCGGCGATTTAAATATCAAGCTCGATCAATACAATCAACTCACCATGAATGGCCCTTATGTCATTGCAAAAGGCAGCCGCTATAACTTTGCCTTGGGCTCCATCAAACAAACCTTTGATATTGAGGCAGGCTCTAAAATCGAATGGACCGGCGACCCCTATAACGCTGATATTACCATCAACACTGTGACGCCAAAAAGGGCATCTATTTTAGAACTGAGTCCGGAAATTCAAGACAACACATTGGTCAATCAAGAAATTTTGTGTTACCTCAAACTCAGCGAATCGTTGCTTGCCCCTAAAATTACCTTTGACCTTGTGGCCCCTCGCGTAACCGAAACCGGAAAAGCACTCATTGACCGCGTTAAATCTGACCCAGATGAACTCAATCGTCAGTTTTTCTCATTGTTGTTGGTGAGTAAATTTCAGCCGCTCAAAGGAAACCTATCAGCAGGCGGTTCTGCAGCACTTGATTTGCTCGAGTCTCAGATCAATGCGGCCTTAGGTAAGTTATCGGATAACTACAAACTGAATGTAGACTACGGTGCCGACGAAACGATGGGAGAAAGTAAAGTAGAGCTCGGTGTAGCCAAAGGCTTTCTCGACGACAAACTTGTAATTACCGGAAGTTTTGGCGTTGAAAACCGCAGTGCGGCTTCGGCAAATGGCTCACAAGCCTATACCAACTCCATGATTGGCGATGTCAATATCGAATACAAAATTCAAGATAACTTTAGAGTGAGGGCATTTAATCAGTCCAATACAAACTCCGTAAATGAAAACCAGGGGCCATTTACGCAAGGTTTTGGTGTTTCTTACTACGAGGAGTTTCACCGCTTTTCAGATTTAGCTTTTGTGAAAAATCTAAAGCAACTGGTCGAAAAAACACCAAAAAAATCGGAGCTTCCAAAGCCCAAAAAACACAGACAACCTGTAACTTTACCCCAAGATGAAAAAAGTACTAGTAGCCAATCGCGGCGAGATCGCTCGACGCGTGCTTAGAACCCTCAAGAAAATGGACATCAAAAGTGTGGCCATTTTTTCAGATGCAGATGCCAATGCGCCTCACGTCCTAGAAGCCGACGAAGCTGTTTATGTTGGGCAAAGCCCCTCGTCAGAAAGCTATTTACAGCAAGACAAAATCATTCAAATTTGCAAAGATTTGTCTGTTGATGGTGTGCACCCTGGCTACGGTTTTCTTTCTGAAAATGCTGTCTTTGCCCGTAAGTTGCAAGCAAACGGCATCAAACTCATTGGTCCTTCGCCCGAATCCATGGAGGTCATGGGAGACAAACTTTCAGCCAAACAAGCAGTCAAGTCCTACAACGTGCCCCTAGTACCGGGTGTCGATGAAGCCATTTCTGATGTAGCTGCTGCCAAGAGAATTGCCGCCGAAGTAGGTTACCCCATTTTGATCAAAGCCTCAGCTGGTGGCGGCGGAAAGGGTATGCGTTTGGTTCAGAACGAAGCCGAATTTGAAGAACAAATGACGCTCGCGCAAAACGAAGCACGTTCTTCTTTCGGAGACGACGCCGTTTTCATAGAGAAGTTTGTAGACCAACCGCGCCACATCGAGATTCAAGTTTTTGCCGACCAACATGGCAATGTGGTTTATTTATTTGAGCGTGAGTGCTCCGTACAACGACGCCATCAAAAAGTCGTAGAAGAAGCGCCAAGTGCCGTACTGACACCAGCCATCAGACAACAAATGGGCGAGGCGGCAGTTGCCGTATGTAAGGCGTGCAACTACGAAGGTGCTGGAACGGTAGAGTTTTTAATTGATGCCGGTCTGAACTTCTATTTTCTAGAAATGAACACGCGTTTGCAAGTAGAGCATCCGGTTACTGAAGAAATTACAGGTCTCGACCTCGTTGAATGGCAAATTCGCGTGGCAAGAGGCGAGCGCTTGCCAAAATTGCAAGACGAATTACAAATCTACGGTCACGCCATTGAAGTGCGCGTTTATGCAGAAGACACCCTCGGTGGTTTTACACCCGATATCGGCACCCTAAATCGTTACCGCATTCCAAGCGGTCGCTACATTCGCGTAGACGACGCTTTTGAAGAAGGCATGGAAATTCCGATTTACTACGATCCAATGATTGCTAAATTGGTGGTTTGGGGAAAAACGAGAGAAGAAGCAATAGACCGTTGCATTGCAGCCATTGACAACTACCAAATTTCTGGGGTCAAAACTACCTTAGATTTTGGCAAGTTTGTTTTGAAACATCCTGCATTTCGCAGCGGTCATTTTGACACAAATTTTGTGAAAACGCACTTTTCAGATCCGTCGCTTCTCAAAGACGCCATGCAAGAAGAAGAGCGCGCCCTGATTTACGCCCTCGATACCATTTGGCAAGATGTACAGGCATTTAAGAAGGCATCGTTTGCCTCCAGAGATATCACATCTTCATGGAAAAACCAGATTAGATAAAAATATTTACAAGGGGCCAAATTGGCTCATGAAAAAAACGTACTTTTACGGCGCAAATTTGACAGTATGAACTTACACGAATTCCAAGGAAAAGCAATTCTCAAAAAATACGGCGTGGCCGTTCAAGAAGGTATTGTAGTTGACAGTATTGAAGCTGCAGTGCCAGCTGCCAAAAAACTCACAGAAGAAACCGGTACCTCTTGGTATGTTATCAAGGCCCAAATTCATGCCGGTGGTCGTGGAAAAGGAACTGTCGAAGAAACAGGTTCACACGGTGTGGTTTTGGCCAAAGGCATTGACCAAGTTGAAGAAAAAGTAGCGGGTATCCTCGGTGGGCACCTCGTTACCCTTCAAACAAACGGTAAAGGTAAAAAAGTCAATCAAGTGCTTATCGCACAAGACGTCTACTATCCAGGCCCAACAGAAGTTCAAGAATTTTATATGTCCGTTCTCCTAGACCGCGAGTCTGGCCGCAATGTCATTATTTATTCTACTGAAGGTGGCATGGACATCGAGCACGTTGCAGAACACACCCCAGAAAAACTCTTCAAAGAACACATCGATCCACGCGTAGGCCTTCAAGGTTTTCAAGCGCGCAAAATCGCTTTCAACCTCGGCTTATCTGGCGAGGCTTTCAAAAACATGGTCAAATTCGTGCCAGCGCTTTACAACGCTTACGTGGGCATCGATGCATCTATGTTTGAAATCAACCCATTGTTCAAAACTTCCGATGACAAAATCATCGCTGTTGATGCAAAAGTTAGTTTAGATGGCAACGGTTTGTTCCGCCACCCAGACCTCGCTGCACTTCGCGACAAATCAGAAGAAGATCCAACAGAAGTAGAAGCAGACGAAGCTGGCCTTAACTTCGTTAAGCTAGACGGCAACGTTGGCTGTATGGTAAACGGTGCAGGTTTGGCAATGGCCACCATGGACATCATCAAGTTGTCTGGTGGAAACCCAGCAAACTTCCTCGACGTCGGCGGAACTGCCAACGCAGAGCGCGTAGAAAAAGCCTTCCATATCATCTTAAAAGATCCGAATGTTAAAGCTATCCTCATTAATATCTTCGGTGGTATTGTTCGCTGCGATCGCGTTGCACAAGGTATCGTAGACGCCTACAAAAACATTGGCGAACTTCCTGTTCCGCTTATCGTGCGTTTACAAGGTACCAACGCCGAAGAGGCGAAGCGTTTAATTGACGAGTCTGGCCTCAATGTCCACTCTGCAGTTCAGCTCCAAGAAGCCGCTGACCTAGTCAAAGCAGTATTGGCTTAATTGCCACAACATATCCAATGCAAAAGCCATCTTCGGATGGCTTTTTTGTTGGGATGAATATCTTGACCATCTTTCTTTATTGTCACTTAAAAAATGAAGTTAAAGGTAATGTAGTAACCTCATTTATAGGAATATAAATTTTGAGTTGCAGTGGTTTAGGTAGCGTACTTTGAGATAAGAGAAAATAGGTGAAAATAGGTGAATAGTACACCTTCACTAAATCATAATTTGATTTATTGTTTGAATTTTTACTTTTGCTGAAATGTTATCTATGGGTAGGCTTTTTCACCTGATATTATTGCTCAATTCAATTCATTGTTTTTCTCAAATTCAACTAGAAGTTCAGCATCGCAATGCTTTATTTTTTTACGATGATGTCATCAATCGTTTTACTGTAATTGATGACTCATCCGGAATTCACACCTATAATTTAAAGACCAAAAATTGGGAGTTTCAGCCCTATGATTTTCACTTAGATATACCTTTCAATGATTTTTTAGCACAAAGCATTGCGGTTACCAGGAAAGGTAAGACCACTTTGTTTGTTGATGAGGGTTGTGGAATAATCTATGAATTTGGTAAGCATTCCCTCAGCAGAATAGACAATTCATTTCGTCACAAAAATCAGTATTCGTCTACTGTATTTGTAAGGAATGGAGATCCTTATATGTTTGGCGGATACGGATTATTCAGTTTTAAGAATTTCTTTACCCACTTTGATTCAGCTGAGAAAGAATGGTTTAAATTGATTGTGCTGGGTGTTAAACCCAAACCGCGCAGGGCTGCAACGTCAGTATTGACAAAAGACGCATTATTCATTTTTGGTGGCGTCGGAGAGGTGTCAGAGCATGTTCGCTCTTTTAATGATTGTTGGAAATTCAGTTTTACGACAAATACCTGGAAAAAATTAGGCATACTGAATCCAGAAATACCACAAGTTTTTTTCTGGAGCCGTAAAAATTTGATTCAGGATGACCTCGATAACGTGACATATTATTTAACACCTGAAAGAATTTTCGAATTGCGTCCGAAGTCAAATACAGCCATCGTCTATCAGAATACGAAGATTGATAAATACCAAAATATTCTTCAGGAAGGGCCCTATTTATTGCTGAGAGAGTTCAATAATTCTACTCAAAAATGCAGCTTCACAGTGCGTCCGAAAGCAGCTTTTTTTAGGCCCTTAATTTCAAAAGAGATACCAATTTATTCCAATGAAAACAAGCCAAACGTTTGGGTGGCAATAGGTATTGCCTTTATTTTTATAGGGCTTCTAGTCGTGTGGTTTATTCCGAAACTTAAAAATCGAAATACACTTCTGTTCTCTCCTACAGAATCTCAACTTGTTGATTTATTTTTCGCAAAGCACAATCAAGGCGTAGAAATTAACCTGCTCAATGATCTCGTCAATATTGGTGATCCGTCAATAGATACACTAAAAAAGAGAAGAGAACAACTTTTGAGAGAATTGAAAATCACACTTTCTAAACATTACCAGCTAGATCAAAATGATATTTTCAGAGAAGAGCGCATGTTATCTGATAAGCGCATGAAAATAATCTTTTTAAATGACGATGTTTTTCAAAAATTATTGAAATTGAAAAAATCCTAAACAAGGGGAATTGGGTGAAATACCAATTCTTTTCAATATTTGTTTGTGTCCGGAGGAATGCAAAATATATTTGGTGCTTCATTTAAAACCGATAAATTATGTTTAGCGTCTTCAATTCTAATTTCAAAATCAAACTTTCCCTCATCGCTTTCAGTTTATTTTGTGCCTTTACATCAGTAGTTGCTCAGGAATGCATGTATTTTAAAACGGCAAATCCATTTATGCTTGGCACAAATGCTTATCCAAGTGGTACGATGTTTAAACTTTGTGGCGAATCTATTTCAATTGGCGAAGAAGAATATCCTGCTAACGTTCAATTTATCAATATGAAAAGTCAAAGTTGGGATTTTTCGACTGACTGGATGGGAGACGCCATATTGTTGATGAATTTCACATCAAATTCAGGTATTTTAAGAATGAAATATGATATCACTCAAAGGGCGAACATCAGCTTTTATGCCTTGAATGCCAAAGAAGTTAAGAAATATGAAGAGGAATTGAAAGCGGCTGTTGAAATGAAATTGAATCAAGAAAGAAAGTTGCAAATGGAAAAGGAAGCTGCTTTGTTAAAAATTGATGCGTTAATAGTTGCGCAACAGCCTGATTCAGCGGCCATGCTGTATTCAAATTATTTCCCTGGTAGATACCAAGAAAGAAATGTTGCCATAAGAGGTGTCAATATTAGAGAAGCACTTGAGTTGAAATATGCAGTGGAGACTGTATTAACTTCAGAACAAGAAAATATCTTACTCAAGGAACTCAGTGCTGAAATTAAACAGCTGTATCCAAATGGTTTTGCTCTAAATTCTTCTGCCTTAGAAAATTGTAAAAAGCTTGAAGTGACCATTAGTGATGGAAAATATACGGTGAAAAATTTCTGTTTAGATCCAAGTAAGGATGCAATTAGCGCTAAAACCTCCTTAAGCCTAGAAAAGAATATTTATGGATTCGTCATTCCTTTTAATGGTAAAACGACCTTAAATTTATCCACTAGAAAGTCTGAAGTAGTTGATTACGTGAGTTCCAAAGTTTTAATTTCAAAAAAGAATGCAAAACAATATAATTATTCCCCTCAGTTTTATTTGAAATATACAGAGACTGGTGTCATCTTAGATCTTGTAGATTATCAAGTTTCAAATCAGTACAATCTATTGCCCATCTATATCAACAAGGACAATGTTTTCTACAACAAGGAACTCGGTAATGATTCATGTGATGTCACATCAACGGTAATCAACTATAACATCATCTCCCTCACTAATGGAACGGAGTCAAAAGAGATTGGCTATACGATCGAATCGAAAAGTGAGAGAACCATTCAAACAAGTTACAGCAAATCAAGTAAAGCTAAAGAAATTATTGCGGGCGAGAATTTAGTGAAGTCAATTAAAGCGATTCCTTTAGTTATCGGCATCTCCTTGAGTACTTTATTAATCGGTGTTCTCATATTTTAGGTAGGGCAACGCATTCTTCTGAATGCATTCTGCGTTCTTTTCATTCGGTATTTTTTTATATAACTCATAAAACATATAAATAAAACCAAATGGATATAAAAAGCCAATTTTGCGTCAGGAGGCGACGCTTTCTATTCTAGAAGCTGCAGGCGCACAACTTGCCTACGACGAAATCGAAATTGGAGAAAAAGTATATTTAGCTGGTAACACAGCCGGCATTAGCCCTGAGGCCTGGGATATCATTCGACGTAATAAAGTTTTTTTAAAGGCACCAATCACTACACCACAAGGTGGGGGCTATAAGAGTTTGAACGTTTCTACGCGCAAATTTTTGGGCTTGTATGCAAATATTCGCCCGTGTTTTAGTTTGCATCCATACGTTGCAACAAAGCACCCTAAAATGGATTTAGTAATCATTCGCGAGAACGAAGAAGACCTCTATGCAGGTATCGAACACCAGCAAACAGATGAGGTGGTGCAGTGTCTGAAGCTGATCAGCCGACCTGGCTGTGAGAAAATCATTCGCTATGCCTTTGGGTACGCAAAACTTTATGGTCGAAAGAAAGTCACTTGCTTTACCAAAGACAACATCATGAAGCAAACCGATGGTTTGTTTAGAGAAGTGTTCAACGAAATTGCAGCTGAATATCCTGATATTGCCAACGACCATTGGATCATTGATATCGGGGCCGCTAAATTGGCCAACGCACCGCAAGATTTTGAGGTCATTGTTACGCTCAACCTCTACGGCGATATCATTTCTGATATCGCTGCGGAAATTGCAGGCTCTGTAGGCTTAGCTGGTTCTGCAAACATCGGTGAAGAATGCGCCATGTTTGAAGCCATTCACGGCTCAGCACCAATGATAGCTGGCCAAGGTATCGCAAACCCATCGGGGTTGTTATTGGGCGCTGTTCAAATGCTGAGCCACGTCGGGCAAACGAATGTTGCCGAAAAAATCCAAAACGCATGGCTCAAGACCATCGAAGATGGCGTGCACACTTTCGATATCTACAAAGAAGGCGTGAGCTCTCGCCGCGTGAATACCCAAGAATTTACTGCAGCCGTGATTGCCAACTTAGGTCAGCTGCCTCAACATTTTCCGGCGGTTTCTTACCAACAAGACGCGCGCATTACCTTGCCGAAATACCAACGCAAACCGCAAAAGACAAAAACATTGCAGGGTGTGGATCTATTTGTTCATTGGTCAGGAGCCGACGTCCATGATTTGGCCAACATACTGAAATCCTTACCGTCAGATACCTTTGAAATGATCCTTATTACCAATCGCGGTATCAAAGTGTACCCTGATGGCTTCCCAGAAACTTTTTGCACCGACCACTGGCGCTGCCGTTTTATGCTTAAAGAAGCCGGCAATGCAAGCAAAACAGGAATCATTGCTTTACTTGCGGCAGCAGAGGCTAATGGTTTAGATATCGTGAAGACAGAAAATTTATATGCTTTTGACGGCAAAGCGGCATATTCTTTAGGGCAAGGGCAATAAGATGACAAAAGGTGATTACCTCATAAAGGGAGGCTTACTGGTAAGTTCAGAAGGTATTCAACAACGAGATGTACGAATTCAGAACGGTGACTTTGTAGAAATTTCAGAACGGCTTGTGCCTAAGGCGTCCGAAAAAGTGATAAACGCGACCGGAAAGTACATTTTTCCCGGATTCATTGATACCCATGTGCACTTTAGAGAACCGGGCTTAAGCCACAAGGCAACGTGGTTAACAGAGAGCGCTGCCGCACTTGCCGGAGGTGTTACGACCGTATTTGACATGCCAAATACCGAACCACCCACGCTTTCGCCACAATTGGTTCGAGAAAAACTGAAAATAGCCCGGCAAAATGCCCGCTGCAACTATGGTGTTTTTTTGGGGATTTCCGCAGCCAATTGTGAGGAGCTCTCCCATTTTGATTTGAACGATAACAATTTTGTGGCGCTCACCGACGACGGCTTGTATTTTTCAGGCTCGGGACACTTGTTGGCAGATCATCCAGAGGCACTAGAATCGGTATTAGCCCAAACGGACAGGATTGTCGCCTTACACAGCGAAGATTCGGAACTTATTGAAGCCAACGAGCGGGTTTATAAAGAAAAGTATGG
>JBEEOT010000029.1:0-51345 GCA_041191505.1 Bacteroidota bacterium | reverse complement strand
ATTGATAGTTGCAACGGCAGGCGTAGCTGAAGACCAGCTTCCACCAGTTACAGAAGAAGTTAAAGTAGAAGATCCGTTAGAACAGATTGCAGTAGTACCTGAAATAGTACCAGCCGAAGGCGCAGCAGTAACTGTAACCGTAGCTGTTGTTGTAGCAGCAGCACAACCACCAGTTCCGGCAACGGTATAGGTCATAACAGAAGTGCCAGCACTCACACCAGCAACTGCTCCAGTTGAACTATTGATAGTTGCCACAGCAGGTGTAGCTGAAGACCAGCTTCCGCCAGTTACAGAAGAAGTTAAAGTAGAAGTTCCGTTAGAACAGATTGCAGTAGTACCAGAGATAGTACCAGCCGAAGGTGCAGCGGTTACCGTAACGGTTGTAGTTGTAGTTGCCGTTGCACCAGCACAACCACCTGTGCCAGTAACGGTATAGGTCATAACTGAAGTTCCGGCACTCACGCCAGCAACCGCTCCAGTTGAACTATTGATGGTAGCCACAGCAGGCGTAGCCGAAGACCAGCTTCCGCCAGTTACAGAAGAAGTTAAAGTAGAAGATCCGTTAGAACAGATTGCCGTAGTACCAGAGAGGGTACCAGCTGAAGGTGCAGCCGTTACAGTAACTGTAGCCGTTGTTGTAGCAGCAGCACAACCACCAGTTCCGGCAACGGTATAGGTCATAACAGAAGTACCGGCGCTTACACCAGTAACAGCGCCAGTTGAAGCATCAATAGTTGCAACAGCAGGTGTAGCTGAAGACCAAGTGCCACCAGTTACAGAAGAAGTAAGTGTAGTAGAACCGTTTGAACATATAGTAGTAGTACCTGAAATAGTACCAGAAGTTGGAGCAGCGGTAAAACTTAACCAGAGGTTGTCAGAAACCGAGGCGGTACCTGTAACAGTCATCGTTAAAGTTACCTGACCACTTGCTAAATCGCTGGCACTTGGAGTGTAAGTCGCATTATTCGTGGTTGCGTTAGTAAAAGTTCCAGTACCAGATGTTGTCCAAAGAATTGTACCGTTACTAGATGATCCTACTGTTGTATATGTCGTGCCAGCACAAATTGATGCAGTTGTTGGTCCGGCATCAGCTGATGCAGTTGTATATACATTAATATAAAAATTTGCTGGGGTGCTATCCTCTGCTCCATCGTCGTCAATCGCCGCGTAAGTAAATAAATCCGAACCGATATAACCAGTATATGGTTGATATTTTAAGGCATTAAAATCAGCAACCGTCATTGCTTCATTTAAAGAAACAGGTATTAAATTAAGACCTATTTGTTTAAATAAGAACCCGCTCGCTGGCAGGGATGTAATGCGATATGCTACAACAGTGCCGTCGGAGTCCGAAGAAGATCCACTGTCAATGTCTGTTGCAGGTGCACTTAACGGTATTAAACCTGCATTGGTAACATTGTTAGTTACAGGAGCAACATTTGGACTTGCGCTTGCCGTTGTAACAAATAGTGAATAGTCTTCAACTTCTCCATCGGCTAAGAACCCAAGTGAGCGTTCATCAACAGCAGTTGTCGCAGTATTATCAGTCAAAGCGAATGTTGAAAATCGAATTCTCACATATCTGCGGCCATCGTTCAACCCGCTTAAGCCACTGAAGGCAGCAGTTATGGTTTGCGCTGAACTCGAGGAGGCTACTGTTGTAGTATAGATTTCAGTAGCTTGATATTTACCATTGTTATTCCAATCTACCCAAACATATAAGTTTGCTGTTGCGCCGGTATTATTGTATACCGATACAGGAAAAGAATAGCTCGTAGCAGAATTCAATAGCGTCGGAAAGCTACTTACGCTGTTTTCTTCAATACCATCTCCATTTGTACCGTTGTTATCGGTTGCAATTACAACTGAATGCGGGTTGTCGTCATTTGCTGTTGGGGCACCTGTACCTAAATAGATAGCTGGATCCGAAACATAGAAGTGCATTGCATAGTTGCTGCCACCACCATTTTCATAGTCTATTGGACTATCTCCAAAGTCCCAACCTGTAGAACCACAAATATTGATAACTGGGGTTGCGTCACAATCAAAGATATAGGGGTTAGTGTTATCGTTGGTGCCGTCACCCATGCTTCCACTTGTTTTATGACCAACGTAACAAAATTTAGCAGAATTTTCTTTAAGGTATACTGAGGTGTGTCCACCAACTTCGACAATTTTTGCAATATCTACGCCTGTTGTAAAACCTCCCGGAAGAAACGGATCGTATGCAGCATCAGCCGTTATTGCACCAAGCATATTTCCGCCATTTTGCCCCCACATGTAAAGATCTCCTGCTGTAGTAATAGCTGCTGCCGCTGGGAATTTAGCATCGTGTTCTTGAGCACTAATAAAGGTGACGTTTGTGAAATTGGTAGTGCTATTTATTTTGGCATTTACCCAAGTTTTACGTTCTGTGGTTGTAAAATCACCAAGTTGTTTCATGTCATTTGCCCCAAGCGAAAACAATTGCCCGTTGGTTGCCAATACATAAAATGAGCTATTTCGGGTATTAACTGAATTTCCACCGGTTACACCAATCATTTTTGGAGTAATGCCGGTTGGCATTGTCATTGGGGTTGCGTAGTTTTTAGCAGATGCGACGTTGCCATCTCCAAGGTAAACGCTTTGCCCCCAGGCATAAAGACCATAGCTTGAGCCATCATAGGTTAAGGCCATTAAACTACCCTTTGTTGAACTTGAAAGTTGTCCGCGGACAGCAATAACATTCGTTAAGAAGGTGGATGAATTGATTTTAACTTGGTGCCATGCTGCATTGATTGCGGTGCTTCCATCCCCGTAATAGTTAAATGATGAAGAAGTGGTTAATAACACGAAAACTTTTCCATCGGTTGTCAAAATGGCAAGACCGGTGTTCATTGCCAGCATCATCTCTACATCCGATGGATTAACGCCTGAAGGTAAACCGTTAGTTTGTCCGTTTACGGTTAATTTTTGAAAAGTGGTCGAACTTGTAACAGAGGTTGGTATAATCACATCTTCAGTACCCCAAGCAAATAGACCAGTTGTAGTTAATAGAATGGATTGTTCACTGGACCCACTTCCTGTAGAAGCCGTGGCTGCTTTGATTGGCGTACCTGTTAAAGCAGGGTAATTAGCGACATTAATCTCTTGCGGGCTCAATACGGCTGTTCCAGTATTTCCCATAAGTTGTCCCCAACCAGACCAAGAACCATCACTTTTTTGAGCGACAGACTGGTGATAAGCACTACCAATTACGTCATAAAGTGATTGTGGATCACAACCTGAGTTATTTACTGCGCTTACTGCAAAATCATTGTCGTTTACAGTAACAAGCCCAGATCCGTCAAGAATAGAAGCATTAGTGGGGTCAGATAAGGTCACTACAATGTTTTCAGCTGTTTCAACAACAGCATCATCGGAAATGGGTATCAAAAAGGTTTTACTCGTTTGGCCAGGCAGAAAGGTAAGTGTACCAGAGGCAGCTGTAAAATCGATACCTGTTGTTGCGGTACCGCTGCTCGTACTGTAGGCCACTGTAATGGTATTTGAATTTGCACTTGATAAACTTACTGTTACCGTTGCGAACCCTACGTTTTCATATACTGTAACGTCTGCCACGGACAAACTACCCATTGTACCCAAATAATTGTTGAGCGCATCTAAAAGACCTGAAGTAGCCGCATTTCCACTTACGGTACCAGGTACTGGAGAAATACTTAATGTTGATCCGTTAAAAGTTAAACCGATATATTTAGTATCGGTAATAGTGTAGGTACTTGCTCCGTTTGATCCATTTGTCGCAAGGGTGACATTTGTACCTGTACCAGGTTGAAAACAAATTGTTGTTACTTGACCACTTGGAGCTCTCCATTTGATAAAACCATTAATTGTATGTTCTACACCATTGTTATCGGTGATGAGAACCATTCCTATAATATCGTTCCCTTGAGCAACGAAGATATTGGAGCTTGAGTTTTGTGCGAACTGTACGTTTGACCATCCCAAACCGCTAGTTCCCGAGAGGTAGTATGCGTTTGTAGATTGATTGTTTGCTGTGTTGTCACCAACAAAACCATTTGCAAATGGAACTGTTATAAGGTTCTGTGCTTGCGTTAAAACTGAGACGCTTGAAACGATAAAAGCAAACAAAATTGATTTGAAATACTTAAAGGTAGTATGAGGCATATATACAAATTATCCCGCAAAGATACTCAAAACCCCGCTGTTATTCAAATTAGCAGCTTACCTTCTGATTTTCACCTCCGCATACGGAAACTCATCGAGCATTTCGCCCGAGTAATAGAAATCGTAAGCTACGCCACCGAAAGTGTAATCTTTTTCTCGAATTTTGAAGTTGGAGCCTCCTGCGGCAGGATTCTTTTTGGGTTTAGATTTGCTGTAACCAAGGTTGAAAATGGAGGCTAAAATTTCAGGTCGGTCGTCTATTGTGTAACCTGCTTTCTCCCATTGCGTGGCAATTTGTCTGATAAAAATACCGGCGTAGAGATAGGAGTAGTAATGGTCTTTATATTGGACCAATCTTTTGACGCGTAAGCTAAGCGTGTCGTTGTGCTGATTGCTGTAATTGCGGCTAGAGTCGTAGTCTAATAAATGCTCATATTTTGCGCCACAGTAATAGGGGCTTGCCGGATCTTTTAAGTAGTTTTCGATGTTTCGAGCAGTATTCTCTTTAATGCCCGTAACACCAAAAGACATATTGGTTTCGAGGGCTAAAGTTTTCAGCGGCGCTACAAAATCTTTGAAACGCTCTCTTCTCGAATTGAAAAGTCGGACTTGTTCTCCAACCAAGCATGCCACTATCATTCTAGGTTCAACACCACAAGCAGCGGCAGCAGAGTCAATGTATTTTTTGTCTTTGGCAACCGCTTCCTTGAAATATGACCACTCTATGTAGTTCATCCATTCAAAGGCATTTCCTCCTTTGGCTCGGCTATTCTTCTGATTTTTAGAGAGTAGCAAGCGTAATTTACGCTGATAACTTGCGTTGTCTTTGAGCTTTAGGTCTACGGCTGAGAGCATGAGTAGCGCTGTTTTCTCCGATTTGGATTGCGACCAAGCATCGAGAATAGTGCGCGCGTTTTTTGGGTAGTATTCATTGACCAAATTGATGCGCTGTAAAATTTCATTGCGATAAGCAACCAGAGAGGCGCTATCTACCTTGAAATCTTGATTGTATTTGTCGTGCATCGACTGAAAGTAGCGGTTGTTGTTGTCTACCAATCCTTTGTCATCGGTGAGGCGCAATTTGAGTGCTACAAACACGCCCACAAGCGCCACACCATAAGCTGCAAAACCATAGAGTGCAATGCGATACGGAATTTTAAACCACTTGCTTTGAAAAATACGCTTCATATAGATTAAACTAAGACGGGCGTTATACGCAAGGCATTCCAATTGGTTACAACTTGCGAAAATCGCAAGAAACCAACGCGCGGCTTGCAAAAATCGGTTTTGAAATGGCGTGTTTCGCAAGCATTTTTGTATATTACAAATGACACTTGCCACCTCTCAAGATAAAGCCCTGGTAATTGCGATCTTTCAGCAAGCCTTCAAAAGCAACCCACACATGAATTTCTTGATGGGCCGCCGAAATCTTGAAAGAAAAATTGCCACCATGACGAGTTTTGTTTTTGATATTGCTCTTGCGCGCCAAGGGGTCTATCTATCCAAAGACCGCTTGGGTGTCTTGATTACTTTTGATTACGCACAGCTGCCTTTAAAACCTCGGGAAAAGTGGGCACAAAAGATCATGGCCTTGCGTTGCTTTTCATGGCTGCGTTTAAGAAATATTGCTCGTACTGAAGCTCTGATTCAAGCAAAGAGGCGTGCCGAACCTAATGATCTTTATGTTTGGTTTTATGGTGTTTCTGATGCCGCTTTGGGGCAACAAACTGCCAGGGAATTACTCAAAGGGCTTTTTGAATTGGCTCAGCAAAGAAATGCAGGCATCATTGCAGAAACGAGTATGGCAAGAAATCAAGTCATATATAAGCGCTACGGATTTGAATGTTACGAGCAAATCCAATGCGAGGGCTTTCCTGTTTTTTACATGCGAAAGCCCAGTACTGAGCAAGATTAAGCCCAAATTCTTTTACTTTTGCCAATATGGCACTCATTAAAGTATGTAGGGGTTTCACGCCTCAAATTGGTCCGGATTGTTTTTTGGCTGAGAACGCAACGGTTGTAGGCGATGTTCGGATGGGCGAGCAGTGTTCGGTGTGGTTTTCTGCTGTGGTACGCGGCGACGTCAATAGCATCCGAATGGGCAATAAAGTCAATATTCAAGATGGCGCGGTTTTGCACTGCACCTATGAAAAAACCAAACTGCACATTGGCAACAATGTTTCTATCGGTCACAACGCATTGGTTCATGGCTGTACCATCGAAGACAACGTCCTGATCGGGATGGGTTCTATCGTCATGGACAACTGCTACATCGAAACCAATAGCATTGTAGCCGCTGGCGCAGTGCTCACCGAAGGAACACGCGTAGAGTCTTGGAGCATTTACGCCGGTATCCCCGCCAAAAAAATCAAAACCCTGACCCCAGAATTATTTGCTGGTGAGGTGCAGCGTATTGCCAATAATTATGTGCTCTACTCGAGTTGGTTCAAAGAGAACCCTTAAATTTACCACCAAACTTCTTTTGCATGAAATACGACCGCATCGACAACGCTTTATACATTGCCAATCGCCAGAAATTCGCAGCTCAAATGGCGCCAAATACTTTGGCAGTTTTCAATTCGAATGATATCTATCCGGTTTCTGCCGACAGCACTTTGCCTTTTGCTCAGCACCGCGATATCCTCGCTTTGTCTGGCGTAGATCAAGAAGAATCTATTTTGGTTCTTTTTCCGGGTGCGAGTAATCCGGCCCATAAAGAAGTCTTGTTTTTAAAAGAAACCAGTGAGCTCATCGCTATTTGGGAAGGTGAAAAGCTCACCAAGCATACTGCCTTTGAAACCTCAGGTATTCAGACGGTTTATTGGCTCCAGCAATTCCCGACTATTTTCAAACAAATGATGGCCGAGGCCAGTGGTATTTACCTCAATACCAACGAGCACCTCCGCGCCAACACCGATGTCGAAACCCGAGAAGACCGCTTCATCAAGCAAGTTAAGCAAGACTACCCTGCTCATCAAGTGTACAAGTCTGCGCCTATCATGCACAAAATCCGTTCTATTAAAAATCAAATAGAGCTCGACCTCATGCAAACAGCCTGCAACATCACAGAAGCAGGGGTGCGCAGGTTACTCGGTTTTATTAAGCCTGGCGTTTGGGAATACGAAATCGAAGCAGAGCTCGCCCATGAGTTTTTACGCAAGCGTTCCAAAGGCTTTGCCTACACGCCAATTGTTGCCTCTGGTAAAAACGCGTGTGTTTTGCATTACATCGAAAACAACCAGCAGTGTAAAGACGGCGACGTCATCTTATTGGATGTTGGGGCAGAGTATGCCAACTACTCCTCTGACCTCACGCGTTGCATTCCAGTCAATGGTCGTTTTACCGCCCGTCAGAAAGCAGTTTACAACGCGGTGTTGCACGTCAAAAACGAAGCCACTAAATTGTTGGTTCCGGGAACCATTATGGCCGAATACCACAAACAAGTTGGCCATTTAATGGAAGAGCAATTGGTCAATTTAGGTCTTATTTCTTTAGACGACATTAAAAACCAAGATCCGGCCTGGCCAGCCTATAAAAAATACTTCATGCACGGCACTTCGCACTTCTTGGGCCTAGACACCCACGACGTCGGTTTATGGCACGAACCAATTGCCGCCAATATGGTTTTCACAGTTGAGCCGGGTATTTACATTCCTGAAGAAGGCCTAGGCATTCGCTTAGAAGACGACGTCGTTGTTCAGGCAAGCGGCTCGCCGTTCAACCTAATGGCCAATATTCCGATCGAGGCCGATGAAATTGAAACCTTAATGAATGCCTGAACTTCCGTTTAGCTTGCACTATACGGTGCGCGGCGAAGGCCCTGCCTGGGTTTTCTTACATGGCTTTTTAGAATCCTCCACCATGTGGGATTACCTCCCTCTAGACGATCTTCCGATTCAGCAAATCCACATCGATTTACCCGGCCATGGCTGGTCTTTTGAACTCTTAAAAACACCATCCATCGAATTGATGGCGTTGGAAGTTCAGTGCGTTTTGGATCATTTGGCTATTTCTAGTTTTAGTATTGTTGGGCATTCGATGGGTGCATATGTCGGTTTGGAGCTTTCTAAAATGAAGGGCTTCGGACATTTAGTTTTACTGAACTCCAATTGTTGGTCAGATTCTGAGCAAAAAAAGCATGACCGCCTTCGTGTTGCCAATTTTGTGCATCAAGCGAAGTCTCATTTTATCCGAGAGGCCATACCTAACTTGTTTTCAAATCCACAGGAACAAGACCAAATCATTGAGGCGCTTATCAAAGATGCGAATTGTATGACGCCAGAAGCCATTGCTTTTGCAGCACTCGCCATGCGTGAAAGAACCGACTTCACAGAGTTTGTCAATACACACCCTGAAAATTTTACTTTTATTCACGGCAAGTTAGATCGCTTGGTGAGTGTAGAAGAACTGCAGCAAAAAGTGCCAAATGGCAATATTCACTTTCTTAATTGCGGGCACATGGCGCATATAGAGGCGGGAGAGGAAGTACTCGGAATTCTTTCTCGCTTGGTTGAAAATGAGTAAATTTATCATGACAAAATAAGTCATGATATGAATTTGCAAGAAATCTGCAAGCAAAAAGGTTATAAAGTGCATGAAATTGCACAACAAGTTGGCATAGACTCCAGCCTCATGAGCCGCATTCTTGCAGGTAAACGCAAGCCTACGCCACTTCAGATTCAAAAATTGGCGGTTGCGCTTGAACTTTCGCACAGCGATGTCCTGACACATTATTTATCACAAGAAATTGTTCAAATTGTCCAGAATTATCCGCAATTGGCACCCCAAATTTTGCAACTTGCCGAAGAGCGCGTCCGTTATTTATTGAAAGATACTGATTTCGAAAGTGCGAAACCATCCAAAAAAATCAAAACGAAACTAGCTCAGCTAGATGAACTCTTGAAAGTGTGGCAAACAGCCCAACCGCTAGATGCCCTGCAATTGGATAAAATGAACGGCTACTTTCATACGGCCTATACTTATGAGTCCAATCGGATCGAAGGCAATACGCTTACTTTACAAGAAACTCATTTGGTGATCAATGAAGGCATCACCATCGGTGGCAAAAGCATGCATGAGCATCTCGAAGCAGTCAATCATCAGCAAGCCATTCATTTCATCAAAGAAGTAATTCATGATCAACTGCGCTTCAATAGCCATGTGCTCAAGCAAATTCACCAACTCATTTTAAAAGGCATACAAGACCAACATGCCGGCAAATACCGCGAAATTCAAGTCATGATTTCAGGCAGCAAGCATGTGCCACCAGCGCCTTATTTGCTAGACAAACTCATGGAAGACTATTTCCTTTTCTACGAACAAAACCTTGGGCGTTTACACCCTGTAATTTTAGCCGCAGAAATGCATGAGCGTTTGGCGACTATCCATCCGTTCGTTGATGGCAACGGCCGCACAGCACGTTTGGTCATGAACCTGATTTTATGGCAACACGGCTATACAACGGTCAATATCAAAGGCGGTAAGAAAAGTAGATTAGCCTACTACAACGCGCTCGAAAAAGTCCAGCTCCACCACGACGCTACTGATTTTCAACTGCTCGTCGTCGATTACGCATTGGCATCATTGAAAGCCCATTTGGAGTTGGCGGGGTAATTGGCATTTACGCAAATGTTGCTAAAAATTCATTTGGTGTAAAAACAGGAAGTGCTGATTTCTTGAAGTCTTTAATATTACGCGTAATAATAGCGTCTATTTTGTTGCTATTGACTGCAGAAAAATACTGAAGTGCATCTTCAAAATCGGTGAATTTGGATTCTAGGGCTGCCAACACTTGTTTTTGGTCCATTGCTAAAATGTGAATGGTGTTCAGTAAAACTTGTAGTCTTTCGATGACATAATGATGCGTTGCATGTCTTCTGAGAATGAAATAAGTATTGGCGACAATGACGGGCGTTATATACGCACGAACTTGTTTTTGTTCACATTTGAGTAAAAGTTGAAGGCTGTCATCAGAAAATGGTTTGCGATCTAAATAGAAATCTAACAAGACATCTGTATCGATTAAAACTGATTTCATTCAGAAAGGTATTTTTTAGCAAGTGCTTTGGCAAGTTCTTCTTTGTAATCTCCGATTTGAGCATCCTTAAATGCTCCTTTCAAAGAATAAAGTACAGACGGCTCAGAAACAACCTGATTGCTTTCTTTGACTAGAACACTCAGGTAATTCTCGATGAGTTGCGACAAACTCTTGCCATTAGCTTTAGCATAAGCTTTGGCTTTTATGATGATTTCATCATCTAAAGAAAGGGTGAGCTTCGTGTTCATACGTATGAATTAAAAAACAAAAATACGTATAAAAATATATCAGCACCAGTAAAAATAAGGACCTAACTTCAATTTCATTATTTTTATCCTCTATTCAGAAATATGAAGCCTTTCAACCTTTTCCTCTTTTTTATTTTGTCCAATGTTGCTTTAGCTCAAACGCCAACAAACCTAGACACGCTTTCAACAGATAACCTGACAGTCAATTCAATTGCCGACATTGATGCTGAATTTAATGGGGGCTATAAAAAAATGTCAAAGTTTATCATGAAACACCTCCAATGGGAAGATGTCATGAGATGGCCAGCAACGCAAAAAGTTCCTTTTTATGACAATGTAATCGTCAGGTTTATAGTAGAAAAGGATGGAAGCTTAACTTATATATATGTAGAATCGGCTACTGTATATTGTCCGCCGTGCAACAAAGAAGCTATCAGATTGGTACAGGAAATGCCCAAGTGGAAACCAGCCACTAAAAATGGTGAGCCTGTACGCAATTGGGTAAGGGTTCCCATTAATTTTCAGGTTTTTTAATAAATAATATTCCATACAATGAAATACCTTCTCCTAGCGCTGCTAGTTTCCTGCTCAAGTGGTTTTCTTGCTCAATCCAATCGCTCAAAAGATAAACCTCGCAAAGATTCTTTAAACATAGAGGACGCTGCTGATACAGATCCTGAATTTATAGGTGGTTTTGAGGGCCTCAGTAAATATCTCAATGACAGTTTAAGATGGGATGAGGTTTCACAATGGCAAGCACGCAAAAAAAAGCCTATGGCCAACAAAGTACTCGTCAGATTTGTTGTAGAAAAAGATGGAACCATAACTCATGTCGATGTAGAATCGGCAACAATAAAATGTCCGCCCTGTAAAACGGAGGCGATTCGCGTTATTCAAGCCATGCCGGCATGGATCCCGGGGTATAAGCATGATCGGCCAGTGCGCGTTTGGATACGCATTCCCATCATCTTTTCAATGGAATAGCAGCGTTAAATCTCCGCTTTCGAATCCATGATAATCGTTACCGGACCATCGTTCACGAGTGCTACTTTCATGTCTGCGCCAAATTGCCCGGTTTGAATTTTGCCTGTGAATTGTTGTTGAAGGGAGGTCAAGAAGTACTCGTAAAGCGGAATGGCTTGCTCAGGGCGTGCTGCGCGAATGTAACTGGGGCGGTTTCCTTTTTTGGTGGCGGCGTGCAAAGTAAACTGACTCACCACTAAAATACCTCCATTGACCTCCTGTACAGATAGATTCATTTTGCCATCGGCATCTGAAAAAATCCGCAAATTGATGAGCTTTTGAAGCAGGTAATCGGCGTCTTTTTGGGTGTCGTCGAGTTCAATGCCGAGTAAGACCAAAAGCCCTTGTTCAATTTGGCCTACAATAGCACCATCAATGCTGACACTAGCTTTGTTTACACGTTGGATAACAATTCTCATGGTTGGGCTGGAACTCAGATTTTAAAACTCACTTCTGCGATACGGATCAGAGCTGTCCTCGTGCATGAGTTGCAAATAGGTTTGGTAGCGATGAGCAGCAATGAGTTCCTCTTCAACTGCTGCTTTTACCGCGCAATGGGGCTCATTGAGGTGCTTGCAGTTGTTGAAACGGCATTCACCTAACAAGGCGCGCATTTCAGGAAAATAATGTGCGTAGTGTTCCTTTTCGAGGTCGACCAAACCAAAGGCGCGAATGCCTGGTGTGTCGATGATATAGCCGCCGCTGGAAAGCGCATGCATTTCGGCAAAAGTCGTGGTGTGCTTGCCCTGTTCGTGTGCTTTAGAGATTTCGCCGGTGCGGAGGTCTAAATTTGGGTCGAGGCCATTGACAAGCGTGGTTTTACCTACGCCCGAATTTCCAGAAATCATGACCTGTTTACCCGCAATTTCATCTCTAAGAAAAGCAATGGTGTTGGGGTCTTCAGAAGTGATGCCGTAGCAAGGATAACCTATATTCCCATAGATATATTGTAAGGCTTCAAAATACTCCTGATCGTCTTGATTGAAAAGATCAATTTTATTGAAGAGCAGGGTAGTTGGGATCCGAAAAGATTCTGCTGCCACCAAAAAGCGGTCAATAAAAGCAATTTGTGTAATTGGAGATTTAAGCGTCACCACCAAATAAGCGCGGTCTATGTTGGCTGCTAAAATTTGCATTTGCTTGCTGAGGTTGGCTTTCGTTGGAACCAGATTCGATGACGACGCGGTCACCTGCAGCAATGGGGTTGGTGGTTTTGAGGCCTTCAAGGCGCAGTTTTCCACGGATACTCGCCTGCACAATTTGCCCATCTTCAAGTAAAACTTGATACCATTTTCCAGTCGATTTCAGAACGAGCCCCTGCATGTCGTAAAGTTAAACATTTGTATGTTTGTAGGATGAAATTCATTTTGCTCCTTTTCTTTTCATTGACAAGTTTCTTTTCATTTTCACAGGTTTCAAACTCAATTTCAACCGACACCACAAAAGCGCCAATTTTTGAAAATGTTGATGTAGAAGCGGAATTTCCGGGAGGTGCTGATTCGTTGAGAAAGTACATCATCGACAACATCATGATGGATTCAATCATGGATTTTTCTGATAAAGAAATGTACAATAAGGTGATGGTGCGGTTTGTGGTGAATAGAGACGGAAACGTAGAGCAAGTAGCAATTGACAGAGCTGGTGACTATTGCCCACCCTGCAACAAAGAAGCGCTGCGTTTGGTCAAAAGCATGCCAAAATGGGCACCTGGCATGGTGAATGGTGAGGCCGTATCAATGTATTTTCGATTACCAATTATCTTTGCGGTACAATAACTATGACACAACACTACGGCCTCATCGGCAAAACCCTCGGGCATTCGTTTTCAGCAGCATTTTTCAAGGATTACTTTGAGAAAAACAACATTGCCGCGACTTATTCCAACTTTGAGTTGAATGATATTACAGAGATTCAATCGCTTTTTGATCAAAACCTATCCGGACTCAATGTTACTTTACCTTACAAAGAAAGTGTCATTCCTTTTTTAGATCATTTAGACGACAGCGCCGCCCAAATTGGTGCGGTCAATGTCATTGCATTTGAAAACGGCGAGAAGGTAGGTTACAATACAGATGCGTATGGTTTTGCCCAAAGTATCAAGCCTTTTTTGACTTTTGAGCACGAGCGCGCGCTTATTTTTGGAACGGGTGGCGCTTCTAAAGCTGTGGCTCATGTCTTTAAACAACTTGGCGTCGAGGTTTTTTATATTTCTCGCCAAGCAGATCATCAAAAGCGCATTTATACTTATTCCGATATCAATGAGCACATGCTCCATTCCTGCAAGGTCTTGGTCAATTGCACGCCTATCGGTACTTTTCCGAACGTCGATGCATTCATTGAGCTTCCTTTTGAATTGTTTACACCCGCCCACTTGGTCATCGATTTGGTGTATAACCCAGCTGAAACAGCCCTAATGAAACGTGCCAAAACAAAAGGTGCCGCAGTCATGAATGGTTTGTCCATGCTGCAGCACCAAGCGTTAAAGAGTTATGAAATCTGGTCGCGTTAGGCCTCGAGGTTATTCTGATTGAGGTTGTACCAATCGATTTTTCTGGAGAAGTACATCACAAGTCCTAGGATGATGAACACCCCAATACTGCCAATCAATAGCGCTAAATCTTCTAGCTGTATGATCACAAAAATGAAGATGTAAAGCATGGATAACAAGCCCGCAATAAACAAACTCATTTTTAAGGATCTTAAAATGGCACGTACATAAGTGCTAATTAGGATCACCGTAGCTAAGGCAGAAAGTAAGAAGGCGCTATTGAAACGGATGTGTTCAGAAATAGAGAGCAAGAGGGTGTAGAAGACGACAAGTGCTATTCCCACCAAAATATACTGAATCGGGTGAATTCCTGAAGATTGGAAAATCTCAATAAAGAAGAAAACCAAGAAGGTCAGGCCGATGAAAAGCAAAGCGTAGTGAATGGTGCGATGCGATTTTTGGTAGTTATCGACAGGAATTTTGAGGTCAACACCAAAGGCCGAGTCATAAATTTTATAGCTAGAACCCGTCCAACTTTGCGGATAATTGCGGTTGAGGTTCAAGACGTTCCAATGTGCCTTGAAACCAGTCTTATCGGTGGTGTGTTGGTCTGGTAAGAAAGAACCTGTGAATTTAGGGGTTTGCCAATCAGAGTTCAGCACCACATCTGTTTCTTTACCCACAGGCGTGAAAAACAACTGCTGACTGCCGTTGAGTTCGACGTCAAAACTAAAGCGATACAAATGATCGTCTGAGGGTGAAATCGCTACTTTGGCGTTGATACCAGTATAAAAAACATCTTGATTGGATACACCAGGATTGAAGCCGATTTTTTGTCCGTCCCAGTTGAGGTTGATCTGTTTTTCGATGCCGCGCAGATCCCCAATGCCGGCGTCTAGGGTGGCTTCGTTGAATTTAAAAGTGTGTCCTTTGCTTTCGAGGTCTTTGAAGTCGAGTTTGGTGAACTCACCACTCACGTGCAACACCGATTTATAAACCACAATTTCATATACACCGCGGTGCCTGCGATCTGGGTTCACACTCGCTTGCACATTGAGTTTGCTCGGCAATACGTGCAGTCTTTCGGTGATTTGCACTAGTTTTTCTTTGCCATTCGCTTTGTCGATTTCTTTGACATAGCGCGTGTAGGGAATGGTGAGTACAGGGCCTTGTAGTGTTTGCTCTCCACCCCATTTTTCACTGACCTCGTCAATAGCCTCTCTTTGCGTTTGTTCGCGTTCGTAAATGATACTTTTGATCATGCCAGTGGGGATGAGTAAAAGCAAGGCGATCAGTACGATACCACCAATTTTGAAATAAAGATTGTTTTTGATTTTAGACATGTCGTGTTTTTTTGCTACAAACGCAAAGGAAGCATAATTATTTCAAATGCCTCAGAAGTAAAAGAAAATAAAGGGTTTACAAAAGGCTCGTTTTACGGAGCTATTTTATCCGACATTAAGTACTTAATTACCGACTATTGCTTGCAGCTCCTCTGAACTTTGGCATTCACCAATTAAATTTTAAGTTATGAATGCATTTAAAAACAAAGTCAGCCTCATGGGGCGCTTAGGGGGGCAACCCGAACTTGTTAAATTCGATTCTGGGCGCTTGCTCGCTCGCTTTTCTCTTGCAACCCACGAGAACTTTAAAGACAAGTTTGGCGAGTGGCACGATTTTACACAGTGGCATACCATCAATGCTTGGGGTAAAATTGCCGAAAAAGCAGGCGAGAAGCTCGAAAAAGGCATGGAAGTCGTGGTTGAGGGCAAGTTGGTCAACCAGCAATACGAAAACAAAGCCGGCGAAAAGCGCTTTGCTACTATCATTGAGCTCTATGACTTCATTGTCGTTCAACCCAAAAAAAATGTGAACCATGAGCAGTCGGCCAACGAAAACGCAGCCTAATCCTCGGGTTGCTGCCAATCCGAATTTGCATATGAATCATGTTAACCTCATTGGCTACATGACCGCCGAGGCGCGCCATGTGCAGCTAGAAGACGGCAAGCAACTCATGCGTTTCACCCTCGCCACCAAAGAACAATTCCTAGACGCCGATGGCATCATGCGCCAACGCAGCCAATGGCACCTGCTCAGCGCCTGGGGCCGCTGGGCCAAAGTTGTCGAAGAATTCGGCGCCAAAGGCGTACACCTCGCCATCGAGGGCAAACTCGTTGGCCGCTTCTACCGCTTTGGCGGGCAGCGGCGCTTCGTCACCGAAGTCGAAATCAACGACCTCGTTGTATTGCCCTAATTTCCTCTCCAACCAAACGATCCAAAAGGCGGCCGCAGGCCGCCTTTTGTGTGACCTTGAAATTCGAGGCAAACGCGTCATTTTAGACTTTGAATTGGCGAAACTTTACGAAGTGGAAACAAAAGCATTGAAGCAAGCTGTCCGGAGGAACATCGACCGTTTTCCCGAAGATTTTATGTTTCAATTAACAAAAGAAGAATGGAAACTTCTAAGGACACAATCTGTGACCTTAGAAATAGGAAAAGGGCATCATCCCAAGTATTTACCTTTTGCCTTCACAGAACAAGGAGTTGCGATGCTAAGTGCAGTATTGAATTCTCAACGAGCAATTCACGCAAGCATTCAGATCATGCGCGCCTTCGTACTCATGCGCCAATGGGCGCTCGAATACCATGATCTTCAAGAAAAACTCACCGATCTAGAAAAGCGCTTCGGCCAAAAGTTCACCGACATCGAGCAGGTGCTCAACTACCTGATTCAAAAAGACCAGAAACAGGTGCAGCAGGGTGGAAGGAAGAGAATTGGGTTTTGAGGACGAAATTTGCGTCCTCAAGTTGAGAAGCAAAAAGATTAATTTAAGTACCTTAGATACATTGTTATAAAACACTCGTCATGAAAAATATATTTTTAATTCTTTTCCTTCTTCTTCAAACTTTTGATTTGAACGCTCAAACAAAGATCAGACTTGGTGACGGCACATATTCTTCCAATAAAGTGCTCTATACCATTGATGGTGTCAAGGTCCGAGAGGGCGATGGCACCTATTCGTCCAATAAAGTACTTTACACAATAGACGGCAGTTTATCGATTACCAAAATAGCATGTTTGATCTATTTCATTCTTTGACCTGACTCTAAGCAAGAATAATTCATTCCTTTTCATTGATGAAAAAAACAAGCATTTTAAGTATATTCCTTGCCGCGTTAGCAACTTTTTCGAGTTGCTCAAATGAGCAGAAGACAACAAACCCGCAGGATAAAAAATCTGAAAATATAGAGGAAAGTTCGGCCCCCGAGCATAGTCCGAATGAAGAATGGAGCCTCAAACGTAAAACACTTGACCAACTAAAAGGCTCACACACCTTACAATCTATTTCGGGATTCATGGGCGCAAATACCATGGTAGATTACTTTATTGAAAAGGGAAAATGGACTGCTTCTGGATCCTCAATCGAACAAGCCATGCGGGTGCCATTTGACATAGACCTAACTTCACAAGATCTGCTAAAACTAAAATCGATGAAGGTCGAGGTTGCAGAAGACCTAACGGTTTCTCTTCTATGCAATAATAAAATTTATATCAAGGTGCCATTTAAGGAAGAAGGGTTCACTTACCTGCTTCAAAATGCGCCAAAAAATTACTCGCAAAGTCATATTTTGCCTCCAACACTTCAAGCAAAATCAACGATCGTGAATAAAGCACTTTTTCTGTTTGCGAAGGATTTTGTACCTGAAACTGAAATTAGCTCTTTGGATATAGCACAGGTAGGCGCAGACGTCATGGTGCTGAAATACAATACATCTGAAAAACAATTCGAATTAAACCTCTTTTATGGCGAGTGTTGTGATGAGTCCACTTATATTTTCAAATAAACTTTAACACCCTTGACTAAACTCCTCCTTTCTTTATTGCTTGCATTTGTAGTTCAATCGAGCTTTGCGCAAACCCTTAGCTACGAAGACTTCAAGACATTAGTTCCTTCCTTGAAAAAAGAAGCTTGGGCCACCGTATATCAAGATTCTCAAGCGCTTTTAGACAATGCGCCTCAAGATACTTCTGATTTTCATGCCATTATTTTGTATATCCATTTATATGCCGGTGCAGGTATGGTCAGTGAGTCGCAACTCTCCTATGAAGAATTGCAGGCTAATGTTATGAATTATCAAGGTCAAAAAGTCATTATGGCTGCGCACCCAGTTAGTAAAGCAGAAGGTGGCTTGAACCAAACGAGTATTGATGAAGAAAATGGAAAGTATACGGCATTTACGAGTGCAGTAAATGGAAAGGGGACCAGTATTTTTTGCTTTGAAAAGTTCACCTTTTCTGAAAAGATCAAGATTAAGAAATTTCCAGTCGGCACTTTTGTTCGTTGCGGTGGCACCCTCGAAAAAATTGAATTCAACCCTAATCAGTCCAAAATTTGGATCATGCGCCTTACTGTAAGCGATGCATTTATTAGAAAGTTGGAGTGAAATAGTTGACGATTGGAACCTATATCTCAAAAGACAACAATGAGACAGTTAACATATATTTTGACCCTTGTCGTTTCGACAGCTTTTAGCGCTTGTACTCAGACGAATACTACATCGAATTTTGAGAAATCAAATATCGACAATGAAATGGTTGACTTTATTGAAATAAAAAACAGAGCTGGGCAATTCGACACATTAGATAACCGAATAAAACGTTTGACTGTCGAGCAGAAAAACCAATTTATAGAGAAGTTTAATAATTCAAAACCAATTGGACTGGGAAAGTCTTTACCATTTTATTTTATTTATGTTCATCTAAAGGACGGAACCAAAAGGAGTTTTAGAATAAATGGACAGTTCATAAAAGAAAATAATGACTATTGCTTTGATTTACGAGACGGTCAGTTTATTGAGAAAATTTGGAACGATTTAAATGTTGACCACATAAAGAACATTCGAAATATTTTTGAAGATTATATTCAATATCAAGAATCGACCGACTCACAAGAAGACAAAGCCTTAATGACCAAAAGCCTTAAATCAATATCAACGGTAATAAATAAAGATGATATAGATTTAATAATAAATGTATGGATGTATTACGACCCAACTGATTATACTGATATTCCCGAAATTTACAGAATTTTAAAGGCAAGTAGACCTTATAGCATTGAAGCCCTTAAGAACAGAATAGGAAACAAAAAAGAATGGGAGACTGACGAAACAGCACCATATTCAGACTTGAAAGACCTTTTGAAAAGACTTGAAAATGAATAAAAAACGTAACACATCCAAACTTTTAAATAGCACTTATTGTCTTATTCTATTATTATTCTTTTTCGACCTACTTCCTCATTTTGACATCAAAAGTCAGGCCTTGAAATCTTTTGCGTATTTGGGGTTATTAGTTGGTACACCCGTTTTGCTACTTTGGAATTATTTTGCCATTTCGCAAAGAAAACAGCAACTCTTTGGAACGCTTTATCCATCAATTATGCTGATTTTCATTATCGTGATCGGCCCCTTGCATGTCCTGTTTGCAAGTGGCGCATGGCATACCCAAACAGTTTTGTTTCAGCATCGCACTTCGCATTTCAAGCAAATTGAATTTCAACTTCAAGATAAAGGAGGTCTAGGTTACAATAAACGGACAGTCCAAGTTTTCTACCTCACGCCCTTATTTATCCGAACCGCCCCAGTTCCTAAGCACATTCGTTTGGCCAAAGAATGGAAAAAGATTAATTTAGATAGCAATGAACTTGACTTGAAGTAGCCTTAAAAAGCCACCAAATTTGAACCCATACTTGAAAATTCTATTCCGAAATAAATTTTGATTTGATGAAAACCGCTTTAAATCGATATTGGAGAACAGTAAATAGCATACTGTTGTTTTTTATTGCTTTTATTGGTCAGGCTCAAACAGTTGGCATTTCATCAGGTTTAAATTTTGGCAGGTTTTATGATTTTCGGCAGAATGAAGGTCACTTTTATAAAGCATATCAGGCTCAATTTGGATATTCTTTGGGACTTGAAGTAAAAGGGATTCCACTGGATACGATTTTAAAAATGGATGTTACCTTAAATTATCAAAATTACGGTGGTCAATTTCTGACTAGAGATGGAGGATTAGGAGGAACAACTTCAACTCAAGGAGAAATTACCAAACATCTTATTGGAATAGAAGTTTATCCCTTTCATCTGAATATCAATCCTCATTTTCGATGGAATTTGGGTATTTCATACAGCAGGCTTGTTCATTATAATTTATCTGGAACTAAATCATGGTGGTACGGTAATGGGTCCACGCTTAGTTCAGGATTTTCTGATTTAAATGATATTGACCACTTTGTTAAACCAAATAACTGGGGTTTGATTTCATCTTTGGGATATGAATTCACAATTGGGAAAATTAAAATCGAGCCCAGTTATAGCTACTTTTTTGGTGTGTCCCAAGAATTTAATAGCTTGCAAGCGTCAACAAGTTCAATGAGGCACAACGTAACTATAAGTATAAGATATTGACTAAACTCCTCCTCGCTTTTCTACTCTCACTCATAGTTCAATCGAGCTATGCACAGCGCGTGGTGTACTATCAGCTGAGTGAATGTGATATGAAGCGGGCAGAAGAATTGTCCTCCGCCAATTTCTTGATTAGTAAGCAAACCATAAACGATACGCTTTTGCTACAATTGGGTTTAGTTCGCAATTGTGAATTTCAGACAAGCCCAAAACTCAGTATGAGGCATGATACGCTTTTTGTTGAGTTAGAAAATAGTTCTGAGCGTTATGCAGCTTGCGAATGCTATTTTGAATTGACTATTCGCTCAGTAGGGATTACCGATAGCGCTTTTAAAGGCATTTTTTCAAATCAAAATAAAGGCCTAGTAGAATTTAAGCCATACCCGAGTCAATTTATTGATCCGGAGAATAACGATAAAAACAGAAAATGACCATCTTCTCCTACCACTTACTGGAAGTTTCGGTGTTTGCTGCCGTGAAGGGTGTTTTCAAAGCGCCATTAGCCAAAAAAACGCCTGGTCTGATTCATGCCGAATACATGACCGTCATGACACTAGGTTCTGCTGTGTTTTCACGTAAGCGCATGTTGCTGGGCCAGGTTGCGGTTTTTGCGCAATGGGATTCAGAGCAGGCACTGGAGCAATACCTGAACACTACTTCATTTGGAAAAAAACTGAGTCAAGGATGGCATGTACGCCTTTCGTTTTTGCGTCAGTGGGGCCATTTTAGCGGTTTTCAAATACAAGAAGCGCCTTCTGCCGCGTATCCTGATACGGCGCCTGTTGTGGCGGTTACAGTTGCTCGCATGAAGCCTTGGGCTGTTCCTCGGTTTATTCATTGGGGCCGGCCAGTCGAGAAGTTGGTCCGCGACCACCCCGGAACTACGCTTTCTTTGGCGTCTATTCACTTGCCAAATACGGTTTCCACTTTTTCGATTTGGAAAACTACCCAAGAAATGAACGATATGGTTCGTGGGCATAGCCCTGTTGCGCAGCCCAAGCGCCATGCCGACGCCATGAAAGAGCGCGAGCGCAAAGATTTTCATTTTGAATTTACCACCCTGCGTTTTCAGGCATTGGCTGAATACGGCAGCTGGAAAGGAAAAACCAATTACGTTCCTAATTACCAGCATTCGGCATAATGGCAAAACCAATCGGTAAACAGCGCCTGCAAGATTGGCTCACTCAATTTTGGGTCTTGCAATTTGGGCAACAAATTGAGCCAAACACTTATGACTGGCTACTTGGGCCATTTGGCTCTTCGGATCAGATCGGACCACATTTTATCAGTGAAATTACCGAACGCGAAAACTTAGAACGCGCTCCTAAAAACCAGGAAGCAGGGCTTTTGTCTTCTATCCATGATTTGAAATTATCAGCCGCTGAATTGAATCAATTAACACCGGAAATCATTGATTTTTACGAGCACACGGCAGCTTATGATTTATCTTTAGAAGTCAATTGGAATCGGTCATTTCTACTTTTTGGCACTTTGGTGAAATGGCTGTTTAGTCGTCGGATCCAGCAATTGAATATTCCTACAACTTCGAATGAAGCTGCTGCAGGCCTCACCAATGAGCTGATTCAATTACGTGATCCGAAAAGTAAAGCTATTAAACGTACATTTTGGTATCGAACATTGCGCTCAACGGGTGAAGTTGTTTATTCGGGTATCTACGGTACCAGCCAGTTGCCAAATGGCAAGCGAGTGGTCAAAGCAGTTTTTCCTTTGCCACATGGCAACGCTACCGTCTTACTTTTGCCAAGTGTTCAAGCAGATGGTTCGTTGCGTTTATCTTCTGCCGGTAAAAAAATAGGGGATAGCGGTTTCTATTTTCTTTTGGAGGATGCTAATGGGCATTATTGGACTAAATTCATTCGGTCGTTTAAAGATGAGCTACACGTATTTAAAGATAAGGAGCAACTGAAAGCCGTACAAAAACTCACCCTTTGGTCATTTCCGGTCTTGCATTTTTCTTACAAAATCGAAAAAGTATAGCTTTGCTTAAAAATTGATACCCAAGGAATTATTACATGACAAAACTCCTCCTCGCTTTTCTGCTCACCTTTTTAGTTCAAACGAGTTTTGCGCAGCGTGAGAAGTTTGAGTTTACCGAAGGATTATGTTTTTACACTGGTGTTTATTCGGCAGATCAATATACTGCCCTGGAGCTGCAAAATACATTCGAGAATTTGTGTTTTTCCTTTTCGGAGTTCAAGACGGCGTTTACCGCTTGGAACCTTGCAGAGATAGATAAGTTAGATGTGTTGGCGAAAGATGCTGAATGTAAGGCCTTAATTACAAAATATGAGCAGTTAGACATCGTCAATGCTACTGTTTGGGAAGAGGCAAGGGCAAATAGAATCCGTGCAATATCAGAAAGCTGCGCATTGCAGAAGCTCACCATTATTGCTTATCAATATCCTGACACGCTAAACAGTTTCGTTACCGCTGATTCGCTTACAGCGTATTATAGAGCAGCATTGATTGCCGGTGGTGATGATTTGCTTGCAGCATGGCAGCATTTACACCAAGCGAAAAAAGCGAAAAATGGCAATCCGCAACGCCTGCAAGATATCTATGAGCAGCGTTACAACTCACCCTTGAAATTGGAATACGCTAGGCTAGAAGTGATGACGTTTGGTTGGTGGAATCATGCCAATAACCTTATTTTTCATGACGAACATAGTGACTACTGGCCAGCATTTGAAAAACTATTTATTAAATTAGACAGTGAATGTGAGGAACCTTAATGACTCGCAATTGAACCTATAACTTGATCAATCATCATGGCCTTCGGATTTTCACCACAATACGCACAAGATTACCAGCTAGAGGGCTTGGATCGCGAACACTTTTTAGCTATTGCCATTGAAGCAATAGACAGGTTAGAATTGAAACTGAGCAAGGTCACGAGTTCAGGCATTTTAGTGTACACCAAGATGTCTGCTTATTCTTGGTCTGAAGAAATCACGCTTACTTTTGGCATTGATAAAGTAACAGTCCGGAGTCAATGCACAGGCAACCAACTCTTCGATTGGGGCAAGAACAGACGCAATGTGCAAGACCTCATTTTAGAAATCAAGCATGTGCGCCGCATTTTAAAAGAGGAAAAGCTCGAAGCTAAATTACAGGCGTTAAGTGAGATCCAGACAGTCCATGAGGAGCTGCCCTTGAGTGCGCCAGCTTCTTCAGCTAAAGATAAAATCTCGCATTTCTTTTCCATTTTTAAAATCACCGAGGGTTATCGCGTGACGCCAATTTTAGTCAATCTAAATTTGGTGGTTTTTGTAGTTATGCTTTTTGCAGGCGTGAGTTGGATCAGTCCGGTGGCCGAAGAACTCGTGAGGTGGGGGGCTAATTCAAGAGAATTCACATTAGCAGGCCAAGGTTGGCGTTTGCTGACGGCCTGTTATCTACATGCCGGCATCATTCATTTGCTCTTCAATATGTATGCACTGGTTTACATCGGCTTATTGCTGGAGCCACACCTAGGCACTGTGCGTTTTTTTATTGCCTATTTATTGGCGGGTATCGGCGGAAGTTTGGCCAGTTTGTGTTGGAACGACTACATGGTTGCTGTCGGCGCTTCAGGTGCAATTTTTGGTATGTATGGTGTCTTTCTCGCATTGCTTTTGAGCAAAGCACTCGACAAAAACATCCAACGTGCGTTTCTGACCAGTACGCTTGTTTTTGTCATCTACATGGTACTCAATGCGCTCAAGAAAGAGACCAACATAGACAACGCAGCGCATTTTGGCGGGCTATTAACCGGCTTGATCTTTGGATTTGCTATTATTCCAAGCCTCAAAAGGCCCAAAAATCAACTATTGAATGCCTCCACCCTGAGCGTATTAAGTGTGCTTTTACTGACATTGAGTTTTTTCGTAATCCGCTCCATCCCGAATGACGTCGCAAAATACAATCATTTCTGGAAGCGTTTTGCAGTGATAGAAAAAGCAGCATTAAAGGTGTACCAACTGCCTAAAGGCAGCTCGAATTTGACCATTTATAACGAAGTGAAATTACACGGGCTACCCAAATGGCATCGCATGCTCGCTCTTGTACAGCAACAATACAAACTTGAATTACCCCAACAACTGCTCCAACGCAATCGCATCCTAGAGAATTACTGTAAGGCCAGAATAAAGTCTTATGAGGTGATTTGCGAATCGCTGCTCCATCCCAAAGAAAATTACGATTACGCATTAAACTATTACAACCAATACATCATGAATTTACTTGAAGAGATGGCGGCCTTATCGCAGCAATAAATTCCAAAATCAGAAATGACCCCAACGCACGAACACAACGCCAAAATTGCCAAACTGACTTTTGCTGCAGTATATCCGCTTTATGTCGCAAAAGTGGAGCGCAAGGGAAGAACCGAAGCGGAAGTGCAGCAAGTTGTGGAGTGGTTAACAGGTTTTGATCGTCAAAAACAACTTCAATTGATCAATGAAAAAGTCACATTTGAAACTTTTTTTGAACGCGCCAACTTGCATCCGAATGCGCACCTCATCACGGGGCTCATCTGCGGCTACCGAATTGAAGCCCTCGACAACCCTTTGACACAAAAAGTACGTTATCTAGATAAGTTAGTCGACGAATTGGCAAAAGGCAAGTCGATGGAGAAGATTTTAAGAAAATAAAAAGGAATATGATGAAGTATATCGCATTATGGGTCGTCTTACTGACAATACGTTCAGTTTATGGCCAAGCTACATTTTTAGGATTTGATCACCCGGATTGTCGGGACTCACTTTCTAATATTTACACTTATGTTAACTGGTTCAGTCAAAATGCCTCATTAGGGGGCTTTCGAGTGTACAGAAATGGTACAGAGGTGTACAACCAAACAGGTCAGGATGCAAATAAACCCGCATGTTTAGACCTTCAATTTGTAAATGATGGCGTTGGTTTTATGGTGGTTTTTATTCCTTTGGGTGGCTCCACACGTTTGTTGCGTACCGAAGATTACGGTGTAACTTGGCAGCAAATTGCCAGTGGCGCGCCAAATTATGGGGGTCTGTACATCATCAACGACTGGGCTGCTTACATGGTGACTCATTATTTCAGTCCGTCTCAAAGCATCGTGAAAGTATCAAGAGGAAGTATCCTCACAAGTAATCAAGACAATCAGTTCATCAATGATCAAAATTTTACTTCTGATGTTTTTGTAACAGACACACTACTTAACTCAGATCGCTGCGATTCCTCTTCCTTGTCATTTGCAATAGCTAACAACGGAGACACGGTTGCATATCACATCAATTTTGAGTTACTTAATGCCGGTATAGAAGAAAATGAGGTAGAAAGTTTAACTACAATTTACCCGAACCCGACTAACGATGCTTTTTCAATTGCTTCTGCTTTGGAGCAACCTAATCATGTGGCTGTTTATTCCTTGTCAGGTCAAGTAATCAAAGCGTTTTCTAGCGCTGAGATTCAAAATAATTGGTATTCAGTACCTGAATTGAATCAAGGCCAATACTTAATTAAAGTAGAATCTAACCAAGGAGTAAGGCTTGTTAAATTATTGAAATATTAAGTTGAAATGAATAAACACCTCAAATTCATGCTCATCCTAATTTGGATCCTTTTTTCAAGGATATTTGATGCATATAACACATACATGCACACACCTAATTTGGACAAAGAGGCCAATCCATTAGTGAGTATTGTTGGTATTTCATCTTGGACGCTTTTATTGGGTATCTTAGGAGCTCTTACACTTTATATTTGCTTTGCATTTTACCGAAGCACCTTTCATCCACTTAACCTTGAACCCAAAGAAAAAGGATTGACTTTTGCTTCTTACGCGGCATATTTATATTTAGGGGAGTATACTCATTGGTCAGCTATGTTGTACCGCTTCCCTAAAGAAATCAAGCGCTTGCATCAATATTTCGGTAGTTTTTTAACACCATGTTTGGTTTATGCCGGAATTATTTCCACGGTAATGTGGCTACTCATTCATTTTTCTGAAGTGTACTGTGCTCTTCATACTGCCGGACGCGTATATTTCTTACTAATAGCTGGTTGCATTCAAATTATTGTTTCTTTGAATTGGCGCCGTTACAAATCGTATCAAACGAAATTTGATTGATGGTGTAACTTATTGTCTTACTTGTTGGTTTTAATTAAAATGAATGCTATGAAAAAGCTTATCACATTAAGTATTATTGCAATGCTTTTTATTGGTTGCGGAAAAATCAACACACCAAATTCGGAGTCTGAAAAGATTTTTGGTAAATGGCGTTTTGTGTCAAGTTCTGGCGGTTTTGCGGGCACAGGTAATACAAGCTATTCGAGCAATGACTTATATGAATACAAGGAAAATGGAACCTTCTCTCATTATGAAGGCAATCAATTAATCGATCAATCAAGTTTCTCACTGCAATTGGGCCCGAGTATTTTTAGTCAAACGGATCAACTCTTGATACATTATGGGGGAATATCGCCACAATTATCCCAATCTTTTGTGATACATCAGGATACGCTCATTTTAAGCGAAGAGGTTTACGATGGTTTTCAGTACGTATTCGTTAAACAATAAGCATGAAATTTATACTACCCCTTTTTTTGTTGTGTTTCTTGCTTTCTGAAAGCACAGTTGCTCAAACTTCAAAGCATCTATTTACATATGGCCTGACAGTTGGGGCGAACCGCCCACAAACTGAAATTTTATTCGGTGATCAAAAGTTTGCAGAGCCAATACTACCTGCAACGGGCTTCAATTTTCAATATACCCGAATGGTGCATCCGAAAGTACCGCTGAACTTCACCGCAGGTTTTGGCCTAATGGGCGTCAAACTGTCGGCTCCAGCAAATGGTGCGTTTATGGGAGACCGCATGTCTCCTTTTTCTTGGGGCACCTTTACGCTGACTAATTTGCGTTTGGAAGTGGGCAGTGGTTACGAGTTATTCCAAAAAAACCGCTCCACGTATAGCGTTTTGGGAGGCATCGGCATTCGCAAAATGAGCAACGGGAGTTATGGAAGCATGTCTTCTGAACCTCAGGGCGAGTTGTATCGCGTAGAATTCGAGACTTCCAAGCCATCCGTTCCTTTCGTCAGTTTGGGTGCGCAGTGGGCCTATCAATTGAAAAACACCCATTTACTTTCTGTCAAACTGAGCTATGACCACGCTTTCAAAAATATCTACGACGGAACCTATATGCTGTATAATCAAACAAGCAACGGCACCTACAACAACCAAGGGCGCTTCTTAAATGTTCAAATTGGTTATACCCTCAACGGACAAAATAAAATGGAGCGACTTGCGCTTTTGCAACAAGAGCAGCAACTCGATCGAAAAGCGGCTAAAAAGTTGTATCGCAAAGAAAAACGCTACATTGACCCGCATAGTACGTTTTTGCGCACAAGTGGAGGTGTTTATCTTTCGCGCACGTGTATTACCAATGATCCTAATAACGTCATGAAATCCGGTTCGGTTCCCGACTTCATGCCTCAATTGGCCTTTGAAAAAGGCATCGGGAATAATATATATTTAGAGGCCAGCATCTCTTCTGGGCGCGTTTGGTTCACAGAAAAGTACACGGCCATGCCTTTTTCTAGCATGGCAACCAGTACCTCAAATCATTTGCAATTAGGTTTGGGTGCTATGTATCGCTGGACCCTCCCATCTAACTATACCATTTTGAACTTTCACGCGGGTTTGAGTACCGGTTTACTTTTCGATAAAGTAGGCAATGTGTGGTCCAGTTCTAGTCAATGGGGAGGGGAAATGAACAACACCCCCTTTGAATTCAGCACTCAGGTTTCGGGTACAGTCGTTTCCAAGTATATGGGCGCAGTATATTTAGGCGCCTCCAAAGATTTCAGATTAGCCAATCGGGTCTATCTGAACTTAGGTTACCGCCATTATTTTGGTTTCAATACCATTATCTCTTCCACCATTCAACATACTGATCTGTTCACCCAACAGAGCTCCGTTATTCAAGCGAAAGTCAAGGGAGGCGGTAGCGATATTGTTTTGGGCTTGAAGGTGAAGTTGAATAAATAAATACGCGTATTTGAATGAAGTTGATTACCGACTTTTTGGTAGGTTTGCTTTCTTTGCTTTTGCTTGGTTGTAGCAATGCGCATCAAAGACGTCAAACTTCTTCTAAAAAGACAGAAAGTAATGAACTCATTTACGAGATTTACGCCGATGACCTCTGGGCAACTGTAGTTAACATCAAAGAACCCAAAGGCAGAAAAGTGATTTTTCCGGAAAGAGGAAAGCAACGAAGTGTTGTCATTCGAAAAGATGTAACTAATGACCATAAGGCTGATTTATTAGTAAATCTTGGTGCTTGCGGAACAGGAGGCTGTATGTATGGTTTGTTTGTCAAGGTAGCTGAGCATCGCTTCAAACTTGCTTTTTTTGATTACCTAAAAAACCCTGCTTTTATAAAAAATAAAAAGGGGGAGCTTGTCTTGCAATCGAGCGAAGAAACTGAAGCTGGTAACCCATATCGGGTACATTTCACTGAATATCGCTTTGAAAAAAAAACAGCAACTTTTAAGTTAGATACCACTTATATCTTTGAAGAACATTTCAGCCGAAATACCGTCATTGACAGTTTGTATTTTCAATTGAGTTGCAAGGATTACGACCCTAAAAATATGTTTGGGAACTCTGAAGTTAAAATTTCAAATGTACGAACCGGCAAGCTCATGCAAGTCATTAAGTCCGATGAATTTTGGATCGATCAGAACTTGGGTTTTGATTATAAGGATGTTAATTTTGATGGCTACAAAGACCTCCTTTTTTCGACAAGCAAAGGTCTTGCTGGCTATTAGAATTCAATGCGCAAAAAAAACAGGTCATTAGTCATGAAAAGTCTGGTTGCTGCTGGCACCGCACTTCTACTTTTGTTTTTAAAGAAGGCAAATTGAAACTCGTCAAGCGCCATACTGAGGGAATGGATGTGCGTGACCGATTGATAAAGAAAACAGAATATTTTTGAGTCTCAAGTTGATGCATACCTTCCTTCATCACTTTCCTGATGCCAAACAATTAGAGCTACAAGAGCTCATGCAACTTGTTGCTAAAGTGGCGCCACAAGAAAAG
Source organism: Bacteroidota bacterium (assembly GCA_041191505.1). Taxonomy (GTDB): domain Bacteria; phylum Bacteroidota; class Bacteroidia; order Flavobacteriales_D; family Crocinitomicaceae; genus UBA952. Next base: position 21,836 of record JBEEOT010000029.1, on the reverse strand, counting down.
GCCGCCTTCTACGATGGAAAGGACAAAGAAGGGAAGGTCGTTACGAACCCTGCACTTGGCATTGGAAATTATCTACATCATTTTTCAGATGGAAGGGTGGAGCAGATGTACCGCATCGGTATCAGTCCGAATGCGACCGGATTTTCAATTTATGTGTTGGGGCTGAAGGATAAAGAAATCTTGAAAACTCGTTTTGCAAATTCTTTAGGAAAAGCCAAAGTAACGGGGTATTGTATTAAATTTAAATCGTTAAAAGATTTGGACGAAAAAATAGTCCTAGATTTGATCAAATTTGCCTTGCATTATGAGTGAAATCAACTTAGATAACTACCTAGACAGCCATTTTATTCACCGTAGTAATTGGTTGCGCGCGGCCGTACTCGGCGCCAACGACGGCATTATTTCCGTTTCGAGTTTGGCCATTGGCGTGGCTGCAGCGAGTTCTACCCGAGAGCCAATTGTTTTGGCAACGGTTGCCGGTTTGGTAGCTGGCGCTCTTTCAATGGCTGCAGGTGAATACGTGTCTGTAAGTTCTCAAATGGACACCGAACACGCCGATATCGAAAGAGAAAAGCAAGAACTCGCCGAAATGCCCGAAGAAGAATTGCAAATTCTGGCACAAATTTATGTGCAGCGCGGGCTCAAAAAAGAAACCGCTATGTTGGTTGCCAAAGAGCTGACTGCTCATGACGCCTTGGCTGCACACGTTCGAGACGAGCTCGGCATCAATGAAATTACCCAAGCCAACCCAATACAAGCTGCATTGGCTTCGGGTGCTGCATTTACTGTCGGTGGCATTTTCCCGTTGTTGGTCATCTTATTTGCGCCTGTCAAAGGCATGGAATTTTGGTTATACGGATTCACCATTCTCGCTTTGGTTTTGCTCGGCGCAACCGCTGCGCGCACGGGAGGTTCTCCAATTTGGAAGGCCATCACACGCATCACCATTTGGGGCACAATTGCCATGGCGCTATCCGCAGGTGTTGGTTCTTTATTTGGGGTAAATGTCTAAGGTTCAAGAAATTTTGGAGAATATCCCTGAAGATAGAAAGGAAGCTTTCTCAAAACTTCATCAGGTGCTTGTTGCAAACCTACCGAAGGGATTTGAACCCGGTATCAGTTACGGCATGTTGGGTTATGTCGTTCCACACAGCCTATACCCTGCAGGTTACCATTGCAAACCATCCGAACCGCTGCCGTTCGCAAGTATGGCTTCACAAAAAAACAGCATCAATTTTTATCACATGGGTTTGTATGCAGATCCATCTTTAATGGAATGGTTTGTTGCTGAATATCCGAAGCACAGCACGCAGAAATTGGATATGGGTAAAAGCTGTATCCGCTTCAAAAAGTGGGATCAAATCCCCTTCGAGCTGATGGGGCAACTCATGCAAAAGATGACTGCTGAAGACTGGATTGCGATGTATGAAAAGCTCTATAAGAAGAAGTAATCGTACCTTTATTAAAAATTTCAATACATGTCAGAAGAATTACAAAAATGCCCCTCGTGTGAATCACCCTACGGATACGAGAGTGGAGAAGGTCAATACACTTGCCCAGAATGTTCATTCGAATGGAATTTAGCCGATGTAGCCTCCGCCGATGAACTTGTTGTTTTGGATGCCAACGGCGCTCGCCTTCAAAATGGCGATTCGGTAGTAGTTGTCAAAGATTTACCCGTAAAAGGTGCTCCAAAACCAGTTATTAAAGCGGGTACTAAAGTGAAAAACATCAGACTTACTGATGGCGACCACAACATAGACTGTAAAATTGACGGTTTTGGCGCCATGGGTCTAAAATCGGAATTTGTAAAAAAAGCATAATGATACGCACAGGTATTTTTTTGGTATTTTTCTTTTTTGTTGCTTTTTCTTTTTCAGCGCAGCGCCTCATGAATAGCTCCCGATCAACGGTAGGTTATATCGAAAATGGCCGCGTCATGAACGGTTCGCGATCTACCATAGGTTATATCGAAAATGGCCGCGTTATGAATGGTTCTCGTTCTACGATTGGCTACATCGAAGATGGAAGAGTGATGAATGGTTCTCGCTCCACAATAGGTTATTACGAAGGTGTTAGAGGCGAAGATTCAGCTCTATTTTTCTTTTATTTCTTTTATTGATTTGATAAGTAGAATGTATCTTAAGAATTTCTTTTTTTAGGGTATTTTTAGGTTCATCATTTACGAATTGTCATGAAGACGTTTTTCATCCTTATTGCAAGTTCCTTCTTTTTCTTTGCTTGCAATCGCACTTCTTGTGAAAACGCACAAGCCGCTACTATTGTTGATTACACAGGCCTAGACGGATGTGGCTTGGTCATTAAATTACAAAGTGGAGAGGTACTCGAACCCGTCAATCTGAATGACTTCAACATCACGCCAACCGATGGCATGAAGGTTTGGGTCAAATACCATGAAGTGGGTATGATGAGTATTTGTATGGTGGGGCCTACTGTAGAAATTGATTGTTTGGCGCAGCGCTAAACTAGTGTTTACGCATCGCTTTGGTACGTGCTACAAAATAAGGATTGACCAAATTTGCTTTGTTGTAACGCAATGGCTCACCTGATTCTGCGTGAACAACTTCACCGCCTAAGGCCTCTAAAATAGCTTGCCCGGCGGCGATATCCCATTCCATGGTTGGTGCAAAGCGCGGGTAAACATCTGCTCTGCCTTGCGCTAAATCAAAGAATTTGAGCGATGATCCTTTTTTGATGTAGTCGAGCTCATGTCCTTGTGCCTTGAGTTCATTGATAATTTGCAATACGGGACCACTGTGGTGGCTTCGGGAACAAGCCATTACGAGCGGCTTATTGATGTTTTCAGGATGACTCAATGGCCTCCAATTCTCTATGCGATCAACATCATTAAAATGCAAGATATAGACGCCTGTTTCTTTTGAGCCGATTAAAATTTCTGCTTGAACGGGTGAAGCAATGAGTCCGAAAATTGGTTTTCCGTTTTCTATCAGCGCAATGTTAATGGCAAATTCACCATTTCTTTTCACGAATTCTTTTGTGCCGTCTAGAGGGTCAATGCACCAACATTGCTCCCAATGCTGTCGTTCTTCAAAAGGTGCTTTGTCGCTTTCTTCTCCGGTAATTGGAATGCCCAGCGGAGCAAGTATTTCTTCAATACAAGCGCTGGCAGCGAGGTCTGCTTTTGTGACCGGAGAGCCATCGGATTTTTCAATGACAGAAAAGTCTTGATGGTAAATTTCAAGGATAGTGTTGGCTGCAGCAATAGCGGCTTCAATAGCAAGTTGATATGCTTTGGGTAGCTGGCTCAATTAGAGTTGCATTTCGGGAACAAATGCTGGCACCATTAGATCGCCTTCTGTTTTGGCAATGATTTCTTCTACACTCACACCTGGGGCGCGTTCTAGCAGATGAAATTTACCGTCTTTGATTTCCATGACGGCCAATTCGGTCACAACTTTTTTCACGCAACCAACGCCAGTTAAAGGCAAGGTGCATTCTTTGAGTATTTTGGATTCACCTGCTTTATTGCTGTGCATCATGGCCACAATGATATTCTCTGCCGAAGCAACGAGGTCCATGGCACCACCCATTCCTTTGACCATTTTGCCTGGGATTTTCCAGTTGGCGATGTCTCCATTTTGAGAAACTTCCATAGCACCAAGCACTGTGAGTTGAACGTGTTGCCCTCTGATCATGGCAAAAGACATCGCTGAATCAAAGAAAGATGCGCCATCACGTGCTGTAATGGTTTGTTTGCCTGCATTGATGAGGTCTGGGTCTTCTTCGCCTTCAAATGGAAAAGGCCCCATGCCTAAAATGCCATTCTCTGATTGGAACTCTACTTCTATTCCATCTGGAATATAGTTGGCAACAAGCGTCGGGATTCCTATTCCGAGATTGACGTACCAACCATCTTGTAATTCTTGTGCAATGCGCTTGGCAATGCCTGTTTTGTCGAGTGCCATTTGCTTATTGTTTAGAACGAACAGTGCGTTGTTCGATGCGTTTTTCAAATTTTTCTCCTTGGAAGATGCGCTGCACGAAAATGCCGGGGGTATGAATTTGGTTCGGGTCTAGCGTACCAGCTGGAACCAATTCTTCCACCTCTGCAATCGTGATTTTGCCTGCCATTGCCATCATGGGGTTGAAATTACGTGCGGTGGCTTTATAGATGAGGTTTCCTTCTGTATCGCCTTTCCAAGCTTTGACAATAGCGTAATCTGCGGTAAGTGCACTTTCTAAAATGTGTGGCTTGCCGTTAAAAATGCGCACTTCTTTGCCCTCAGCTACTTCGGTGCCGTAACCTGCTGGGGTAAAGAAAGCCGGGATGCCTGCTCCACCTGCACGGCAGCGTTCAGCTAGTGATCCTTGCGGAATGAGGTCAACTTCTAGTTCTCCGCTCAGCATTTGGCGTTCGAATTCGTCGTTTTCACCGACGTAAGAACTGATCATTTTTTTGACTTGCTTGCCTTGTAGCAGGAGCCCAAGACCGAAATCGTCTACGCCGGCATTATTAGAAATACAAGTGAGGTTTTTTACGCCCATTTTAACGAGTTGGGCAATAGAATTTTCTGGAATGCCGCACAAGCCAAAGCCTCCAACCATGAGTGTCATGCCATCTTGGATGCCTTCTAATGCCTGAGCAGGATCTTTTACTACTTTGTTCATGTCTTAAAATTCAAATGGAACCTCTGATTCGTCTACGGTTTCGGGTTGTGGTGCGGCGGTGCAGTCATAGACCGAAGGGTCGTAATCGGAAGGAGGGTCGAAGTCTCGGGTAGACAGGGCTATACCGGGGTCTTTATACACTTTTTGCATAAAGTACCCATATATTGGCAAGGCCATGCGGCCACCTTGTCCCCAAGTCATACTTTTGAAGCGGACTGCGCGGTCTTCGGCGCCAACCCAAACACCAGTGACTAATTCTGGCGTAATACCCACAAACCAACCGTCGGAATTATTTTGAGTGGTTCCGGTTTTACCTGCCGTTGGGGCTGAGATACCACCCCAGCTTCGGCCGCCACGTAGGCTACCTGCTGTTCCGAAATTGACAACGCCTTTCATCATTTGGAGCATTTCGTATGCGACAGTCGAGTTCAGGGCTTGTTCGCGGTGTTCGGTGGCGCTATAAATAACTTTGCCGTTGCGGTCGGTGATGCGCTCAATAAAAGTTGGGCGGATGTAAATTCCGTTGTTCGGGAATACACATTGCGCGGCCACCATTTGCAACAGGGAAAGGTCCATACTACCAAGACACATGGAAGGCACTACATCATTTGGATTGAGTTCGATTTCCATTTTCTTGAGCAGTTTCTCAATCTGGTAAGGCCCGCCTGTTTTTTGCACAGGATTGAAATTCCCCATACGGCCCATGACAGCCACAGTTACTTTATTGGATGATTGGGCAAGACCGTCGCGAACCGTTGGTGCGGCTGGGCCTGCAGGGCAGTATTGGCCAACAACTTTATTGGTATTGTGGTCGACCAAATCTAAGCAGTATTCGTCTGCTGAAAATCCGGTGCAGGGGTTCACTACTTTCATGGAAAGCGCGGCTGCATAAACAAATGGTTTGATGGTCGAGCCTACTTGGCGTTTCCCTTGACGAACATGGTCATAACCAAAATGCTTGAAATCGATGCCGCCAACCCATGCTTTCACGAATCCGGTTCTGGGGTCAACAGAAACCATACCGGCGTGTAAAAAGGCTTTATAGTAGCGGATAGAATCATTGGGACTCATGATGGTGTCACGTTCTCCTTTGAGACTAAATACGGTCATTTGGACCGGCTCGTTAAACGATTTGTTGATTTCAGCTTCAGTAAGGCCTAGTGCAACTAATTTTTTGTAACGATCTGAGTTGTGACGCGCAGAAGTCATGATTTGATCTACGATTTCTGGCTTAATGCTATTGGAGAAAGGATAGTTTTTGAGTCCTTTGTTGTTGATGTCGAATTGGGGTTGCAGTTCTTCGTAGATATGGCGCTCAACGGCCTGTTCTGCGTAGCGTTGCATGGTAGGATTGAGCGTGGTGTAGATTTTGAGTCCGTCGGCATCGATGTCGTAGGGATTGCCGTCTTCACGTAGATACTTGAACGTGCCATCAGCTTTTTTAGCCAAAAGAATGGATTGCACCTCGGTGCGCAACTCTTTTCTGAAATATGGCGCCATTCCTTCTTTGTGATCTAAGGAACGATATCGGACCACAATAGGGGTTTGAATGAGTTTGTTGTATTCTTCTCTTGTGATTTTTGCTCTTAATGCTTCATTGCCTTTTTCGCTGTTTTTAAGCCATTGAAACAACACCTGATTGCGTCTTTCATGAGCAATAGTTGAATCTTTGGCTCTAGCTGTAAGAATTTCGTCTTTGGTGACGGCACTCAGTGCAATACCTTTATTTTCTGCAATTTTTGCGCGGTAGTTTCTGATCTGATAGCTATAAGGATTGTAAATAGTTGGATTTTTACAAAGCCCAACAAGGGTAGCCGCTTCTGATTTGGTGAGGTCTTTTGGGCGTTTGTCAAAATAGACGCGCGCTGCGTTTTCGATACCTACGGCATTGTAAAGAAAATCGAACTGATTGAGGTACATTGTGATGATTTCCTCTTTGGTAAAGCGTTCTTCTAAGCGTTTAGCGATGATGTTTTCGCGCGCTTTTTCACTGACTCTTCTGAATTTACCGAGAATTCCGCCTACATAAGGAAGCTCGAGACGGGTGCCGCTCGCACGTGCAATTTCTTCGCGTTGTCTTTGCTGAAGGGTGAAAAGTAATTTAGCCAACTGCTGAGGAATGGTTGAGGCTCCTCCTGAGCGGCCAAATGAGGTAAATGACCGAGCCAAGGCTCTGAAATCGACGCCAGAATGCTGAATGAAGCGTTCGTCTTCTGTGGAGATGAGCGCATCTGTTACGTAAGGGGAGATTTCACGGTACTTGACGCTGGTGCGATTCACTTGCCAAAAACGACCAATGACGGTATCTTCTTTGACGCTTTTTTTAGCTAAGATAAGTGACGCTTGTAGTTCTGGTGGGTTGTCTAGCATTGTAACCGGAGGAAGGTCGTCTTCTGATTGCAGCAAGAGCAAACTAGCCACCATTAAGAAAGGCAGCAAGGAAATTACCCAGAATAACTTGGTCATTTTCTTTTGTTCTTGCTCATTTAAAACCGTTGCGTTACTTTTCATAGGTTAAAATTTACAACTAATTAACGTAATACATCTTTGCGCTGGGCATCGAGTTTCAATAAAATAAATAACATCACACTAAACGACATCATCGAAGAGCCTCCGTAGCTAAAGAAGGGTAATGGAATACCAATAACGGGTGCAAAACCGATGTTCATTCCAATGTTGATCGCGAAGTGATAAAAAAGTATCATGGCTACACAATAGGCGTAAATGCGATTAAAGGCAGCGCGCTGTCGTTCGGCGATGATAATGATGCGAAACAACACAAAGAAATACAGCACGAATAAGACCACAACGCCTAAAAAGCCCCATTCTTCTGCAAAGGGGCAAAAGATAAAGTCGGTTTCACTTTCCGGAACGTGGTTAGACCGAACGCTAGATACCGAAGCTTCTCGGTACCCCTTTCCTAGAAAGCCTCCAGAGCCAACGGCTGCCATTGCGCGGTTGCGGTTGTAGTCGTCGCCGTTGGGATCTTCGCGCAAGCCCAAAAAGAGTTCAATGCGGTCTTTTTGGTGGGGGCGAAGCATGTCAAAACCTTTGTCAACGGTAAAGCTAAGGGCACTACCGATGAGTAGGCCCAGCGTCAGGACAACCATCATGCGCGAGCGCTCACGACGGGTACTGAAGCGCTGCATGAGCAACCACGAAAGCGCATAGATCATGAGTAAGCCAAAAATGACACCCGATGAGCCACTCACTTCGATGTCAAGGAAAGGGAGCGTGAAAACGACGCTGTCGAGTAGGAGTGTAATGATGCTTAAAAAAACCAATGCAAATAGAATCGGAATAAAGTGGGAACCCACCCATGTTTCTTTGTAGCGCACACCAGGAATAGCATTGACAAACTTGAGTAAGATCGGGTCAAAGGTGAGGCCTTCGCGGTACATTACAAAAAGAAAGGAAGTAAATACAACGAACGTACCGGCATCTGGCTGCAGTAAAATAAGGACCATAGGGATCAGTAAGATACTACTTGCCGTCAGGACCGTTCCGGTTGTTTGCTGCTTAACGGTTAAGCCACTAATATACTTGGCGAGCAAAAGGGAAGTCGATATTTTGGCAAACTCAGCTGGCTGAACCCCAAAAGAGCCCACGCCTAACCAAGCGTGTGCGCCGTGTACTGCAGGCATAAAAAGTACAATGACCAACAACACAAGTGTCGAGAGGTAAATGGGAATGGCAAAGCGGCGATAGATATCGGAATCGATTAAGAAAACCAAAAGGCCTAAAAACAAAGAAAATAAAATCCAAAAAAGTTGTCGTCCGTACTTCTCAGAAAAATTGAAAAGCGATGGTGCTTCTTCGTTGTAGGCTACTGAATATACGGTTGCCAACCCCATCAGGAGCATGGCAATAAGGGCGCCAAAAAGCGGCCAGTCGAGGTGTTCAGTGAGGCTTTCTTGTTTGCGCATTACTCGACGTTTTTAAAGGCAATCTGGGCTTCTTTCATTCGTTTTTCTTTGTCTTTGTCAGAGACTTTACGTTTGAGGTATTTTTCGATCATGAGTTGGGAAATAGGAGCTGCCCAAGAGCCTCCCCAACCGGCATTTTCAACGAAAACGGCGATGGCAATTTTAGGTTTGTCCATCGGTGCAAAGGCAAAAAATACGGAGTGGTCTTCGCCATGTGGGTTTTGGACCGTTCCGGTTTTTCCGCAAACTATAATGTCGTCCATACGGGCTTGTTTTCCGGTGCCGCCATCTTCATTGACCACCAAGCGCATCCCTTCGATAACGGAGTCAAAGTGACGTCTGTCGATCATGGTCCAGTGTTTTTTTCTGAACTGAGGAAGTGGGCCGCGGTAGCCAATTGATTTGACAAAGTGAGGCGTGTAATACCAGCCTTTGTTGGCAATGATGGCCACAATATTGGCCATTTGGATAGGAGTTAGTTTGACCTCTCCCTGCCCAATAGAAATGGAGCGAATTGTAGAAAACGCCCAAGTATGATGGCCATACCATTTGTCGTAGAAGTCAGAATTAGGGATGAGCCCTGGGCGCTGACCAGACACATCGGTATCAAGTTCTTTGCCCAGTCCAAAACTGCGAATGTATTTGTACCATTTATTGAGCCCGTATTCGGCATCGGCAAAATTGTTTTTCTTGACCCCTTGTTGAATGATACGGCGCACCGCTTGATAATAATACGGATTGCATGAAAATTTAATGGCTTCAGCAATATTTCTAGCAGAAGGATGGTTGTGGCATCCGACTAAGCTTTTGTCGCATGCAAATCCGGTATTGGCTGTGATAACGCCTTCTTGCATGGCGATCAGACTCTGAACCAATTTAAAGATAGACCCAGGTGGATATTCTGCCTGTAAAGGGCGTGGAAACAATGGTAGGTTAGGGTCTCTGGCAAGTTTTGGATAGTTATTGCTGATATTGCGCTTTCCAACGAGTAAATTAGGATCATAGGATGGCGCTGAGACCATGCTTAGGATTTCACCAGTAGATGGTTCGATGGCAACAATACAGCCCTTTTTCTTGCTCATGAGCTCTTCTCCGTAGGTCTGAAGCTCGACGTCCATGCCCATTTTGAGTGGGTCTGCCTGACGTGCGGTGGTGTCGTATTTGCCGTCGGCGTATGACTCAATGGCATTGTTAAGGGCAGAAGTGACAATGTATTTGATGCCTTTGACGCCGCGCAGTTCTTTTTCGTAAAAACGCTCGATACCTGCTCGTCCGATGTTGTTGCTTGGTTTGTAAAAGCGGTCGACTTCAATTTCTTCGCGATACACCTCAGAGAGGTAGCCTAGTATGTTTGCAGCACTTTTGTAAGGATAATTGCGCGCGCTTGTAGCTTCTTCATGAAAACCCTTGAAATTATCCAGATGGGGTGCAATTTTAGACATCTCCTCAAGAGTTAACTCTTTCAAGAAAGGATAGGCTCTTATTGTTTGGTAATTCGGAGTGCGCTTTCCGGTAATTTTATTAAAGTAAGTACCCTCGCCATCAACGATTTCTTTGAAGCGCTCGCGTACTTGTTTTTTGGTCCAGCCGATGAGTTTGGCAAAAGCAGCGGTGTCGAGGTTGACAATGCTGTCCTCAACCATCATGAGGTTGTAATAGGTTTGGTTGGTTACAATTTTTTTGCCGTTGCGGTCAAAAATAACGCCGCGTGGCGGAAAGATTTCTTTGCGTTTTTCGGCGATTTCTTGGGCCCTGAGTGTCCAGGTGTCGTCGATGACTTGCATGTAAAACAAACGAATGAGGTAGATGCCTACCACCAAAACGATGAAACTAAGAATGACATTTCGGCGCGCGTCTAGGTTCATTTTTTCTGTTTGCTATTCAAAATGAAACTTTGAATAAGGAGGGCCAGCAAGAAGGAAAGCCCGCCACTAAGTATTGTTTTTTGTAAGATGAAGCCAAGGCGCCCGATTTCAAAGATTTCGAGCAAGAAAAACCAAAAGGTATGCAGGCCGAGAAGTAGGCCGTAGACCAAACCAAACCAATTAGAACCCATGTCGTGGGAAGTTGGTTCTTTAAGCGGATCGTAGCCTTCTCGAGGGCCATAAAATTTAAAAACAATAGGGCGCAGGTAAGCCATGAGCACCAAAGCGGAGGTATTCAGGCCGTAGGTATTGGAAAAGATATCGATCACTAGGCCCATTAAAAACGCGATACCCATTATAGGAATAACCGTAAGCTCAAAGGGCAACAACATGATGTACAAAGGTTGGATCATGAGGTGAATACCAAAACCAATGTTGAGCTGATTGAAGACGAGTGCTTGCAAAAAAGCGAACACCACAAAGCGAATGATATGTTTGTAAACTACGTTCATGTTAGTCGTCTTCGGGAATTCTTGCTTCTAGTGCAGTTTGCTCTGCTAAATGCAGGTTTTTAATGATGTAAACGCGTTGAAGGCGGCGGTAATCTGCTGAAAATCGGATCTCAACTTTCCAAAGCGCTTGACCTTCGATGGGTTCAGTGAAACTCACCTTGCCGACTGGTAGCCCTTTCGGGAAAATACCAGATCCGCCTCGGGTCTCGACTTTTGACCATTTTTTGATGCGTAAATCGTTGTTGATTCCGGTGATCATGCCGTAGCGCGCATCTCGGCCATCCCATTTGAGCAAACCGGGTAGGTCTGACTTTTTCATGCGAATGCTGACGTCAATGTTGATGTCTTTGGTGAGAACAGTCTTGACTAAACTATAGTGTTTGCTCGCATAATGAATGACTCCGACAACCCCTTGCTGACAAAACACACCCATGCCGCGCTTGATGCCTTGAGCGGTTCCGACGTTGAGTGTAAAATAATTATTGCGTCGATTGACACTCGAATTGATTACCTCAGCAGGAATGTATGCGTATTGTTGTTCGTAGATGGTATCATTGACCTTCACCTTACTTCTGGAGAGCTGGTACATGAATTTGGGCTGTCTTTTGCGCCAATAGATGTTTTCCCATTGCAAATCAGTGTTGTTTTTACTGAGGTTGAAGTGCTTGGTGAGGTCGTGTTCCCATTCTAGGAATTGAATGGCAATGTTGTTGTTGGTGGTGAGGAATTGATTGCGCGGAAAACTGAGGTAGGTGACATACCAGGTAATCGCTAGAATTTGCAGCACAGCAAAGACCAAAAAGATCCGGAAACGTTGCAAAAAAGCGATGAGATTGCGCATAAGAGCAAAGATAGTAATTTTGAAGCATGCTTGAGCTCAAAGAAACCTGCGAATTATGCGCAAAATTATTAACCAAAAAATCTACGGAGGCCTATATTTGTTCATATGAATGCACCTATTGTTCCTCTTGTGCCACTGAGCAATTGAAACTTGTCTGTCCAAATTGTAATGGCGAGTTACTCAAACGCCCATCTAGAAAGGGAAGTGTTGAGATTTGGATGCAACAAGTCAAATATCTGGAAACCCAAAGACTGAAGTTATTTCTCTTCGATCAACAGTCTTATGACGATATTTTTGCGTTGGCTTCCAAGCAAGAAATCATGCAAATTTTTGGTCATCAGAACGACAAAGAATACGAACTAGAATGTGCGCGCTTCAAAGGCGGTTTTTCGACCTATAACCTGACCATTCAATTCTTTCAACTATTCGAGAAAGAAACAAATGCGATAATTGGCTGGGCGGGTTATCATTCTTGGGCCAAGCAACACCATCGCGCCGAAATTTTTTACAGCCTCAAAAAGGACGAATACAAGCGCAAAGGCTACATGTCAGAAGCCCTTCAACCCATTCTCGATTATGGCAAAACCGAAATGGATTTGCATCGGATCGAAGCATTTGTAGCCACAGACAACATTGCGTCTAATCGCCTAATGGAAAAGTTTGGTTTTCAAAGAGAAGCCACCATCAAACATCGCTATCAGTTTGGCGACGACGTCGATACAGACCATATGTACTGTTTGTTTCCAAATGCAGCATTTCAATAACCTCATCAAACGACCATGAAGATCATCTTAACAGGCGCCACTGGCATGATTGGCGAAGGAATTTTAATCGAGTGTTTAAAAGACCCACGTGTTTCTGAAATTTTAAGCGTAAGCAGAAGGCCAAGCGGCAAAACGCATCCGAAACTCAAAGAATATACCGTGCCGGAATTCTTAGACCTGCCCGAAAACGACCCAATACTAGCGGGTTATGACGCCTGTTTTTTCTGTGCAGGTGTAAGTTCAGTCGGGATGGAAAAACCACTTTACGAAAAACTCACCTATGACACCACCATGGCCTTTGCCAAAGCAATCGGAAATCAGCCGCAACTGTCATTTGTCTATGTAAGTGGTTCGGGCACCGATCGCACTGAAAAAGGCCGTTTGCATTGGGCAAGAGTCAAAGGCAAAGTCGAAAATGACCTAATGAAACTCGCGTTCAAGCAAGCATTTGGTTTCAGAATTGGCATGATGATTCCGGCCGAAGGTCAGCAATACGTCTTGAAATACTACAATTATTTGGGTTGGATGTCACCGTTTTTCAAGTTGGTTTTCCCCAACGTCATCAGTACCATGCGCCAGGTCGCCAACGCCATGATCCGCGTTTGTTCGGAAGGCTATGAGCGCGATGTTATTTTTGTGAAGGATATCCGAAAATTAGATCACATGTAGTGTCAGTATAGGTTTACAAATCTTGTCTTTTTAACACTTGCAAGCCAATGAATGCAAAGGCAACGATTTGAAAAACCGCAAATAAAGTCTTCTGATAATACAAATAGGTGAGGCTGGTGTTTGAATCACCAAATGCACTCAAAGCTGGAAGCCCAACCGCAGATTCTATAATAGAAACCGCAAAGGAAAAAACAAAGAACAATAAAATGCCTACAATTTTTCCTTTGGTGGTAATGACAGCTGTGGTGAGTGTGACGTAATAAGCAAGGATCGTAAAGACGAACATCAGTAAAAATGGAAAAATATCTCCGAAACCAAATTCGCCAAAAATGTTATTCATGACACTCACAAATTCTTCGGTATAAACCGTCAAAAAGGTAAGCGCTGGTATGAAAAGCACCAAAAAAGTAGCGATGAGACAGGTGAGAATTGTAGCGCCCACCTTCACAAAATAGTATTTCTCACGCGATACACCACTTGCAAAAATTAAGCCCATTACTTTATTGTTGTAGTCTAAGTTCAATAAACGAAATGGATACAACAACGAAAACGCCCACATACCTATTCCACTAAAAATCATAAGCAGCATCAGTAAGGACATGAAATTCGAATTAGACTTATCAAACAATCCTTCAATCAATCCGATTCCAAAAAAAGTGGACAGTGAGGTCATGATGATTAGAATTCCGATAATCAATAAATAGGTTTTGTCGTTGCGATTTTTGTACAACTCCATTCTAAAAATATCTCGTAGTTTCATATAGCTTCTTATTTGATGAGTTCTGCAAACTTGCTTTCTTTTTTGATCTGACTAAATTCTATCCCGTTCAGGACACTTTGTTTAAATAGCGCTTTGTATGCGGCATCATCGAGTTCAAATTTGATGAAGGGATCGTGTACTTCAAAGGGAATCGCATTTTGCTGCAATAAATCGATAAATGCTTGCTGATCATTGACTTCGACGCGATAAATAAAGCTCTGGGCTGCATTTTTTAGGTCAAAAACATCACTGAAATCCCCGTTTGAGAGCACCAAAACTTTGTCCGAAAGCGATTCGATATCTTCTTGTATGTGACTAGAGATTAGAATAGTACGACCTTGATTCTTCAGATCAATCAAATAATTTTTGAACCAATTGACACTTTTGGCATCTAGACCTCGAAAGGGTTCATCAAAAATTAAAATCTGCGCGTCATTCATGATGGAAATCAGTAGAATCAATTTTTTATGCATCCCAAGTGAAAAGGTGCTCACCTTTTTGTCGAGACTGTCTGCAATTTCGAGTTCATCGGCAAGTTTCAAGGCTTGTGCTTCGTCGAATCCGCCGCGCAAGCCACCAAAATAGCGCAAGTTAAAAAGTCCAGTATGACTTTTGTACAATTCTAAATCATCCAGAACAATACCGATTTTTGAAAGTGTCTGAAAATTTTTCTTGATGTCGTTGCCGTCGATCTCAATTAGTCCTTTGTAATTGATAATAATATTGGTCAGCGCTTTAAAAAAGGTGGTTTTTCCCGCCCCGTTTTTTCCGACAATTCCATAAATTTTGCCCTGTTCAAATTCCATTTTTGAAATATTCAACACTTTCTTGGCGTTGTAGGCAAATTCCAGATTTTCAACGTTTATCTTCATCGTATTTTGCATTCGTAATCTAGCTAATTTAGTAGGATTAATTTAAAATCAAGGATTTCACAATCTATATTTGATGCGCTACCCTCATTTCATCGTTTTCTTATTCCTTTTTAGTGTTGGAAAAACGGCCTGCGCCCAAAACCTCGACATCGATCTACTCAGAAAAATCAATCTTCAGCGCAATACAGCACTCGATCCAACTTTTAAGTTTGTTACCAATTCAGTGTCGCCAATTGGTTTGGGCGCTCCGTTGATTGTTACGTCTATTGGCTTGATTCAAAAAGACAAATCGCTGCAATACAAAGGATATTATATCGGCGCCACGCTTCTTACCTCTGCAGTATTAACGACTACCTTAAAGTTCACAATTGATAGAGACCGCCCCTTCGTCACGTACCCAGATATTCAAAAACTCACCGGTGCAGGCAGCCCCTCTTTTCCTTCTGGGCATACTTCTGAGGCATTTGCCACCGCCACCTCATTGAGCTTGGCTTTTCCGAAATGGTATGTGATCGCACCAAGTATGCTTTGGGCAAGCGCAGCGGGCTACTCACGAATGCATTTAGGCGTACATTACCCAAGCGATGTGCTCGTCGGCGCACTCATCGGCAGCGGTTCGGCGTGGTTGTGTCATGAGTTAAATAAAAGATACTTTAAATGATCCACTTCCTTCAACAACTCAAATACCGCAATGAAACCATGTTTTATTTCGGCTTGGTATGCCTCGTACTTTCCATACTTTTCCTGATTTTAGCCCGAACCTCCTCCACACAGATTTACGGCGTAAGTGCTTGGTATAAGCCCTTTAAATTCGCTTTTTCTACCTTGACTTTTGCCTGGGCCATGGGTTGGTATTGCTATTACCTACCCAATTTCAATGTCAAGCTTTTCAATTGGTCGATTATCGTGTTGCTCGGTTTTGAAATCGCCTATATTGCCATTCAAGCGGGTAGGGGCCAACTCTCGCATTACAACATGAGCACACCAGTTTATGCGGCACTTTACTCCATGATGGCCCTTGCTGCTTCGGCTGCAACGCTCTACACCGCCTATGTTGGGTATCAATTTTTCAGCAACGATTTTCCAGCGCTACCAACTTATTATTTGTGGGCCATTCGCTTATCTATCCTCATTTTCGTCATCTTTTCCTTCGAAGGATTCGCCATGGGCTCTACCCTCAATCACAGCGTTGGCGCCCTCAACGACAACTCCAATTTATTCATCATGGGTTGGAGCAAAACCGTTGGTGACTTGCGCGTCTCACATTTCATCGGCATGCACGCCTTGCAGGTTCTGCCTGTGCTTTCATTTTATGTTTTGAAGAATACCAAACTGACCATTTTGATGGCCATCATTTATGGCCTATTGGCGCTGTCAACACTTATTCAGGCCTTGAAAGGAAAGCCGGTGTTTGGGGGGAAGGGGGATACTGAGGTGGTGTAGGGGAGAAAAACTACCTCGAAGCTCTAGGATTAAAAAGCTTGTTGGTTGAAACCAAAACAAGTAATAAAAGCAAGGTAAAAGCCGAAGATTCTTTAGGGTTTTGCAGGTAGTCAAAGGATAAATACCCCATCGAAATCAGCACAATTGCCACGTATCCTATCTTGATATATGTATTGTTCGGTTGCTTTTTCGCAAATAGTGCCAAGGGAAAAATGGCGAGGACGAAAAGGATGAGGAGTAGGTTTTGCATTTGATAAATTTAAGCATTTATTGTTTTGGTTGTATATAATATTGGAGAGCAGGCAGTGTTTTGAATTAACCAAAACATTCCAATAAAATGGAGAATTGAACGTTTGCTTTGCTATGAAAATCAATGTTTTAGTTTGTTTATATTTTTGCTTGAGCTCGTTTTTAGGAATTTGCCAACAAAAATTTTTAGATACGACCAAGCAGTATGGCTTGCATTTAGGAATGAATTTCGGCGCACTAGTTGCCGGGGGAGCTGACGCTGGTGGCGGTGGCTTGAAAATTGGCCCTAGAATCGGCATTCATCTGAACCAAAAAATGACAATAGGGTTAGAGTATAACACCGATTATCAGACTCTTTTTGCAAAAGATTCATTGCTAGAGCCCAGTATCCGCCTCTCTCGATGGGGAGGGCCATTTTTCAGGTATAATGTATTTTCACCACAACAAAAGTGGAATATGCTGGTAAGTGTCAACTATGTTTACGGTAGCTTTTATCTTTGGAGTGAAGCTGAGAAATTCAGACAAACGTATCACACAGCAATTCTTGGAGTAGGAGCCAGCTACAAAACCAAACATTTTCTAATTGAGGGCGGCTATCGCTATACCTTTTTGATGAATAACACTCCCATCGAGGCAAGATGGGTGAATACTTTGTTTTTGGGTGTGAGTAGGAATTTTTGATTATTTGCTTTTACTCGTGAAACCTATTTCATTCTGAATGAAACATTTCTAAGAAGTCGTTGTTTTTCATAAAAATTCATCCATGCTCTCCCTCTCTCTCGTTCTAAATATTGCAGTTCTTATTCCGATTTGCTATTTGATGATCACAAATAATTTTAGAATGGTCAAAACTTTGGGTGAGTTCAATCCAGCTAGGGGAATACTTTTGGCAATTTATATAAGCATCTTATTGGGCTCAATTTTCTTATTGATTGCACCAGATAAGAAATCTATTATTGCACTTTTAGCCATTCAAATAGTGTACAAATTTTTAACACCCTTCACGGTTAAAACAATCAAGCATCCTTTTGTTATAAGTAATATTTTGATTGCGCTATTTCACGTTTTGACGCTTTATATCACTCGATAGAAAGACAACAAAAAAGCCAGCCTGATGGCTAGCTTTTCAATTATTCAGCGGAGAGAGAGGGATTCGAACCCTCGATAAGCTTTAGGCCTATACACACTTTCCAGGCGTGCTCCTTCAACCACTCGGACACCTCTCCAGAGATTTAGTGGAGTGCAAAGATACAAAGCTTTTTTGATTCTAGGAAACGCGGCGCATTCTCAACAGGATGACAAACGCAGATAGGATGGTGATGCTTCCTATGGCCACAATGGCGGTGGCGGTGGTCCAGAGGTCTGCGAGTATGCCGGTGAGTAGGGCGCCCACAGCGTAGCCGAGGTCTCGCCAGAGGCGATACACGCCAATGCTCTGTGCGCGTTGGCTCGGGTGGGTGTTGTCTGCGATAGCAGCTAAAAATGTGGGGTAGACTACCGCAGTTCCGAGCCCCAGCAAGATACTGAGAAATACAAAAGCGTTATATGTTTGTGCCCAGATGAAGCCCACTATGGCGAGCCCTTGCATGAGCATGCCCCAAAAGAGCAAGGATTTTTTAGCATAACGGTCGGCCAATTTGCCTGTAAAAAGTTGACTTAAGCCCCAAACGGTAGGGTAAATAGCAATGATTTGGGCGAGCTCAGATAGTGTAAAGCCTTTGCTAACGAGCAGAATCGGAAACAAGCCCCAGATCAGGCCATCGTTGAGGTTATTGACCAAACCACCCTGGCTGATAGCTCCTAAATTAGGATGTTTCCAGGATGTTTCTGCAAAGATATTTTTCAAAAGAGGAACTTGATTGTCTTCGCTTTCTAATTGGACGAACGAACGCGTGTCTTTGATTAAAAAGATACTCGACAAAAGCCCTAGGATAGAAAGTAAAATGCCGATATAAAAAGGATAGGGCCTCACGTCATACGCATTGGCAATACTCGCACTCAAAAAGGCAACCGCACCAACAGCAATATAGCCAGCGGCCTCATTGATGCCCATGGCAAAGCCGCGGTTTTTTGGACCAACAAGATCGATTTTCATGACCACTGTACTGCTCCAGGCCAAACCCTGATTGATCCCTAAAAAAATATTGGCGAGAATAACCCATGACCAACTAGGCGCATAAATGAGTAGGATCGGAACAGGTAAGGCAAAAATCCAGCCCAAAATAAGGAGATTTTTGCGGCCCCAGCGGTTGGCTAAAGTTCCTGCAAAATAATTGGTGAGCGCTTTTGTGATGCCAAATACGACAATAAACGAAAGAATGGCAGTTTTAGCGGCCAAGTGAAATTCCTGTTCGGCTAATTGAGGAAGAATGCTACGCTCAAGACCCACCATGCCGCCAACAAAGGCGTTGACGAGAACAAGTAAACTAAATTGTTGCCAATTGGCTCTAAGACCTAGTTGTGCTTGTGTCATTACATCAACAGTAAGCCAATCGAGAAGTATATGAAAATACCAATGACGTCGTTTAGAGTCGTTACAAATGGGCCAATTGCTAGGGCAGGGTCAATTTTGTAACGGTTCAGGATCATTGGGAAGAGCGTACCGAAAATGGCCGCAAATAAAATGACGGTAAAGAGTGACAAACTCACTACAATACCTAAATGGATATCGACAAAAACAGTAGCAACTAAAAAGATGAGGCTCGATAAAATGAGGCCATTCATCAGGCCAACACTGCCTTCTCGGATCAGTTTAGGGAGAATACGGCCGAGGTCTTTGTCTCCTCTGGCTAAAGATTGAACAACAATTGCCGAAGATTGCACACCCACATTTCCTCCCATTGCGGTAATGAGTGGAATAAAGAAGGCCATTGCAGGAATGGCGGTAATGCTGTCTTCAAAATTTGAAATAACTTTTGCGCCAATGGTGCCGCCAAACATGGCGATAATCAGCCAAGGTAGGCGCGAAAAACTGACCTTCCAGATAGCGGCGTCTGAGTCTACTTTGTCTGAGATACCCGTTGCCATTTGGAAGTCTTTGTCGGCTTCTTCTTTGATGTAATCAACGACGTCGTCTAAGGTAATTCGTCCCACTAATTTGTTTTGGTAGTCCACAACAGGAACCGAAACGAGGTCGTATTTTTCCATGACCTTTGCGACCAACTCTGCTGAATCACTGGCCTTGACCGAAATGATTTTTTTGCTTTGGTAGATGTTCTCAATTTTAGTGCGCGCGTTGGCAAAGAGCAGCCTTTTGAGCGAGAGCACACCTAAAAGGTGATCGTCGTCGTCTACGACAAAGATGTTATATACTTTTTCTACGTCTTCGGCTTGCTTGCGCAGCTCAATGATGGCGCGGTTTACGGGCCACTCTACGTTGGCCTGAAAGAACTCTTTTTGCATGAGCCCCCCTGCGGTGTCGTCGTCGTAGTTGAGGAGGTCAACGATGTCTTCGGCTGCTTCGTCGTCTTCCATTTGGGAGATGACCTCTTGGATTTTTTCGTCGGGAAGGTCACCTAAGATGTCGGCGGCGTCGTCGGAGTCGAGGTTTTCGAGCTGGTCTGCCATCTCTTTACTGGAGAGGGAGGCCAAGAAGCGGTCGCGAACTTCTTCTTCGAGTTCCATCAAGATGTCGGCCTGGGTGTCTTCATCTACCATGAAGTAGATGAACTTGGCTTCGTCGTTGGTGAG
This sequence comes from Bacteroidota bacterium, assembly GCA_041191505.1. Lineage (GTDB taxonomy): Bacteria > Bacteroidota > Bacteroidia > Flavobacteriales_D > Crocinitomicaceae > UBA952. The sequence continues at coordinate 1,595 of JBEEOT010000029.1, read as the reverse complement.
TTTGTCGAGAATTTCGGCAACCTCGGCGTAGTGGAGCTCCAAGACTTGTTCTTGGATCCAAAGGCGGTCTTCTGCGACAATTTTTTGACGCAGTTCGGCAATAAATTCTTTGGTTAACTCAAAACGCACCGGCTTCTTTTTGACAAAGATACGCAAATGCGTTGCAAAGGTTTTACCGCAAGGTTAAGTTATACGGGAATTAGTCGTGGCAGAGCCCTTCTACTTCGTGGAAGATGTCGTGGGCTTTGGTGATTTTCTCGAGTAAAAGTGCATCTTTATTTGCTTCGTCTTTCATTGGTTTCTGGACCAATTGATGAATTTCTAAACACTGCTTCTCAAGACGGGTAAGGGCTTCTTGAACCCTTGCGTTGTTGGCAGATGCCGGAGGCGTAGAGTTTTTAAGCAAGATGGCCTTGGCATAGAGCTCTCCGGATCGACTGCGCAAAGGCGCAAAGTTTTTTTCTTCGGCCGGATGAAAAGTTTGCGCCATCACTTTGTGAAAATCTTTGATCGCCAGCCAATTGTCTTTTTCAAGTTCTTTGAGCAAGGGATCGTTGAGGGCGGCAGCATATTTTTCTGAAACGGCTCCCCAATTGATGAGGTTCCAAATACCGCTGAGGTAATCTGTTCTTCTGTTTTGGTATTTGAGGTAGTAGGCATGTTCCCAGACATCGATCCCAAGAATGGGAATACCGCGCTCCGCACTCACATCCATGATCGGATTATCTTGATTAGCAGTGCTATAGACGGCAAGGTCTCCTTGTGGTGTTACAACTAACCAAGCCCAGCCACTACCAAAACGCGTACTTGCAGCCTTGTTTAGTGTGGCAATTAAAGAGTCGATAGAGGTGTACTTTGAATCGATTGCTTTTTGCAGTTCCGTTGAAATAAGTCCTTGTTTTTCTTTAGGTGCAAGGATGTCCCAAAACAAGCTATGGTTGTAATGACCACCTGCATTGTTGCGTACGGTATTGGAGCGGAAACTCGCGTACATTAAAAGGTCGTTCATGCTGAGCTTTTCCATGGCAGTTCCGGTGATGGCTTTGTTGAGGTTATTCACGTACGCAGCATGGTGCTTGTCGTGATGAATCTCCATGGTTTGGGCATCGATAAAGGGTTCGTAAGCATCTAGTGCAAAAGGAAGATTAGGCAAAGAGTAAACTTGAGCAAATAAACTTGCAGAAAAGAAGAGGAAAAGAATAGAAAGGAGAGATTTCATGATGCTAAATTAAATGTTTTGTAGATCGACCATTCGCATGGCAATAAAAGCTTTGAGGACTCTTTCCCCGACATTTGGCACCTCGACATGAATGAGGTAAACACCAGAAGAAACGGGAATGCCAGCATGGTTGGTGAGGTCCCAATCTTGGAAAGTCATGGGGCTGTCTTTTTTAATACTTCTAACAAGTTTGCCATTTGAGGTATAAATTCGAATATGACATTGCTCTGGAAGGTTGGTAATCTTGATGCGGTTGTCTAGTTTGTTGCGCTCATATTCAGAGAAGGCATAGTATGGGTTTGGCACTACATTGATCATGGCCAATGCTTCTTTGAGCATGTCTTGGGAACCCACTTTGGTAGCGATGTCTTCCATA
>JBEEOT010000028.1:0-28286 GCA_041191505.1 Bacteroidota bacterium | reverse complement strand
AATAAACGCGGGCAACCGCTGTTTTTCTTCTTCCTAATGCATTAATGACTTCCATACGATTTATTTGAGGGTATCAAGATTCAATAATTCTGGTTGCTGCGCATCGTGGTTGTGTGCTGCACCTTTATATACTTTGAGGTTGGTGTAAAGTTTGCGACCAAGTGTGTTCTTTGGCAACATACCTTTAATTGCTTTTTCGATCAAGCGCTCAGGATGGTTTTTGAGCATGTTCTCAGCAGACGTGAAACGCTGACCACCTGGGTATCCAGAGAAGCGAACATATTCTTTGTTTTGGAGTTTTGTTCCTGAAAAAGCGATTTTTTCCGCGTTGATAACGATCACATTGTCACCACAGTCCGCATGCGGTGTGTAACAGGTTTTGTATTTTCCACGGATGACTTTGGCAACTTTACTTGCCAAACGTCCGACTGTTTGACCTTCAGCATCCACAACATACCACTTCTTATCGGCAGTTTCGGTATTACCAGCTAACGTTCTGTAACTTAATGTGTTCACGGTTCTTTCTGTTAAATAAAAAACTTAAATTCCCTAAATTTAGGGGTGCAAAGATACAACTATTGTGTTTATTTACAAATGAAAAGCAGAAATTTTCTAAGATTATTTTGCTTTAAAGGCTGAAATGGCGTTTCGAGTGAATTCGCTCAGGACCAAACGCCCGCTAATTGCCGCTCGTTCAACGAGGAGTTGATCCCAGTTTTCGGTGCCTTGCCAGAAGATTTGCTTGAGTTCTTGCATGGCTTCTGGATTTGAGTTTGCTAGCTTGCTGCTGAGTGCTTGAATGGCAGCATCTAGACTGAGTTCATCTTCAAAAATTTCGGTGTAAAGGCCTTTTTCTTTTGCCCATTGCGCACTGCGCCACTCGGTGGCATTGATGGCAAGTTCGCTCATGGCTGAGCGTCCAATTTTGCGCTCTACGGCCGGCCCTACAACGAAAGGACCGATTCCAACTGCGAGTTCGGATAGTTTGACGTCGGCTTTGTTGGTGGCAAAGCAGTAGTCTGTGGCAGCAGCTAAGCCAACACCACCTCCGACAGCTTTACCTTGGACGCGCCCGATAATGAGTTTGGGTGCTTTTCGGCAGGCATTGATAACTTTGGCAAAACCTGAGAAAAAGGCCAGGCCAGTTTCGAGGTCTTGAATGCTAATGAGTTCGTCAAAGCTAGCTCCGGCGCAAAAAGCCTTGCTGCCTTGAGATTGTAATACGAGAACTTTGGTGCGTTCGTCTTGTGCTAAATCTGTGACGGTGTCTGCTAGCGTTTGTAAGATATGGCCGGGCAGTGAGTTGCTCATAGGGTGGCCAAATGTAATGAGCCCAATGCCGTTGGCTGTAATTTCGGTGAGAACGAATCCGTTTTCGTGTGTGTTTTCCATGTTTATTTGAGAGTAAAGCTATCTGTTCCGATGAGTTGACCTTCGCAATAAATGCGCACTTTGTAAGTGCCTTTTGCGGCATCTTCACCTTTGAGTTCGTAGTAAATGGTGAGGTCCAGTGCTTGGTTTTGGTAGTCTACTTCTTTGCGTTGAGAATAGGCAGTGCTGCCGCTTTCTGTGTCCGTAACAAAATTGCTGCTTGCTTGCAGAACATTGCCGTTAGGGGCTGTGATTTGCAGGTAGACATTTTTGCGACCAGCTGAGGTCAAGACGTTTTCAGAGAGGGTGAAACTACTGCGGAATTGAACGGCGTTTTTGGCACGATCCGTGACTTCCATAGTGTTGTTGATGCGCTGCTTGAGCGCCTCTGATTGGATGTTGTAGGCCTGGAGTTTGCTGCCTTTTTTCACTTGTTGCTGAGACTCCTCAGCTTGTTTGCGGTAGGTGTCTCTTTCGCTTGTGGTGGTGGAGAGGCGTACATTAGTTTCTTCTAAACGACTCCCTAAATCGATGTTGAGGGTATTGAGTGAGTCAATAGTGCGGGCGTAACTGCGCATGATGCCGCGTAAGGTTTCGTTCTCTTTTCTGGCCTTAACAAGGTCTCGGGCCGTCATTTTTGAGCGCTCTAACTTTTGGAGTAGTTGTGTAATCTGTGCTTTTTGTGCATTGAGGCTGTCTGCTTTAGACGCATCTTTTTCAATGAGTTTGTTGTAATTGCGCAACATTTGCTGCAAATCTTGTTTGAGGTCTTTTTTCATGCTGCCTGTATAGCCGGAGAGCGCAGCTTCCATGTCGGCCATATCGGAAAGGAGGGTCGCATTTTTGTTATTGCAAGTATTGAGAGCTGCGCGCTGTCTTGACCAAGCCAAGGTGAGGCCAGCAAGACCCGCTAAAAGGATGAAAATAAAAACGAAATAAAAGCTGTTCGATTTTTGTGGGGCTTGAGGTTGCGTTTCCATAGAGACAAAGTTTGATAATCAAAAATACAAAAGAAAATGTTGCTTGTTGTGGTTTTTATAGTGAATCGTGCAATTGCCAAGTAACTTCTTTGGTAAAACGCAAGAGGCTGTCCGGACCAACAGCAGTAAATCGGGCATCGCTACTTGCGGGATAAGGCCCGCCGTGTTGCATGGCTTCAACTACGCTTACACCAGTTGGAACGCTATTGATAATGATCCTTCCCGTTTTTTCATACAGTAAATGCTCGATTTCTGCATCTAAGGTTTGGTCTTGACTTTTAAAAATACTGCAAGTGAGCTGCCCATCCAAAACGTTCAATAAGGACTGAAGTTCTGCTGTTGTTCCATAAGAACAAAGAACCGCAAATGGTCCAAAAACTTCTTCTCTGAGCGTTGGCTCTTCGATGAGTTGGGTGATTCGACACTTGGCAATGCCCCAGCGTCCAACAATGCCGCTTAAACTAGTTGTTGATTGGTGCGGCTCGATTCCTTTTACTTGAAATACTTGGCGTTTTCTGGCCTCGAATTTTTGATGAATAGATGGATGTAGCATTGGTACGGCTACTTGTTTGGTAAGCGCCTCCAATAAATTGTTTTGAAACGCATCGAGTTGGGATTCATGGACGAGCAAAAGACCTGGCTTGGTGCAGAATTGCCCGGCGTCTGTGCATATCGAAGCAGCAAGTTTTTGTGCAGCCGCGCGCAAATCATTTTGAGGCAAGTCTTTAAAAACGAGCACTGGATTTAAGCTGCCCATTTCGGCAAAAACGGGTATAGGATCAGGGCGTGCCGCGGCTAAGTCCATTAGGGTGCGTCCTCCTTTGATGCTGCCAGTGAAACCAATGGCCTTGATTTGAGGATGTTGGGCAAAAGTGCTCGCCCATTCATAGGTGTTGTCGAGGACATGGCTAAAAATACCCGTCGGCAATGAAAGTTCTTCGAGTGCGCGCGTCACGCAATTGGCAACGGCTTGGCTTGTGCCCACATGCATAGGGTGCGCCTTGAGTACCACACAGCAGCCGGCGGCAAGCGCTGCCACGGTATCGCCACCCATTGTGGAGTACGCGAGTGGGAAGTTAGAAGAGCCCAAAACAAGCACGGGTCCAAGTGCTACGCGCTTTTTAAGGAGCGTTTTTGCTTCGGAATGTACTTTGCTTTCTTTTTGCCAAGCCAGTGTTTGGATGTGCTTTGCAAAAAGCGAAATGGTGGAGGTAAGTCTGGAAAATTCGGCTTCAAAACGCGCTTGGCTCAGGCCACTTTCTTTGCAGTAGAGTTGTAATATGGCATCTTTTTCAGCGACAATTAAGGCACAAATGCGATTGAGTAATTCTGAGCGTTGCAAGGGGCTAGTAGCTCTGAAAAAAGCTTGGTCAGCGGCAATTGTTTTTTCCCAATCTTTGAGAAAAGAAACAGGCGTTGGAAAATAAAGGGTGTTGCCCCAGGTGTTTTGGGCGGCATGAAAGGTCCTGAAACCTTTGGTCATGGGTTAGGCTTCGGTGAGCTCAAAATGATAGCTTTCCATGATTTGGTTAGCTAACATTTTTTTGCATGCGGTATCCACTTTTTGTTCGGCTTCAGCTTTGTTGGCTGCTTCTACAAATAAACGGATGTGTTTGCCGATGCGGACGCCATCGATTTCGGCAAGGCCAATGTTTTTCATGGAATTAGTGACGGCTTTCCCTTGAGGATCGAGTAGAGCGTCTAGTGGCATGACGTCGATTTCAGCTTTGAATTTCATGTTTTTTGAATTGAAAATGTTCAATGAGTGATAAAATCAGGTACAAAATTACAATTATTGGAATGGCCCAAACCAAAAATAATGGAATACTTATCAACGATATCGAGAGCAAGAGGTACCGGAAGGTGTTGTCTTTCCAAGTAAAGTTCTTGAATTTGAGCGCTAAAAGTGGTAATTCAACCACCATGAGAATTGAAAATAAGATACTGATCAGGCTGAGTGTATAACAATCAAAAAGCGAGAGGATCCATTTGGATTGATGGCTCCAGTTGTCTAGTTTGAACCAAAAATAAAGAGGAAAGAAAGCAAAAAAGATGGTTGCTGTTGGCGTCGGAACACCAATGAATTTGTCGGTCTGGCGCTCGTCTAAATTGAATTTGGCTAGTCGGAACATGGCAAAAAATGGTATAATGAGCGCAATAAATGGCAGGTATTGAATCGAGGCATTGTAGGTGTTGTTGCGCCCGTAAAAAAATGCGGCTTTCCAGTCGATGAGCTGAGCCACAACATATTCTTGTGCCGCACCACCATAAGCTTGTACGCCCTCTGCGTTTTTCATGAGGCTGCTTTGATCAATGCCAATGATGATCATGACAAACATAAAAATGCCGGGAGCGACTCCAAAACTTACGAGGTCGGCGAGTGAATCGAGTTGTTTTCCGAGTGCGCCGTTGGTCTTGGTGAGGCGCGCAACAAAGCCATCTAGAAAATCTAACAAGGCAGATATGCCGAGTGCATAGATGGCCCAATCGAGCCGTCCACTCAAGCTAAAAATAATGGAACAGATTCCGCCGAGCAGGTTAAAGGAGGTAATCAAATTGGCCAAACCGAACATGTACTTGTTTTTTGTAAAAGTACCCATTAAACACAATTTTTTGTGCAATTTTGAGTTTTTGTAACATGTTTTCAATCAAAAGCACCTTCTTTTTTGTGTCATTTGGCTTTTCAGCTGCATTTGCACAAGACTTTAATCCCAAATACGCAAACGAATTTCTCACCATGGGCGTGGGTGCCGATGCGCTCGGAATGGGTTCCGCGGTCGTAGCAGATGTTCAAGGTTTAAGTGCCGGAGTTTGGAACCCTGCGGGCTTGCTGCAGCAACAACAAGAAACGGAGATTGGCCTCATGCACGCCTCTTATTTTGGGGGTTTGGCTGCATTTGATCATTTAGGCGTCTCAAAAAAGCTCCAAAACCAAACAGTTGTGGCCGCCAACGTCATCAGACTGGGTGTTGATAACATTTATAATACCACCCAACTCATAGATAACCAGGGCAACATAGATTACAGCCAGTTGCAATCGTTCAATAGCGCAGATTACGCACTCATTGGTTCGTTGTCCAAACCGACCAGAGTTGCACACTTAAGTATGGGATTTAGCGCCAAAATCATCTACCGCCATATCGGCAATTTTGCAAAAGCTTATGGTTTTGGTTTTGATGCGGGGCTGCAATACAGACCGAGTAAATATTGGTCGGCTGGGCTTAGTCTGAAAGATGCAACCAGTACTTTTAGCGCTTGGGCATACAATCTCAGTCCAGAAATGCAAGCCACACTTTTAGCGACTAATAATCCCTTGCCTCAAAACGGAATTGAGCAAATGTTGCCGCGTATGGTTATTGGAATTGCGGGTAAGCTACCGTTAAAAAGTAATAAGTACGAACTTGGTGGGCAATTGAACGCAGAGGTCACCACTGATGGGCCCCGCAATACGCTGCTCTCTGGCAATGTTTTTTCTCTAGACCCACGTGCCGGCCTCTATCTAAATTACGAGCACAAACTCGTTTTTAGAGCTGGGGTTTCGCAACTTCAATATTACCAAGATTTTGAACTCAATAAAAAATTAGGTTTACAGCCGCATTTAGGAGCTGGTGTGGTATTGCAAAACTGGTCCATTGACTATGCTTTTACGCGCTTAGGTCTTGGCGGCGAAGGGTATTTCACGCATCTTTTTTCGCTCAAATGGGCGTTTTCAAAGAAGAAGTAATCAGAAAAATTTACAGCTAAAAATAGCGGTATCGTCTACGTAGGGGAGGCTGCCCTTCCAATCTTCTAGTTTCGAAAAGATGATATTGTTCATGTCCTCCATTTTGAGCGCTGAAAACGAGCGCACTTGCTTAATGAGCTGTTCAACACCGAATTGCTCTCCTTTTTCGTTTTCAAGTTCGACCACGCCGTCGGTAAACAGCACCATCGTAGATTTTGCTTGAAGTTGCAATTTACCTACGCGAACAAACGGAAGTTCGTCGAGCATGCCCAGTCCAATGCAGCCTTCTGTGAGTAGGGTGGTGTTTTTACCACTCAAGATGAACGGTTGGTTGTGGCCTGCATTGACATACTGGAGTTGCCTTGTGTAGGCATTATAATGGGCAATAAAAAATGTAATAAATTTCTCTCCTTTCGCATTTTTCATCACGAGTTTGTTCAGCTCTTCTAACAAAAAAGTGAGTTCAAAGCGTTGGTATTTGAATAAAGTACGGATGGTCGCTTGAAAGTTAGCCATCAAAAGGGCCGCAGTAATGCCCTTGCCACTGACGTCTCCAATACAAATAATGTATTCTTCGTCACCGAGTGGGATAAAATCGTAAAAGTCGCCGCCCACTGCATGTCTTGGAATGTAGCGACCCGATATGTCCATTTTTTTATTTGAAGGCAATTCTTGTGGAAACAAGAGCTTTTGCATTTCGGATGCCAATTCGAGCTCTTTTGAAATCTGTTCTTTGATGACATTTTGCGCACTCAATTTTCGATTCTCAAGTGCTACCGATAAAATATTGGTAAGGGTTTGTGCAAACGAAAAATGAGCTGGTTCTAGCGATTCTGTCTTGCTGTGAGTTGCCAAAATCAGATAAGCAAGCGGGCGGTCTTGGTGATAGATCGGGATGACGGCCTGAAAATCTTGAAGTAAGTTGCTGTTCGATGACTCTACGAGCGTAATTTCTTTAAAGCGGGTGAGTTCTTCAGCTAATTCAGCAGCGCCTATTTTTCTTTTATAACCACTTTTTGCAGCGAGTGTCCAGTCTTCTTGTTGCAGGAGTAGGGCAAAACGGCTAAAATGTAGTTGTTCTTTAAGAATAAAAGTGAAGATGCGGTAGAGTTGCTCGACGGCCAAGTTTGCATTGATTGCGTTTGTTAGCTCTAGGATGGAGTGCAAACGGTTATCCTTGAGTTCAAGGTAAGACAAAGCGGGGTCTGACGCAGGGCGCATAGCTGTAAATTCTACACGAAATTACATTTTTTTCTTTTCGGGACTGATTTTCTTGTTTTTCAAGAAGAAATACCTATCTTTGCATTCCATTTTCGAAAAGTAATACTCATGAAAAAAGATATCCACCCTTCAGATTACCGTTTAGTCGTATTCAAAGACATGTCTAACGACTATTCTTTCATCTGCCCTTCTTGCGCAGAAACTAAAGAAACCATCTCTTGGGAAGACGGCAACGAATACCCGCTCGTGAAGTTAGATATCTCACACAAGTCACACCCGTTCTTTACAGGCATCGCACAGTTCGTAGATACAGCCGGACGTATCGACAAATTCAAAAACCGTTACGGTCGTCACATGAAATAATTGAGTTCGCTCAATCCATATATTGAAGGCTCCTATAAGGAGCCTTTTTTTATGCTTATATTTTTTGCGCTGATATCAAGAAAACTTTGCAGCGGCACGTGCTAAGCGATCGTTCATGGCCATACCCAAACCTTCATTTGGGAAAGGTTCTACATAAATCTTTTCAAGACCAAGCGCATCCGCATGGTGCAGTAGGGCATACAAATTGCGAGCGGCTTCCACTAAAGATGCATTTGCACTCAATACCAAGTGGGGGCCAACTATCGTTGTGTTTTCGCCAATTGTTATCTGGACGGCTGCATCGGTTTCATGGAAAGGCTTGTAACCCAAAAAGAGCGGTGTGTGGGTGGCGTAATGATGCTTTACCATACCGCTGGTGAGTACCGTTCCTTCGGCATGTATTTTGGCCTGAGGTAAGTAGCCTAATTGTGCATTGAGTGCTTCGGCAGTTATGCTACCATAGCGATAAATGACGACTTGATCGTTTTCTAAACCAATGATCGTAGATTCCAATCCTTCTTGACAAGCCCCTCCATCTATAATATACGGAATGCGACCTTCCAATTGCTCTTGCACATGCATGGCTGTTGTAGGGCTCAATTGTCCGTATAAGTTGGCGCTTGGTGCGGCGAGTGGTCGGCCGAGTTTGTGCAATAAATCTTGTAAAATTGAATGCTTAGGAAAACGGATCGCAACGGTATCCTGACCGCCAGTAATTAAGCTGCTTACTAAACTGCTTTTCGGGACAATAAAAGTAAGTGGGCCAGGGCAAAACGCATGGTAGAGCTTTTCAAAAATGACAGGAAAAGCACTGATATAGGGGAGGGCTGTTTGCAATTCGTCAAAATGTAAGATAAGAGGATTGCTTGTTGGGCGCTTTTTGGCTTCAAAAATAGCCATTATGGCCTCTTCGTTGTTGGCATCTGCTGCTAAGCCATAAACGGTTTCTGTTGGAATCGCAACCGTTTTTCCACTTTGAATGAAAGTAAGTGCCTTGCTGAGGTCTGTGCCAATCTCCGTGTTCATAGGGCAAAGTTAGGTTCTTATTCTCAATATTGTGCGTTTGATCCAATCTTTGCTAATTGGAGTCAAAAAAAGTAGGTTTCTTGCGTGTAGAAAAGAAATTTGCACGTAAATTTGTCTAGAATAATTCTAAATAAGATGCAAGTCATCCTCGCTGATAGCAATGAACTGATCCGTTTGGGCCTGAGAACCATCCTCAATGCGCAAGCGGGTATGAGTATTGTCGGAGAAGCAAAAAATCAAGATGAGCTCATGGCGCAGCTCCACACTTTTGGTGCCGATGTCGTGCTCATCGACTTCACCGCCTACGGTTTCAGCATAGATATTGTGCCCAAGGCACTGTCCAAATTCAAAGACTTGCGCTTTGTTGCGCTCACCGAAGCCCAACATGCCCCAATTTTAGTGGATGCCCTCAAATCAGGCGTCACAAGCTACGTAAAAAAAGATTGCGAACTCGCAGAAATCATTGACGCAGTCAAAGAAACCGCTCAAGGCAAACAGTTCTTTTGCGGCCAAATCTTAGAGACCATCCAAAAAGCCAACATAGATGTTGCAGAGCTCCATACCGATGATTTCAATTGCAGCCCGGTTATACTTTCTGAGCGCGAAAACGAAATCATAACGCTCATTGCAGAAGGGCAAACCAACGAGCAAATTGCTGAATTCCTCTTCTTGAGCAAGCATACGGTCAATACGCACCGCAAAAATATCATGGCCAAACTGGGTGTGAAAAACACCGCGGGTATTGTCATGTATGCGGTCAAAACAGGTTTGGTGTCGCCAAATCGTTTCTTATTCGCGCCAAGTTTGTCTTAAAACGACATACTGAACTTCAGGTTAAACAAGCGCTGCGTGAGGTAGTTGGGTACTGAATAAAACTTCCCTTGAACGTCTTGAATCCATTGCTTTGAAAGCACGTTATTGACGCCCAAAACATTGAAAATCTCAAGCGATATTAGGGCTTGATCGAATTGTTGCCAAGCTTTTTTACCAGCCTTTATTTCGGTTTTACCATGCAATAGGTCATAAGAAAGGCCGAGGTCTACGCGAAAATACGAACGCATGCGCAAGGTGTCTTTGTAGCGCGTAAAGTCTGGTGGCCCATAAGGAAGCCGTGATCCATATTGCATTCCCATTTGCACTTTAAATGCTTCAAAACCCGGCATTTGATCCTGAACCAAAGCTCCGAAAGTGAGCCATTGGTCGGTTGGCCTTGGCACGTAGCCTGGTAAAATGACGGCTGAATCTACGACCACCTGATCTTCACTGTAGCCAAAAATGATGCGTTCCCCGGCGGCGTTGTAATAATTGGTGTATTGGTCTCCAATGATATCCTCTTTGGTAGAAAGCAATCCGAGTTTAAAGAAAGATTGAATGCCCTCCACAAATTCGCCGTGTACGTTCACATCGAGTCCATACGCATAACCGATTGCGTTGTTGGTAGCGTAATAACGAGTGCGCACGTTTTCGATTTCATAGGGGTTGAGGTCCCAGAGGTATTTGTAGTAAATTTCTGTATTGAGTTTAAATGGTGTTTGGCGGCCCCACATTTGGAATAAAAATTCGGAGCCAGCAACAAGATGAAAGGATTTTTGAGCTTGTACCCCAAGCGCTAACTTTCCATCAAATGTTCTGAATTCGCGGTAAAATGGCGGTTGGTAATAAAGACCACTCGACAATTTGAAAAGCAAGCCGCGCCTTACCGCCTTGCCGTTTTGCCACATATAGGCAGCTGGTGCATAGGAAAAGCTCAGGCGAGGTGTAAAGTAGGGTTCTTTATTTACACTTGTGTAGCCTCCGCGAAGACCAATTTGTAAATTGAATTTTTGGGTAGAAATATCGAGCGTATCGGTCATGGTCAATTTCTCGCCGTTTGCTTGCTTGTAGGGTTGTTTGACCTCCACAATTTTATGGCGCTTTACTTTCGTCCAGGAGTTGGACCACTGCATATAAGCCGTAGAACGGTAGCCATTGAGCGCTAAATTTCCCTTGATGGTCTCAAAAAGAACAATTGAATCGGGTTGAGTTTGGGGTAGGCTATAGCCAGAAGAATCGATGAGGCGCCACTCGCTGAGCTGATCTTCGAAGTGATCGACTTGCAGATTCAGGCCCCATGCGAGTTCTGAATAGCGTTTTTTGGTTTTGTTTTCATCGGTGTAATTATCTAAAAATAAATAACTTCCGTTGTGATAAACATTAAAGATTTGTGCCTGTAATCTGTTTCGGCCGTGATTGAGAAAGCCCCCGACGCCAAGCGTAGCGATAGAGTCGCCAAATTCTTCTTTGGAGGGGTCTGTTTCGAGCTCGTTGATGTAGTATTGTCCTAGTATGTCAAAGTATTCTCTTTCGTCAGATTGAAAGGCGGATAAATAAAAATCGAGTTTGGTTCGGTCCTTGGCATATTTAAGTGAGGTACCCCCCATCAAGGTCTGAAAATTTGAATTTTCTTGGCCTTCAAAATAAATCATGAGGCGATAGGCTTCGTTGGCTGTTCCGAAGTCAGACTGCGACGTCTGAGGAGCAAAGCGATATGCGTTGGTAGAGAAGTGGCCCAAGAAACTCCAGGTCCAGAATTCATTGAGTTGGTAATTGGTTAGGATTTGCGCATCGGCAAAGACAGGATTATATGCGCCTTTTGTCGGTAGGGAATTTAGAAAGTAGCCGTTCGAACGGTAGCGCGCCCCCACTAGAAAGTTAAAGCGTTGGTTCACGGCTTCTTCGATGTGCCCTTCAACGCCAAGTAAGGAGGCCATAGCTGAGGCATGGAATGCGGTGGGTGTTTTGTAGGTGATATCCAACACCGAGCTGAGTCGGTCGCCGTAGTTGGAGGCAAAGCCACCTGCGCTAAAGCGCACATCTTGAACCAACGAAGAATGAATAAAACTCATGCCTTCTTGTTGGCCACTGCGCGTCAGGAAGGGTCGGTATACCTGAAACCCATTGACATAAACCAAGTTTTCATCGTAATTACCTCCTCTTACATTGTAATTCGAAGTGAGTTCATTGTTGGAGGTGGCGGCCGTTGTGAGCGTAAGTGTTTTTTCAAGGTTCACAATTCCTTTTAAATTCAATTGGGGCAGTTTCTCGATTTCAAAAGGATCTTGGCCATCTTGGCGCACCACAACACCCCGGTTATCCTGAATCGAGAAATTTTGATCGGGTAATTCTTGGAGCTTCTCACTGCTGGTAATGATCATGCTCAAGGAGAGCGCTACGCCTTCATGCAAATATTGAATTTCTATTAGGTCGCCTTTACTCAAACCCGCAAAGGCATAATAGCCCTTGTTATCGGTGGTTGTCTGAGCAGCAATGTTTACCGATTTGTTGGGAAGCGTTTTCAATTCAACTTGAGCACCTATAGCGGGTCGCTTTCCTTTGAGGTAGCAATGACCAAAGACGGTGATGTCTTGGGCCCAAAAGAGGAGGGGAGCCACCAAAAAAAGAAGAAGTAGGCGTTGCTTCATAGCTGCAAAGTTACAATCCTTAACGACCAAACCTGCGCTTTATTTGCTTTTGGTTAATTTTCATGTGTAGGAAGTTTCACTTACATTTGTTGTATGTTGCCTCCCGATAAAATAGTTATTGGTCGCAGAGAGCTCGCTTGGCTCCCAGATTTTGGTTTGGCTGAAGTCAAGGCAAAGGTCGATACAGGAGCCTATACTTCTAGTATTCACGTGAGTTCTTGTCGTTTAGAAGACCACTTATTGAAGGTGGTTTTTCTCGATGACAAACACGCCGCTTTTACCGGAAGAGAAATGACATTTACGAAGTTCAGAACCAAACGAGTAAAAAGCAGCACTGGTCAAGTACAGGAGCGTTTTTTTGTCTTCGGATCCATTCAAATCGCGGGTCAACAGTTTAACACTGAGTTTTCGCTCACCATGCGCCAAGGTATGCGCTATCCTATTTTACTCGGTAGAAAAGTGCTCAACAAACGCTTTGTCGTAGACACGAGTAAAAAATATATTCACGCTTCAATCCAACAATCCGCATGAAAATTGCCATTCTCTCCAGAAATTCACATCTATATTCAACGCGCAGGTTGGTAGAAGCAGCAGAGGCGGCGGGCCACGAAGCCCATGTCATTGACCACCTCAAGTGCAATATCGAAATTGAACAACAAGGCCCAGCGCTTTTTTACCACAATCAGTACTTAAAAGGATTCGATGCCGTCATTCCACGCATTGGTGCCTCGGTTACTTTTTATGGTACTGCGGTTGTGCGTCAGTTTGAAATGATGAACGTTTTTACAGCCGTAGGTTCAAGAGGTATCATTCACTCTCGCGATAAACTTCGTTGTTTGCAAGTGCTTTCCAAAGAAGGGATTGGCTTACCAAAAACGGTGTTTACTAATTATTCTAAGGATGTCAAGCATGTTGTGAAAAGTGCAGGCGGCGCACCAGTTGTTTTGAAATTATTAGAAGGAACGCAGGGCTTAGGTGTAGTTTTGGCCGAAAACCTCAATGCTGCTCAGTCGGTTTTAGAGGCCTTCAATGGCCTGAAAGCTCGCGTTATTGTTCAAGAATTTATACGCGAGGCTAAAGGTGCTGATATCCGAGCTTTTGTTGTAGACGGCGAAGTAGTAGGCGCCATGAAACGCCAAGGTTTGCCGGGCGAATTTCGTTCTAACTTGCACCGCGGTGGCAGCTCCGAAGTTATCGAACTCACCACCGAAGAAAAGTATACCGCAATTTTGGCTGCAAAGGCTGTAGGTCTAGGAATTGCAGGTGTTGATTTACTCCAGTCTGAGCGAGGCCCGTTGGTACTAGAAGTCAATTCTTCGCCAGGTTTAGAGGGTATTGAAAAAACAACTCAAACAGATATCGCAGGAAAAATCATTGCCTACATCGAGAAGAATGTCAAGCGCTAAAAAAGTTACACTGAAGAAAATGACCATGCTCGGGCAAGAAATTTTGCCTGGCAAGAGCATACAATTGAATTTAGAGGTTGCCCATTTGCATACACGAACACCGATACAAGTTCCTGTTTTGGTAGAGCGCGCCAAAGAAGACGGCCCTACGGTTTTGGTCATGGCGGGCCTACATGGCGACGAACTCAATGGCATTGAAATAGTGCGACGTTTTTTGCGCAAAAAGCTCAACAAGCCTACCAAGGGCACCATTATTTGCTTGCCAATTTTTAACATTTTCGGTTTTTTGAACCTCAAGCGCGAGTTGCCCGACGGCCGCGATCTCAATCGCAGTTTTCCTGGTAGCAATTCTGGCTCTTTGGCAGCTCAATTTGCTTTTCATTTCATCAAAGAAATTGCACCCCACTGCGACTACATCATTGATTTCCATACAGGAGCAGCACAGCGCAATAATTTCCCTCAAATCCGCTGCGTGTTTTCCGATCAAGAAAGTGTGGAATTGGCTAAGGTATTTAATCCGCCTTTTATCTTGCACTCGAGTTTGATTTCCAAAACCCTTCGCGAAAGCATGGTCAAGCGCAAGAAGAAAATTCTCCTTTTTGAAGGAGGGAAGTCAAATAACATTGAAGAAAACGTCGTAGAAGAAGGGCTTAATGGCCTAAAGCGCCTGATTGCTCATTTGGGGATGCGCAATTATAAAATTGATATTTCTAAAGACCGCGAGCCTATTTTTATCGGTGAAAACAAATGGATGCGTGCTCCGTCTAGCGGCATGTTTCAGTGTTTTGTTCCGAACGGAACGGCCGTTCAAAAAGGAGAGGTACTTGCTTTAGTTACCGACCCATACGGCAAATACGAAAAACAAATCAAGGCCAGCCAAGCAGGTTACGTCATCTGTATCAATGAGGCACCTGTTGTTTATAAAGGTGATGCGATCATTCACCTCGCAAAAGTAAAACCCCAACTATGACAAAATCAAGAAAAGAGACCATGAAAAAGTGCTGCATTTCCTTTTGTTTCACCTTTTTTGCACTGCTCGGTTTCGCACAAGCACCTTTTACACCCAAACAATTTTTGGGCTACAACATTGGCGAGCAATTCACGCGCCACCATCGTGTTGTAGACTATTTTTTCGCTTTAGAAAAAGCTTTCCCAGATCGCATCAAGGTTCAAAAAATGGGTCAGACTTACGAAAAGCGAGACTTACTACTTTGTTATATTGGCACGCCAGAAAACCTCAAAAAATTAGAAGAAATCCGTCAGAAACACCTTAGCCAAGCGCCAGATGAACAATTAGCGATCGTTTGGTTGTCTTATAACGTTCACGGTAACGAAAGTTCAGGTACAGAGGCGGCCATGCAAACAGCTTATCGCTTACTAACCGACAAAGCAGGCTACCTCGAAAATACGGTGGTCATCATGGATCCGTGCCTTAACCCAGATGGCCGAGACCGCTATGTCAATTTTTATTACCAATATGGCGCCAATCCGATAGATGTAGAGCGCTTCAGTGCGAGCCACAACGAAACTTGGCCAGGTGGTCGCCCCAATCATTATCTTTTTGATTTGAACCGAGATTGGGCCTGGATGACCCAAATTGAATCAGCCGTTAGGGTGCAACAATACAATCAATGGTTGCCTCATGTTCATGTCGATTTTCACGAGCAGGGCATCAACGAACCCTATTATTTTCCACCTGCAGCGGAGCCGTATCACGAAGTGATTACGGATTGGCAACGCGATTTTCAAAAAGAAATTGGAAAAAACCACGCAGGCTATTTTGACAAAGCAGGATGGCTTTATTTCTCTAAAGAAATTTTCGACTTGCTCTACCCAAGCTACGGCGACACCTACCCAACCTACAGTGGTAGTATCGGAATGACCTATGAGCAAGGTGGTAGTGGACGCGCAGGACTTGCCGTTATTACCCAAGTAGGCGACACCTTGCGTTTAGCCGACCGCGTTGCGCATCACGTTACAACTGGTTTGTCTACCGTAGAAACGAGTTCGAGAAATGCACAGAAATTAGTTGCCGAATACCAAAAGTTCCGCAAAGAAAAAACCTACAAATACAATTCATATGTGTTGCGCGGCAGCAAGGCACAGTTGCAACCGCTTTTTGACTTATTGGGTAAGAACAACATTAATTGGCAAGTGGTCAGTACCAGTGCGCAGGCAGTTGCAGCAAAAGGTTATCACTACAGCTCAGGTGTTGCTGAGAATTTTAAATTAGAAATTGGCGATGTCGTCGTTTCGACGCAACAAGAAAAAGGAACCTTAGTTTCGGTTTTGTTTGAACCGCGCACCAAACTCTCCGATAGCCTTACCTACGATATCACGGCCTGGACCCTGCCACATGCTTATGGCCTCGATGGCTTTGCCGTAGAATCAAATCTCAAAGCAACACCTTTTGTTGCGGTCCCGGCCCCAAATTCTGATTTTTTAGCACTTGAGGGCTTTGTTGCCTACGCAGTTCGCTGGGAGTCTTTGCGAACCGCTCAGTTTTTGAATGCGGTGCAGCAAGCGGGCTTGAAAGTTTATTTCCATGAGAAAGGCTTCAAACTCGCTGGCCAAACCTATGAGCCCGGTACACTTTTGCTCTTAACTGGCGAGAACAAACGCCCAGATTTTCATGCGCTCATCAATGATTACGCTGCGCGATACAGCGTTGACATCAAGGGGCTGGTGACTGGAATGGTTGATGACGGTCCTGATTTTGGCTCATCTTCTGTAAAAATGGTACCCAATCCAAGTGTTGGTATCCTTGCGGGTGACAGTTTTTCTTCACTAAATGTCGGCGAGATTTGGCATTTCTTTGAGCAGCAATTAGGCAAGCCTGCGCACTTGATTTTCGAAGACGATATCGACGCTGCCCTGAGTAAATTAGATGTTTTGTTCGTGCCGGAGGGCGGTTTTGACATTGCGGGCAATGATGCGCTCAATTCTTGGGTGCGCAATGGAGGCACTTTAGTCGTAATTGGTGGCGCCATCGATGCGCTTGCTGCCGACCAAGGCTTTGGTATCAAGCACAAAGAAAGTCAGGCTGGTGCAAACGCCCCAGTTAGCTATGCAAGTCAAGAGCGCGATCAAATTTCAGACGCCATCACAGGCGCCATTTATCCATGTATCCTTGATCAAAGCAACCCGATGGTATTCGGCTACGACTTTTACTATACACTTCGTCAGGGAGCCACAACGTATCAAATCGATGGCAAGCCTGCTTTTGCCTTGGCTAAAAACGCTACAGCTGTCAATGGTTTTGTAGGTGCGCGCGTCAAAGCGCAGCAATCCGAAGCACACATCGCTGGCAATGTACAATACGGACGCGGTACCATTGTCTATTTCATAGACAACCCACTCTTCCGAGGTTTCTGGGAAAGCGGCAAACTCATGGTAGCCAATTCGATTTATTTTGTGAATCAGTAGATTTTTAGGTAAAAACCTTGGGGTTTTTCAAGATCCAACTACCTAATTTAGCGCATATTTACGTTATACGAGCAACGTATTATTTTATTGCTATGCGACTACTCTTATTCTTTCTTTTGTTTTCTGGGTTTTCTTTTGGGCAGTGGAGCTCTGTTTTTAGCTTGCCAAATAACGGTTCGGGTTCTGCGGTTCTGCGTTCCATTTCGTTTAGCGATACCCAACATGGTTCAGTGGTTGGTGTTTTTTCATCTGATACCGCCAACTATTCGAATATCTACCTTACCAATGATAGCGGTCAGCAATGGGCTAGCAGCTTTACAACAGATTTTACACTTTACAAATGTATCCGACTCAACGCACAAAAAGCAGTTGCAGTTGGTCGAAAGGCAATCGGCACAACTTCAGTTTTATCTTGCTCTTTTTCAACCCAAGACGGCGGAATTACTTGGCAGACAGATACTATTGCCAATGAACCTTTTGATTCCCAAACATGGTTTTTTGATCTAAATTTTGCCATGAGGGCAGATGGTGTAGGTTTAATAACGTGTGGCATCAATATATACCAAACACAAGACGGCGGTCAAACTTGGTTAGGTTCAGTAGCTCAGGGAAGTTTGTTTGATCCGGTTTTATTAGCGAATGAATTTTCCTCTTTTAGCAATCAAAATGTAGTTCTGATTGATCCGCTTAGTTTAGTTCAAACCACCTTGCCATGGGGTTGTGCTTGCGATGGTTACTTGTTAAATTTTAGTATTTACAACAATAAGGTTTTTCGCAATGTGTTTGGTATGAATGGTAGTTTACTTGGTTATAATTCGTCTTATTATAATGCGATTTCAATAAGTACAAGCCCTTTCGATTCTGATCTTAACCTGCATTTTCCAGGAGAAAATTTTGATACTGGAATTGCCACCTCGTCTGCAATATTCTTAACCCAAAATGGACAAATTTACAGCAGCACTAATAATGGAACAAGCTTTTTCATTCAGGAATCTTCGGGATTTGACACTACCTTCTTTAAGTTTGCAGAGCTTCATTTTGTAAACGACAACCTAGGATTTGCAATCGGATGGGATCAAATATCTAATGAATATCACATTATCAAAACAACCAATGCCGGCGGGTTAACCAACAATATTGTTTTTAATCCAATTCAAATCCTCTCATTACCCGAAAACTCACAAACAGACAACTTCCAAATTTACCCCAACCCAGTCTCAGATAAAGTCAACATTCCGGCGGCTTACGCCACAGAATTTACAGCATATAGCGTTTATTCAACTGAGGGTAAATTAATGCAATCGGGTCAAACGTCCGAACAAATTGATGTAGCAAAACTTCCCATCGGGAACTATACTTTGGTCATCCAAAACAAGACCCAAAATCGCTATGCGAAGGTGTTGGTGCTGAGGTAGGGTTTTAAAAACCAAGCATTTTTCCTAATTTTATTGGTGCCTATGACCAGAAGCGCCGTTTTATTTTTTCTCTTCTTTTGCTTTTTTTTACCTGATGTAAATGCACAAGATATTTGGGGTTGGGCTTTAGATGGATTTGCGGGCAGCGAATCAAAATCGGTTGTTTACAACCAAAATGGAGAGGCTTATGTTTGTGGGCACATTACAAGCTCGACAAATTTTACTGCTACCGTAAGTTCCTCAGCTGTGGCTGGTGGCAGTGATGTTTACTTGGCTAAATATGCGCCAAATGGCGCGCTTATCTGGGTGCAAACCTACAACGGAACAGGTGTTGACAAAGCGACAGATTTAGCGATTGGCTCGGATGGGCAGGTGGTACTTACCGGTACATTCAACGGTACTTTTCAGGCAGGTTCATTCAGTGTGAGTTCGCAAGGTGCTGCGCAAGATGTGTTTATTCTTAAAGTAAATGCATTGGGGCAACCCGTTTGGCTTTTAAAGGAGGGCGGAAGCGGTATCGAAAGCACTACGGCAATTACAATTGACGCGCAATTGAATGTTTTGATTTGCGGACAATTTACAGGCCAGAGCACCTTACAAGGTGTTTCTTACACCAGCCTTGTTGATCCGCAAACCAATATACAAGGTGCTGATATATTTGTAGCTAAATATACTGCACAAGGAACTGGGCAATGGCTCAAAACTGGGGTCGGAAATAAAAACGAAAGAGCCCAAGGTATTGGTGTGAATGCACAAAATGAAGTCTACATTTGCGGACAATTTTCGCAAGCAATGGATTTTGCAGGATCTACAATTTCTAATTTGCAAAACAATATTGGCTTTCTAGCTAAATTGAATGCCAATGGAAATTTTGTTTTTTTTGAAAAAATGCTTGCAGGTACTTGTTTACCTCAGGACCTGAGTGTCAGTTCATCCAATGAGGTTGTTGTAGTTGGTGATGTCAGTGGAAATTTGATTTATAACAATCCGATTACTACAGTCGCCAATGCTTTTGGCCAACGCATTTTTGTGCTTAAAACCAATGCAAATGGCACGCTTTTATGGGGTACGGCATTTGGCTCAAATAGCGGCCTTACTGCTCGTTCTGTTAGTGTGGCCAGCGACCAAAAAGTTTACGTAACGGGGGGCTTTAATTGTGCATTTGATCAAATGCAAACCTTACCCAACATGCATGAAGGGTTTTGGAATTCCTTGGGTTACCGAGATGTTTATGTACTGTGTTTACAAACCAATGGCAACTTAGCTTGGAGCAACCGTGGGTTTGGAAAAAAAGACGACCTCGGCTTGGGTATTGCCAATTTCAACGCACAAGAGCCTGTGGTTGTTGGTTTTCAGTCTGCTTACCAACATTTTTCTACGATTTTACCACCAACACCAACCCCCTCAAGTCAAGATGCAAATGCCCTGCAACTCAATTCGAGTTTTTCAACTTATGATTTGCCAGCTTCGGCAAAATCAGGTTTTGTTGCTAAGGTTTTACAAGCAAATACCGATACATTTAGTTATTTTATTTTGCCTGATACCCTTGTTGGATTTATTGAACCTGATTTAGATACCGTGTCTTTTTGCGCCAATCAGGTGGGTTTACTTGAGTTTGAACCCCAAACAGGACCTTATAATGATCCTTTAGCGCCATTTTACACCGTGAGTTGGTCTGATGGCACCATTCAAGACGCAATTTTGCCTTCTGCAACCGGATGGTATACTGCTGAAATTGTCCGAGAAGACGGTTGTGGAGGTTCCATTGATTCTATTTTTGTTGTTCTCATGCCTGTGCCCAGCTATCCATATTATACCGATACATTGGGCTTATTTGTCAATACTACAGGGCCAATATTGGCTTATTATTCTTGTTTAGACCCTCCTGTTGTGTTCAATTTGGATAGTATTTGTAGCGGTTGTGCACTTAGCGTACCAGGTTTGCCGGGAACAGGCACGGGGCCTTATCAAATCAATCAGAGCGGTGTTTATGCGGTATCGCTTTCATTGGGAGTTTGCACTCAGAATTCTTTGATCGATGTAAATTTCTATGATACATTGGTTTTTCCTCCAGTTGTTCCTGCCTTGTTACCTGCAGTTGATACCTTTTATACTTGTGGAGATTTTATTGAATTCAACTTGACAGATAGCCTCACCAATCCAACCTTAACTTCACCTGGAGGATTTGCTTATCATACTGTAGACACCGCTATTTGGACCATTAACGGTCAGCAATTTGTAGAGACTGGTTCTACTTATAGTTACTTGATCAATTCATCGGGTTGGGTAAACGTATCCGTATCTTTTGACCTGACTGTAGAAAATGAATGCGAACAGTTATCTGCAGCATATACCGTGCAAGATTCTGTTTATGTCGTAGTATACAACCCACCGAGTATTCAAATTACACCGATTATTGGCGATACACAGATTTGCCCCGGAGATTCTATTTTTTTGAGTATCAATCCGACTATTCCTGGTTGTAACTGGAGTATGCTCTTGCCACCTGAAGGAGGTGTTGGTATCATTTGGCAAAGTCAAGATGCAGACAGCATTGCAGTTGACGCTACTTGTATATATGCCTATATAGGTAATTTTATTGATCCGATATCAGGTTGTTCATATAGCGTAGATACCTCTATCTATGTGGAAATTTTACTCCCACCAGAAATTACCATCACACCCGCCGACGCCATTTTATGTCCAAACGACAGCTTGTTGCTCCAAGTTCCGAACAGCTACCAAACGTATCAATGGGTTGGTCCGGGTCTAGGTACTAGTTTCGGGTCTTCCTCGCTTTATGCCGCAACAATCGGAGAATTCTATTGCATAGTAACAGATTCCAATAGTTGTGTTTTTTCGAGCCCACCGGTACTCATTGAAAATTACGTAACGCCTTCGCTGTCTGTTCAACCCACCAATATTTTATGCGGAGGTAATAGCGTAGAAATATTTGTGCTTACAGATGGTAATCCAATACTCAGTTGGTGGCCAATTACGTCGAATTCCAATTCGATTATCGTTGATCAGCCAGGTTATTATGGGGTGAGTATTGAGCAATGCGGCTTTACTATTTTGGATAGTATGGAAGTGATAGACGGTACTTTTAGTGCCGCGATAAGCGCTGCTGACACCATGCTTTGTTTTCAAGAAACTATTTTGATTGAAGGCTCTTTGCCTAATGCCAACTATGAGTGGTCCCCAGCGGTAGGTTCGAGTGCTTCAGTACTTCAGGTTTCCGCACCAGGAACCTATAGTGCCATTGTTACCAATGAGTTTGGTTGCCAATTTTCAACAAATGAAGTGAGTGTTGGGGTTTATCAAGACAATATTCCTGTGGCTTCTTTTACCGATACAGTATGCCTTGGGTCTACCATTGTCTTACAAGCGCCAATTGCCCAAAATGCACAATGGTATGCATCCGATTCTGTTTTTTTGACAGCGTCGCCGACTTTTACACTTAGTGCGTTCACACAAGATAGTGTTTTGTTACTCAATTATCCGAGTGCCAACTGTCCAAATTCTTATGCGAGCTATCAGATCATTCTCTATGATAGCTTGCCTGAAGGCCTCTTGCAAGGCCCTAGTGTTTGGTGTGAGGCCCAACCACTCACCTTGCAATTTCTTAACCAGCCTCAAACAGATTTTGTTTGGTTCAATCAGGATAGTACTCAACTCATTCAAACCATTAGCAGTCCGGGGACATACTGGATTACTTACAGCCGCTGCGGCCAAAGCATTACGGATAGTCTTACAATCAGCGACCATAGTATTCAGCTCGCTCTAAATGCTACAGATTCGCTTATTTGTATGAACTCAACTTCTGGTGGTCTTACAGAGGTCTTGCTTTTGGTCAATTCAAATGCCTCTCAACTCAGTTGGAATGTACCTTTTGACACGCTGCACTCCCAACAACTAGTAATCAGTTCTCCCGGAGTGTATGCGGTTTATGGAACGAATGATTTTGGTTGTTCGGCCACAGATAGCCTTTCTATTTATGGGGTTGATTGTAACGCTGAGGTTCCAAATGTAATTACACCGAACGGTGATGGCATCAATGATGTATTGCTCATTGCCGATGCTGCGTTGCACCCCTATAACAAACTAATTGTACTGAACAGATGGGGTAATGTGCTCTTTGAGGCCGCGCCTTACCTCAATAATTATAGTCCGACAGATCTGGTTGACGGCACGTATTTTTATATGTAT
The DNA here is from genome assembly GCA_041191505.1 of Bacteroidota bacterium. Taxonomy (GTDB): domain Bacteria; phylum Bacteroidota; class Bacteroidia; order Flavobacteriales_D; family Crocinitomicaceae; genus UBA952. The sequence goes on along the minus strand of JBEEOT010000028.1, from coordinate 5,684 downwards.
TATCCAAATGTGCTGCAAAAACCACTCTTCTTCAAGCAAGGCTTTTTCATGCTCTTTGGCGAGTAGAATTCGATAGCCCCCTCTAAAAGTGCGCATTTCTCGTATTGCTAGTGAAACCAACTTTCAATACAATCCCATGAAAAAACATAAACTACTTTTCTTCTTTGTACTCCTTGCGATCCAGTCTTTTGCTCAAAATCCTGTAGACTTGAGAGGGGTGAGGTATTATTACGAAACGCCCACATTTGGAATTTTTGGCACTGCCAATAATGGTTTTGAACCTTTACATATTGCCGAAACCAATGATTCTTATTTACTATCTGGAAATAATAAAGACGGATTGATGACCCGAAATACGGTCATAAAAATCAATAAAGAGAACAGCACACTCACTTGGGATTACTTTGAGGATAAAAAATCACAAACTCGAGGAATCAGTTTAACACCTGATGATAAAGTGCTGATGGCTTTTGATAATTACCAAGATGACTCCATCAAATTTACGAGTATCAATCTTGATGGGAGCGCCATAAGTAATGCCTATGGCTGGTTCCTAAATGCGCATATTGAAATATTCAACCGTGTAGCTCCGAATCTAAATGCGGCAAATGGCATTTTGGGTATAAATAATATACTTGCAGCTACCTACTTTTTCAACGATAACGGCCAACTTCTGAATACCGTCACTTACCCAAATCCAACGCCCTTTCTTAATCTAGCAATTAGCTCCTGCTTTAGTCATAAGACCTTCACTTATAATAACGACATGCTCACCTTTGGCTACATTTCGCGACAACTTTCAACACTAGCTCCAGACCAAGGTGGATTGGCGCCGGTATTTTGGCATTGGACTAGTCAAAGTATAATTGAATCCAAAGAAATTTATGCGGAGCACCTGAATCAAAACACAGGTTATTCAAATATCAAGTTAATAGATGTGCAAAAATTCAATAGTGATTTTATACTTGCCGTGAGTAAAAAAACGACTACGGCAGAAGTTAATTATGTGCCGCATCTCACTTATCTAGATACAAATTTGAATATCGTTTGGGATGTTGCAATTACCACTCTATCTGATGTTTGGACCTATAAAGTTGCGCAATTGAAAGTTGATGAAAATTCTGGAATCATCTATTTGGCTGGTTATCAATACCGATATAACCCATTTGATCAACGTCAATTTTTAGCAAGGTATCAATCCGATGGCACACTCATAGATATCAAGTTCTTTACTATTGATGAGTATATTGAAAATAATATTTACGCGATGGAATTAATGGAAGATGGGGACTTGCTTTTTGCGGGAAAAGGTAAACAAACTGACGGCACTCGTTATTTTTTCACCTACCGCACAAATTCTGATGGGTATCATTCGGATGGCCAGTATGTTGGGCTTCATGAGGTTTTGGTTTCAGCCACAGAAATCGGGATTTTTCCAAATCCTTCAGACGGCATTTTTCAAGTTTCAAGCCTCAGTACTGAGCACATTCAATTCTCTATTCTTGACCAGCAAGGTAAACAAGTTGCTCAATTTGATCTCGATGAGCTTTCTTCTGATCATTCATTTGATCTAAGCGATCAAGCACCGGGGGTTTACTTCGCGCATATTTCTCAAGGTGAACAGCAGTGGGTGAAGAAGTTGGTGGTGAGGTAGAAACTATCGGCCTCTTTTAGACAGCGCCTCATACACCACATGCTGCATGTCGGTTCTGATGTTGAGGTCGCGGAGTTTCCAGTTGTCTTGACTTGGGTGAACGCGATTCGACAAGAAAATGAAGATGACTTTATTTTTTGGGTCGGCCCAGGCGAGGGTTCCCGTAAAGCCAGAGTGCCCAAAAGATTGTTGGGAGGCTAACTCATCACAGGTGCCGCCGCCGCTCGCATTTGGCCGATCGAAACCTGCCGCTCTTCGATTTCCTGGATATTGTTGTTTGGTGAATTCAGTGTACGTAGCCTCAGAGAAAAATTTTGTGCCGGCCATTTGCCCTTTGTTTAAGAAAAGTTGCATGATATGGGCAAGACTCCAGGCGTTTGAGAAAATACCGGCATGCCCTGCAACGCCTCCTAACATAGCTGCTCCTGGGTCGTGGACGTATCCTCTTAATAGTTGTTTTCTGTAGGTTTGATCGTCTTCGGTCGGGACAATTTGGTTTTCGTTAAAGCGTTGCAATGGATCGTATAAGATGCGATTGAGCCCGAGCGGCAAATAAATGTTGCGTCGCAAATAACTCGCTTGGCTTTCGCCAATGAGGCGCTCTAAAATGGGTTGGGTAAAATAATAGCACAAATCAGAGTAAACGTATTTTTTAGGACCTAGCTCAGAGCGCATGATTTGTGCATACATAGAGTCTTTGTAGTCTTTGCGCATGAACATACCTTTGGCAACTTCGATTGAAAAATCTTCGGATTTACTTGTTTGATAGATTGTTGGTTTCCATTTTCCATCTGTGAGGGTCCTTTTGTAAAAAGGAATCCAAGGGGTGAGGCCGGCCTGATGCGCCATAATTTCTCTGATTTTGAGAGCGCCAAATGGGGTTTGGCCTGTTACCTCCGGAATATAAGAGCCAATGCTGCGGTCGAGGTCGAATTTTCCCTTTGCATGTTGTTCCATCGCAAGTAGGGTAGAAGCGGCAATTTTGGTCACCGAAGCGATGTCGTACATGGACTGCAAATCAATTTCTGGCGCGGTAGTTTCATAACCTTGCTTTCCATAGGCCTTGTGCCAAATGATTTTATCTTCTACGGCAACCAAAACCTGACATCCAGGGTAAGCGCCCGCTGTGATTCCTTTTTGAGCAATGACATCGATTTGTTGGAGGTCTTTTGTAGCGATGCCGAGTTCTTCAGGAAGCGAAATACCCAAGCGACCATTGGCCTGAATGCCCGCTGCACTGAGGCCGCCCATGAGTAGTTGGGCCACTTGTGCCTGTGCCACAGGGTGGTTTTCGTGCGCTACAATGATTGCGTCAAATAGGGAAGTATCGATATCCTTTAGAATTTTGTGCTCACCAAAAACGATAAGTATGTTTTGGTCGGTGCTGTCTAGGAGTTCAATTTTTTCTGCCGCCCATCTCTCTATATGGTTACTATGAGGAGCCGCAGCATGTAAACTAAAAATGCAAATTTCTGGATCAGTTAGGTCATAAAATTTAGAAACGGCTGCCGGAATTTGCAGTGAGTCGGCAGCAAAAAAGGCCATGCGGTCGGCGTAGAGGTTGAGCGTTTCGGTAAACATAGAAGAATTGCCACCAAGCGCCATGCAGGCCAATTTTTGATCGAGCCGTCCTAAGGGCAAAGTGTTGCTATTGTTTTTGATTAGCTGGATTTGTTTTCTGAACCCTTCAATTTGCTGTGATAGGGGCAATGCGTTTAAATCACTGAAAGAGGCTCCTAGCCATTTGGAAGGGAGTTCGTATTTGAATTTAGACTTGCTTTCTGTTGTATTTGAACCAGGTAGTAACTTAACGAGTGCAAAACTTAAAAGAGATACAACAAATAGAGAGGAAAAGAGGCGCATGCGTTTCATTTGATTCAAAACTAGGTATAATTATGCGCTTTTCAAAACACAAAGTGTAGTTCGGACACTTACTTCAATATACTGATTTTTGTTTAAAAAATCAAATTAAGTTCTTCACATTTAATCCTTTTCGTTGTTTACAAAAACCTAATATAAATCATGGTTTGGGGTGCTGATGGTATGTAATTTTGCGCTGTCAATCAACTCTAAAAACACAACATGGAATTACACGGAAAATTCGGGAACAACGCCGACCTCGCCGCAAGTATTGGTTTGTCTGAAACGGGTGACCAATTCTGGAACCTTACTCCGGCAGAGCTCATCGAGGATTGCATTATTCTTGGTGAAGGAATGCTTACCGATACCGGCGCATTGGCTATCGAAACAGGCGAATTCACAGGCCGTTCACCCAAAGATCGTTTCATCGTACGCGATGCGCTTACCGAAGATGCCGTTTGGTGGGGAGCGGTCAATATTGGTTTTGAACCTGCTAAATTTGATGCGCTGTACGAACGCATGAAAGCGCATTTGGCCGAACAAGATCTTTATGTTCGTGACGTCTACGCCTGCGCAGATCCAACGTATCGCATGAACATCCGCGTGGTGGCTGAGCTCCCATGGTCGAGTTTATTTGCTCACAATATGTTTTTGCGTTTAGAGGCCTCTGAAATTGAAAATTTCTTGCCGGAATGGCATATTGTATGTGCGCCTAGTTTTCAAGCAGATCCTGCCATTGACGGTACGCGCCAACACAACTTCGCCATTCTGAACTTTACCAAGAAAATGATCCTCATCGGTGGAACGGGATACACAGGCGAAATCAAAAAAGGAATTTTCTCTGCGCTTAATTTTATTTTACCCCACCAAAAGAATGTGCTATCCATGCACTGTTCGGCAAATATTGGCAAAGACGGCGATACCGCTATCTTTTTTGGCTTGTCGGGCACGGGCAAAACAACACTTTCTTCTGATCCTGAGCGCCGCCTTATCGGTGACGACGAACACGGCTGGAGTGCCGATAGCGTTTTTAACTTTGAAGGAGGTTGTTATGCCAAAACCATCGACCTCTCCCGCGAGAAAGAACCACAGATTTACGATGCCATTCGCTTTGGCGCTTTGTTAGAGAATGTTGGCTTTCCTCAAGAGTCTTCTACACCAGACTACACCGACGGCTCCATCACAGAAAACACCCGCGTTTCTTACCCTATCCATCACATAGACAATATTGCCAGCCCATCGATAGGAACTGCTCCAAAAAATATATTCTTCTTGACCGCAGATGCTTTTGGTGTACTACCTCCGATTTCTAAGCTGACCAAAGAACAGGCGATGTATCATTTTATGTCGGGTTACACCGCTAAAGTTGCTGGAACTGAGGTAGGTATCACCGAGCCTACAACTACATTCTCTGCAGGTTTCGGTGCAGCATTTTTACCGTTGCACCCGGCAAAATACGCCGCTCTTCTCGGTGAAAAACTAGCGGGTACCGATATCAACGTTTGGTTGATCAATACGGGTTGGTCTGGGGGTTCTTATGGCGTGGGTTCGCGCATGAAACTCTCCTACACCAGAGCCATGATTACCGCCGCCCTCAACGGCAAGCTCAATGATGTCAGCTATGAAAAGATGCCAATCTTTGATTTGGCTTTCCCAACCACATGTGAAGGGGTGCCTTCAGACTTACTTAACCCTCGCAACACTTGGGCTGACAAAGTAGCTTATGACCAAACAGCGTCGAGTTTGGCAGCCAAGTTTGTCGACAACTTTGAAAAGTTTGCAGCTCAAACAGATGCAAGCATTTTAGCAGCTGCACCAAAAGTGCCTGCATAGTTCCTCCTTTCCATCAGTCAACAATTTTGGAAAGACACAAGGGCCGCAAATGCGGCCCTTTTTTATGCCCTAAAGAATGTAGAAAGTATGCGCATAAAAAAAGCTCCAACCAGAAAGGAAGGAGCTTTGAGTATAGATTTAACTAACGGATTAACGCTTGTGCATTGGTTCGTCAGATACAGTTAATTTTTTACGGCCTTTGCGACGACGCGCAGCCAATACACGACGACCGTTTTTGGTGGCCATACGGCTACGGAAGCCATGTTTGTTTCTTCTTTTTCTTACCGATGGTTGAAACGTTCTTTTCATGTCGTGTCGTTATTTGTAATGTTTTTGG
>JBEEOT010000027.1:0-60437 GCA_041191505.1 Bacteroidota bacterium | reverse complement strand
TGATCATGCACCACATCAAAGATGCGCACGAATGGCACATCGCTGGTCCTGAGCACGGCGGAACAAGCATCTACCTCCCTGTAATTCTCCACGACAACGGCTTTAAGGTTTTCAGCTCTAAATATTTCTACCACGGAAAAGAAGTAGAAGTTGCAGGAAAAGATAGCCTTTCATTTCATTACATGGAAGGAGTAGGCCCAGCTAAAGGCTACGCACTCTTCCACGAAGAAATCTACAAACTCAACAACAACGGCGAACTCCATTTTGTTGGTGAGCACCCGCACAACGCAAGTCCTACAGACTTATCAATTACCAAAAACGTAGCGTCTTTATTGTTTGGGTCTTTCTTGATCCTCATCATCATGCTTACTGTTGCTGGTTTTTACCGCAAAAATGGCGCGGTTGCTCCAAAAGGAATGGCTAAATTCTTAGAGCCGATTATTGTAATGGTCCGCGACGACATCGCCAAAGCCAACATCGACAAGCACAAATACCACAAATACGTTCCTTATTTATTGACCATCTTCTTTTTTATCTGGATCAATAACATGTTGGGTCTGATTCCAATTATCCCAGGCGGAGCTAACCTTACAGGAAACATCACCATTACACTTTTCTTGGCATTCTGTACTTTATTGGTTACGGTCTTTTCTGGTAACAAAAACTACTGGGGCCACATTTTCTGGATGCCAGGCATTCCAGTTCCCATGAAAATCTTCATGATTCCAATCGAACTCATTGGTATCCTCACCAAACCATTCGCCCTCATGATTCGTTTGTTTGCGAACATTACGGCTGGTCACATTATCGTTTTAGCCTTGATTTCCATCATCTTTATCAACAAAAACATCGCTTGGGCAGGTCTGTCTGTGCCGATGGCTTTGTTTATCTCGGTGCTTGAAATCCTCGTTGCTTTCTTACAAGGTTTCCTCTTTGCAATGCTCTCTGCATTGTTTATTGGGGCAGCTGTAGAGGAAGCACATCATTAAATAGTAACCTTGGCAGTTTTAGGCGCAGGTCTTGGAATCGGTCGTATCGGTGGTTCTGCAGTAGAAGGTATTGCGCGCAACCCAGAAGCAGCTGGTAAAATTCAAACAGCGATGATCATCGCAGCGGCACTTATCGAAGGTGTTGCATTGTTTGGAGTCGTAGTTGGTCTTCTTGGAGCAAAAGCGTAATTAAACTCAAAAGGAAACTGCAACGGTTGGTTGTGGTTTCCTTTTTTTAAAATTTAAAACATACAAAAATGGATTTGATATTACCTGATTTTGGTTTACTTGTTTGGACAGGCCTTGTCTTCAGCCTCTTGCTTTTCTTGTTGGCTAAGTTTGCATGGAAGCCAATTTTGAATGCGGTCAACACACGCGAGCAGAAAATCTCAGAAGCATTAGAACTTGCTGAAAAAACCAAAGCAGAAATGCAAGCGCTTAAAGCTGAAAACTACCAAATTTTAAAAGAGGCGCGTGCAGAACGCGACCAAATTTTAAAAGAAGCGAAAGAAGCGGCAACTGGAATGGTCGAAGACGCAAAAGGAAAAGCTAAAGACGAAGCTGCAAAAATTGTTGAGTCTGCACGCCAGACCATCAACAGCGAAAAGGCAGCAGCTATGGCTGAGCTCAAAAATCATGTAGCGAGCCTTTCCTTGGAAATTGCAGAGAAAGTAGTGCGTCAAGAACTTAGTTCAGACGACAAACAAAAAGCACTCGCAAGCCAACTTGCAGGTGAAATCAAAATGAACTAATCCATGAAGTCCAACAAATCTGCTGTTCGCTACGCTACCGCTCTTTTAGAGTTAGCAATAGAGCACAATAAAGTGGAGCTCATTGAGTCCGACATCCTGCAGCTTTTGGCTGTAGCCAACGACGCCCATGACTTTCAAATTTTCTTGAATTCACCGCTCATTAACATCGATAAAAAGATTGCAGTGATCAAGCAAATTTTCAAGGACTTCAACCAAACTACCATCGATTTCCTTTCACTCGTCACCAACAATGGTCGCGAGTCAGTGATGCTCGATATCGCTAAACAGTTTATTGCTCAACTCAAAGCGCACCGCGGTATAGTGCCAATCACTATCATCAGCGCGCAGCAACTCGAAGAGAGCACCAAACAATCGATCTTAGCCAAAATTTCTTCTTCTTTGTCTGGTACGCCAGAAATCACCGAAGAAATCGACGCGGCACTCCTCGGCGGCTTTATTGTAATATTGAGAGAGCAACTCTCAGGTTTCCGCTCAGAAGCTGAATTGCAAGAAGTAGGAACGGTACTTCAGGTAGGAGATGGTATTGCACGCATTTACGGAATGAACGGCGTACAATACGGCGAACTCATTGAATTTGATGGTGGCATGCAAGGAATTGCATTGAACCTCGAAGAAGATAACGTCGGAGCAGTATTGCTTGGTCGTTCTTCTAGTGTAAAAGAAGGTGATACTGTTCGTCGTCTTGGTAAAATTGCCTCTGTAAAAGTTGGTGACGGTATGGTAGGTCGTGTCGTAGACACCCTCGGTCAGCCAATCGACGGTAAAGGTCCAATCCAAGGTGAACTTTACGAAATGCCAATTGAGCGCAAAGCACCAGGAGTTATCTTCCGTCAACCGGTAAACGAGCCACTTCAAACTGGTATCAAAGCGGTCGATGCCATGATTCCAATTGGTCGTGGTCAGCGCGAGCTCATCATCGGTGACCGTCAAACAGGTAAAACAACTGTTGCCATTGATACCATCATCAACCAACGCGAGTTTTACGACCGCGGTGAGCCTGTTTACTGTATTTATGTAGCTATTGGACAAAAAGGTTCAACCGTTGCAGGTATTGTTAAAAAATTAGAAGATGCAGGCGCAATGGCCTACACAACTGTAGTTGCTGCAAACGCATCAGATCCAGCTCCAATGCAGTTCTACGCGCCAATGACTGGTGCAGCTGTCGGAGAATACTTCCGCGACTGCGGTAAACCAGCACTTATTGTTTACGATGACCTTTCTAAGCAAGCGGTAGCATACCGCGAGGTATCGCTTCTTTTACGTCGTCCGCCAGGACGCGAGGCCTACCCAGGTGACGTCTTTTATCTTCACTCTCGCTTACTCGAGCGTGCTGCGAAAGTAATCGCTGATGACAGCATCGCTAAGCAAATGAACGACTTACCAGCTTCATTAAAAGACAAAGTACGCGGTGGTGGTTCTCTTACAGCACTTCCTATCATTGAAACACAAGCAGGTGACGTTTCTGCCTACATTCCAACAAACGTGATCTCCATCACCGATGGTCAGATCTTCTTGGAGTCAGACTTATTTAACTCTGGTATTCGTCCGGCGATCAACGTAGGTATCTCTGTATCTCGCGTAGGTGGTTCGGCACAAATTAAGTCAATGAAAAAAGTAGCAGGTACCCTTAAGCTTGATCAAGCTCAGTACCGCGAACTCGAAGCATTTGCTAAGTTTGGTTCTGACCTCGATGCAGCTACAAAAGCGGTACTCGACAAAGGTGCACGTAACGTAGAAATCTTGAAGCAACGCGAAGGCGACCCATACCCAGTAGAAAAGCAAATTGCCATCATCTACGCAGGTGTAAAAGGCCTTATGCAGCCAGTTCCAGTTACGAAGATCAAAGAATTCGAAAAAGACTACCTTACTGTGCTCGAAGCCAACCATGCCGATACGCTAGTTGCGCTCAAAGCAGGAAAATATACAGATGAAATCGAGGCCGTTTTGACAAAAACAGCCAAAGAAGTAGCTGCTAAATTTGCATAATTAAAGCCTTAATTTAGGATTGGAATGGCGAATCTAAAAGAAATACGTAACCGCATCAGTTCAGTTGGTTCCACCATGCAGATTACTTCTGCTATGAAGATGGTTTCTGCTGCTAAATTGAAACGCGCCCAAGATGCCGTAACGCAAATGCGTCCGTATGCTGGCAAATTGCGCGAAATCCTCGAGAACCTGAGTGCAAGCCTAGATTTATCAGAAAATGCCTACGCCGAACAACGCGAGGCCAACAAAATTCTGATCGTCGGCATTACCTCAAATCGTGGTCTTTGTGGTGGTTTCAATAACAACATCATCAAGCGCGTAGGAACCCTCATTTCTGAAGATTACGCCGGTAAAGAAGTTTCTGTACTTTGCTTAGGTAAAAAAATCAAAGATGTTTATAAGCGTACACCGCAATTCTATGCCAATGAAAAATTGGAGAACATGGAAGACATCTACGCAGATTTACGCTTTGAACTTGTAGCTCAGGTAGCAGAAGAAATCATGGAGCAATTCCTCAATAAATCTTTTGACAAAGTTGTATTGGTCTATAATCGTTTTGTCAATGCAGCAACTCAAAACATCGAAACGGAACAATTCTTGCCTATAGTACCAACTGTTAGTGATTCTGAGGCTGGCGACTATATTTTTGAACCATCCAAAATGGATATCGTTGAAGATTTATTGCCTAAATCCATGAAGCTCCAGCTTTACAAGGCAATCAGAGATTCATTTGCAGCTGAACACGGCGCCCGCATGACCGCAATGCACAAAGCCACTGACAACGCAAGTGAACTACAGAAAAACCTTAAATTGAGTTACAACAAAGCACGTCAGGCTGCCATTACCAATGAAATCCTCGAGATCGTTGGTGGAGCCGAAGCGCTTAAATCGTAATTAAAAAAATTGATATAAAAAAAAGAGCGCTCATTGAGCGCTCTTTTTTTGTTTATAGAGAAGCTTAAAAGTGCCAATTGAATCGGTCGGCAATGCGCTGATGCACAAAAGCTAACGCTTCTTCATTTTGAACATATGTCAGGACATCTTCCATGAATGCTTGCAGCAGAAGCGTTTTGGCAGCTGCTTCGCTGAGACCTCTAGCGCGTAAATAGAAGAGTGCGTTTTCGTCGAGTTGGCCAGTGGTTGAACCATGCGAACACTTCACGTCGTCGGCGTATATTTCTAATTCTGGTTTTGAATTGACACTCGCATTTTCCGAGAGTAATACATTCGCATTGCTTTGATATGCGTTTGTCTTTTGCGCATCTTTGCGCACAAATACTTTCCCGTTGAAAACTGCCGTTGAGCGGTCTGCAGCGACACCTTTGTAGGTTTCAAAAGATTCACAGTTAGCAACCCGATGATCCATGGTGGTGTAGTTGGCAACGTGTTGTTCGTCTTTGAGCCAATAAGCGCCGTTTAAATAAGTTTGTGCATGTTCGCCGACAATAGCAATGGAGCTGTCGTTGCGGACAAAAGAACCGTCGAGGGTAAGTGTATTGATTTCAAAAAGCGCTTGTGTTTCTTGTTGTGCGCGGTCTTCGTTCATATCAAAATGCCCTGTTGTACAATCCTGAAGTTTGGTGACTTTGATGCGCGCAGCACGCGCGATGTCGTACTGAAAATGGGTGTGTGCAAAGCTAACCTGTTCCGACGTACTTTTAGACACAACATAGAGTTGTGCTTCGGCATTTTCTCCAAAATGAAAATGATGACGGTAAAAGTATTTACCACCGCTATTGACTTGCACAAGTTGGATAGGTAAATCTAAAGTGCAATTTTTGGCAACTTTAATGCAGATTCCTTGACGCGCGTATTGTACGCTAAGTGCGCTAAATACATCGTTGAAACGCGCTTCATGATAGTTTGTATTCGCTTCTGAAAGTAAGCTAATTTCAAGACCAACAGGTAAATTTTCAGGGATGATAACCTGCTCGTTGTTAATGAACACTGTGTAGGCGTTCTTTAGAACTGCAAAGGCATTCAACTCCTCTTTGGAAAGCTGTTGGGTAGTAGTAAAGTTTGCTGTTGAGAGTTTGCCCAGACGCGTATACTTAAACCGTTCCGTTTTGGTAGTGGGTAAGTCTTGACCGCGCAAATATGTAACAGCTTCAGTTTGTAGCGCAGTTGAAATAGGCAGTGTAGTGCCTTCAAGACCCGCAGTAAATTGACTGAGTTTATTGCTCACGAGCGTTTCCATGTTATACACTTTCTTTGATCCAGTCGTAACCGCGTTCTTCGAGCTCAAGGGCTAATTCTTTCGGTCCGGATTTAACAATTCGACCATCGTAGAGGACGTGAACCACATCTGGAATAATGTAGTCTAAGAGGCGTTGGTAATGGGTAATGACGATGCTGGCGTTCTCAGGTGTTTTGAGCGCATTGACGCCGTGTGAAACAATACGAAGTGCATCGATGTCAAGTCCTGAGTCTGTTTCGTCTAGAACGGCTAATTTGGGCTCAAGCATGGCCATCTGAAAGATTTCATTGCGTTTCTTTTCTCCGCCGGAAAAGCCTTCATTGACAGAGCGAGAAGCGAGTTTGGCATCTAGCTCTACAAGTGCAGATTTTTCACGAACGAGCGCCATGAAGTCTTTGGCAGAAATGGGGTCTTGGCCATGATAGGCGCGTTTCTCATTGAGAGCAGTTCGCAAAAAGTTGACGTTGCTTACACCAGGAATTTCTACAGGGTATTGAAAAGCGAGGAAGAGGCCTTCACGGGCGCGGTCTTCGGTAGAAAGCTCAAGTAGATCTTTACCTTGAAAGGTAACGCTACCTTGCGTGATTTCGTAATCTTCTCTTCCGGCTAAAACGGATGCAAGGGTACTTTTTCCTGCACCATTTGGGCCCATTATGGCATGAACTTCACCTGCTTTGACTTCCAAGTTCAATCCTTTAAGGATTTCTTTTCCGTTGATGCTCGCGTGTAAATTTTCGATTTTTATCATTTTGTCAAATCTGGTCTTGAATTCTTTATTTAGTGGCTTAACCCACGCTACCTTCTAAACTAATGGCTAAAAGTTTTTGTGCTTCTACTGCAAACTCCATAGGCAATTGGTTGAGTACTTCTTTGCAATAGCCATTGACGATGAGGCTAATGGCCTTTTCTTCACTAATGCCGCGTTGCATACAATAGAAAAGTTGGTCTTCGCCAATTTTGGAGGTGGTTGCTTCGTGCTCAATTTTTGCACTCGGATTTTTACATTCGATATATGGGAACGTGTGCGCACCGCATTCGTCGGTCATGAGCAGGGAATCGCACTGCGAAAAATTGCGTGCGTTTTGGGCGCCTTTGTGTATTTGTACCAATCCTCTATAAGAGTTCTGGGATTTACCCGCTGAAATACCTTTTGATATGATCGTTGATTTGGTGTTTTTACCAAGGTGGATCATTTTGGTTCCGGTATCGGCTTGTTGGTAGTTGTTGGTAACGGCTACTGAATAGAACTCGCCAACGGAGTGGTCTCCTTTTAAAATACAAGATGGATATTTCCAGGTAACGGCCGAACCGGTTTCAACTTGCGTCCAGGATATTTTTGCGTTGGTTTCGCAAATGCCGCGTTTGGTCACAAAATTAAAGACCCCGCCTTTCCCTTCTTTGTCTCCAGGATACCAGTTTTGTACTGTTGAGTATTTGATTTCGGCGTCGTTTAGGGCTATAAGCTCAACAACTGCTGCGTGGAGTTGGTTTTCGTCGCGCTGCGGAGCCGTACAGCCTTCTAAATAAGAAACGTAGGCGCCTTCGTCGGCGACAACCAGTGTGCGTTCAAATTGCCCGGTGCCTCCGGCGTTGATGCGGAAGTAAGTGGAAAGTTCCATGGGGCAGCGAACTCCTTTTGGAATATAACAGAACGAACCATCTGTAAAGACAGCGCTGTTGAGTGCGGCATAGAAGTTGTCTGTGCTTGGCACAACAGTTCCCATGTATTTTTGCACGAGTTCTGGATGTTCTTGAACAGCGTCAGAGAAAGAGCAGAAGATGATGCCGAGTTCGCTTAGTTTTTCTTTAAAAGAGGTAGCTACAGAAACTGAATCCATGACAAAATCTACGGCAACACCTGTAAGGCGCTGTTGCTCTTCCATGGAAATTCCGAGCTTTTTCATGGTTTCTTTCAGCTCTGGATCGACGTCGTCCCAGGATTCATATTTTTTGGTTTGTTTGGGCGCGGAGTAGTAGGCAATCGCTTGAAAATCAGGTTTTTGGTAATAAACATGAGCCCATTCTGGCTCTGTCATTTCTTGCCAAATAGCAAAGGCTTTGAGACGGTAGTCTAGTAGCCAACTAGGCTCGTTTTTTTTGGCGGAGATGAGTCGAATGATGTCTTCGTTAAGACCAACAGGAACGGTATCAGCTTCGATGTCTGTGACAAAACCAAATTTATATTCTTGGTTTTCTAGGTCTTGTGCGAGTTCGTTTTCGGTGTAGTTTGACATCGTTATACAGAAAAAGATTCACCACAACCACAAGTACGATCTGCATTTGGATTTTGGAAAACAAAACCCTTTCCATTGAGCCCGCCCGAGAAATCTAGGGTCGTACCGACCAAATAGAGATAGCTTTTTTTGTCGACGACAACCTTGACGCCGTTATTTTCAAAAGACATATCGCCTTCTTGTTCTTGATTGTCAAAGGTAAGTTGATACATAAGGCCTGAGCACCCTCCTCCTTGAACGCCAACGCGTATAAAGAAACCATCTTTTTGTTCGTCTTCCATGAGGCGAAGCGCCTGCTTTTTAGCAGCGTCTGTTACGGTTAACATCTCGTTTTTATTTAGATTAATTATAAATAAAACACTTTGTTTGCTGCAAATTTACCACTTTAATGGTATTGCATCCAAAGATTTAAACAAAGAAATTATGCACTTGTTTGGGTTTTACTTAATTTAACACTCAACTTATTCAAAAACAAAGTTATGCGTCTATTTTTACTCGTCTGTAGTTTATTTTCGATCTCCCTAGTTATGGCCCAACAAGTCACTATTGATTCGAAGGCCTATCAAACACTTAAACAAAACAACGAACTTCATAGTGTAGCGCTTGTGGCACCGACAGCCACCTCATTGAATCAGCATTACAGCGGTTCTCAGGTTCAAAAAACGGGTCTCTGCGATTGCTTAATACCATTAGATTCCACTTTTCAGTTAGCTATGCTTCCTAACGACGACCTCTACTCAAATAGCATCGCATTGCCTTTTGATTTTAGTTTTTACGGAACCACCTACGATAGTTTGTACATCAATAACAATGGCAACATATCGTTTTCACAACCATATTTTACGTTTACCGCTTACCCTTTTCCAGACCCTACATTTAACATGATTGCTCCTTTTTGGGCAGATGTAGATACAAGGTCTACCAACGGTGGTAATGTATGGTACAAAGTCAATGCGCATTCATTAATTGTAATTTGGGATCATGTTGGCTATTTTTCAATGATGGAAGACAAACTCAATACCTTTCAGTTGATCATCTCAGATGGCTTAGACACACTCATCCCGAATGCCAACAACGTGTCTTTTTGTTATGGAGATATGCAATGGACGACCGGAGCGGCTTCTTCTGGAGTGAATGGATTTGGTGGTTTTCCCGCTACAGTTGGTGTCAATATCGGAAATGGCATCAATTATTTCCAAGTAGGGCAGTTCGACTCAGCTGGTGTCAATTTTGATGGGCCCTACAATACGAACGATCAAGTCGATTTTTTAGATGGTCAAGAAATCTATTTTGATTTAGCCAATACCAATTCAAATATTCCGCCTCTAGTTATGAGCAGTGGCATTTGCGATACCATCGATGTTTATACTGGCGATACCTTAAAAAGCTTGAATGCCGTAGATTTTTCAATTGGGATCAGCACTCCTGAAATTGGTCAGATATTAACGACAAATATTTCCTGCGATGAACCAAATGCCCTGAGCTACCAAACATCTTTAGTGAGCAATGAATTCACAAGTTTCGACATCACCTTTGATGCTACAGGCGTACAACCTGGTGTATATCATATTCAAATTGAAACCACAGACAACGGCATTCCGGCACAAACCGTCACAAAAAACATCCCAATTCACGTAATTTACGATGCCAACCTTTCTGGCCTAAACGATTTGGATATTTCTCCAATCGAGGTTTACCCGAATCCGACATCCGAAACGATTCAAATCAACGGTTTGCAAGCCAATGATGTACTTGAATTATTTGATGGATCGGGCAAATTGATACAAGTCTTTAGGGCTACAAAGTCAATTGAACAATTCACCTTACCGCAAGTCGGCTTCTACATCTTGAAATACACTGGTGTTGATAAGCCACAAACCGTACTCAAGTTGCAACGCATCTAAGTATTTATCCTCTTTAGCGTTTTCTGTGTAATTTTGGCCAATGGAAAGAATCATTTGCTTCGTATTGGTTTGTTTGTCTGTGCACTTACAGGCCTACGCCCAAAATTCGCAAACTAATTATGCCACTAAATACGTTTACATCTTAGTTATTGATGGCCCGCGTTATTCAGAAACCTATGGCGAGCCAACGTGTAAATACAGCCCAATTCTTTGTGATTCTCTGAAGCATCAAGGTACTTTTTATGCGAACTTCAAAAATAATGGTCCCACTTATACGGTGCCTGGTCATACCGCAATTGTAACAGGAACCTATCAGCGCATCTCTAATGCAGGAACAGCTTTGCCCAAAGCGCCCAATATTTTTCAATATTTCCTGAAAGCTTCAGGTAAGGATTCTACGGCTGCTTATGTTGTTGCGAGCAAAGGAAAATTGGACGTGTTGGTAAATACCTCACACAAAAAATGGCACAATCTCTACCAAGCGAGTACCTATTGCGGCCCAAATGGGAATGGTTTGGGCTACGGACGCGACGACAAAACTTTTGCAAAGGTCACGGAATTGGTTCAGAGTTCAAATCCGCCACAGCTCATGCTCATCAATTTATTGGCAGTAGATGTTTATGGGCATGCCAACAACTGGGATAAATACTTAGAATCGATTACGCAATCCGATTTATATGCTGCACAATTATGGCAAATGATACAGTCGAACCCTGTTTTGCGCAATCAGACTACTTTAATGATTACCAATGACCACGGCAGGCACCTCGATGGTGTGCGTTCGGGTTTTGTGAACCACGGTTGTCGTTGCGAAGGATGCAGGCATATCTCTCTGCTTGTTTTGGGGCCAGACACACCGAAAGGGCTTGTGGTTCAAGAAGAAGCTGAAATGACCGATATCTCTACAACAATTGCAGACATCCTTCATTTTGAAATGCCGACAAGTAAGGGTGAGTTCTTAAGAACGGCGTTCCCTAAAAATTGATTCAAACCAAAATGGGGTTTTAATCAAAAAGCCCATCCAATAATTGATCTTCAACTAAATGAGGAAGTGTTACTTTCAAAAGTGGCTCTGCTTCCATGGCGCGTTTGATTGCAAATATGGCGTTTTCATTGCGCGCCCAATTGCGTCTGGCAATTCCATTATTGACATCCCAATGCAGCATACTGGTGAGATTGCGCTGCGCTTGCTCAGAACCGTCTAAAAGCATGCCGAAGCCACCGTTAATGACTTCTCCCCAACCAACTCCGCCACCGTTGTGAATACTCACCCAGGTAGCCCCTCTAAAGCTATCGCCGATTACATTTTGAATGGCCATGTCGGCAGTGAAGCGCGAGCCGTCGTAAATATTAGATGTTTCTCGGTAGGGTGAGTCTGTGCCGGATACATCGTGGTGATCACGGCCTAATATGACGGGTCCGATTTCACCATTTGCAATGGCCTCGTTGAAGGCAGCTGCAATGCGCATGCGCCCTTCGGCATCTGCATACAAAATGCGCGCTTGCGAACCCACCACCAATTTATTTTCTTGAGCGCCTTTGATCCATTGGATGTTATCGGCCATTTGCTGTTGGATTTCTGCTGGGCTTTTGGCCATCATGGTCTCGAGCACTTTGCAGGCAATGGCATCAGTTTTTTCGAGGTCTTCTGGCTTCCCACTGGCACAAACCCAACGGAAGGGTCCAAAGCCGAAATCAAAGCACATTGGGCCAAGGATGTCTTGGATATAGGATGGATATTTGAAGTCGATGTGGTTTTCCGCCATGACTTCGCCACCTGCTCTCGATGATTCAAGTAAAAAGGCATTGCCGTAATCGAAAAAGTAGGTTCCTCTGGCGGTGTGTTTATTTACCGCAGCGGCATGTCTGCGCAGGCTCTCTTGAACGTATGTTTTGAATTTTTCAGGTTCATTGGCCATCATGTCGTTGGCTTCATCAAAACTTAAGCCAGCAGGATAATAACCGCCCGCCCAAGGGTTGTGCAGAGAGGTTTGATCTGAGCCGAGGTCTACATGCACACCTGTTTGGTCGAATTTTTCCCAGACGTCTACGACGTTTCCGAGGTAAGCAATAGACACCACCTCTTTGGTGGCTTGTGCCTTTTTTACTCTGGTCACCAATTCATCTAGATCAGAAATGATTTCGTCGACCCAACCTTGTTCGTGACGCGTATGGGCCGCTTTTGGATTGACTTCTGCCGTTACGGAGATCACGCCAGCGATATTGCCCGCTTTTGGTTGCGCTCCTGACATCCCACCTAAACCAGCAGTTAAAAATAGCTTTCCTTTGATGTCGTCTCTGGTTTTTGCTAGTCGGCGAACTGCGTTGAGTACGGTAATAGTGGTTCCGTGAACTATTCCTTGAGGGCCAATATACATATAGGAACCTGCGGTCATTTGGCCGTATTGCGTAACGCCCAACGCATTGAATTTTTCCCAGTCGTCTGGTTTAGAGTAATTAGGAATCATCATGCCGTTGGTCACGACTACTCGTGGTGCATTTGGATGCGAGGGGAACAAGCCCATCGGGTGGCCAGAGTACATGACCAGCGTTTGCTCGTCTGTCATTTCTGAGAGGTACTGCATTACCAGGCGGTACTGAATCCAGTTCTGAAATACAGCGCCGTTGCCGCCGTAGGTGATGAGCTCATGCGGATGCTGCGCAACGCGATGATCTAGGTTATTTTGAATCATAAGCATAATGGCTTTGGCCTGCTCTGATTTTCCTGGATATTCGGTGATTGCCCTCGCAAATATGGGATGTTCGGGCATAAATCGATACATATAAATGCGGCCATAAGTATGCAATTCTTTTGCAAATTCGGCAGCAAGAACGGCATGTTGTTCTTTCGGGAAGTAACGCAAAGCATTGGCAATTGCCAGTTTCTTCTCAGCAGGGCTTAGGATCTCTTTGCGTTTTGGCGCATGATTGATACTTGGATCCCACGCTTTAAGAGCTGGGAGTTCAGATGGTATTCCTTGTTTGATTTCGTCGGCAAAACTGATCATTGGTATGGTTTTGCCACAAAAATAAGCAATGTTAGTGCTTCAACACGACAAAACCATGTTTTTGAAGCTCAATGCCACCGTCTAAAGTTGCATCTATGCGGTAAAAGTAGGTACCTTCTTCCACTACATCGCCTGCAGCTGTTTTACCATACCACTTTTCAGCTGGGTTTGTGTATTCGAAAATAACATTACCCCAGCGATTGAGAATGGTGCAGTTAAATGAAGAAATCCCTTCGTAGTTGACATAAAATGCGTCGTTACCGTTCAACGATGAAAGCACCACGACATTTGGCGCCGTGATATCGCAAGGCTTGTAGGTGATATTAGCGGTGTCACTGATGCTGTTACAGGCATTTTGAGCTGTGTAGATGTAATTTCCTGCTTCTGTAGCAAGTCTTGGCACTTCTGTGCTGCCGTCCCACCATTGCCCGGTGATAGGCGGGCTGTAACCACTTTGAAGCGGCGTTGTATTGATCACATAAGGATTGAGCCAAAGACTTGCCCCCTGACATATTGCAGAGTCAAGAATGGCCATATAGACGTAGGGCATGAACTCTATGCTCGCTGCAACGGTGTCTTGGCAAGCGTTGTCTATGTAGAATACAGGGTAAATACCGCCCATGTTGTAGGTGGTAATTTCGGGGTTATCGACTAAATTATTGGGTAGAAAATGAACAGCAGTGTCAATGGCATACCATTGCCCACCCGCATAAGAAGTGGTATTGCCTACAAAATAGCTGTAATGACAAACAGCTGTATCTGAGAATATGGCAGGACGTGGTAACACAACGAATGAAACGGTAGTGTCGTAATTACATCCAAAATTATCGGTGATGCTGTAGGTGTAGTTTGTTACGCCTGGTGTGCTTGGCTGAATGACGATTAAGGTGTCGTTCTGACCTGAGATAATAGTAGGGTCTGAGGCCCAGCCTTCTGTAACTACATAGTTTTGGTAACCTTCGCTTTCCGGATAAAGTGAGGCATTGAAGTAAATACCCCAAGAGAAAATGTAGCCGTCGTCGATACCTTGGTTGTCCTGAACAGAAATCGTCCAGTTGCCATTGATGGGGCAACCTGCAAATTGATTGAAATCGCCATCTGGTAGGTAAACACCATTCGGATTCATGGACGGAAAACCATAGTCATTGATAATGGTGTTGCCCGCTGCATTTTCAGCACAAATTGTGTTGAAAGTATTGCTCGTGGTAGAAAAACAGTAGGTCCAGACAGGTGAGCCTGGGTTACCACCGTCGATATCGGTATCGTTACCTAGGAAGGTGCTTATACCATTGCCGCAGCCACCAGGAACGAGCTCTGCCCAGCCGAAAGGCGTTTGATTGTAGGCATTCATTAAAGATACGGTTGTGCCGTTCGGGCAGGTCAAAGCAATTTCTATATCGCCAATATAAGAGTGTTCGATGTCTAGGCAAATTTGATCGATATCGGCAGCTGAGGTAATGACGGCTGTGGAGTCAAAACCAGACATAGGTACCGCTGTTTGATACATTTGGCCGGCACCATCGGGCAAGAAAGTGAGGCCAGCAAATGTTCCTCCGATTTGGAAAGTTCCGCCAGGGATTTCAATACCAACAGTGTCTTGAGGTGTTACACCACCCACTAAATACGAATTTTGGCCTAAGCAAACGGTGTCTTCTAACGGCCCTGTGCCGGCAAAAATCGGTGGAATCGAGACGCGAACCTTGAAGTTAGAGTGAATGGTTTGCGGAAAATTGTCTGTTACAGCGAGGTCGACATAGTAACCCGTATTATTGGTTGGGGTGAACCAAATTTGATCACCTGTAAACTGACCAACGCCCCCAATTGTCCAGGTAAAAGTACAGTTGTTATTTGTTTGAGAATAACCCGTATTTGTATTTTCCAGTGAATAAGGGAATCCGGGTAGTGCTTTGAGTAAGACACTGTCACCAGGGCAGAGGTCTACAAAACCAGTGTCTAGGGGGTTCATGATATTAGAACCGCCGCCGTTTTTGAAAGCTTCGACATGAGCAATAATTGGCTGAGGCGGGTTTCCGCAAGCAACGTTTGCTACCCAGCCAGTACCTTCATTGGCGCCATTTGATTTAAAGCGCAATGTAAGACAGCCCGTTGGGTTGTTCCATGACGCTTGCGCGAACAAACCTACGGGGTTTGTGCCGCTGTTGTATGCACCTAGTAAAGGCGCTGCAGTTGATGGACCATCGTAAATGTAAAGTGTATCAGTGGGGTGGACATCCCATTCAAAGCCGATGTTGGTGGCAAACGCAATAGATACTTTAGAGCCTTGCGTAAGGTCTGGACAAAGCACTAAAGTTTCGTTCATGTTTGGCAGGTAATTTCCAGTGCCATCAATGAAGTTAGTACCACCCGTAGGCACAATGCCAGCGCAGTTGAGCGGATTCGTCTGCCCGTAGTCTGGACCTGTTAAAGTAAGGGTAACTTGTGCATTGAGGCCTGAAATTAGACCAAATAGCACGATTATGCTGAGTAAGAAATGTTTCATTTTTTCTGATTTTGCATTTCTAATGAAAGAACGTTTTTAGACTTGACCACTAAGATTTGATCAGCGTTCGCAACTTTAAAATATTGAGTGCGATCGAGTATTTTGAAGCCAAAATCTGTAAATCGAAGGGGTAAGGTGCTGTTTTGAGTAGGTAAATCGAGCACATCGAACTGAGAGATATCCTTACCTTGAGGAGCCTGTATAAGGTAACAAGCGTGGTCAATTGCGTAAGTGTATAAAGGCAAGGAATTTTCTGCTTTAAACTGTGCAATTTCTTCTTTGGAATAACTTTTGCTAAGCTGAGTTTCGACTGATTGAGACCAAGAAGTGAGGCTCAACAAAGCGAAAATAAAGGCGTAAAATAATTTCATAACGGATAGAATTCGGTTGAAGACGTAACTTCTCGTTGAAAAGTTGCATCAAATGTTTAAAGTTTTAAATCGAAGGCTAAGTTAATAAAACGTAGCTTTGTAGCTCGAAAAGTACAATTTTTTATCATGGAAAACAAAGCATTGGCAGGCATTGCCTCACAAGTAAGAAGAGATATCGTTAGAATGGTTTCGGCCGTAAATTCAGGGCATCCGGGTGGTTCATTGGGGTGCACTGACTTTCTCACCTATCTCTATTTTGAGCAAATGCAACACAATGCTGCCAATTTTCAAATGGATGGCAAAAACGAAGACCTTTTCTTTTTGTCAAACGGTCACATCTCACCTGTTTGGTATAGCGTATTAGCCAGAGCAGGTTATTTCCCTGTGTCAGAATTAGGAACCTTTCGCAAATTAGGCACGCGTCTGCAAGGGCATCCTTCCACAGACAAAAATCTTCCAGGCATCCGCATGGCATCGGGCTCTTTAGGTCAAGGTCTTTCTGTTGGCATCGGTGCTGCCCAAATTAAAAAACTCAACCAAGATCCTACAATCGTTTATACCCTTCACGGCGACGGCGAATTGCAAGAAGGTCAAATTTGGGAGGCTGCTATGTATGCCGCCGCCAATAAAGTAGATAACATTATTGCTACAATAGACGCCAACGGCCGTCAGATCGACGGAGACGTAGACGAAGTGCTTTCTTTGGGTGATCTCCACCAAAAATGGGTTGCTTTCGGTTGGGATGTCTTGCAAATGGACGGCCATGATTTCGATAGCATACGCAGCACCATGCAACAGGCCAAATCTATGACCGGCAAAGGAAAGCCAGTGGTGATCATCATGAAAACCGAAATGGGTCAGGGGGTCGATTACATGATGGGCTCTCACAAATGGCATGGCGTTGCTCCAAATGCTGAGCAATTGCAAGTAGCACTAGACCAACTCGAAGAATCTCTCGGCGACTACTAGTGAAAACAATTTGGTGCCTCATATTATTGACTTTTTTCCAATTAAGTTGGGCCCAAAAAACAACGCGCATACTTTTCATCCTGGACGCCTCGAACTCCATGAACCTCGACTGGAACAACCAGACGCGAATGGCTGCAGCCAAGGAAGTTTTAACCAAAAGCATAGAGAGCCTACGCGGAGTTCCAGACCTCGAACTTGCCTTGCGCGTTTACGGTCACCAATCTAATGTCACCAATACCTACCAAGATTGTCAAGACACCAAACTAGAGGTGGCTTTTGGCCCTTCTAATATAGACCCCATTAAAAATAAAATCAAAGGGATTCAAGCAAAAGGCGCAACGCCGATTGCGCGCTCCCTAGAGGCGGCGGCGGCTGATTTCCCAGATACACTCGCCCGAAACTTCATTATATTGATCACCGACGGCCTTGAATCTTGCGACAACGATCCTTGTATTATTGCGCGCAAACTCCGCGATAAAGGCGTCAAAGTAACGCCATTTGTGATCGGTCTTGGCATGGACCTCAGCTACCTCGACAAATTTGAATGTATTGGCGCTTACACAGACGCCGAGAGCAAAGCCGCTTTTGAAAACGTACTGTCAAATATTTTGTCTAAGGCACTTTTGAATACAACCGTTCAGATCAATCTCAACACGGTAGAGGCCAAACCACTTGAAACAGAAGTCAGCATGTTTTTGTACGAAGCGGGAACGTCCAACTTAAAATACACGTACGTCCATACACTCAACCGCAAGGGCTTACCTGATACTTTGGTGCTCGACCCTTCGCTTAAATACGATTTACGCGTAGCAACCGTACCTGAAGTGCGCAAGAATGGCATTCAGATCATACCGCATACGCACAATACGATTCAGGTACCAGCAGCACAAGGCCAGCTCAAAATTACTTCCTCAAAAAGTCCGGAAGGCACCATTTTACCGACGCGGGTGTTGCAAAATGGCACTACCCAAACACTTAATGTACAGCAACTTTCTGATGTCCAGAAATACTTAATTGGAACCTATCAGTTAGAAATACTCACGTTGCCGCGCACATACAAGGAAGTTCAAATTGAGCAATCCAAACTCACGAGCATTGATATTCCTGCAGCAGGCCAATTGGTTTATCAGGCACCGAAAGGAGTGGTGGCCCAAGTTTTTTATGAACGCAATCCGGGTCAGTGGGAGTGGGTCACTGACCTCAAATACAACCAAGCAAGTGGTAACCTAAAATTGCAACCTGGTTCATACAAGTTGGTTTATCGCGAAAAAGAACAGCGTTCTAGCGCCTACTCGAAAGAAAAGAAATTCAATATTACATCCCTTAAAATCACTAATCTAACTTTATAAAAATGGAATTTGAAGTACTCGGAAACAAAGACACCCGTTCAGGATTCGGAGAAGGTTTAGCCGTTCTTGGCGAGCAAAACCCTAACGTTGTTGCACTTTGCGCAGACCTCACGGGCTCCCTTAAAATGGATGCGTTTCAAAAAGCAAACCCTGAGCGTTTCTTTCAAGCAGGCATTGCTGAAGCCAACATGATAGGTTTGGCTGCCGGCATGACCATCGGCGGCAAAATTCCATTCACAGGTACTTTCGCCAACTTTTCTACTGGCCGTGTTTATGACCAGATTCGTCAGTCGGTAGCTTATTCTAAGAAAAATGTCAAAATATGTGCTTCACACGCTGGCCTAACACTAGGTGAAGACGGAGCCACCCACCAAGTTTTAGAAGATATCGGCATGATGCGCATGTTGCCCAACATGACCGTCATTGTACCTGCAGATTTCAATCAAACGAAACAAGCGACAATCGCAATTGCTGCGCACGAAGGCCCCGTTTATTTGCGTTTTGGCCGCCCTGTGATGCCTATTTTTGTAAAGCCAGATGCAGAATTTGTTATCGGAAAAGCAGACGTTTTAGCCGAAGGTACAGACGTCACTATTATTGCGTGTGGCCACATGGTTTGGAAGTCTATTGAAGCACTCAAAGAATTGCGTGAAATCGGAATTTCTGCTGAGCTCATCAATATGCACACCATAAAGCCTTTAGATGAAGCGGCCATCCTGAAGTCGGTTGCCAAAACAGGTTGCGTAGTTACAGCTGAAGAGCACATGATGAACGGCGGTTTGGGCGAGGCAGTTTCTCAAGTATTGAGCCGTCAGCACCCAGCTCCTCAAGAGTATGTTGCTGTGAACGATACCTTCGGAGAGTCTGGGACACCCATGGAACTCATGACCAAATACCATATCGATACACCAGATGTAGTTGCAGCTGTCAAACGCGCAATTGCTCGCAAGCCGATCATTATCTAATCTAAAGCAATAGTGCTTCCGCTACGGTTTGCACAGGCCGATGACAAACACCATATTCACAAACAGATATGGCATTGGCCTCATATGTTTTGGATAGGGGTAATATTTGGTGGTAAGACAGCAAACACGCCGTATTTTTCGTCGACTGAAAAACCTGCATAGGCGCTTCGTTAGTCAATACATGCCAGTGTTTTTCAGGATGAATTTCCCGCATTAACAGTTGGCCCCAGTTGGAGTACCCCGACCCGTAGGTTTCCATTCCGTCGTAAATATTTTGCAGCATTTGTTGGGCACTCTTTATCCATTCTGAATTTTGGTAGTAGGTGCCCATCGTTAAAAATGCGTGTGCCATCACTGAGTTACTCGCTGGAATCACGTTGTCGTGCAGCTCCATATTTCTACTGATCAATTGTGCATCGGAAGCAGTGAAATAACACATTTTACTCTCGGGATGCTGAAAATCGGCTGCTACTTTTTCTGTAAGCACGTGAGCAAATTCCAATAAATCGAGCTGCCCCGTACATTGGTATGCCAAGCTAAAGGCTTCAATACTATGCGCGTAATCTTCCAAAAATCCAGCAACGCTTTTCTGCTCGTTGGTATTCACCCTCCATAAAATTTGCCCGTTCCATTGCACCTCCTTGATCCACGATAAGATATGGAGTGCTCGGAGTAAAAATGCATCTTCACCAAATACGCGAAATGCCTCGAGTAAGCCTTTTGCCATCATGGCATTCCAACTGACCAAAAGTTTGTGGTCTAGCCCTGGTCTCACTCGCCGATTTCTTTCGCTGAGTAAAGCGTCATTGATCTCTGTTTTTTGCTTGCGCCACTCTTCTAAAGTCAGGCCTTCCATTTTTGCAAATGCGTCATCGGAATGTTTGCGCAGCGGGATGTACTTGTCTTCTTCCCAATGACCTGTTTGATTGATGTGATAATAGCGCTTAACGCGCGCCGCATTTGCGCCAAATAATTCATCGATTTCTGACGGTGACCAGCAGTAAAATTTACCTTCATCGCCCTCGCTGTCTGCATCTAATGCGCAGTAGTATGCACCAAGTTTAGAGAGCAGCTCGCGCTCCAAGAAGTCAAATGTTTGATACACTAGATCTTTGTAATGAGGAGCGTTGAATTGTAAAAAGGCATTGGCATATAAGCCGATGAGCTGGGCGTTATCGTAGAGCATTTTCTCGAAATGTGGTACTTTCCACAAAACATCGACGCTGTAGCGCGTAAAGCCGCCACCTACTTGATCATAAATACCGCCAAAAGCCATTTTATCGAGTGTAAGGCGCACTTGTTTCTCAATTTTGGCTTCGTCAAATTGCTTTGCGTAACGCATTAAGAAGGCCCAATTGTTCGGTAACGGAAATTTGGGAGCTTTATTGGTACCACCTTCAAAAGTGTCAAAACTTCGGGCCCATCGGACCACCATTTCGTGGAGTCTTTCGGCACTAAAACCTGAAAGAGGTTGCGGAGTGTCTATTAATTCTGCTTGCTGGATGCCTTCGTGGAGCTGCGTGGCGTATTCAATGGCTTTTGCTCGGTCGTGGGAATAGGTGTGTGCCAACGATTTGAGGATATGCATCCATTGGTCTTTCGGGAAATAGGTGCCGCCATAAATGGGCCTACCGTCGGGCAAGGTAAAACAATTGAGCGGCCAGCCACCGCGCTGAGTCATGAGCTGTACAGCAGTCATGTAAACTTGGTCTACGTCGGGGCGCTCTTCGCGGTCAACTTTCACATTGATGAAATGCTGATTCATGAGAGCGGCTACTTCTTCATCTTCAAAACATTCGTGTTCCATCACATGACACCAGTGGCAAGCTGAATAACCAACGCTAATAAGTACCATTTTGTCTTGCGCTTTGGCGCGCTCAAAAACGTCTTCGGACCATGCTACCCAATGAACGGGATTTTGCGCATGCTGTAACAAATAAGGAGAGCTTTCGTTGCCGAGTTGGTTGGCCATATGCTAAAAATTTGACTAAAGAAGAACTATATTTGCCCAAGATATTTTAACGTGCAACAAATACGCCCCTACAAAGTTCTGCTTTTTTTAGTTTTGGTCTTGTCACTTTTGTGCATTCCAAGCGCTTTTATTCCTGCAAAAGGAATCAAGTGGATGGGCGTTACTTGGCGCTTTTTACCGCTTGAGCGTGTCTGGGTTGCCAAAAAACAAGTCAAGAAAAATATAGATAAAATTGTCACTGCTGTAGACACCACCAATATTAACGAGGGCGTCAAACATCAAGGACAAAGTACGGGCAAAACCGGCCTTCCGGAGGGGGGTGTTTTGGCCAGTGCGTCGGAAAATCCACTTCAATTAAGTGGCAGCGCTGCCGCCAAACTCGGCCGATTTTTTGCAGCGCTGCAAGGAGCAGCCGAAGGTCAAAAAATCAGTATTTTTCATTACGGAGACTCACAAATTGAGGGAGACCGCATGACTGGCTATATTCGTCAGCGCATTCAACAACAATTTGGCGGAATTGGCCCGGGCCTTATTCCGGCCTATAATGTTTACAACACGCAGAGTTTCAAGCAAAAAGTATCACCAAATTTCAAACGCTATACCGCTTTTTGGCCGCCGAAAATGAGCTCTCGACGCTATGGCGCTATGTTGTCCGCTGCCACGTTCGAAGTGTCCTCAACAGATGGTGCACAAGCCGCAACACCTACTGAAGCGTGGATAGAAATTGCACCCTCAGCAGCGGCCTATTCAAGGGCCCGTACTTACAGCCACGTCAAGTGCTACTATAACAGTTGTTACAAGCCATGTTCGGTAAAAATCTATGAAAACGACAAACTGATCCACGAAGATTCTTTAATGGCAGATGGCGGTTCACATATTTTGCCTTTGAGTTTTGACCACACGCCAGGCAAGTTGCGTTTTGTATTCTCCTCAACAAAAAGCCCCATTTTTACAGGCTTTAGTTTAGACGGAGACCTCGGTGTTCAGGTGAATAACGTAGCGATGCGCGGTTCATCTGGCCATGACCTCAGTTCATCGGATGCCTATGTTTTTGCGCAAATGCACCGGGAGGCCAACACCAAACTCTTCATATTGCAATTTGGCGGCAATTCTGTTCACGCCTTTAGAGACAGCAGCAGTGTTAGATACTATATTGGTGCGCTTAAAAATCGCATTCATTACATTCAAAAATTAGTGCCTGATGCTGCCATCATTTTAATTGGCCCTAGCGATATGTCGAGGCTACAAGATGGTATATTCGAAACGTATCCGTTGTTGCCTTACACAGTAGATCGCATGCAAAAAATGTGTGCCGAAAATGGCGTCGCTTTTTGGAATTTGTATGCTGCAATGGGCGGCCGAAATTCAATGCCTTCATGGGTTTCGCAGGGCTTAGCCGGCAAAGATTATGTTCACTTTAGTCCGCGAGGAGCCAGTATTGCGTCTCAATATTTTTTCGAGGCATTTGGTGCTGCCTACACCGAATGGGAGGCCAAGAAGGGGGGCGATCAATGAGAAACCTTTTGTGGATTTGCTTCTTGCACTTCATGGCTTTCGGACAGCCACCATTGCTTTGTTCCAATGATTCTTTGAGTACCGAGGAGCAAGCAATTGCACGTACTTATCCGTTCATAGAAGTGCAATGCAATCAATTTCAGTTTTTTGGCAGCGAAAGCCCTAATTGGATGCAACTCAATCAGGACCTGAGTGAAATGATCGAGACCGGCCAAGGGAAACTCAATTTTTATCACATCGGGGGCTCACACCTTCAGGCCGATATCTATTCCCATGATTTCAGGACGTTTTTACAATCTAATTGGCCAGGCTTGAGCGGAGAGCGCGGCTTGGTTTTTCCTTACAATTTGGCGCATACCAATAATCCTTCGAACTACGACTTTTCATCGCCCAATTCTTGGAAGGGTTACCGCAGTGTGACGCAGCGCACAGAAGATTTTGATTACGGATTGAGTGGCGCTGCAATTACCTGTTCAGATTCTCTGGTGGTGATCAATTTCAAGCATTTGCGTACGCTTGTCAAGCCACCGTTTGATCGCTTGCGCATTTATCACAATACAGGTGAGTTTCCCTATGAGCTCAATTTTGGTGACCAAGAGTTGTTGGTGACTGACCTTGCTCATTTCCCTGATTTAGGCTACACAGAAATTCGTTTTTCTGATCATCTTGATTCCTTGGATTTATTGTTTGTTAAAAAGAGCCAAGCGCCTTTCTCACTCGAACTTTTTGGCTTTGAATTCCTCAATGACTTGCCAGGCATTACCTACACAGCCATCGGCATCAACGGCGCTAGTTTACCCACCTATTTGGCAAACGCCAATTTCGGCCGAGATTTGCAATTGCGCCCCCCAAATTTGTTTATTTTGTCGGTCGGAACCAACGATGCGCATTGCAGCTACGAAGCATTTGACCCACAAGTATACAAGGCCAATTTAGAAAAACTGATCTTGCAAATCTTGAATAGCAATCCAAAGTGTGCCATTTTATTGACCGTTCCAAATGATGACTACTACATGCGCAAATACCCCAATCGCAATACGGCACGCCAACGCGAGGTGATTTTTCAATTAGCGGCGCAGTACCAAATGGCTGTTTGGGATTTTTACGGCATCATGGGTGAGCTCGGAGCGTCAAAAACTTGGAAAAATGCAGGTCTCATGCAAGCCGATTACGTACATTTTACGGGCACGGGTTATCATTTAAAAGGAACGCTCCTGATAGAAGCATTTAAGAAAAACCTTAGTACGCTACAACATTTACGGAATTAATCATGAATCGACTACACGAATTATTTTCATGGCAACAACAAGAATCTTTGCTTTTTACTAGGCTTGACTTTTGGTTGTTCTTTTTAGCGGTCATGTTCGTTTTTGTCCTGGTACATAAAAAGTTCTTGTTCCGAAGCATCTTTTTAACCGGAGTTAGCCTATTCTTCTATTTTAAAACCTCTGGAAATTTTGTGCTTTTGCTGGGCTTTATGTTGTTGTTCAATTACCTCATGGGGCTTGGCGTCAATCCAAAAGAGGGGAAACGATCGGATAAAGTCTTTCTCATTTTGGGCTTGATCGTCAATTTAGCCGGATTGTTTTATTTCAAATACGCCTACTTTTTTACCGATGCCTTCAATGCCCAATTCGGTACTGATTACAACGTTGTCAATCAATTTGCTGTGCTTGGAAACGAGTGGTTTGGGAAAGGAAGTTTTGTCGATAAAATTTTGGTGCCGATTGGCGTATCCTTTTTTACCTTTCATAATATTTCTTACCTCGTAGACATCTCTCGCAAAGAAATACCGGCCTCTAAGAACTTCTTTGACTATGCCTTCTACGTTACTTATTTTCCGCATTTAATTGCCGGGCCAATAGTGAGGGCTAGAGACTTTATCCCTCAAATACATCAGCCATATCAACTCAGTAAACACGAATTTTCTTGGTCGCTCTGGATGATCGGAAAGGGTTTACTCAAGAAACTCATCTTTGCCGATTACATAGCGGTTCACTTTATTGATAAAGTATTGGATGGGCCAGGCGCATATCCAGGCTTTGTGAGCGTAATAGCCATGTTTGCTTATTCTCTGCAGATTTATGCAGATTTCTCGGGTTATACCGACATGGCCATTGGCGTTTCCAAACTCATGGGCTTTAATTTACTCGAGAACTTTAATTCTCCGTACAAATCAGTTTCCGTTGCTGATTTTTGGCGCCGCTGGCATAAATCTTTAGGCTCTTGGCTCCGAGATTACCTCTATATTCCTCTCGGGGGAAACAAAAAAGGAACTTGGGGCACAGCGATCATGACTGCGGTCATTCTAGGGTTTTTGTATTTCATAACTGGCTGGGTAGAACTCTGGTATACTTACGGTATTTTACTACTGATCTACCTCATCTTATGGCAATTTTGGAAGGTCTTCCGGACTTTTGCAGTTCGCGACCTGAACTTACTCATTACTATGATAGTCGGTGGCTTGTGGCATGGGGCCAGCCAGAATTTTGTGATTTGGGGAGCCATGAACGGAGCAGCCCTTGTTTTATATAATTATTGGAAGCGCATTAGCCCTTATGAGCACAGTCAGGCAAAACTTGTGCGCGTCTGGCGAATTCTGCTCACACTCACTTTTATCACCTTTACCCGTATTTGGTTCCGTTTACCTGAGCCAGATCAGCCTTTCAAAATCTTAACTATCATAAGCGAACAATTCGATTGGTCCGTTGACATTTGGTGGAAGGTATGGAATAATTTTCAAGGTATATTTTACCTTATCATACTAGGCTATACAACGCATTGGTTACCTCAAAAATGGAAAGACCAAACCGTCCAGTTTTTTTCAAAATGGCCCATGCCAATTCAGGCGCTTACATTTGCGGTGGCCGTATTCATCATGTATCAAGCGGTGTCAGACACCTTCAAGGCTTTTGTATACTTCCAGTTTTAATTCAAACGATTTTGAATTAAAGAATATAGTAGGCCATAAAGAGGAGGTCAAGTGCAGTGCAAACCAAAGCACTCCCAACAATCCAGCGCATTGGAGCAACAGCCAACAAAAGGCTCAGTGTCAGCATTGTCGGAATCACCACTACAGTCAGCGCAAGCGTAGAGCCAATAGCCCCGAGGCCAACGGTCATGCCGCCTAAGCACCCCACAATCAACAATACAATCGCAATCCAACCAAAGCGGTTGTCTTCCATTTCTTCAATCATTTTTGCATACATAGGATATCGTTTTTGAGCAAATTTCTTGCAAATTCAAGGCAATTTCAATGAGCAAAATCGCCTCAAAAAATGACATTCGTCAGTATGCAACCATAAATAGTTGGGTAAATACTTGACATGGGGGGTCTTGATGTTGTATCTTTGCCCTCCCCTTAGAGAAGGGATCTAAAAAATGTCCTATGAGCAAAATGAAACTTTCTGATTTTGACTTCAACCTCCCTGAAGAATTAATCGCCAATTATCCTGAAGAAAACCGCGACGAATGCCGCTTAATGGTGGTTCACCGTTCAACAGGGCTCATAGAGCACAAAATGTTTCGCGATGTCCTCGACTACTTTGACGAAGGCGATGTCATGATCATGAACAACACCCGCGTTTTCCCGGCCCGTATGTACGGCAACAAAGAGAAAACAGGTGCTAAAATCGAAGTATTTTTATTGCGCGAACTCAACCGCGAAAGTCTCCTTTGGGATGTTCTCGTTGATCCAGCGCGCAAAATCCGAATAGGTAACAAACTATATTTTGGCGAAGACGACTCTCTCGTTGCTGAGGTTATTGACAACACCACCTCAAGAGGGCGTACGCTGCGCTTTTTATTCGACGGTCCATACGAAGAGTTCAAGGCAAAAATCACGGAGCTTGGCGAAACCCCACTCCCTAAATACATCAAAAGAGAAGTAGAGCCAGAAGACGAAGAACGTTATCAAACGGTTTTTGCAAGTGTAGAAGGCGCGGTAGCTGCACCAACTGCAGGCCTACATTTTTCTAAGCAATTACTCAAGCGATTGGAGCTCAAGGGCATTAACTTTGCCGAGCTAACTTTACACGTTGGCTTAGGAACTTTCCGTTCGGTCGAGGTTGAAGACCTCACCAAACACAAAATGGACTCAGAGCAAGTAATCATTCCTGCTAGTGCTGCCGATATGGTCAATGACGCCAAGCGCCACAAACGCAGAGTTTGCGCTGTGGGCACCACCTCCATGCGTTCCATCGAAACTTCTGTTTCTACCGACGGCATGCTCAAGCCCTACGACGGCTGGACCAACAAATTCATTTTCCCGCCCTACGAATTCAGCATTGCCGATTCTTTGATCACAAATTTCCATACACCGCTCTCTACTTTACTCATGATGATCTCCGCCTTTATGGGGCACGAGCTCATGCATAAAGCCTACGAAGAAGCGGTCAGAGAAAAGTACCGTTTCTATTCTTACGGAGACGCCATGCTTATCCTCTAATGGAGCTACACAAGCAGTTAAATACATTCCCTGCCCAACAACAGTCGGTTCTCACCATCGGAACCTTCGATGGTTTGCATTTGGGTCACCAAAAAATTCTGTCCACCGTTTGTGAGCAAGCCAAACAAAAGGGCTTGGTTTCGGTTTTGCTTACTTTTCATCCGCATCCGCGTCGGGTATTGTTTCCAAATGAAGAACTTGGCCTCATTCAAACGCAAGAAGAAAAACTTGCGCGTTTGGCAGCGCTGGGTATTGACCATGTTGTTGTACTCGAGTTCAATGAAAATTTTGCCAAGCAGACAGCTGCAGCATTTGTAGAAGATATTCTGATCAAGGGGCTTCATGCCCAAAGCGTAATCATCGGTTATGACCACCAATTTGGTCATGATCGGCAGGGCAACCTTTCTTTTTTGCGCAAATATGAAGCCCAAGGAAGTTTTGAGGTACACGAAATTCCTGTAGAGCAAATAGATGAAGTTTATATAAGTTCCTCTAAAATCAGAAAAGCCATAGAGCAAGGCCAAATTGCCCAGGCGAACGCTTACCTTGGTCAACCGTATCAGGTTTCTGGCTTTGTGTCACGCGGTTTGCAAAATGGCCGCAGCATTGGCTTTCCAACCGCCAATGTACAGCTTACCGAAACCGAAAAAATATTGCCAGCAGATGGTGTTTATGCGGTCTCGAGTGAATTCAATGGCGCAAAGCTCTTTGGCATGATGAACATCGGCTGGAGGCCAACTATACAGGAGGCCAAAACGGAACGCAAAATTGAAGTGCACTTCTTCGATTTTCAAGAAGATATATACGAAGCCTACCTTGCGCTGTGCTTACACGAGCGCATTCGAGCAGAGCAAAAGTTTGAAAACCTTGAAGCGCTCAAAATGCAACTCAAGCAAGATGAGCAAGCTGTGAGGTCCTACTTTCAAAACTAGAACGTCCCTCCTTCATTTTTCTGGACTTTTAATTGTTGCACTATACCATTGTGCAGCTTAATCTTCAACAGATAAAGACCTTTTGGCCATTGAGTAGTTGGTATATTCGCTTCCAATTCATTGCAAGTGAGCGTTATCAATTGTTGTCCGAGCGCATTATAAATTTCAATAGAACTGATCAGCTCTGAGCCTTTTAGGTGAAGGATGTCTTGGCAAGGATTCGGGAAGAAAGAAATGGGGTTCAGTCCGTTTGTTTCTAAACCGGTCAGGTTCTCATCAAAGAACAAAACATTATCAATGAAAACAACTCCGGT
This sequence comes from Bacteroidota bacterium, assembly GCA_041191505.1. Classification (GTDB taxonomy): domain Bacteria; phylum Bacteroidota; class Bacteroidia; order Flavobacteriales_D; family Crocinitomicaceae; genus UBA952. Next base: position 32,012 of record JBEEOT010000027.1, on the reverse strand, counting down.
GCCTACAGGCTCGCCAGATAAAATTAGTTGTGAAAAATGGCTCAGGCTATTGAGGTTACTGAACTGGCTGAGTGGAATTTCCAATGTGTTCCAAGCTTGATTAACAGGTACAAAACTCAGTTCACTTTCGCTGTCATCGCCGCCGGCATATTGCCCATTGTTTCCGAAGTCAACTAATTTGACTTTAAAAGGGTTCATGTTTGCCGTCCAGTAGTCTAGTCGCAAGTGTGTCATGTCGGTGAGATCGAGCTGATTTGCACCGAGTGTTTCTATCCCTGCAAAATTCATGGCGCTGTAGCGCTTGGTATCGTTGCCTTGGATTTGCAAATCGGTAACTTGTGCTTGCGACCATGGCGCTTGCCAGGTATCTACCGAAACATTTACGTAAGGGTTACTAAAGAGTGAAATAACGGCTGCTGCCGGGTAGGTAGGAGTAGGCGCCGGAACCATGGGTGCTGCATTTTGCGACCCATCTTGGTTAGAGAATTTGATGTTGTCAATATAACAAACATTATTGTCTGAACGCTGCGTAAAATCCGGGAAAAAGATGATTTGATCGATACCTATTGAGGTGGGGTTACTCACTACATTCGTAAAATTAAACGTGAGCTCTTCCCATTGGTTAACAACTGTATTGCTCACCAGTATTTCACCTGACGAGGCGCCTGATGGTGTGGCAAACTTAAGGCCTACGGGGCTGATTACTGATTTATAGACCATGACTTTGATTTGGCAATTGGCAGCCGTCAGGTTGAAAACACCGATTCCTTGGCCATGAACAGATTCAAAGCCAGCCCATGGTGCTCCGCTGACCATAGCTGTAAATTTGCTCACCGTACTTGAAAGATTGATGCCGCTTGGCGCTGGGTTGCTCACAATTTCGAGTGGCTGATTGTTTCCGTTTTCAAAAGTAGTCCAGGCCCAATTGGCCCCATATCCATTTTGCTCAAAATCTATTGGCCCTGCCTGAGACCAAAAAACCAATGAAACGCTCGTAAATAAAAAGGTAAAAAATAGTCTCATGGATGTTTGGTTAGGGTTTAGATATTGTTAAATGTACAATAATTACCGGAGCCACAGCGAATTATTTTTGCTTACCTTCGTTTTATGCGATTCATCACTTTTGTCATCCTGTTGTTTTTTGCGCTAAATACGCAGCTACTTGCACAAGCAATCAAGTGGGAAGCAGCACTAAAACTAGATCCTAGAGAGGTGACTTCTTTAGATTGCTCTGGCCTCAAATGGGATAGCCTTCCCCAAAAATTATTTGAGTATGTGGCACTTGAATCGCTTGATTTATCTAAAAATAAGTTGTCATTTCTTCCCGAAGAAATGAAGGTATTTACCCAACTTCAGTACCTAAAACTAGGCAAAAACAAACTCGACCATTTCCCTTTAGTGCTTTGCCAGTCACCTATGTTACTCGAGTTATCCTTGGAACGCAATCAACTTACTATTCTTCCCGATCAAATTAGTGCCCTTACCCAATTGCAAGTCCTCGATTTGTATGCTAACGGGATTGAACAATTTGGCGAAGGTCTTTTTTCGTTGCCAAACCTTCGTATACTGAATATTGAAGGCGTGATGTACGGAACAGTTTTTGCCAAGCAACTCCTAGGGCGTTTACCCAACACGAAAGTCCTGATAGACCCACCGTGTAAGTGTTTGGATTAGTATCTTTGTCTATGGCATTTTTTAGGTCTATTGCAATATGGGTTTTGTCAAACCCTCAATATATTTTAGGCGTTTTCGCTGTATTTACTTTGGCGCTCATTTTCACCAAGAAAAAATGGCGCAAAAAACGTCCCTATCTGCCCTGGTTATTGGTGCTCTGTTTTGTTGCTTACGTATTCGTATTTATACGCTTCTTTGACCGTATAGATTTACTCAGACCAGTATTGAGTAACCACACAGCTGAAAACCTTTCCGAAACTGCAATTGCCGATGATCACACCTATTGCTTTGGCATAGATGTCTCGCAATACCAAGGGCAAATCAATTGGGACGAAGTGCTTTTGACCAAACACCCCCTTCGTTTTGCCATCGTTAGAGCCACAATGGGAAATAACGGCCATGACGTAGCGTTCAATGCGAATTGGGCGGCACTCAAAAGAGTGGGTTTGCAGCGCGGGGCTTATCATTATTACCGTCCTTTTGAAGCATCCAAAGAACAAGCTCAAAATTTTATCGCTACCGTCAAACTCCAACCTGGCGATTTGCCACCTGTATTAGACATCGAACGCATGTCGCCATTAGGCCCGGCCAATTTGCGCAAAGGCGTTCAAAATTGGTTGCGTTTGGTCGAAAAGCACTACCATTGCAAGCCTATTGTATACACTGGTCGGTATTTTTATGAGCGGTACCTCAAAGGAAGCATCGACGGCTACCCAATTTGGATTGCATCCTACGGCCCGCATCATAAAGTGGCTCATTTACCTTGGCAATTTTACCAGTTTTCTGAGAAAATGGTCGTACATGGTATCAATACCTTTGTTGATGGCAATTTCTTTCAAGGCAGCTTAACGAAACTTCGTAACTTCGGCTTATGATTTTACTCACACTCCTTTTTAAGTTAGGTGTGCGTTTTGCCATCTTCAATTTCATCTGGTTCTTTTTGGAGTTGGCGCATAAAATGCTCACCGGGATGCGCCCGCCGTTTTTAGCTGAGCACTATATTTTAAAAGCTATCAAGTACGTTTTACTTGTCAGCATCACTTTTGCATATTGTTTAGAGTTTGCACCTAATGAGCCCACATATGTACTCAATTGGCAAAAATTAGTACCAGGAGGTCTCATACTCATGCTGTATTTATTGGGGAAGTTTCAGAAACAACAAGAGCAAATCCAGTTTTTAGCTGGTTTTCAGATGCCTATTCAACAAAAGCCTTATTCAAAGAACTTAGAAATCGCGCTCCTTGTCTTGTCTGCACTTACCTTTACCGGATTGTATTTTTATCCGCAACTCACCGAAATTGGTCTTTTGCAATGGTTCGAATCCAATATGCACAGCCTAGAAAAGGCCTTTTTACTTGGCTTTGTATTTCAAGTCCTGGGTTTCTTTTTTGTAGTGAGCGTTTTCTTGCGTTTGATAAGCGCGTTTTCGCCGAAACCACCTCAGTCTGGTCCGCAAGACACACAAGATCCAGACCAATTCACCGATTACGAAGAAGTTTCTGACAAGCACCTTGACTAAGCCACAAATTCATACCGATGAGCGTTTGCCTAAGGCATTCAAATTGTGCAGTCTTAAGAAGATTGAAGCGCTTTACCAAACAGGTTCTTTGATCAAGGCCTTCCCGTTGCGCGTGTTGTATTTAGTGGAAGAAAATAGTTCAGAATCATCGACAACTGAAGTCTTTCAACAAGTCGGGCTTGATTGCTGCGCTCCTTCAAAACAATAAAAAAATCGTTTTTTCGTTAACTTTTGTTGCCGATGAACGTCCGAGCTATCAACTTTTGGAACAAAAGTTGTGTAAAGCGCTAGACCAACTAATCAAAGAAATTAACCCATGAAACAAACAACACTTACAGGTTTATTTGTCGCCTTTTTATTAAGCCTTCAATTCGGCTATGCCCAGAGCAACTCTTTTGAAACGCTCAAGAGTCTAGAGATCATGGATCAGATTTATGAGCACCTCGACCTCTATTTCGTAGACGAAACCAAAAATGGGCAGTTGGCTAAAACCGGAATCGACGCCATGCTCAAAGAACTCGATCCTTACACCGTTTATTACCACGAGTCCAATATCGAAGACTACCGCCTCATGACCACTGGCCAGTATGGCGGCATTGGCGCGTTAATCCGCAAAATGGGAGACTTCAGTTATATTGCTGAACCATACGAAGGGAAACCTGCACAGGCAGCAGGCCTAAAAGCCGGCGATAAAATCATCAGTATCGATGGTAAAAACATGGAGAAAAAAACAACCGAAGAAGTTTCAGACGCACTCAAAGGGCCAAAAGGAACTTCATTTGAATTAGTAATAGAAAGACAATCCGAAGGCAAAAAGAGTTTCAAGATTACCCGCGACGAAATCAAGTTACCCGACGTTCCTTATTTTGGCATGCTTCAGAATAAAGTAGGTTATGTTAAGCTGAATTCGTTTACGCAAACAGCCGCTGCAGATGTCAAGAGTGCCATTGAAAAGCTTCAAGCACAAGGCATGCAAGAATTGGTTCTCGATTTGCGTGGCAACGGTGGTGGTTTGCTCATTGAAGCCGTTAAAATCGTTAACTTTTTTGTTGCCAAAAATCAAGTTGTCGTTACTACCAAAGGTCGAGTTGCCGAGGAAAACCGCACTTACAAAACTTTAGAAGATCCGTTTGCGCCAAACATGCCACTTGTGGTGCTTATAGATGGCGGATCTGCTTCTGCCTCAGAGATCTTAGCGGGTAGCTTACAAGATTTAGATAGAGCGGTTGTTATTGGAGAAACAAGCTATGGTAAAGGTTTGGTTCAGCGCACCTACGACCTCAAATACGGTTCGAAAATAAAAATTACCATCGCGAAATACTACACTCCTTCGGGTCGTTGTGTTCAGCGCTTGGAATACTATGACAAAGAAAACGGAGAGAAGCCGAAAGAAGTAGCAGATTCCCTTCTCAAGACTTTCTATACCAAAAATGGCCGCCCGGTTATCGATGGCCGAGGTATTGAGCCAGACTTAGAAATCGCATTTGAAGACCTTAGCAGGTTGTCGGCAATGTTGTTGGTCAAGAACCATATTTTTAATTATGCCACCCAATATGCTGCTCAGCATCCGAGCGTTGCACCAGCTGGCGATTTCAAACTCAGTCCCGAAGACTACGCAGCTTTTAAGAGCTACGTGATGGCTCAAACCGATTTCGACTATACTACTGCTTCAGAGGAGGCGTTGCGCAAAATGAAAGAAACAGCACAAAAAGAAGGTTATTACGAAGACATTGCGGCGCAATACGATCAAATGTTGGCTAAAGTAACCCCGTCCAAAGAGCGCGACCTCGATAAATTTCAAAATGAAATAAGCGAACTACTCGAAGATGAGATTATTTCTCGTTATTTCTTTCAAGAAGGCCGCGCCAAACAACAATTGAAAGCGGATCCCGTGGTGCAAAAAGGAATCGAAATCCTACAAACGCCAACCCAGTACAATACTATTTTGAAGAATTAAGCGTTAGTTAAATATGCTACAACGCTGGTTCGGAACCAAAGCTCATTCAAGACTTCATTACCTCACCCTTTTGTTCTTTGTGGTGGGGATGGTTTGTAGCAAATTTCTAATGTCAATGGGCCTGCTCATCGGCAGTCTCAACTTACTCTTAGAGGCAGATTTCCGTATTTATCTTAGGCGCCTAAGAGAAAATCGCTTGGTTCATTTATTGCTACTTTTTTATCTATTGTTTTGGCTCAGTTTATTTTGGTCCGACAACTGGAAAGAAGGCTTTGACCAACTGCGTCGCCTGACAAGTTTATTGCTCATTCCGATTATTATTGCTGCGCGGCCTCTCCCAACAGCAAAGAAAATAGAAGGCCTTTGGACGGTTTTTGTCGCCTCTCTGTTGTTGAGCTCTTTGATCAATAGTATTGCCTATCATTTTTTTGCAGATCAGTTACATCTCGTAGACATCCGCGAAATGTCTTTGTTTGGTTCGCATATTCGTTTTGGTATTCTTATTGGTTTAGGACTTTCCTTTGCCATTTCTAAAGCGCAACAACAGCGATATTTTATACTTGTAGTTCTTTGGTTTCTATTTTACACCTTTGATAGTCAGGCTTTATCGGGCGTTTTGACCGTCATTTTAGTCTTATTGGGCCATGCCTTACACTTCCTTGTTTACAGACGCCAAACGATTTTAATCATAGGGGTTTTTACCCTCTTGATCGGACTCACAACTGCGCTGGCGGTTTATCTTTCAAAGCCCATCGAAAATAAAGAAACTTGCCCTCCAAATAGAGTCAGCATGGCAATTGCATGGCAAAAACGCTCTGCCTTACCTTTTGACGGCCTTGACCTCCGCGGACAGCTGTTGGCTTCTACCTTAGAGCGCTTTGTGATGAGCAAAAATGGTTGCGCTTCGGCAAGCGGCGTTCAATCTTTAAGTAACGAGGAGGTTCATTGGGTAGAGCTCGGTTTTGCTGATGTCAGAGAGGCCCAGGGTGGTCTTCAGGCGCGTCTTTTTGGGTTGCGCTATCAATTACAACATAGCGACAATCCAAATGACCACTCTTTATTGGAGCGCATAGAGTATTGGCGCAATGCTACTTCCATAATTGCAGATCATTGGTTACTGGGGGTAGGTGTTGGCGACCTAAATGATCAAATGCAAATGAGATATGAAGAGCGAGGTTCGCAACTGAGACCTGATCGCCGCTTGCGGCCACACAATTATTACCTTACTACTTGGCTCAACATGGGTATAGCTGGTCTGCTTTTATTTATAGGACTCCTCATTTTGTTTATCAAAAGACAGCTACAATATGGGCAGTTGCACGGAATTTTAATTGGCCTGACATTTATTTTGACGCTTTTCATTGAAGATGGTCTTGAAACACAAATGGGACTCACCATTTTTGCCTTCTTTTTTGCGTTTTACTCCCGCCGGGTAGCACAGTAAACGTTTCATAGAAAAATTGAGTAACTTCGCATCCTATGTCTATAGAAGTCAAAAACCTATATAAATACTACGGCGAACAAGCCGCGGTTCGTGACGTTTGCTTTTCGGTTAAAAAAGGTGAAATCGTCGCTTTTTTAGGCCCAAACGGAGCAGGTAAGTCTACCACCATGAAAATCATGACCGGTTTTATGCCCGCAAGTGAAGGCGAGGTCTATATCTGCGGTAAAAAGGTAGACATCGACAAACTTGATACCCGCCAAATAATAGGCTATTTGCCTGAGAATAATCCGCTCTACACCGACATGTATGTGCGCGAATACCTCGAATTTGTGGGCCGAATTTATAAAATTAAAAACCTCAAATCGCGCGTGAGCGAAATGATCAATTCGGTCGGTTTAGAGGTAGAACAGCATAAAAAAATTGGCGCGCTTTCCAAAGGTTACCGTCAGCGCGTTGGTTTAGCGCAAGCCATTATCCACGACCCAGAGGTGCTTATTTTAGATGAGCCCACAACTGGTCTTGACCCCAACCAATTGGTTGAAATTCGCGAGCTCATCCGTAACATCGGCAAAGAAAAAACAGTGATTCTTTCTACGCACATTATGCAAGAGGTAGAAGCTATCTGTGACCGCGTCATCATCATTTCCAAAGGTCAAATTGTTGCCGACGACACCGCAAAAACACTCCAACAAGAACTCGAACACCAAACAGTTTACGTTGAGTTCGATGCGCAAATTACCAAAGCTCAACTTCGCAAAATTGCAGGAGTTCAACAAATTGAAGCCTTTGAGAAAGGCTGGTTGTTGGGTTCTAACACCGTTAGCGATTTGCGAAAAGAGGTAGCGCAGTTTGCCCAACAAGAAGGTTGGCTTGTGTTGTCTTTGCGCCTAGAGCAAAAAACATTAGAAGAAGTATTTAAAGAATTAACAAAATAAAATGCCCAGCAACTTTATCGCAGAACTCCAATGGCGCGGCATGATACACGACATCATGCCTGGAACCGAAGAAGCACTCCTCAAAAAAGTATCCGCTGGTTACATCGGTTTTGACCCTACCGCAGATTCCCTGCATGTGGGCCACTTGGTGCAAATCATGACACTCGTTCATTTTCAGCGAGCTGGTCATAAACCATACGCTCTTGTTGGGGGTGCAACCGGCATGGTTGGCGATCCTTCTGGCAAGAGTCAAGAGCGCAATTTATTGGACGCAGACACCCTCAATCATAACGTGGCGTGCGTGCGCAAGCAACTCGAAGCATTCCTAGATTTTGATTGCGGAGACACCTCCGCCGAAATGGTCAATAACTACGACTGGTTTCAAAACATGTCTTTTCTAGACTTCATCCGCGATGTCGGCAAACATATTTCTGTCAATTACATGATGGCCAAAGACTCCGTTAAAAAGCGTCTCGAGACCGGCATGTCATTCACAGAGTTTTCTTATCAATTAGTTCAAGGCTACGATTTTTATCACCTCAATCAACACCACAATTGCATTCTTCAACTAGGTGGTTCAGATCAATGGGGTAATATCGTTACCGGAACAGAACTCATTCGCCGCAAATCAGGAGGAGAGGCCTATGCCGTTACAACACCGCTGATCAAAAAAGCAGATGGCACTAAATTTGGCAAAACAGAAAGTGGTTCTGTTTGGCTAGATCCAGACAAAACAAGCCCATATGCATTTTATCAGTTTTGGCTCAACGCCTCAGATGCAGATGCAGCCAATTACATTCGCATATTTACATTGCGCAGTAAAGAAGAAATTGAGCAGCTTGAGGCTGCTCATGCAGCAGCACCTCATTTGCGCATTCTACAAAAAGCCATTGCCGAAGACATCACCACGCGTGTGCACGGCGCAGCTGCTTTGCAAACAGCAATTGCAGCAAGTAACATTTTGTTCGGTAAATCTACCGCAGACGACCTTCGTTCGTTGTCAGAAAAAGACTTCTTTGCTGTTTTTGAAGGCGTTCCGCAAGCTACCATCTCTGTTGCAGATTTCGGAACGGGCATAAGCATTGTTGAGGCCCTTGCTGCAAAATCAGGCTTTCTGAGCTCTAATGGCGAGGCGCGTCGCGAACTCAAGGCAAATGCAATTTCTGTGAACAAAGAAAAGGTAGGTGAAGACTTTATTGTCGGGCCAGCCCAACTCATTAATGAACGCTATGTGCTTCTTGGTAAAGGAAAGAAAAACAATTATATCCTGATTGTAGAGTAAGCTCTTTTTTTGGCATGTCCTTTGCGTTGCAAGCGAAAAATGCACCTATGAGGACGCTCTTATACACTTTTCTTGTCGGGTCCGCTTTACTCTTGCTCACTAGCAGCGGTAAAGAAGTTTTTCCTGAAGTCGAAAACAATGCTTTTTCTGTTGGCGAAAAATTGCGTTATAAATTATCTTATGGCATCATCGATGCCGGTGAAGCCACGCTCTATCTCAAATGGACCGACCGCAAAGGTCACGGCAGACCCTTGTTTCATGCCATTGCAAAAGGGTATTCAATCAATACCTTTGACAACGTTTTTCATGTAGACGACACCTATGAATCTTACTTAGATCAGCGCAGCATCATGCCATGGTTTTTCAAGCGCAGGGTGGATGAAGGAGGTTATAAAATCAACCAAGACTACACTTTTCATCATCAAAACCAAACTGTAGAAACCAATAAAGGAAAGACGTTCAAAATTCCAATGGCTGCTCAAGACATGATTTCAGCGTTTTATTATGCCAGAACTTTAGATTTCAAAGGAGCTAAAAAAGGCCAGACTTTTAGTTTTCCGATTTTCATGGACAACGAGGTATTTACTTTAAAAATCAAGTACCTCACCGATCAGGTCATCGAGACCGAAAAAGGAAAATTCAAGTGTCATAAATTTGTGCCTTTGGTGCAAACAGGCCGTTATTTCAAAGACGAAGAAGACGTTCAGTTTTGGGTTACTGCCGACGCAAATCGAGTGCCAGTTTTGGTTAAGGCGAAACTCCCGGTTGGGGTGGTGCGCTTGCATTTGGTGGGCTACACCAATTTGCGCAATCCACTTACTTCGAAACGGTAAGGGGAGGTTACTTTCCTACTCCACCAACAATTTTTGAACGGTTTCACCAATTTCAAGGAAATAAACTCCGGCAGGTAAATGCTGAACATTGATGGCTTGATTTGTGCTTTTCAGCAATTGCGACAGCACACGTTTTCCTTCGACATTCATCATTTCCAATTCACGTCCGATCAATTCAGGCAATACGCTTACCACTAAAACATCTTTAACAGGATTTGGATAGCAACTAAACTGCTGCTGGTTTTCATTTAGTCCTGTAAAATCGAGCGTCAGATTTATAGTGAGTAAGCTATCGCAACCAACAGCATTTGTCAGAACTTGGGTGTAGGTACCAGATGCGGTGTAGGTTTGCCCATTAATGGTGTAGCTATCTATGCCAGAGGCACTTATTGTATTGCTACTTGCGTCATTGACACTTACATATACGGTGTCGGTTCCTAAACATCCTTCGTTACTTGCGCCGTTTAATACATAACTACCGCTGGTTTGTGGCACAAAAGGAACACCGTCGGGAATGAAGTTGTCCCAGTACATGAAAATACCTCCCGTACCCGTTAAAGTAACTTCTTGGCCAAAACAGATGCTTTGGTCGGGGCCGGCGTTGAGGTCTGGTAAGGTTCCGTAAAATAATTGAAGGGTGTCTGAGCCAACGCAACCTAAAGTATCGTTGCCAGAAACCACATATGTAGCGTTAGCAATTGGAACAAATGTTGTGTCATTTTGGATATTCCCGTTCCATATCAAGTTATTAGCGCCTGTAGCAAATAGCGTTGCGCTATCGCCTGGACAGGTAAATAAATCAGGTCCGGCGTCAATAGTGGGTGCTGGGTTTATGGTGAGCATTACCGAATCTGAGGCCAAACAACCATTCGAACTTGTTGCAAAAGCAGTTATATATCCGCTATTTAAGGGAAAAAATGGAATTCCATTACTGACGTCGTTGTTGTTCCAAATGATATTATTGGCTCCAGTAGCGGTCAGCACTGCGCTATCGCCTTGGCAAATGGTGAGGTCTTGGCCGGCATTGATGCTGAATTGTTCTAAGAGTACGTTTGTTTGATCCCAAGCAGAACAGCCATTGGCATCAAATCCAGATACAATATAAGTTTGATTGATACTTGGCGTAAAACTTGCGCCATTCGTGACGTTTGGCGACCAAAAATAGCTCGCTGCCCCAGTAGCATTCAAGGTTACAGGCCCACCGTTGCAAGCATATAAATCGGGACCGGCACTCACTGTTGTGAGCGAATTTGAAGCGGTGAATAGATCATTGATTTCACAAGGAGATAAACAACGATTCCAAATACCAATATCATCAATTTTTCCATTGAAGTAATTGCCACCAATTCCTCTGCCCACATATAGCGGAAGGGTGGCACTTGTGACTCCGGTGTGTGTAAAGGTTCCGGTTGCAACTGCTACGTTGTCTTTGTAGAGTGTCATGGCGCCGGCGTTGTAAACCAATACAATATGGGTCCAAACGTTTGTTGTGCTGGTGCTCTGGGCCCAAATCCAAGAGGCTTGTTGTTTGTTGGTTCCAAATTGCATATTGGTTGCGCCGGTTTGGAAAATCCAAATAAAATTACCCGCTGCGTTTGTGGCGTGCATGATCGGAATACCTACAACAGAACTTGTATTTCGGTTGTGCCACAAGGATACCGTAAATGTAGAGCTGGGGTTAAACGTAAAGCTTGGCGTATTGCGAATTAAATACTGAGAAGTTCCATTGAAATTATAGGCCGCATCCACGTTACCAAAACGGTCTGTAGTTGGAACCGCGCCGTTGTTTGTTAGGTGATTGCTGAGTGTTCCTGCATCGTTCCCGTTCCCGTTAAACGGATAATAACATTGCAAGCCATAAACAGGCACATAACTCGGAATTTGTGCATAAAGCGTTTGAGAAATGAGGAGCAAAAACGGTAAGATATATTTCATTACTGATTAATTTTGAGAAGCAAGTTAGTGAATAATCCCTTATGTTTACATTATGAAATTCCTTCTGGTATTTGGCCTTTTCTTTTTTGCCACTCATGCAAAAGCGCAGTACAAAACACTTACTTTAAAATCGGGTAAAGACTACCGTTATAAAAAGCTTTATTTTGTATCGGACGACACCCTTTATTTCAAGCCGAAAACGGATAAAATCGATTATAAAGTAGCGGTTAACGACCTCAGTTCAAATTTTTACGTGCCCATAGGAAGGTATTATCATTTCAATTCAAAGTCCAAGAATTTGAAACCGCTGAAAGTAGCCATGGGCGTGGGTATTGGACTGATGCTCGGAGGAGCCGGAGCGGCTTTCTTATTAGATACAGACTATGTGGCGGTTTATGCCATAGTATTTGCATCTCCAGGCGCCCTCATGTATACCGTATCTAAAACGTTTTACGATCTCAAAAAAATACAGCAAAACGCCATTCTTGCTCCCTGACTCTATTCATGTCGACAACAAAGAAAACCTATACCCTTACGCAACTCGTTGAAAGTGTCAGAAATGTACTGGCGCGTACCTATGGCGAACAAAGTTATTGGGTTTCAGGTGAGTTAGTGAAGCTCAACATTAAGGGCGGACATCATTACCTTGAGTTAGCAGACTCAGTAGATGGCCTCAATACGGCCCAAATGAAGGCGGTTATTTGGCGCACGCAAGTGTTGGCATTGCAAACCAATTTAGGAGATGAGTTCAAGCAACTTCTGCAACCTGGCAACCGCTTGTTGTTTAGAGTGTCAGTCACTTTTCATGAAATTTATGGTTTGTCATTGACCATTCTAGATATCGATCCTGCATTTACCTATGGAGAAATTGAACTCAAAAAGAAACAAACCATAGAAAGGCTTCAAAAAGAAGGTTTATTTGACTTACAGAAAAGATGGCGGCTTCCGTTAATTGTCAAGCGAGTAGTGGTGATTGGTTCTCCTGATACATCGGGCTACCGAGATTTTCTCAGTGAGCTACGACAAAATAATATATTTAGAAATTTTACCATTCAAGAAATTGCTACAACCGTACAAGGCGATAAAGCAGTTGCTGAAATCTGTGCTGCGTTGTTAGAAGCAGAATCGTATGATGCCGATGCAATCGTATTGATCCGAGGAGGAGGCAGTAAAATGGATCTCAACGTTTTCAACGATTATCAAATTTGTAGTACAATTGCCAAATTGCGCTTGCCAGTGCTAACCGGAATTGGCCACGAAACCGACGAGGTTGTTGCCGATTTAGTAGCCAACAATCGTCAGATTACACCAACAGCGGTAGCCAAGTTTTTGTATGTCCGTGTCGGGACCTTCCGCTCTGACCTCCAAACAAACCTAGATCGCGTCCTGACACAAGCATTGAGTCAATTAGCGCGCTCAACAGAACTTTTCACCAACACAAATAAATTTCTCACCCATTATTTCCAGAATATCATTACGGACTACCGTCAGGATGTTCAAACGAAGTTGCATCGCATTCAAGTCGGAACCAACGAGATTCTTGCAGACCAGCGTGCTATTCTCGACTTATCAATAGAGAAAAGTCTGACGGCCTCTAGCAACTACATCCATATCTTACAAACCATTGAGCTACCTGCTTTTATTGAGAAGATTGTACTAAGGGCTCAAAATCAGATTGAAATACAGCAGCTCGAAATCATTAATTTGCAGGAAAAAGTAGCGGTGCTCAATCCGCTTAAATTGCTGAAAGTGGGTTACACCATTAGCAGTATTGGCAATACTGATCTTTCAAATTATGCAGGTGATTTGATAGGTCAAGAATTGCAGACACTCACCGATCAATTTACTGTTTATAGCACCATTACTAAAATTCAAAAATAGCATGGAACTCCAATTAAGTTATGAAGAAGCGCTCTCTGAACTTCAGGCCATTGTTAAAAAACTCGAAAACAAAGAAGTTAAAATTGACGAACTTGCCAGCACCGTTGCCCGAGCCAACGCTTTAGTTGAGTATTGCCAGAACAAACTCCAACAGACTGAGGCTGAGATTCAAAAGATTGTGAAGAAGGGTTAGTCCGGCAAAGTCTTGTTAAAAATATTTACCTTCGTTCAAATCTATTTGAAATGACTGGAGCAAAACAAAATTCTGGTTGGTCTTGGACCAAAATTTTAATCGGCTCGGCGCTCGTACTTGCTCTGCTCGGAGGCGTCTATAAACTTTTTGGCGGTCCAAGACAAGATGTGGTCACCCAAGAACAAGCAGAAGCCGACTCATTGCGTACGGTTTTACGCGAAACACAAAAGCAGCTCAATGAAGCTGAGCAAAAAGCGGCCAAAAAAGACCTTACACCGCCACTCACTCTCGAGCAACAACAAGCCAAATTAGAAAAAGAACTCCTTAAAAAAGAAGAAAAAGCTCCATTAGATTATCTTTCACTCGACTACGATCATACCTATCGTTGGTTTGCAGGGAAGGAGGAATATGCCGGGCACATCTTTAACTCGGCCTCATATGCCGCGTTCATGAACATCGATATCCGTGTTACTTTTTTATCTAAAACAAAAACCGCTTTAGGCTCTAAAGTTTTTACTATCTATGAGTATTGCTTTCCCGGCTCTAGTTGTGACTTCAAAATTCAAACAATTGCTCCGAGTGGATATGCCTCTCATCGCTTAGAAATCATACGTGCCGTGCCTCATGACAAAGGTTCGGAATACGAGCCTAATGAACAGTAAGCGCAAACTTGCGAAAAACACAACTCTACAATAAACGCTTGTGGAATTGAGTTAGGCCAACTGCGAATAGCGCAATAATTTTGGTCAAAATGACCAATATGCATTTACGTTTCACTTTTTTGCTTGCTTCACTTTTGGGCTTAGTAACCATTGGCCAAAATTTTGCCCAAATACAGGATAAAAATCACTACCCAGATCCAGCGTACTGGCACTACCTACATCTTAAGAACCATGATTCTGTCATTACCTGTATGCGTTATTATTTCCGTTCCGAGGACACCCTTTATTTTAGAGCGCATCCTTCTCTACAGGTCATTAAAATGGCAGCAGCAGATTTCCAAATGATTGGATTTTCTACTGGCAAGGATTATCATTTTGCTGAAAAGGGTCAAAAAATGTCTACAAGATTGTTCTACTCTGAGAAGTTGGATCGCTACTACGATTACTATTTGCATGCCCCAGCTGTTCATATTGAGCCAATAATAAAAGAGACAGCTCCAGAAGAACCCGTTCTTGCTGTGCAAAAAGAAATTCCTGTAGAGAATGGATTGCTTTCTTGGAATCAGCCAGGGACCTACGCGCCAAGTACTACGGGCCTCGCTCTACCTGCGCTTATTTACACAAAATCGGGTAGTCGCTATGAACTGCTGCGCTATTGTTTTTTGTCTAACGGCGCAATTTACTTTACACTTTTGGATAGAGAAGGTGTTTTTTATATTCCTCTTACCGAAATTGTTAAGGCAGAAGGTATATTTGATTTAGGTAATGACCTAGACCTCGCACATCGCTCGAAATACCGCAAGAATACGCGGCGTATGGTAGGGTTCAGTTTTATTGTTTATCCTGTTTTGATAGTAACCGTACCCACAGCAATTTTTCGAACGATTAGACATAAGCGTTATAGAGAAGCCAAAATGTTGGGTTGAATATATTCAAGTTGCAAAACATTTTGACAATCAAAGGGTTATATTCATAACCTAAACCTGCTGCTTGTCTCATAAAAATGAAATTTACGACTACGCCTTCATTGGCATGGGCTGCGCCAACTCTTTGCTGTTGTTGGCCATGCAGCGTGCAAATTTGCTCGATGGAAAACGGATTGTCATCTATGAGCCCGAGCAAAAGGAACAAAACGACCGTACTTTTTGCTTTTGGCTTGAACCACATGAATTAAAAGAAGCCGGATTGGAGGAATTGATTTCTTTCAGTTGGGCTCAGGTAAAATGCACTTCAAGTAAAACCCAGCATTTAGCGAGCAAGCGATATTATTACCTCCGATCTGAGTCACTTTATTCAAAAATCAAGTCTATACTCCAAGATTGTACTACTACCTGGATTTATAAAACAATTGACCAAACCAGCGAAGATCTTGCCGCGTATGTCTTTGATTCAAGACCACCTCAATTTGAAACTGGCAAAAACCAGCACATCGCATTGGTACAAAGTTTTTATGGGTGGTTTGTTGAAACAGAACAGCCTGTATTTGAGTCAGAAGTATTTACCATGATGGATTTTTCCATTCCTCAGAATGGTCATACACAGTTTCTTTATGTCTTGCCTTTCGATGCGCACAGGGCTTTGATAGAGCCAACTCGCTTTGGTAACAATCCTATAAAAGAGGAAGAAGCAAAAGCAATAATGGAAAGTTATTTGACGCTCCAACGAACATCGTACGTGGTTATAGAAAAAGAGCAAGGTTGTATTCCAATGAATAGTGCACCCATTCTTAACGAACCTCAACCCTCAAATTGGAACAAAACAGGTTCAGGTGGAGGTTTACTTAAACCAAGCACGGGCTATTCGTTTGTGCGGAACTTAGCAGATGCAAAGCAAATTTGCACCTCGTTAAGCGAACAGGCAGCCATCATAGCAAGACGAACAAGTTTGCCGCGTTTTGCATATTTTGACCGTTTGCTGTTACAGATTCTATCCCGAACTCCTCATCGTGGTAAAGCAATTTTTGAACGCCTTTTTGCAAAAAATCAAACGATTGAAGTACTTAAGTTCTTAGATGAAGAAACTAGTCCAAAAGAAGAATTGCACTTGATGCTCAGTCTGCCGATTGGTTGGTTTGTGGCTGCTGCGGTGCGCGATTTTTTTTGGGTCCTTTGGACAAAATTCAAAACGCTTGCACCGGTTTCTTTAATGGCACTACTAGGGTATTTTGCCAATTTGTTAGGACACCTGGAGTGGGTTTGGCCACTTCTAGCCTTCGGTTTTTTATTAGTTGGTTTACCTCATGGCGCACTTGATCATTTGCACTTGCTACCGCATAAAAAGTTGAACCATATTTTGCCTTATTTGCTTTTATACCTCGCCTTAGGAACTACTGTTTTTGCACTATGGTTTGTAGCACCCTATGTGGCCCTGCTCTTTTTCCTGATCTATTCAGCCTGGCATTTTGGTCAAGCAGATTTACAAATTTGGAATCTCAATTCAGTTTCTTGGCGGCCTTTTTTATGGGGCGGGTATTCTTTACTTTTCTTATTGGCAACGCATCTAAGCGAGGTGATGAAGTTACTTTCTCAGATGGGTTTAGAGATGAACATGAGTACATCTAGCGCTCTCATTCAAGTTTTTAGGTCTACTCCTTTATGGATGATGTTGGGGTTGGCCCCGTTGTATATTTTGAAGTCATGGCGTGTATTGGAAGCTTTGCTAGTTCTTCTTTTACTCAGTCAGCTGCCTCTAATTGAGGCGTTTGCGATTTACTTTATTTTTCAGCACAGCATGAATGGTTGGCGTCATCTTCAGAAGACGCTTCCATTTACCTCAATGGAACTTTGGTTGCAGGCGCTTCCATTTACCTTGGGGAGTATGGCACTTTTCGCTGCTTTTTTCTATTGGTCAGGTGACCAAAATTGGGGTCTGTTTTTTATGTTTTTATCAGCGCTGTCGTTTCCGCATGTTTATTTCATGCATCGGGCCTACAAGCGCTAACCTAGGTTGCTTTACTCTAAAACAACCACAGGAATGCTCACCTCTTCAATTTTTAAGAAGTAGGTGCCTTTTGTGATTTCACTGTTCAAACGGATTTGACCTTCGGTTTGGCCTTTTTGAATCATTTTCCCTTCGCTATTCATCATTTCAAATGCTGTCGGTTTTTGAAGGCCTGTTATGGTAATTAAGCCGCCTTTACCCACCGGATTCGGTGAAATCTTGAAATTCGAAAGGGCTTCGTTTAAGCCGCTGTCTTCGATTGTGAGGTTGATCGTAACTGTGCTGTCACAACCATGAATCGACGTAAAAAATTGGGTGTATTGCCCTGAAGTAGTATAGGTATTGCCGTTCCAAGTGAAGCTATCTAGTACGGTGCTATCGAGCACAACAGAATTAATCGGATGAATGATAAGGTCTAAAGTAACAATAGAGTCACAGCCTGATGCAGTTTGAAGTGAATCGATATAGGTGCCGCTCGCCCAAAAAGTTTGTCCATTCCAAGGGTATGAGCCACATGCCTCGGCATTGATGTTTTCAGTGATGGATGGTGAAATATTGAGGTTCAGCACCACAATTGAATCACAGCCATTAATGGTTTGTCCTGAGAAGTTATAGGTGCCGCTTTGGGTATAGGTTTGCCCGTTCCAATTATAGGAATTACAGGTATTGATATTTAGTGTTTGTGCACTCGCTTGGAATTGTTGTAGCGCAACTGTTGTTGCAGGACTCTGGCCACAAGAATTTTGAGCAACAACGCTTAAGCTTCCAGTTTGAAAACTATTCGTAAAAAGCAAGAAAATATTCGTTCCTGTACTTGATCCGGTGGCACCATTAGGTGTGCTCCAAACGTAACTAGTTGCTCCAGAAATAGGGACAATATTAAAGGTTTGCCCCGCTGGATTATAACAAAAATTAGCCGTTCCTAGGATGGCAGCAGATGCAGTTGGAACTGTTGTTAACGTGACGCTTACAGCCAAGCGGCTAGTTGATTCAACACCATTAACGGTTTGAGAAGCATAATAGGTGGTGCCAGAAACTAGCGCCGTATTTGCTGCAAGCGGTGCGCCGCCGGTCTGAGTGACGTACCATTGAATAGCTGTTCCCGTGGCGGTTAATTGACTGATAGTTGCGCCGCTACATAACGCTTGGCTGGCTGCTCCTGTAGGTGCTGCGGGTGGTGGTGGTGGTGGTAAAAAGGTAAAGCTTGCTGCTACAATTCCTCGGTTGCTTCCGCCATGATTGCTGTAACTAAAGGTTGCGGACCCCGACCGAGCCCATATGAGGCTGATTGCTGTTGGGGTTGAAGAAAAAATGTAGTCATTTGCATCGCCGGTATTCAAGGCACGTGTAGCGATGACAGTGCGTGTTCCGGCACTCACTACATCTGAGGTAATGGTCCAGTTTTGTTGGGGGTCTGTTACGGGGGCTGCAAATCCTGTTAGTTTGCAATCAAATGCACTAAGTGTTGTGGCGCTGTGTACGCCCACTACATCGGTACCATTTGTCATTGAACTCGCGTTGAACCCCAATGCAAACCATCGGCCGGCAGGGCCTGTTAAGGTGAGTGTTACCTGTGTTCCGACGTCAATTTTTGCACTCATGGCAAGCCCTGCTGTTGAGCTCAAATTGACAACACCCGTGGTATAAGTTTGGGCGCTTACTGTAGAGAAGATGAAAAGCAAAAGAAAACATGTTAAAAACTGAATTGATTTCATAGTATTTATTTTTTATCGAAAAGGGCATTCATTTCAGGGTTTTGATGCAGTCGAAGAAGATCTTCAATTGTTCGGCCCTGTGCGTCACGAACATCAAGACGTGCTCCGGCGAGCATGAGTTGCTTGATCTGATCTAAACGCAGTAGATTTATAGCTAAATGAATTGGATAACCCAATTCTTCAAATTGACACGCCTGATTGACATCTGCACCATTTTTGATGAGTAGGTCAAGCATTGGAGCATTTGCTTTAAAGATGACGCCGTAAATGGGTGAGCCCTCTTTGAAACATTGGTTTGGATCAGCACCTGCTTTAAGTAAGATTACGGCAACGTCGTAATTACCGCGATAGGTTGCTAATAGCAATGGTGTTGAGCCATTTTCCGACGTTAGGTTGAGCGCTTCAGGATGTTTGCGGAGGTATTTCTCCATTTGTTGACCAGTGCCTGATCGTGCGAGGTCAAACACCTTTTGCGCAAAAAAGTTGCTTTGGAGAAGAAGGAATAGGAGGAGTGTGCGATGTATCATTGTGAAAATTAAATGTAATTCACCGCAACCCACAACATGGCGCCAACTAACATAATTTTTAGGCCAGTTCCCATTAAAAATCCGAGGAATGCACCTTTTGCTGAATTCCAAGCATCTTGGTTATTGCGACCAGCGAAAAGTTCGCCAAGATAAGCACCAATCAAAGGGCCCAATACGATTCCCCATGGGCCGGCAAAGAGGCCAAGTAAAACACCAATAGTAGCACCCCATTGCCCTGCTTTACTTCCTCCAAATTTTTTAGTCGTCCAGACGGGAAGGTAGTAATCAAGAATAAGTAGAATGCTAGTAAGGACAGCAAAAACAAGTAAAGTTGTTAAGGAAAGTGGGTGTCCGCCTAAATAATGGATCAAGAGTAAGCCTCCATAAGAAATGGGTGGGCCTGGCAGCACTGGTAAAAAGCTACCCAATAAACCAGCAAGGATAAGAATGATGCCTAAGGTGGTCCAGAGAAGTTCCATTTGAAAGTCGGGCTTGAAAAATTAAAAATGATAACTCAATTTGAGTTGAGCACCTGCAGTTTGGTAGTTGAGTTTAGGTAAATATAAATCATTACTGATGATGGAGTGCTTGGCCCATAGACCTTTAAAGAGGAGCAGTTCAATGTTGAAATAATGAAGGTTGTTACCAATAAATGAAAAACCATGACCTATACCTAGATGAAAGCTAGAAACGTTGACTTCCATCTCTTTCTGCAGGTTAATTGGAAATGGAGGCATAGTGAGGTCTGGTACAGAGAAGTATTCTAAAGAAGTGAGCTTCTGAAATCCGAATGTGATTGGAATATAGCGCGCCGTATTGCTTTTATTTCGGTCGTATAAATAGCGATAATTTGCGCTGTATTGTGAAAAACGACTTGGGCCACCGATGGCTTTGAGGTCAATGCTTGCGCCTAAATAATGTTGCCGCTGTACGTATTTCCCCGCCCCAATGTTCAAGCAAACCGGAGTTTCATAATACATGCCATTGCTATTGCTAGACAAATAGTGTTCGTCGGCAACAAAACCTTGATCAGTACCCGCCATCAAGGCATTTAACCCAACATGAAAATCAAATTCATTGATTTTACGTGGCCTAACCAAGGAGTCAACCATTTTAACACGCTGTGAAAAGCTGCGGTCTTCTTCAATGTATTCATACATTTCTTTAGACAAGATGTAGGTGCGGTTGTATTGGTCTTTGAAGGTCAGGACATAATTATTATCCAAGGCAATCATTTTACCGTAAAGTATTTGTCCGTTTTGGAGTTTTACTACGTCGTAGACTACATTTTGTCTAGCACGTTGTGCGATATTGATAAATGGCAACAAAAGGAATAAAAAGAGCAATGCTTTCATATCAATCAGTGAAATGTTAGTTCAGTTTATAGATGCGATACGCATAAGGTGCAAGCGTTAAGCTTGTTGTTAAAGTTTCAGTTTGGTCCGTATAAAGATTGGTGACGTTGCCGGTTAGTGCCGGAGGTAAGGTGACTGAAATATTGCTGTTGCGTACATTGACAAGAATGAGTAATGCTTCGTTTCCGCTGGTTTTTTTCCAGCAGATTAAGTCATTAGACAACTGGTAAATGGAAAAGTTATTGACTCTTGCAGCAGGGTAACTGTTGTAAATACTATATACTTTTTGATAGGTCGATAACATGTCTGGATTGGCGGTCCAGTTGATATTGGTATTTGAAAAAAATGGGGTAGTCCCTGTTTTTCCGACTTCTTGACCTGTATACAATAAGGGGGTGCCACCAGAGAAAAGATTGGCTACACTGGCGGCAATGGCGCCATTTTTACCGTTGAAGAGCGTCATTGGAGAAGCTTCCCAGGCAGATTGATCGTGATTGGTTGTGAAGCGTACTTTTCCTTTGCCACTTGGTAAGGATGCCAATTCAACCTGATGGGTTGTGGTGAGTAAATTAGTAGCTGAACCAGCCCAAACATTTTTGAGGGCGGTGTAGTAGTTCCAGCTGTAGGTGAGGTCAAAACCAGCTTGGTAGTGATCTGAGCGGGTGCCCTCCGCGAGCATCAGGAGTTCTCTGTTTGGCACACCTTTGAGTGCTGTAATGGCTTCGTCCCAAAAAGAAAAGGGCACGCCGTCTGCATAATCGCAGCGAAAACCATCTACGTTTGCTTCGAGTACCCAGTACTTCATGGCATCAATTTGAGCCTTGCGCATGGCACTTTGGTCAAAATTGAGATCTGCAACATCATTCCAGTTGGTTCCGGGCGGAATGATGATTTGTCCGTTTGCATTTTGAGTATACCATTCAGGGTGGGCGCTGATCCAAGGGTGGTCCCAGGAGGTGTGATTAGCTACCCAATCTAGAATGACAGCCATACCAAGTGCATGTGCTTGGTTCGTAAGAGATCTGAGGTCAGCAAGTGTGCCGTATTCAGGGCTAACTTTTTGGTAATCTTTAACGCAATATGGCGAGCCCACACTATTTATGATGCCTTGTTCGTAGATTGGCATTAGCCAAATGACGTTAGTGCCGAGGCTTTTGATATGGGCCAATTTAGAAATGACACCTTGTAAGGTTCCTTCCGATGACTGTGCCCTCAAATTGACTTCGTAGATGCACGCATTTGCAGCATCAGGCACATTTGCCAAAGGCGTTCCGTATTGTTGTGGACCGCTTGCAGGGGGTGGTGTTATGGGGTCATCGCCGCAGCCATAGGCTAGACTCAGCAATATGCAGATCAATACGATTTTGTAGTTCATAGCTCTAAATTAAGGATAATGACTGTAAATTCGCGTTGTGGCTAGATATAAAACCATTGCCAAACTCAGTGAAGGATTCTATAAAGAAAAGGGATCTAAATTCATTGCTTTTGCTGTTCCGGTGGAAACCGAAGCGCAAATCAAAGCATTTATTGCTCAAAAACGCAAAGAACACCATCAAGCTGTCCATGTTTGTTCGGCCTTTCGTTTGGGTGCAGATCACAAATTGTATCGTGCTTCAGACGACGGCGAACCATCAAATTCTGCAGGCCCGCCAATTCTAGGGCAAATTCAAAATTTTGAAATTACGAATATCCTCATTGCAGTTGTTCGCTATTACGGCGGAACCAATTTAGGAGTGGGGGGGCTTATTGCAGCTTATCGTACGGCCGCAAAAGATGCGCTTGAAAATGCGCTGATTGTCGAAAAAGAAGAGATGGAAAGCTTTGCATTTTCCTGTGGTTATGCACAAATGCCAAGTGTCATGTCATTTTTAAAAAAAGAACAAATCGAGATAACCTCGACCCAAATGGATTTAAATTGCCATTTCGAATTGCTTTTGAAAAAAAGCGATGCAATGATAATAATTAATGGAATTCAGGGCCTTTTAGCGCACGAAGTGTAAGATGTGCGCAAAAAAAAGTCCCTTTGTTAAGAAGGGACTTTCTGAAGTTAAGTTCGTAATTACATCTTGATAATGATGAACTCTGTGCGTCGGTTCAACTGATGTTGCGCTTCTGTACAGGTAGATTTAACAGTGCCCTCGCAGCCGCAATCATTGAGTAAGCGAGATTCGCCGTATCCTTTTCCAGAAATGCGACTCGGGTTAGAAATGCGTTTTTGAATGTATTCTGCCGATGCTTTTGCACGGTTGCTTGACAGCGTTTGATTGAATTGAACACTACTACGGCAGTCTGTATGTGAGCCAAGCTCGATAACCATTGTAGGGTTTTCATTCATAACCTTTACAATTTTATCGAGTTCAATGGCAGCATCTTTGCGGATGTTGAATTTACCTAAATCAAAATAAATGGGCTTGATGCTGAGCATTTTAGCTAAATCAGCGCCGAGTGCCACAGGTTGCAGCTCGATGTTGAGTTTCTCGTGTAGTTGAATTACACCTGCTTGGTCAATTTTTCCTTTGTATTCGACGGTTTTCTTTAAATAACCAGGAGCGGTTAACTCAATTTTGAGGTTGATTTCATCACCTACCTGATACCCTTTTAAGGTCTTTTTTACATCTCCACTTGCTGTTGTAGACTCATTGATCAGAGTCGAAGCCTTTTTGATGTCATTGATAACGACAGCTACACCTGAAATGGCTGATTTTGTGGTAGCGTTAGTGACAAGTAGGCGAATGGCATAGTTGTCTTGTTTTGCCAAACCAAGATTTTGTTGAACGGTTGTAGCTTCATTAGGAACGGTTAATTGACTTGTTGCGCCTTCATATTTGTCTAATTTAGCTGAAACAGTATAGCTTGCACCTGGTGCTACTTCAAATTGATAATTGCCATTCGCATCAGCTTTTGTCTCTGCAACAATGTTACCGTTTTGATCCTTCACCGTTACACTTGCAAATGGCAAAATGGTTTGGTTATTCTGATCAATTACAGTTCCTTTAATCAGTGCATTGAACCTGATATCTTGAAGTTTTTTAATGGCGTAGATGTCATCGCTGCCTTTTTTATTCGATGCGATATATCCTGATTTACCATCGGCTAGGAAAGTAACTGCAAAATCGTCATTGATAGAGTTAATAGACAAGCCAAGATTTTTGGCTGCCATTTTACCGTCTCGTGGCGCTGCAAATAGGTCGAGTCCACCGAGCCCAGGGCGTCCGTTTGATGAAAAGTATAACAATTCGTCGGCACCAATCCAAGGAAACATTTCTTGACCACTCGTATTGACATTTGCACCTAAGTTTACAGGCTTTTCAAATTCTCCTTTTGCATTGATTTGGCAAGCATAGATATCTGCCCCACCAAAACCACCGGGCATGTCAGAGGTAAAGTATAGGGTTTTACCATCTGGGCTGAGCGTTGGGTGTCCGCAGGCATAGTCTGCAGAATTGTAAGTAAATTCTTGGACGTTGAGCCATTCGCTGCGCACTACATCAGCGATATAGATTTTGAGGTGTTGGATGCCATCTTTACCTTTTTTATTTTGTTCGCTGCGGTTATTGCTCGTGAAATAGACTTTTTTACCATCGGCGCTAAAACACAACGGTCCTTCGTGCTTTTTGGAGTTCAAAGGATTTTCTAGTTGTGTGGGCGTAGAAAGAGAACCGTCATCGGCAATTCGCACGCCAAAAAGCTCTAGGTAGAAGTCATTATTACCTGCCCAGCGAAGGTCTCCAAATCCGGTTTTTTTGCGACTCGAAATGATGACTGCCGTATTTTTAAGCGGATAAGGGTAGACACCGAAGTCGGCATGATCGGTGTTGATATTGACTTCTTTCCATTCAAAATAAGCAGGTTCATTTTTAATTTGAGTCAGAAAGTTTTGCTGTTTTTCCCAGAGAATAGCGCGTGAATCTGTTGGTTTCATGGCTGCAAATTGGGCCATGTGTGTTTGCGCTTCCGCATATTTATCCAACGACATTAAGGTGTATGCCAACCAATAGTGGTTCTCGGCAGATGGTTTTTGTGCAACTAAACTTTTGTAGGCGGCCTCTGCTTTGAGTAGCTGATTGGTGCTGAGGTAACTATAGGCTAATTTTTCGCGCAATTCTGGAGAATCTAATTCTGTATTGCAAACAGATTCAAAATTTGGAATGGCCTCGGCATACGCCAATTTGTCAAATAAATCATTCGCTTTTGCTAAGCGACCACCTTGTGCAAATGCGGTGAGACCACCTATTAAGAAAAGGGTAATTAAGGTAATTTTCTTCATAAGATTTTAGAAATAGCGAGGTGATTTAATGCCACTTTGTTTTCTTGCGATGTCATAGCTAAGCATGATCTCATAGGTGCCATCATTGTATTTGCGCATGGCGGTAAGGCCAAGCTCTGTAGCAACACCAACGCGTAGCGTAGGAGCAACTTGATATTGAAAATACAGGCCAGTAGCGGCAGTCAAGCGGTACATTGCGCCTACAAAATATCGTTCTTGGAAAATACCAGCAACAGAAAGATCAAGACTTAATGGAGCACCAGCCGTCATTTTGGCTTGAACTACCGGACGAAGTTTGAAACTTGGAGTTAGTGCAAAAACAGCACCTGTATTGACAAAAAAGTGTCGTTTTTCTAGATTCACCGCAGTACCATCGTAGCTTTGTTCGAAAAGTTTTGGTGTACTAGCGCCAAAGAACCAGTTTTTAGAACGGTAGTATATACCAAAGCCAAGATTTGGATTAATTTGGTTGCGCACGTCTTTGATCAGATTTGGGTCATTTTGTTCAGTAGTTGATAGTGTAGAAGTATTTAAACTGATCACGTTAAGACCGGCTTTGATACCAAAAGACAAGCGACTCTGATTGGTGAATTTCAGAGCGTACGAAAAGTCGCCGTAGATCATGTTTTGGTTTAGCGGACCAATTTGGTCACTAACCATTGTTAATCCTAATCCGACAGATTCATAACTCAATGGGGAGTGAAAACTAAATGTTGAAGTTTTCGGGCTCCCGGCAAAACCTACCCATTGTTGACGGTGCAAGGCTGTAGCATTGAGCATTCCATTGCTACCTGCGTAAGCTGGGTTCACAAATAATTGGTTGTCGGTGAATTGTGTAAATTGTGCTTCTTGCTGAGCAATTAAGGTGCCAGCGCTTAGCAACAAGAAACAACTAAAGAGAAGTGCTTTCATATCTATTTCTTAGCGTTTGAGGTAAATGTATCCTTTAATGACACCATATTTGTCTGTTTTGGTATCGAGTATGTAGAAGTAAGTTCCAGTCGGAAGTTCATCTCCTCCTACGTTGAGGGCACTTTGAGAATTTCCATTCCATGAGTTGTTGTAAGGGCTCATTCTAAAGACTTCAGAACCCCAACGGTTAAAGATGATGATTTCATTTTCGTCAAAGTATTCGATGCCTTCGATAACAAACGTGTCATTGGTGCCGTCGCCGTCTGGAGAGAAAGCTTCAGGAATGGAGATATTGACATTGCAATCAGACCCCTGAACTAGTGGGTCACATGGATCTGTTGGGTCATTGCCATTGGTGAGCTCTTCACCATTTGTTAGGCCATCGCCGTCGCAATCAATTGCCGCCCACTCAGCACTTGGGCTAACTGTTTGGTTTGCAAAAATATACTGACATGGATCAATTGGATTGGTTTGGTCGTGAACTTCCATTCCGTCAATTACGCCATCGCCGTCGGTATCAGGATCAGTAGGGTCTGTGCCAATAGTGATTTCTTCTCCGTTGAGCAAGCCATCGTTGTCACAATCTAAACCATTCCATGCTACAGACGGAGCAACAGTTTGGTTTGCAAACACCAATGAACATGGATCAGTTGGATTGGTTCCGTCGGCAACTTCAGTACCGTCGAGAACGCCGTCGCCATCGGTATCCGGATTCGTTGGATCTGTGCCGGCTAAGATCTCCTGACCATTTGGCAAACCATCGTTGTCGCAGTCAAGGTTGTTCCAAGTTGTAGATGGCGCAACAGTTTGACTTGCAAAAACAAATGAGCAAGGATCAGTTGGATTGGTTCCGTCGGCAACTTCTGTACCGTCGAGAACGCCGTCGCCGTCGGTATCCGGGTTTGTTGGATCAGTACCTAAAGTCACTTCTTGTCCGTTTGTTAGGCCGTCGTTGTCGCAGTCTAGGTTGTTCCAAGCAGCAGAAGGAGTTACAGTCTGGCTCGCGAACACGAATGAACATGGGTCGTTAGGATTGGTTCCGTCGGCAACTTCTGTGCCATCGAGAACACCATCGCCATCTGTATCAGGGTTCGTTGGATCTGTGCCCGCTAAGATTTCTTGGCCATTTGTAAGGCCGTCGTTGTCGCAGTCGAGGTTATTCCATGCAGTTGATGGAGTTACGGTTTGACTTGCAAACACGAAAGAACAAGGGTTGAGTGGATTGGTGCCATCGGCAACTTCTGTACCGTCTAGTACGCCATCGCCGTCGGTGTCTGGATCAAATGGATCAGAACCCAAAGCGGTTTCTTCGCCGTTGGTCAGGCCATCGAAATCGCAGTCTTGATTCACATCTTGCGCACTACATGGGTTTACAGTGATGTAGATGGTATCGGTTGCACACAAATAAGGTAGCGGAGATCCCTGATCGCAGATTTGAACCACAACGAGGTCAGTTCCTACGTAGTTTGCATTTGGTTGATAACTAAAGGTTCCATCTTGAGCAATGGTAATGACGCCATTTTGAGGTGCGACAAGTGGAGTTGTATTGACGACTAGCGTGGTTCCGTCCGGATCGAAGTCACCAGTATTGGTGAGGTCTCCTGTTTGAATGCCATTATAATTCACACTAATGTACTCGTTGTCGAGAACCGGTGCATCGTTAACTGGCACAACATTAACTGTAATGGTAGCCACGTTAGAAGTAGCACCACCGTTGTCGTTAACCGTGTAGTTAATACTTGCAACACCATTGAAGTTAGCTGCTGGCGTAAACGTGACTACACCACCCGTTACAGTCCAAGTACCTTGTGCGTTGGTGAAGGTCGTTTGGATACCTGGAGTAGAAGGATTAAGGTCAACGCTATTGGTATTGATTGTTCCGTCAATATCCGTATCGTTAGAAGTAATGTTGAATGATACCGGTGCATCTTCATTGGTAGAAGCGTTGTCATTATTGGCAACTGGCGCATCATTAACTGGCACTACTGTGACGGTAATAGTAGCAACGTTTGTTGTTGCACCACTGTTGTCATTGACTGTATAGTTGATGCTTGCAGAACCATTGAAGTTAGCCACTGGTGTGAATGTGACTACACCACCGTTTACAGTCCAAGTACCTTGTGCGTTGGTGAAGGTGGTTTGGATACCCGGTGTAGTAGGGTTGAGGTCAACAGTATTGACATCAATTGTTCCATCGAGGTCGGTATCGTTATTGGTGATGTTGAATGATACCGGTGTGTCTTCATTGGTAGTAGCGCTATCGTTGTTGGCAATTGGCGCATCGTTAACTGGTAATATCGTGACGGTAATAGTGGCAACGTTAGTAGTAGCACCACCATTGTCATTAACCGTGTAGTTAATGGTTGCAGAACCATTGAAGTTAGCCGCTGGCGTGAATGTGACCACACCACCCGTTACGGTCCAAGTACCTTGTGCGTTGGTGAAGGTGGTTTGGATACCAGGGGTTGTAGGATCTAAATCAACTGTAGTCACGTCTATCGTACCATCGAGGTCGGTATCGTTATTGGTGATGTTGAATGAAACCGGGCTATCTTCATTTGTAGAAGCGCTATCGTTATTGGCAACTGGCGCATCATTAACAGGAACAACTGTAACGGTAATAGTTGCAACGTTAGTAGTAGCACCACCGTTGTCATTAACGGTGTAGTTAATAGTTGCAGATCCATTGAAGTTGGACGCTGGCGTGAAAGTAACTACGCCGCCTGTTACGGTCCAAGTACCTTGTGCGTTGGTGAAGGTGGTTTGGATACCTGGTGTAGACGGGTTGAGGTCAACAGTATTGACATCAATTGTACCATCGAGGTCGGTATCGTTATTGGTGATGTTGAATGATACAGGGCTATCTTCATTGGTAGTAGCACTATCGTTATTGGCAACTGGCGCATCGTTAACTGGTAATACCGTGACGGTAATAGTAGCAACGTTTGTAGTCGCACCGCCGTTGTCATTAACAGAGTAGTTAATGGTTGCTGAACCATTGAAATTAGCTGCTGGCGTGAAAGTGACCACACCACCCGTTACTGTCCAAGTGCCTTGTGCGTTGGTGAAGGTGGTTTGGATACCTGGTGTTGTAGGGTCGAGGTCAACTGTAGTCACGTCTATTGTACCATCGAGGTCGGTATCGTTATTGGTGATATTAAATGATACCGGGCTATCTTCATTGGTAGTAGCACTGTCGTTGTTGGCAACAGGCGCATCGTTAACTGGCAACACAGTAACCGTGACCGTAGCCACGTTTGTTGTTGCACCACTGTTGTCGTTGACCGTATAGTTGATGCTTGCAGCACCATTGAAGTTAGCCACAGGCGTGAAGGTGACCACACCTCCCGTAACTGTCCAAGTCCCTTGTGGGTTTGTAACGGTGGTTTGGATACCTGGAGTAGAAGGGTCGAGGTCAACACTGTTGAAATTGATTGTTCCGTCGACATCTGTATCGTTGTTGGTAATGTTGAATGACACAGGTGTATCTTCATTGGTAGATGATTGGTCATTGTTAGCAACTGGTAAGCAGTTAGGAACAGCGTTAATAGTTACAGCAGTAGCTGCCGAAACACAGGTTAAATCTGTAGTGCTACGAACCGTACAATTGTATGTGCCAGGCAATAAACCAGAGAAGCTATTATTTGCTTGATAAGAGGTGCCGTTAATGGAATAAGTAAAGTTTCCAAGAGGATTACTTACCGTAAATGATCCAGTATTTGTTCCACAGATGGGTTGAACCACGTTTGCTACAACGGGTGTTGCTGGTGCACTTGGGATTGCGTTGACAACAACCGGTGAACCAATGCTAATACAAGAGCCATCATTTACATTTCTTGCATATAAGAAGTACGTTCCAGGAGCTAGTCCGCTGAAAAGAGTATTGGCTTGATAAGCGCCATTATTCAAAGCATATTGGACTGCTGTCTGAGATACAAAATTGATCGAACCAGTTTGTACTGCGCAAGTTGGTTGTGTAACCGCTGCAGTAGGGATCGAAGGCAAGGCCGGCACCGTGTTGATCGTTACGGTCGTCGCGGTTGAAATACAAGTGATGTCGTTTGTGCGTCTTGTGCTGATGTTATAAGTTCCAGGATTGAGTCCAGAATAGGTTGTTGCAGCTTGGTAATTGACACCATCAATCGAATAAGTAAAGGCCCCGATTGGCGCTGTAATGGTGATGACACCAGTTGGAGCGGCACAAGTTGGCTGGGTTGTTGCGCTTGCCGTTGGAGCAGCAGGCGCACCTGCAGAGGCGTTGATAGTGATAACAGAGCCTGTAGTGATACAAGTTGCATCGTTTGCATTTCGGACAGAAAGTGTATAGCTTCCTGGAGTGAGGTTGCTAAAAATACCACTGCTTTGATAGCTAGTTCCGTTAATGGAGTATTGTACAGCAGTTTGAGCATTAAAATTGATCGTTCCTGTTGGCACAGCACATGTTGGTTGTGTCGCAATTGCAGACGGAGCCACAGGTGTAGTTGGTACAGGATAAATGGTAAAGGAAACCACTGCCGATTCACAAGTCTGGTCAGCCGTTCTTCTGGCAGTTAAGTTATAGGTGCCCGGTGCTAGTCCGGCAAAGTTTGTTGAACTTTGGTACGATGTACCGTTCAAAGAATAGTCAAATGCACCAAGCGGTGATGACACAACAATTGTTCCTGTCGGAATTGCACATGTCGGTTGAACAGTAATTGTAGCTGTCGGAAGGCTTGGCGCCCCCAATGATGCTACAATTGTTACACTTGTTCCTGTTGCAACACATGATGTATTTGAAGTACTGCGAATAGCAATAGGGTATACGCCAGGTTGCAGATATGAGAAGGCACTCGATACTTGATAGTTTGAACCATTCACAGAATATTGAACACCGACTACATTAGTAAAATTGATGCTACCTGTTGTTATCGCGCACGTAGGTTGTGTGACGCTTACAATTGGTGTAGCTGGAGTTGCAGTAACTACGACAAGAACATTGCTTGTTGCATTCGCACAACCACCCGTACCGGTAACTGTGTAGGTCATCAACGAAGTACCTCCACTTACGCCGGTTACTGCACCTGTTGACGCGTTGATTGTTGCTACTGATGGAGTTGCAGAAGACCATGTTCCGCCTGTTGCCGTGGTAGTTAAAGTAGTCGATCCTGCTGAACAAATAGAAGTGTTACCGCTAATTGTTCCCGAATTAGGTGCGGTGCTTACAGTAACCGTTGCGGTAGTGGATGCGTTCGCACAACCACCAGTTCCAGAAACAGTGTAGGTCATGACAGCAGTTCCGGCACTTACTCCGGCAACAGCTCCAGTAGAACTATTGATAGTTGCCACGGCAGGCGTAGCTGAAGACCAGCTTCCGCCGCTTACTGATGAAGTTAAAGTAGAAGAACCATTAGAACAGATTGCAGTAGTACCAGAGATAGATGGTTGCCACGGCAGGCGTAGCTGAAGACCAAGTACCACCAGTTACAGAAGAAGTTAAAGTAGAAGATCCGTTAGAACAGATTGCAGTAGTACCAGAGATGGTACCAGCCGAAGGTGCAGCGCTTACAGTAACAGTTGCAGTAGTAGAAACGTTTGCACAACCACCCGTACCTGAAACAGTGTAGGTCATGATAGCAGTTCCTGCACTTACTCCAGCAACCGCTCCTGTAGAACTATTGATAGTTGCAACAGCAGGCGTAGCTGAAGACCAAGTACCACCAGTTACAGAAGAAGTTAAAGTAGAAGATCCGTTAGAACAGATTGCAGTAGTACCAGAGATGGCCCCAGCCGAAGGTGCAGCAGTTACGGTTACGGTTGCTGTAGTAGAAACATTTGCGCAACCACCCGTACCTGTAATGGTATAGGTCATAACTGAAGTACCGGCACTTACACCAGCAACAGCGCCAGTTGAACTATTGATAGTTGCAACGGCAGGCGTAGCTGAAGACCAGCTTCCACCAGTTACAGAAGAAGTTAAAGTAGAAGATCCGTTAGAACAGATT
>JBEEOT010000026.1:0-55705 GCA_041191505.1 Bacteroidota bacterium | reverse complement strand
ATAAGCAGTTTTCTTTGATTTGTTGTCTACGCTTTCTGGTTTCGCAGACCACATGAACTTGAGGTCTTGAGGAAACGCACTTTGAACGTCTTTGCGACGCAAAATGGCATCTACAGTTGCTTTGTCATTGGCGTTGACGTAACCAATTGCATAACCACCAACAGGAGTAACTAATTCAGCTAAACTTTTCTTAGCGGCATTGGAGATTGTCGTTTGATTTGCCGTATTTGGAACAACGCTGTCTGGTTGAACTGCAGTAGTATCGGCAGTGGTGTCTGCTTCGAGTGCGAGCTCGTCAATGACCACTTCATTTAACTTACTCAAGCGAGCTGCCTCTTGCCATTGCATTTGAATTTGCTCAGGCATGTAAGTTTCGTAGAATTCGAGGTTTGCTGTAGAACGAATTTTGCGCGATACGGTTTCTTCGTCTTGTACGCCTGGAAGTTCGATGTAAAGGCGGTTGGTTGCGAGGTCGCGTTGGATGTTGGGCTGCGCCACACCAAATTGGTTGATACGACGACCAATGATGTCTTCGATTCCTTTCATGGAAGAAGCAACGAGGTCGCGGAGGTAATTCTCTACTTGTGCATCAGAGGTTTTGATACCGATAGATTCACCTTTGATAACGTAGCTAAGTGGCAAAGAACCATTTGCTTTTTTGTAAGCCGAGATAAAAGTTGCGATGAAGTCGCCACCGTTTTTGTTATAAGTTGCAACTGCACGGTTAAATGGCTTTGTAAACTTAGGATCGGTAACGCTTTTGACATGACCGCGAATGAGGTCAGGGTAAGAAATTTCTACAGTAACGCTCATACCACCTACGAGGTCAAGACCAAAGGCAAGCGACATCTTTTTCACTTGACCAAAAGTAGAACCTAAAACAGGGTAAACAGGCTTTTCGCCTTTGTCGCGAAGAATTTCATTGATGAAAGCCGCACGAGCAAGCTCTACCGCCTCTGGGTCTCTGAAGTTTACCTTAGTATTGTTTGGCAGAACGGCAATACCGCCGTTGTTCTTGGCTTCGTCGCGAAGCATTTTCACTTTAAGATCTGCTTCTTTCGCTGCTTTGTTTTCGACGTTGCTCGCTACCCATGTAAAGGAAAGCTGATAAACGCATACCGCTGTAAGAAGAATGGACAAGAACCAAAAAAATCCTTTTAAACGCATTTCTTGAATATTTGAATTTGAATTAAGGTTGCAAATATAGGATTTTGGATCCTTAAATTCAAATAAAAAATCTAGGCATCTTCTGCCAATGCGATCAAGCCTTTCGCAAATGAAAGCCAAGCTTGTTCAAGATCTAAATTTAAGCGCGATAGTTGCCGATTGCATTCAGTTATATCTCCCTGATTAAAAAGCTGTTGAATGCGCTCTGCGAATTGTTCCGGACGTGTCGACTTGAGTTCGAAACCATGCTGATTTGCCTCGAGACCTTCTGCCAAACCACCCACATTTGTACACAAAACGGCGCGCTGCTGACTCAAGGCCATGGCCCGAACACCCGATTGTGTTGCACTCAGATAAGGTAAAACGACTAAATCTGCGGCTGCAAAATAGCTAGCTACCTCTGAATCGGCTATATAGCGGTTGTCAAATTTCCAATTCTCGAAGGGTAAAGCAGTTAAAGCGCTTTCATAAGTCGCCGACGATCCGTATACTTCGCCGGCTATCAAAAGCTGGTAATTTCCATCAAGTAAACCAAAGGCTGCAATCAATTCTGAAAGTCCTTTGTATGGCCGAATGAGCCCAAAAAACAATAAAGTTTTTTTATGAGGGTCTAGGCCTAATTGCGCACGGGCTTCTTCCTTTGAAATAGGTGCGCATTCCGTTTCGTACGGAGGGTGTGGAATCAACGCAATTTTTGCAGCTGGCTTGAGCCGCAGTACCTCTTGTTGAACGGAAGCTGAAAGCACCACAAAACAGTCATAGGCACCTAAAAAAATACGATTAAACCAGCGATCAAAAAAGCGTTTCTCATGCGGATTCAAGTTGTGAATAATGGCAATTTTCTTGGTTTTTCGCGGCAAAAAATAAGTCCATAAAACCATCATTGGCGCCATAAAGGTCATCCAGTAGCTCGTGACAAAAACAGTGGGTTTTTCGCGACGAAAGCGCAAGGCAGAACTGAAATAGGAGAAGGGGTTAAAGGTCGATCCTGTGCGCTCAAAGACATTTGATTGCGGCAGTTCATCGTATTGCGTTTTGCCCGGGAAAAGAAAGTCTGGATATTGTTTTTTGAAAGTAAAGGCCTTTACTTCTCTTAATTGAGCTAAGCTTTCTAGCGTCCTTAAACTAAATTTGGCTATGCCTCCTCTAAAGGGAGGTAAAGCGGAGAAAAAAAGCCATTTTTGGCGCTGCTTACTCATTGATTCGGATCGAGGTTTTGCGCCTTACAACGCGCTAAAAATTCTTTGAGTTCTTTATCTGTTAGCTCATAACCGTCTCTGAACATCACGCGTTTTTTAACGATCCCGGATTTGTCGTAGACGGTAGACCATCCGTGGGGAAGGTCATTGAGGTAATTGACTTTTGAAAAAACTTCACCAGAAGTGTAATACTCTGTCCAAAGACCAGACTTCATGCCATTTTGATAAGACCCCTTGATTTTAACCTTTCCGTTGTAAAAATTCTCGACATAGGCGCCGTCTAGTTTCCCATTTTTGTAGTAAACCACCTTTTGGATTTGTAGTTTTTGCTCCGTGATTTGACCTTCTTGAAAATAATAAACGCTTTTCCCTTGTAGTTGACCCAACTTGTAATTTTCAGCGCTCATTAATTCACCACCTGGCGCATAATTATACCAAAGGGAATCTTTTTTTTCACCTTTATAAAAACCATCTGCCAATAACTGCCCACTTTCGTAAAAAAGCAAAACTGATGAATTTCCGCCCGGTAGGCCATGTTCTAATTCCGCTTTTTTGACGCCGCTTTCAAAATTATAAATGAATTTACCAATCGGCTTATCGTCTTTGAAATTGCCTTTGTATTGAGGTATTGCTGTGCCAGGGTAATTCTTTTGCCAAGGCCCTTGCTTACGCCCTTTTGCATCGGTTTGATTGATTTGAGCAGAGACACTCCATCCAAATAAAAATAAAAAGAGAACGAGCGTTTTCATAGTAACTGACTAAGTTGAGCTAAATGTGTGATGCTAAAATCGGGTTTCTCCTTGATCTTTTCCCTCGATTCGACCAAAACAGTGAACATCCCTAATTTCTTGCCAAACTGTATATCTGTATTGGTATCGCCCACCATGATTGATTTATTGAAATCAATTTCAGGAAACTTTTCTTGGGCTTCATGGGCCATTTGCGGATGAGGTTTTCTGCGCTGCGGGATTCCATTTTTGAATTCAGTAGCTGCCAATACCAAATCTATTTGAAGTCCGGCAGCTAAAAGTTCGGCGCACATTTGTTGGTGGATGAGGTCCAATTGCTCAGTCTTTAACAAACCTTTGGCAATGCATTGTTGGTTGGTAACGACAATAATACGGGCAAATGCTGCGCCAATTTTACTTGCATTTGCGAGCAATCCTGGTGTAAAATGAAAAGCCGACCAATCCAGGACATAATTATCAAAAATGCGTTCATTGATGACGCCATCTCGGTCCAAAAAGAGCGTCCAGCCGGGTCCTATTTGCGGGAAGTTTGTCATGCACCAATCCGACTCGAAATCAGGTAGTGATTGCGCGTGCTCGAATTGCGACCAATGAGTTCGGCTACAAAACCTGCCGTAAAAAACTGAACCCCGATGATCATGACTACCAGCGCTACATAAAACTCTGTGCGCGTTGACAAGCGCTCTGCAATCGGGTGTATGAAAAGCTTGTCTATTCCCATATAGGCAAACAAACCAAAGCCAAGTAAAAACATAAAGACGCCTATGGCACCAAAAAAGTGCATTGGTTTTTTGCCGAATTTACCCATAAAGGCGACCGTCATGAGGTCAAGAGGGCCATTTAAAAAGCGATTGAGGCCAAATTTGGTAACGCCATATTGACGTGCGCGATGCACAACAACCTTCTCTCCTATTTTCTGATAGCCTGCATATTTGGCCAATGCCGGGATGTAACGATGCATATCGCCATAAAGTTCGATGCTTTTGATGACCTCACTTTTGTAGGCTTTTAAGCCACAATTGAAATCGTGTAGATAAATTCCGGTAATTCGGCGCGCAGCCCAATTATAAAGTTTGGTTGGTATCGTTTTGGAAAGAGGGTCGTGACGGACTTTTTTCCAGCCCGAAACGACATCGAGCTCATCTTCGGTAATTAAACGATAGAGTTCAGGGATTTCGTCTGGGGAATCTTGTAAATCGGCATCCATGGTGATCACAACCTCGCCCTGGGCCGCTTCAAAACCTACTTGCAATGCAGCTGATTTACCATAGTTGCGTTGAAAACGCAGTGCTTTAACGGATGCATTGACCTGGCTTAAGTGCGAAATTACTTCCCAAGAGTTGTCTTTGCTGCCGTCGTCGATGAAAAGTATTTCGTAGCTAAATTGCTGCTGCTCCATTACGCGAACAATCCAGTCGTGGAGTTCAGGTAAGGATTCTGCTTCGTTATAAAGTGGTATGACGATCGATAGTTGCATGGGCTAAATCTGAAAATCAAAGATACATTTTTTATTGCCCCAATTTGACCCAGGCGTAGCGTTGCCCTGCAATTTCAATAATATAAGAGCCATTTGGCAAGCCCTTTAAATCGATGCTGGGTTGCGCCGGGCTTACAATTGCACTCATTATTTGCTTTGCGTCGAGTTGGAAAATTCGAACTTGTTGTTCCTCTTTAAGTGCTGTAATCGACAATACATCTTGACCCGGATTTGGATAAATCACAAAGCGCTCAGCATCTACAGTTGGATTTGATCCTAGAATAGATGCATTGGTGATGCTCCAGTGATCAAAAGCAGCTTCGGTAATATTTGGGTTCGACGAATAGTCTGCGGTTCGAATAAAGAGTTGCATATTGTTGGTAAAGGAAATCAAACCATTCAGCGGAATGCTTTTGTATTCCCAACTCATAGCCTGACTTTGTGGGGCAATAATTTCTTCCAAAACTACTTGATCAAGCCCATTGCTCAAAACGACAAGCAAGGTATCGTCGATGTTACCTGGCCCGTGATAACAATAAAAGGAACGGGCATAGTTCAGGTAAGGAGTTGTAAGCCCGTTCACATTAAAAATAGGCGATATAAGTGTAGTAAACCCGTTATCGACATCGTTCTGATCGGTATTGGGTGTGGTGCCGTTGCCTGTTACCATAGCATTAAGACCGCAATCTAGTGGGCAGTCGTCGTTAAAAACGGTTCCTGTTGTAGGGTTTGGATCGGCGCGTTGCCACATTCCGGTTGCTGCATCACCGATGACTGACCATCCGAAATCAAAGGTGAAATCGTCGTAAAAACCTTTCGGAAGATCCACAATAAGTTCTTGAGTACTGGCGTCGATGTGTGGCGTGCTGCAAACCGTTTGATAACCCCACTTACCCACAACAAGTTCGTAAGTATCTTGGTAAAACAACGTGAAATTCTCAGAACCCAAGCCATTGGTTTGCCCTTCATGGGTTAATTCAGGGTGTTTTAAGATGATGCTCACGTTAGACAAAGGTAAATTCGTGCCTTGTTCGCGCACTTGAATATGACAGTTAAATGGCGGAATAGGAAGTAAATTAAAATTGAGTGTAGTGAGTTGGCCTGCTGTGAGGTCAACTTGCATTGTTTGCGGGTAATAACCCGGCTTATTCACAAAAATGTTGTAAGTACCGCTTTGCGCTATTCCCGTCTTGTATTGACCTTGCGCATTGGTTTTTTCTATCATGGCAGCACCAAAAAGTTGAACACTTACTTGATCTAGGACTTGTCCGCTGATGAGGTCTTTGACCACACCTGTTAAACTCGCTGCAGGCGCATAGTTGATTTTGATCACAAATAAGCCTTCAGTTATGTCGGCGGCAACCGCTTTATCAGAAGCAAAAAATGGATATACTCCCCAACAGCCATCAAAACCTGGTGTTTGTCCAACATAGGTATCAAAACTCCCTAATTTGATAAGATTAGAAGGGTCATGGGCATCGTGCACCACTACTCCGTCGCTGTAATAACTCGTGATGAGATAGTCTCCTTTGACGTGCACATTGTGCGGAATCACGCTCGTGCCTTGAGCGTTTTGTACGCGGTCTGTTTCTTGGATCTGCTGCAAGTTAGTGATGTCGTAGGCAGCAATGAAGGCGCCAGAAATTTCATCGGTAGTATAAACGCTATGGCCATCGCCACTTGGCCAAATGTTGTGGGTAAAGAGATTTGGCGTTGGGTGTGTGGCGAGTAAAACGGGATTACTATGATCTGAGACATCGACAATACTGAAATATCCGTCGTAAATATGGGCTGTATAGAGCGTATCGTTGCGCTCAAAACCATCGTGGACATAGGATTCGTCGTAGACCCCAACTTCAATAGGCTGCATCGGGTTGGTATGGATATCGAGCATAATGACGCCGCCATTGCCTCTGTTCGCACCAAATACATAGGCATAACCATTTGGAGAGGTGTAACAAGTGTGGGCACTTTGCCACGGATTTGCCGCAGGGCCAGTATAGAGGGTAGTTGTGAGGTTTGTAGATTGTGGCAAAGGGCTGAGGTCAATGATCAAGAGGCCATCTTCGGCTTCTGTGGTGACGTAAGCGTAGTTGCCATATACGCAGGGGTCGCGCCAAATGGATTCTGAGCCCGGCAACCAAAATACTTCTTGGGGCTGAGCACCGTTTGTGATATCGACAATAGAGGTTCCTTTAGACGTACCAACAATGGCATACTCGTTGCCGAGCTCATCTGTATAGCCCCAGACGTCGTTGAGGTTGGCCCCGTGCAAAGCTTGGTAATCGATATGTGAAAGCGAATCGATATGAAATTGCGCGCGCCCAACCAAAGGCAATGCAAAAAGCAAAAAAAGAGAGAGCAGCTGTTTCATAAGTTCAATAATGAATCATATAAAAGTACAAATTCTTACGCTGAATTTAATGTACATTTAGCGTATAATCTCCAAATATGACTCAATTGAAATCTAGCTTCGTCAGTAGCATCAGCGAACTCAAATTTCCTGTAGCCCAACACGTTGACGGCATGGCCATTCCAAAATCAATTTTAGAACTAATTATACAAGATCATCCGGACTACGATGGCAAAGGGCAAATTGCTTTGAGCGAATTGAACAATTACAGAGAACGCTATATCATGGAAACGCTCAAACGCCAAGTTGGCGACCTGAGTAAACTTGAAAAAACAGTGGTAGATACGCTCGGCAAAGGAAACCAGTTAACCCAAAAACGCCTGCACGAACACAAAGATAAGTTGACCTACGGACAGCATCTGGCTGATAAAGTTGCCACCTTTGGGGGTTCTTGGACCTTCATTATTATTTTTGGTGCTGTCCTCTTTGGGTGGATCATCTTAAATGCTGTCTTTTTAGCCACAAAAGCTTTTGACCCATATCCTTTTATTTTATTGAACCTCATTTTATCTTGCTTGGCTGCCATTCAAGCACCCATCATCATGATGAGTCAGAACCGACAAGAAGAAAAAGACAGAGATCGGGCCAAACAGGACTACATGATCAACCTGAAATCCGAACTTGAAATCCAGACCCTGCACGAAAAGCTAGACCACTTGATCATTCGTCAACAAAGCGATTTATTCGAGATCCAGCAAGTTCAAATTCAGATGCTTCGAGACATCCTGAATTCTGTTGGTGGCAACTTAACGACGAAGTAGAGTACTCGTGTGTGTTTGACCATTGGCCTCTATTGAAACAAGATAGGTTCCGGATGCAAAGGCGCTGATATCCACAAAACTTTCAGCGAAGTCGTTGGTGGCATGCATTTGTTCTGCATGCAGCACACGACCTGTGAGGTCCATGATTTGCAAATGTGCTTTGCCATTAACTGCGCCTTTGAGCTCAATGGTCGTGAGGCCTACTCCCGGATTCGGATAAATAGAAATCTCGTTTTCTAAAGCTACTTCAGGCACGTCTAACGTAAAGCCGACTGTAAAATCGTAGCGATGGTAGCGACCGAAATCACCCGGAAAAAATTCGATGTAACTACCCCCTACTTGTCTCAAACGCATCTGACCTGAGGTCTCGCCTTCTACTTGAGCGGAATACCAGAATGCCAAACCATCGTGATCGGTATCTTCGATCACAATCGAATAACAGCCAGGTGCAAGATCAAAAGTATCTTTATACTGAGTGGTATTTTGCAAGTTATTGCGTTCAAATATCACAGTGCCTGCATGATCGAGCAATTGATAACTATTTTCAGTTGCTTTGTTGTTGGTAGTAAGCCAAATAAAGAAAGGACCATCAATGCGTTCAGGCGAATCGTAATTCACGGTTTTTAGGCTATTCTGATTGTATTCATCTGGCCCTATAATGCCGTTGACATCGGCAACCCAAGCTGTAAAAGTAAGTGAACTATCTTGCTCGTACCACCAGTCCATGTCTGTAACTGGAATCTCGACGATTGTTTGCTCTAAAAACCCAAGATTGCCCGACCAGTCAAAAACAAGGTTGGTGCCGTAGTCTATCCAACAGAAGATGCGGCAAGAGGTAAGTGGCTGAGCACCTGTGTTTTTAAGTATAATGCGCGGATTCTGACAAGTAGGGTTCCACTTTGAATAATACTCGTAATTATTCGGATTGAGCACGTCAACTATTGCCGCATCATTTTGAAAATTTGGAGCGCTGTAGGAAATCAGGTCGTAGGCCGCAATGTAGTTTCCGCCGGCCTGCCCAGGGTCTGTGGTTGGAACAGCGTTAATGGCGTAGTCTAGCGTTACGGTATCGCCAGGCGTTACAAATGGCGTGAGTTCAAACTCAAATTCTTTGACCATATCGCCAGGGCACCATCCTTCTCTTGCATAAGGCCAAGTTCCACCCTGACTAATATTGGGATTGTCTCCACAAACCATTGCATCCCAGATGCTCCAATTGAAGCGCGGTACGCCGTCTACTTTAATCTGATGGCTGTTGTTGACCCATTCACAGCAAGCGTAATCGCCGACTTGACCATGACCCGACATACGCGTCTTGATTTTAAACATGTCTGCTGTATCGCTGAGTACCACCGGCTTGGCTTGCAGTACGGCATCGGCCGCCATTTGCCCAAAATTATAGGATTTGAATTCAGACCAAATGGGCTCTCTTTTGACCACATCGCGCGGTGGAATGCCCTTGATAAATGCAAACTTGAGATCGATGAGCTCTTGGGTGTTGTGGGCAGCGAGGTCCACTAAACCGTGTAAATATTGCTGGTAATCAGTG
Organism: Bacteroidota bacterium; assembly: GCA_041191505.1. GTDB lineage: Bacteria > Bacteroidota > Bacteroidia > Flavobacteriales_D > Crocinitomicaceae > UBA952. The sequence goes on along the minus strand of JBEEOT010000026.1, from coordinate 46,390 downwards.
ACGTCGTAAATCCAGGTAAAACCATTGGGGCCGAGGTCAAATTGGATCCCGTATGGGGTGATGTAGCGAGCTATTTCGACATCGTGAATGATTTCAAAAGGTGGGTTGTATACCGTGATGGCTTGGTTTGAAAACGATTGTGTAGTTGTGATCGGCGTGCTATTCGTTAGTTGGCCATTGAGGTCATATGCATTGGCCGTACCTGCCGCTGCTCCTATATAGGTCTGAACCAATTCAAAATGGCGATGCAAGGGCGCTTGTTCGAAAATAACAACCGGCTCAATAGACTTAAGTTGATAAACCACATTTGTAGTCGGGTTGGCGGCCACTACTCCTTGACCGAACTGAATGAGCGGTCTTTGATTCTGAACAACTTGACCCACAAATTTGGTGTCGTTCGTTTGTATCATGCCCGTCTCTGATGGCATGAGTACATGACCATTCGGACCAAGATCTCTGGCATATTTTACATTATCAAAATCGTGATACAGAACCAAACTCGACCAATTCGGATGGCTCGCATCTATCTTTTGCTCATAGTAAGTTGAAATTGTGGAAGCGCTAAGTGCTGTTTTGTAGACACGCAACTCGTCCAAGCTCCCCTTCCATGATAGACTTTGATTGCTGCCATTGGCCCCAATAACCAAGCGATGAAAATAACCCATTTCACGGTTCTTGTTGGTGCCGGCCAACCAAAGTTGCCCATTTTTATAGATGAACATTTGCCCGCTTGTTTGATCCTTGACAAAAGCCCAATGGTTCCATTCGCCATCGATTTCTGAGTTGCTTGCCAGTTGATTGATGCGGTCATAGCCTGTCTCGTCGCCGGCATCAAAATAAACGTTATTATTACTCCAAGGCATGTGAATGTTAAAAACGCGTCGACCTGCGGTGTCTAGGGCTTCCATAAAGGTGGTGTTCTGACCTAAATTGCCATTTCCTTTGGCCCAAAACTCAATGGTAAATTGATCTCCAATTTCTTCGTCTGCAAAAGAAGACAACGTGTAATTAGTGCCGCTGAGTTCCAATTGCCCATTCCGACCAGCATAACTTACAGCCATTGGTGCTGTATTGGCATCCATGGTAAAATCAATTGCTGGCGTTGGAAAATCATTGCTCATCGTAAACTCGATGAGGAGGTTGCTCGCGCCATCCCAAACAAAATCTTGGTAAAAAACAAAATTATTCCAACCCGGCATAAGGGGTTGCAAAGACATGCCTGGGGCATGGGAGGCCCGGTAAACTTCTGTAAATCCTTGCTCGATAAAATGTGTGAGCGTAAGTTCTTGCGTACTTGCGATGCGAATGAGCGGATGCTTTAATAGCCCTCCCACTGGTGTGTTGAGGCGCAAAGAACGCAGGGCTCCTGGCTGAACCCCAGCTGCAAAAAGTTCGGCAGCATGTATAATGAATTGGTATTTACTCCCTTGCTGATTGGTAATGAATGGCGCTGTGGCATAGGCACCTTGGTTATTAATGGCGATGTAACTCAGGCCGGTGCCATCTTTGGTGAATTCTTGAATTTGGTATTGATCGGCTTCTTGATAGGGCCACGGTTTGATATCGATTTGCGCTGGACTGGCCCAATTCATTAGGAATTGCATGCCATTGAGCTGCGTGGAATCTAGTTGCCCAGTGTGGTCAAAAACGCGGGTATAAGTAAGGTAATCCCACTCTCCGCAATCATATTGATCCCAGGTAGTGAGCGGGGAGCACTTCAGTTTGTAGAACATTTGAACTTTCTCAAAGCGCTCTGTGTCTAAGGACGCAGGAAATTGAAAATTGGCTCTACGCGTTGTAATGGAATCGAAAGTAAAGGTCTGAACCCAAGTTGTGTCTTGAGCAAAAACAACGAAACTCGTAACCGAAAGGCAGAAAAATAGCAGGTATTTCATAGTGAAGGCTTATAGTAGCCCCCTAAAATACAAACTATTTGAGATTAATTAAAAAACAATTTGAGCGAAAGCCCAAGCGTTTTGCGCAGTTCGGTGCGTTCAATGATGTAGTCTAGAAAGCCGTGCTCGAGCAAGAACTCACTGGTTTGGAATCCTTCTGGTAAGTCCCTACCGATTGTTTCTTTAACGACGCGCGGCCCAGCAAAACCGATGAGTGCTCCTGGTTCGGCAATATTGATGTCGCCGAGCATGGCAAAAGAGGCCGTTACACCACCTGTTGTAGGGTCTGTGAGGTAAGAAATATAGGGTAATTTGGCTTCGGAAAGCTGACCGAGTTTGCCTGAAACTTTCGCCATTTGCATCAGAGAGAAACCTGCTTCCATCATGCGGGCACCACCAGACTTTGAAATGATCATAAATGCTGCTTTTTCAGCAATAGCGACATCGATCGCACGGGCAATTTTTTCTCCCATGACAGAACCCATAGAGCCACCAATGAAATTGAAATCCATGGCGGCAACAACCAATCGATGACCTTCTAGCTCACCTTTGGCTGTACGAATTGCGTCCTTTAGACCGGTTGCCTTTTGCGTTGCAACAACGCGGTCAGTGTATTTCTTGGTATCTACAAAACCTAAAGGATCGCCAGACTGGAGGTCTGGGTTGAGCTCTTCGTATTTCTGTTCGTCAAAAAGCAAGTCAAAGTAGTCTGAAGCACCAATGCGTTCGTGATGCGAACAGCGGTCGCAAACGTAATTGTTGCGCATGAGGTCTTCGCTTGTGTAGAGGGTTTTGCAATTGGAGCAACGCACCCATAAACCTTCTGGCACTTCCATCTTATCGCTCGTGGAAGTCGTGATGCCTTCTTTATTTCTTTTGAACCAAGCCATATTATTCAATCAGCGTATTAATGTTATTTAAATCGGCAAAGGATTGTTCGAGGCGCTTGATGAATGTAAGCTCGCCTTCGCGCAACCATTTGCGGGGATCGTAGTATTTTTTGTTGGGTTCATCCGCACCTTCCGGATTCCCTATCTGAGTGCGAAGGTACTCCAAATTTGTTTCAATGTAGTTGCGAACGCCTTCTGTAAATGCAAATTGTAAGTCGGTATCGATGTTCATTTTGACCACGCCATAACCGATTGCCTCTCTAATTTCTTCTAGCGTAGAGCCCGAGCCACCATGAAAAACGAAGTCTACAGGGTTGGGGCCGGTTTGGTAATGCGCCTGAATATAGGATTGTGAATTTTTAAGTATAAGCGGCGTAAGCTGAACGTTTCCGGGCTTGTAGACGCCATGCACATTGCCAAACGATGCCGCAATGGTAAAACGCGGTGAAATTTGCATCAGTGCTTCGTAGGCAGCAGCTACCTCTTCTGGCTGGGTATAAAGTTTGGAGTTGTCGACATCGGTGTTGTCAACGCCATCTTCTTCGCCACCGGTAATGCCAAGTTCTATCTCTAGGGTCATGCCAATGGCAGACATACGGCGCAAATAGTGCTGACATATTTCTAGGTTTTCAGCAAGTGGTTCTTCGCTGAGGTCGATCATGTGTGAGCTAAAGAGTGGCTTGCCTGTTTCTTTGAAAAAAGCCTCTCCGGCATCTAGCAATGCGTCTATCCAAGGAAGTAATTTTTTAGCGCAGTGGTCGGTGTGTAAAATGACAGTGGCGCCATATGCTTCGGCAAGGGCGTGGACGTGACGTGCCCCCGATATCGAACCTAGAATAGCTGCTTTTTCATTTTGATTAGACAAGCCTTTGCCTGCAAAATACTGACCGCCACCATTCGAAAACTGAATGATGACAGGTGCTTTGAGTTTGGCTGCAGCTTCCATCACGGCATTGACGGTACTTGTGCTCGTGACATTAACGGCCGGAAGCGCAAATCCTTTTTGTTTGGCAAGCTGAAATATAGCTTGTACTTGATCGCCTGTAGCGACACCTGGCTTGATCATTGTTGGTTGTTTTTGTTGTTGATTGATGCTACAAAATTAGAAATTATCCCCGATATAATAATTTGAGAATTCCAGCGTTATTGTTGCAAACGTTTAAAACTGCCTATGATTAAAAACACTTACCCTACAAGCCCTACTTCTACTACCACACTACTTCCAGACCCGAGCGTTTTGCAATTTCTAAAAGCCTACAGCCAGTCTCTAGAAGTACTCAAAGGAAAAAAAGACAGGATATTTATTGGAAAAAACTAGCAAGCGCCTTCGGGCGCTTTTTTTATGCCTTTTGACGCTGTAAATAAGTGAGGATCTCTAAAATAAGGTCCTGAGGTAAGGCTTGATTACTGGGAAATTGAACCGCTCCTTTCGAATACTTGTAGCCACGCTTTTCAAATTCACCTGCAAAATGAGCAATTGCTTTAGCGCCCGGATAAAGTCCTATATGCTTAGAATAGCCCGCATAATGAATGAAATTTTTACCCTGAACTTGAAAAGTAGGGATGCCATAACCGATTTTCTGGGTTGCTTCGGGAAGGTGTTGCACGAGAAAAGCATGCATAGCGTTCAACTTTTCCTGAATATGGCTTGGAAAACGCGCTATATGGGCTGCAATTTCAGGATGCATTATTGTTCGCAATATGTTTTGAACTGATGGAGAATGGCTTGCCATCCGCCTTGTTGCATTTCATGTGGGTTTTCATTCTCTGGCTCAAAGCGCTGTTGAACGGTTACAAAATCGGTACCCTTTATGAACCTAACTTCTACTTTCCTACCATCTTCTAATACGGTCGCGATAAATTTTGTGGGTTCAATTTCTAAAAAGGTGGCTTTCAAGTCAAAGCCGAAGCTGCCATCTTTTGCCTCCATGCGGTAATTAGAAGAACCGCCAACCTGAAAATCGACTTCTGCGCTGGGGCAACACCAAGATTCATGTGCAAAATTCCAATTGACGACATGTTGAGGCTCAATCCATCTGACCCAAACCTGCTCAAGTGGCGCAGATATTTGCGCCACAACTTCTAAAAACACTGCATTTGACATAGAACAAATATAGCAGTTGTGAGTCAATAAATTGGTAATTTTAGGGCATGCAATTTGAGCTCGTTTCAGACTACCAACCAACAGGTGACCAACCCGAAGCCATACGCCAACTAGTCAGTGGGCTCAACAACGGCATTCACCAACAAACCCTACTTGGCGTTACCGGAAGCGGCAAAACCTTTACGGTTGCAAACGTCATCAAAGAAGTGCAAAGGCCTACGCTCATTCTCTCGCACAACAAAACACTTGCAGCGCAATTATACGGCGAATTCAAGCAGTTTTTTCCGAATAATGCAGTCGAATATTTTGTCTCCTACTACGACTACTATCAGCCAGAGGCTTACATTCCATCTACAGGCACATTCATTGAAAAAGACCTGCAAATCAACGACGAAATCGAAAAACTCCGACTCGCTGCCACCTCTGCGCTACTATCGGGCAGGCGAGACGTCATAGTGGTTGCATCAGTGAGTTGCATTTATGGTATCGGAAATCCTACTGAATTCAAAAACAGTATTTTACACCTCAAAGTTGGCGATATTGTCGTGAGAAACAAATTTTTGTTCAGACTTGTCGAAAACCTTTATCAGCGCGCTGGCACCGACTTCGAACGCGGTCAATTTCGCGTATCGGGCGACACCGTAGATATCTTTTTAGCCTACGCCGACTACGCACTGCGCATTAGTTTTTGGGGCGATGAAATCGAAAAAATTGCCGCTATCGATCCAGAAACCGGCAAGCAACTCGAGGTTTTTCAGCAAATAGATATCTTCCCTGCCAATCTTTTCGTTTCGAGCCCAGACAACACCAGACAAGCCATCATCCAGATCCAAGACGACCTCGTTGCGCAAGTGGCCAACTTTAAAGAAGAAGGCAAACTCGAGGAAGCCAAACGCCTCGAAGAGCGCGTCAATTACGACCTCGAAATGATCCGCGAACTAGGTTATTGCTCGGGCATCGAGAACTACTCGCGCTACTTTGACCGCCGACAACCTGGCGAACGACCGTTCTGTTTGCTAGATTACTTTCCCGAAGATTTCCTGATGGTCATCGATGAAAGCCACGTAACGCTACCCCAGGTGCGCGGCATGTATGGCGGAGACCGCTCTCGCAAAATCAATCTTGTCGACTACGGCTTTCGGCTCCAGGCCGCCATTGACAACCGCCCGCTTCAATTCAATGAGTTCGAAGGATTCCTATCTAATGTAATTTACGTTTCGGCAACACCTGCCGACTACGAAATGCTGCAATCCGAAGGCGTGGTGGTAGAGCAGCTCATCAGACCCACAGGCCTCCTCGATCCGCTCATTGAAGTGCATCCGTCCAAAAACCAAATTGACCACCTCATCGAGCATATTCAAGAGCGCAGGGCCAAAGACGAGCGCATCCTCGTGACCACCCTCACCAAACGGATGGCCGAAGAATTGCAAAAATACCTCGACAGACTCGGTATTCCTTGCCGCTATATCCACTCTGAAATCGATACCATAGAACGCGTCGAAATTTTAAGGCAATTGCGCCTCGGCGATTTCGATGTGCTCATCGGCGTCAATTTGCTGCGCGAGGGCCTCGATTTACCAGAAGTATCTTTGGTGGCCATCCTCGACGCAGACAAAGAAGGTTTTTTGCGCAATGAACGCTCTTTGGTTCAGACTGTGGGGCGCGCCGCGAGAAATGTCAATGGAAAAGTCCTCATGTACGCAGACAAAATCACCGACTCTATGCAGCGCACCATCGATGAAACCGCACGCAGACGTCAAACCCAAGAGGCCTACAATTTAGCCCACAATCAGGTCCCGACGGCACTCGTGAAGTCCAAGGACAAGATTATGGAGGCCACTAAGGTAGCCGATGGCGACCAAAATACGCGTCAGGTCAGGTCGTTGCAAAAAGAGAAAGAACAACTCAATGCGCAAGGTCAGGCCAAATTCAACGGCGACCCAGAACAGCTTCAAAAAGAACTCAAATCGCTCAAAAAAGAAATGGAAAGCGCAGCAAAGGCCCTAGACTTCATAGAGGCAGCGCGCATCCGAGACCTCATCAAATCACTTGAAAATAAATAAAATGAACGCACGCAAACAGTTTCAGATTGTTGCCATCGCAGAAGGTTTCTCATGGCTGGCATTATTGGTCACAATGTATCTCAAATACGGTGAAGGCATTCCCGAACCCAACAAAATAGTCGGATACATCCACGGGTTTTTATTCATGGCATTTTGCTTTTATTTAGCCTATTTTCTGTTTGAAGAAAAATGGCCACTCAAAAAATGCTTGCTTCTTTTCATTTTGGCTTTTTTACCCTTTGGCACCTTTTGGGCCGAGAAGAAGTATTTACGCGCCAGCATCTAAACATCAAATAATTAGGAGAATAGGATTTCCTTATACATTTTACGGTTTGTAATGGGGGCTAAGCAAGAAATCGTTATATTCGATTCACTTAACCCTACTACAACATGAAAATCATTAAGAAAATTGTTTTTTGGCTCGTTTGCTTCATTGCGCTAGCTTTGCTTGTTGGCCTTTTTCTTCCCACCCAATTTAGCGTGAAGCGCAGCGCCATGATTGCGCAGCCCAACGACACCGTATTTGAGTATGTCAAATTGCTCAAAAATCAAGAGCAATACGGCATTTGGTGGAAAGCCGATCCCAAAATGAAAAAATCTTATTCTGGAACCGACGGCCAACCCGGATTCGTTGCCGCTTGGAGGAGCGAAGACGAAAATGTAGGTGCGGGTCAACAAAAAATTGTCGCCATTCAAGAAGGCAAAAGAATTGATTTTGAATTGAAATTCATCGCGCCCTTTGAAAGCACAAACCAAGCTTTTATGGCTACCCAAGAAATTGACGAGCAAAACACACGTGTTTCTTGGAGCATCAGCGGCGAAATGCCCTACCCTGGCAACCTCATGACGCTCTTCATCGATATGGAAGAGACCCTCGGAAATGACCTCGAAAAAGGACTAAAAAACTTAAAGAAGTTGCTCGAAAAATAAAGTTGTTAACTTTGTTCAAAATTGAAGCAAATGTCAAATCACTTACTCAAAGGAAAAAGAGGCATCATCTTTGGTGCATTGAACAATCAAAGTATCGCCTGGAAAGTGGCGCAAAGAGCCCATGAAGAAGGTGCTACTTTCGTACTGACCAACGCTCCTATCGCTATGCGCATGGGAGAAATCAACGAATTAGCGGCCGAAACAGGCAGCCAAGTGATCCCAGCCGATGCCACCAACATCGCGGACCTCGAAAACCTTGTTACGCAAGCACAAGAAATCTTGGGTGGCAAAATCGATTTTGTTTTGCACTCCATTGGCATGTCTCCAAATGTGCGCAAAGGAAAGCACTACACCGAAAACGACTACAACTATTACGGCCAAACCATGGACGTTTCAGCAATGTCTTTGCACAAAACACTCGCTACTTTATACAAGCACGACGCCATGAACGAATGGGGGTCAGTTGTAGCGCTTTCTTACATCGCCGCACAACGTATTTTCCCTGACTACAACGATATGGCAGATGCCAAGTCTTTACTCGAGTCTATTGCACGCTCTTTTGGCTACCATTACGGCATCAAAAAGAAAGTACGCATCAATACCATTTCTCAGTCGCCAACGGTTACTACCGCAGGGCAAGGAATCAAAGGATTCACTGAATTCATCAACTTCTCTGAGCAAATGTCGCCACTTGGCAATGCGAGTGCTATTGCCTGTGCAGACTACTGCATCAGCATGTTCTCAGATCTTACCAAGTACGTCACCATGCAGAACCTCTTCCACGACGGAGGCTTCTCAAATACAGGTGTTACCCAACAAGTTATTGAGCGCTTCGGCGATCAGTAATTTTAAAGCAATTTTAAAAAAGGCCGCTCATTGAGTGGCCTTTTTTGTTTAAAATAATTCAACACCCCCCCCCTCCTGGCCAATTATTTCGTAATATCGGTGTACACAAGTTTTGCGCAATCCGATATTATTTGAAACTTACCAAAGAAGACATACTACGCATACAGCAGCAAGATGAGCGCTTTTTATTAAAGCTCTACAACGATTCATTCCCATTAATGATGTCTGTAGCGGTTCGTTATAAAAACAACCGCGAAGAACAACTAACAGCCGTCAACAATTCATTTTTAAAGATGCTGCGCTCGATCCATCAGTTTCACCTAAATAGTTCATTTGAGGCCTGGATTTTACGCATTTTGCGCAATGAACTGATTGACGAATTTCGACGCACAAACAAACAATCTAATTTAAAATTTACCGAACTCCAGCACGATATAGCAACCGAACAATTCAATTTTGAACTTTTAGAAAATGCCGAACCCACCCAACTCTTGCAATTCCTAAATGAACTACCACCGGCCTCTAAAATTGTATTCAATCTATATGCCATTGATGAATTCAGCATCAAGCAAATCAGCGAAGCACTAAGCATCTCCATAGAGACTGTAAAATGGCATCTGAAAACGTCGCGCAAAACACTGCGCGCACGCATCTCAACCCTGAAAACTCAAGCCAATGAAAACGAGTAAGAAGCAGTTTGACACCCTCTTCAAAGAAAAGCTCCAAACATTATATTTTGAGCCGCCCGTCGCCGCCCAGGAGCAATTATTAAAAGCACTTAAACGCAATAGAAATAATGTTCTAAAGAAAACTTGGGGCAAATTGAGTGTCATTCTCATTGTAGTCAGCACTCTTGTGCTCTTGCAGCAAAAGAATCAATCATATGGAAAAGTCAACTATTTTCAATCCCAACAAAGTGCCCAACTACTGAATTCATACCCCATATTTGATGTCAATAACATGCCTACTGAGAGCCTAGAAAAAGAGGCGTCACGAACGGCAATAAATAAACCGATTCTTTCAATTGTAGCCCTACTTCAGCCAGATGAAATAGTTCATGAAAAAGAATTTTGGGAACCCTTAGAAATCGAACAAAACAAAACCAGGCAGCATTTGAAAATCCGGACCCAAGAGGTTGCCCCGCCCATTAATGATATTTTTGAATTTGAAGGTGATCCACTCATTGAAAGCAAAGCCTCCAACAATCAAACGATTCTTTGCGGGCAGAATAAGGCACAGACCAAAATCATTATTGCCCAATCTAAAATCGCCAAATTCTCCACAGATAGCATCGCTAAAGATCAAGAAAATGGGGTTTGTAGACCTGTAGGTTTCGATGAAAACGCTGTCATTCAATATACCGTTTACGATAAGCGGTCTTTGTTTAGGAGATTTCAGGCCGAAAACATCCATTGGGGACTCGTAAGGACTACGAAAATTGCCAAACCAGAGCGCAAACAAGTCGAACAAGTTGCACAACCGCAAGCCAAGCCAAGCAAGCCAATTTCAACAAATCATACGCATACGAATGTTTCTCGCAATAGCTTACATGTCCACAGCACTCGTCAATACGTAGAACCCGAATATGAAGAATACAACTACAACATCAAAAACGATAGCCTTATTTTCATCAGTGACCGCGTAAATTTTGTTGTCATGATGGATGCCCAAGGCACGATTTTATCAAAAGCACAAATTGAAATCACCGAACCCTATGTTTATTACCTAGGAGAAAAGCGCGCTTATTTTGACCAAAGCACCGGGAAAATTTATATCTGTGTTGCCACCTTGTACCATTTCAACTTTTATGAATTGGAGCCTGCTAATGGTAAAACCACCTATTTGTTTCACTTAGACGACGTCTGGCCCAATCCAGATTTTCAGGTATCAAATGGCAAGCTATCTTATACCAAAGACAAGATAGCTCGTCAAAGAATGCTCCATTAGTAAGTCTATTCAGCTTTCCAGTCCAATCTGGATTTGGTGTATGGAATTTGCGCTTTTTCTAAGGCCTGATGTAGCGCAAGGATACGCGCCTGATAACTTTTTAGGGCTTCATTAAACTTGGCAAATTCTTGATCACACATCGTTAAATTTGCTTTGTGTGTTTTACTCACACCAGTGGTGTTTTCGGCCAATTGGTATTCGAGCATACCCAAGCGCGCAGTAAAGCTTGGCGCGGTTTCAAACTCATGCTTTGCACGCAGTTCGTCTCCGTACAACTGCATTCGAAGCTCTGATTTCAATACTTTGAGCGCTCTGATTTCCTTCAAGAGTAGTAAATCTGTATTTGGATAGATGAGTACTGCTTTTTCGATTAGGCCAAGTTCTTCGTTAAGCTCTTCAAAGCGCTTTTCTGCACCGCTCACCTTGCGGTTAAGTTCAGCCACCGCTCTGCGGAATTCATCGAGACCAAAAAGGTCCTTGGCAATTAATGTTTGGTTATTGAGGCCTTTGACAACAAATGGCGTGTTGGCGATGAGTTCTTCGGCTTGGCCATTGTGAATCATCGTGACCTTGACACTATAAGTACCCGGCACCACTAGTGGGCCTCGGCCGCCATTGCCTACAGGATTGGTTGAGGCCTTGCGCAAATCCCATTGTTGGCGTACAATTCCTTTTTGAGGGCTTGTGGTGAAGCGTCTGATTTCTGTCCCGTTCGCATCGGAGATGATCCAGATGAGCTTTGCTGCTTCGTCAAGAGCCTCGGCTCTGAGCGCATCAAAACTTGGGTAGCTGACATCTTTTTTATCCTTCTCAAGTTCTTTCTCTTTTTGCTGACGCGTGCTTACCAAAGTTGCAGGAACATCTTTGATGTGCAAAGTAAATGTTGCACCGTAGCTCGGATTCTTGGCAGACCACATGTTGTGCCCTTGAAAACCCGTACCTTCCAAACCAAGCGGATCAGCTTCGATGTAAAGCAATGCGTCTTTAACAGAGAATAAATGCGCTTTTTTGTCTAAATTTTCTTTGGTTAAAGTGCGCAGAGGGCTGTAGTTATCGAGTACGTAAAATCCTCGGCCAAATGTAGCTGCAACTAGATCTGTTTCGCGCTCCTGGATATCGAGGTCGTAGACTGCAATTGTTGGCAAGCCTCCTAGTTTGGTCCAGTTCTGGCCGCCATCGGTAGAAAAATAGGCGCCAAATTCTGTTCCTACAAAAAGGAGGTTTTCCATTACTGGATCTTGCTTCAGGCAATATGTTGTGCCACGCGCAGGGAGATTACCTGCAATGCTCACCCAGGTTTTACCCTTGTCATTGGACTTCATTAAATACGGTCTAAAATCGCCCTGACGTTGCGCATTGAAACAAGCAAAAACAACATTTTCGTTGTGAACAGAAGCGCTGAGCATATTGACGCGCGTGTTCAGCGGCACGCCAGTAAATGCAGCGTAACGCGTCCAGGTTTGGCCGTCGTTTTCAGAAACTTGAATCAGGCCGTCGTCGGTCCCGACGTAGAGCAAGCCTTTTTTCTTTGGCGATTCGTCGAGGGCTACAATGTTGCCATAAACTGTTGTGGAGGCGTTTTTCATGACGGCATCGATGGTCCAGACTTGGCCCATTACTTCGATTTCGTTGCGGTCAATTTGTTGTGTGAGGTCCGGGCTTATCGTTTGCCAGTCGTCGCCTTTATTGGTTGTTTTAAATAATTTATTGGCTGCAAAATAAAGTGTTGAGGCATCGTGTTTGGAAACAATTAAGGGAGCATCCCAGTTCCAGCGATACGCAGGCTCGCCAACAGCAGGCATTGGCTGAATAGGCACTTTTTCGCCTGAGGCGCGGTCATAGCGCACCAGCCAACCATACTGCGCCTGAGCATAAGTAATGTTCGGATTCGACCAATCGGTGGCCGACTCAAAGCCGTCGCCTCCGTTGGTGATGAACCAATCTGTGTTGAGGATTCCAGAGACATTTTGGGTTGCTGCGGGGCCTCCCATCGAGTTGTTGTCTTGGGTGCCGCCATAAATATTGTAAAAAGGAGCCGCGTTATCAGTAGCTACTTTATAGAATTGAATGATGGGCAAATTGCCATAAAAACTCCACTCTTTGGCATGCGTGTAAGTTTCATAAAGACCGCCATCGCAACCCACGAGCCAGTGATTGGTGTTGGCTGGATCTATCCAAATACAGTGGTTGTCTACGTGTTTGTTGCGTTCTCCGGTCGGCACAAAGGTTTTGCCACCGTCGGTGCTGTGGTGCATGTAGGTATCCATTGCAAACACTTTATTGACATCTTTGGGGTCGCAAAATATTTCTTGATAGTAGTTGCCGCTGGTAGAAAATGAACCTTGTTTGGACCAAGTTTCGCCTTTGTTGCTCGAGCGGAATACACCGCCCTTGTCATAGCGCGCCTCGACAATCGCATAAACAATATTGGCATCGGCAGGCGAAACAGCGAGGCCAACCCTTCCCATGTCGCCTTTCGGCAAACCATTATTGATTTCTCTCCAAGTGAGGCCACCATCAGTACTTTTGTACAAGCCTGATTCTGGCCCACCGCCAATGTAGGTGTATTCATGACGGCGACGTTGGTGAGCCGCGGCATATAAAACATCGGGGTTGTTTGGATCAATGGCAATTTCCGAAATACCGGTGTGTTCAGAAACAAAAAGTGTGCGTGTCCAGGTCTGGCCACCGTCGGTGCTTTTGTAAACACCTCGCTCGCCACCATTACTCCAAAGCGGCCCATATGCAGCTACCCAAATGATATTTTCATTGGTAGGGTGAACAATGATTTTACCGATGTGCTCCGTATTTTTCAAGCCCATGTTCGTAAATGACTTTCCGCCGTCTACAGACTTATAAATACCGTCTCCATAAGAAACAGAGCGCTGGTTGTTGTTTTCACCTGAACCTACCCAAATGGTGTTCGGATTGCTCGGTGCTAACGCCAAACAACCAATTGAATACGACCCATAATTGTCAAAAATTGGCTCAAAGGTGATACCGTGGTTTTGCGTGTACCAAACTCCACCTGCTGCAGCTGCTACATACCAAGTGTCTTTATTGCTCGGATGAACTGCAATATCGATAACACGGCCTGAAGTCAACGCCGGGCCGACCATTCTAAAAGACAACGCACCAACCGTACCTGCATCAAAGGGCGGTTTTTCAATGGGTGTCGGCGTTTTCTTTTGGGCGTAAACAATACCAAATGACAATAAAGCGAGCGTAAACAATAACTTCATAAACGAATTTTTTGTTAAAAATACACTAAATTCGTGCAACCTCAAACCAAAAATTAGCGTCCTAAACAATTAGGTCTAAGCCGTTCTATTATGTTCAAAAATCTACTACTCCTTCTTCCTGTTTTACTTATTACAAGTATTCACGCACAGGTAATTACCGACTCACCTTTGTATCAAACACTTAAAAATTCGGGCCAACTCGGCACGGTCAATACAGAGGCCAATACTGCCATCCAGCTTCCGGTGGCGAGCGTGAAGCCTGCAAGCTACAACAAAGCCAATGCTTGTGATTGCTACATCGAGCCTGACTCCACATACACACTTGCCATGCAACCTAACGACGACGGCTCCACGGGCAACATTCCAATTCCCTTCACATTCAACCTCTACGGACAAGCATACAATTCACTTTATATCAACAACAACGGAAACCTTACCTTTACAGGGCCTTTATCTACTTTCTCTGCCACGGCCTTCCCCTCAGTAGGAAACGCCATTGTAGCGCCTTTCTGGGCCGATGTCGATACCAGAAATGGCAACGGACAAGTACTTTATAAAATAACGCCAACAGCCGTTTATGTCAATTGGGTAGAAGTCGGTTACTACGCCTTTCATGGCGATAAACTCAATACTTTTCAACTCATCATTACCAATGGCTCAGACCCAGTAATCGACGGCGGCAACGTGGCTTTTTGCTACCAAAACATGGACTGGACCACCGGCGACGCCTCGCAGGGTGTAAACGGTTTTGGCGGTGTACCAGCAACTTGCGGTGCCAACAAAGGAGATGGCGTTGCTTATTTTCTAATTTCTCGTTTTGACCACGCTGGAAACGACTTCGATGGAGCCCTTGGCAATCCTGATGGCATTGACTGGCTCGATTACAAAAGTTTTGCATTTGATGCCTCCAATGGAGGTAACATTCCACCAATCCCAGAAGGCATCGCATCTTGCGACACCTTTAAAATATGTGCGCTTGGCGATTCCGCCGACTTTAGCATCAATTTCTTGTCGCCTGAAACCAATCAAAGTACGAGTATCACCTATTCAAATGGCGGACTCAGCACCCTCCAACAAATATCCAATACACCGGGCAATACCGCCAATATTGTTTTGCGGGCCGTAGGTTCCTTAGCGACCATGGGCACTTACAATATTACCGTAACAGCCACCGACGACAACCTCCCTACTCCTGGTGTTACTGCACTTACTTTTGTGGTGGTCATAGATACCATAGTCAATAACCTAGACTCGGCGAGTTTGCTCACGGTTAATTCTTGTGGAGCCATTGACCTAAGTGTTTCTAATGGCCCTTACGACAGTTACCTCTGGGACGACTTTACGGTGATGCCTACAAGCAGCATAGCAAATTCTCAAATCTATGGCGTTACCGTAAGTAAAAACGGTTGTTACAAGCATGTTTCAGATACTTTTAATGTCATCAATCCATTGCCCATAAATCTTCAAGGGCCCCTTGCTTTTTGCCCACCAGACACAAGCGTAACCCTCACTATTCCAAACTCCCCTGCCTACTCTACAGTTAGTTGGGGCCTCTCTAACCCCGCAGTCAATGCACAGTTTAGCAACACTTTAGTTGCTGGAACCTACACCATTAACCTCCTAGATTCTGCAGGCTTGTGCAGTACCGATACTACCTTCACGGTTTTCGGAACAAATGCATCCACTATTTTTAATGACACCACCATTTGCCAGAACACCTATCAAGTGATCGGAACCAATTCTCCTGGTGGAACTTGGGCAGCTTCCTCAAATAACGTTACGTTCAGCAGCACAAGCTCCCTCAATCCGCTCATTTCAATAAACGCACCTGGGAACTACACGGTTTCTTTTACAGACAACGTTTGTCAGCAAACCCTTAGTGCAGACATTACCCTTCCTCCAAACCCCAACATATTTAACGATACTGCTTTGTGCCAGCTTAACTTTCTAGTGAGCAACACTACCTCAGACATTCTAGGTGGTATCTGGACTTACACGAGCAACAACCCCAATGCGAACCTTTCATTTAGTCCGAGTAATAGTGCTTTGAACCCAACGATCAACGCAACCGAATCTGGCGTTTTTACCCTGACCTATACCGACGCCGTATGTAACCACTCCGCTACAAGTACGCTCGAACTTTATGCGCAGCCTTATATTCATCTCGACAGCATTGGTTGTAACTACCAAGCGCAAATTGAAGGCACACTATCTGCGCTCGGAGGCGTTTGGTCTTGCCCAGACACTTCTATTTTCTTTTCAGATGTAACGGCAGAAAACCCACTGATCATCTGTAATTATGCTGGCGTATTTCCGATTAGCTACACAGACAACGCTTGTGGCATCACACTCACAGAATTCATTGAGTTTCCGCCATATGTTTACGTTCAACTCCTCGACACCAATATTTGTCAGGGCTCTAGTTTTTCTATCGACCCCTTTACACTAAATGTTCCAAAAGACAGCACCTACACCGAATGGACGCTTCAAGGCGCCTACACCCCTATCACTTTGGGGAGTTGGCAAGATGGCAACACAGACGACCCTCGGGTAATTTCTGCTGTAGGCAACTACATTTATACGATCAGCAATGCCTGCTATACCTATTCTGACACTGCCACTATCGGTTTCAAACCTTGCGACATCATTGCACCAAATGTGATTGTTCTGTCTTCACAAAATGGCAACGCAGCCTTTTATGTACAGTATAGCGGTATAACCGAATTTGAATGTACAATTGTGAACCGTTGGGGCAATGCCATTTACAGCTACACAGACCCTGCTGGATCATGGAACGGACAAACATCAAATGGAGACAAAGTGGAAGAAGGAACCTACTTCTACATCATCAAAGCGATGTACGAAGGCGGAATACCTATCGAGAAACACGGTTTTGTCGAGGTGAAGTATTAACTTTGCCACATGAAAACTGCTAGCGTACGTTATTTAGGAGAGCTCCGTACAGAATGTACACACCTGGGCTCGGGCACAAAAATCATCACTGATGCACCTCTAGATAACCACGGAAAAGCTGAGGCCTTCTCGCCCACAGACTTGGTAGCCACTTCCCTAGCCTCTTGCGTCATGACCATCATGGGTATTTATTGCCAAACCCATCAAATTCCGTTTGTGGCAGCAGAAGCCACTATTGAAAAACAAATGGGCACCGATCCAAGGCGCATCGCTAAAATCATCCTCGACCTCGACCTCAGCGGCAACAACTGGGACGAGCTCACCAAAAAGAAAGTCATCGCAGCTGGCAAAGCATGTCCAGTGGCGCACACCCTCGAGGGCAACGTAAGCCTCGAACTTAACATCCACTAATGGAAGACAAATATCAAAGAAGCGAGCGTCCCGAACGCCGCGAATCGAAAGAACGCAGTTATCAACGCAAAGAACGCACCGACATCATCTTCGGAATTCGCGCTGTCTTAGAAGCCATTCACGCAGGCCGCGAGCTCAATAAAATCCTGATTCAAAAAGGGATCAATAAAGCACTTTTCGAGGAGTTGCGCGCCGCCCTCACCGGCAAGAACTATTTCTTACAATACGTTCCCAATCAAAAACTTGACTCTCTAACTGAAGGCAATCACCAAGGCGTTATTGCAATGGTGCCTCCTATTTCTTACCAAGAAATTGAACCCCTCATTGATCAGTGGTTAGAAGAAGGCAAAAAACCAAGCGTTTTGGTCCTCGATCGCATTACCGATGTGCGCAACTTCGGCGCAATCATTCGCAGTGCAGAATGCATGGGTATTGATGCAGTGCTTATCCCGAGTAAAGGTTCTGCTCTTGCTACCTCCGATGCCATGAAAGCATCAGCTGGCGCCCTCAACCGCATTCCAATTTGCAAGACTGAACAACTCAAGCAATCGTTGTTTTACCTACAACAGTCTGGCCTTCGCATTGTCGCCTGTACAGAAAAGGCCCTTGTGCCGCTACACGAAACCAATTTACGTGGTAGTGTCGCCATCATTATGGGCTCAGAAGAGTCTGGTATTACCCAAGACCTCATCAACTTGGCTGACATCAGTTGTAAAATTCCAATGAAAGGTGCCATTTCTTCTTTGAATGTGGGGGTTGCAACCGGAATGGTACTTTACGAGAAGATCCGCCAAGAATTAGTGGGCTAAAAGCAAGCCTGGCAACAAACCAGGTAACAAAGCCAATTCAGCAATACAATTCTCGTAGTTGTAAGTGTTTTTTCCAGACGGATCAAACCATACGGCTTGCATACCTGCACGCAAAGCGCCTGCAACGTCTACGTGGTAGTCATCGCCAATCATCACAGCGCGTTCTGCCTTGGCATTTGCCTGATTGAGTGCATATTTAAAAATGGCGAGCTCGGGTTTGTTTTTGCCCACAAACTCAGAGCAAACAATGACATCAAAAAAAGCGCGCAAACCGCAGTTCTCCAGTTTGATAAATTGGACTTCCTGAAAACCATTGGTAATGATGTGTAATTGAAAACCCATTTGCTTGAGTTCTTGGAGGGTTTCAATTGCTTGAGGGAAAAGTGCGGTCTGGAGTGGAGAAATGGCAACGTAAGCATCAGACAAACGCCTTACGAGTGCTTCATCTTTAATTTTAAAATGCTTTAGAGTCACGCGAAAGCGTTCGTAGCGCAGCTCTTCTTTTTTGACTATCCCCTTTCCGTAGAGTTTCCAGAGATGTGCATTTTGGTAAACATATTGTTTGTGAAAATGCTCAAAACCCCCAATTTGGGCTTCGAGTTCTTCGGTCGCAAAAAGCTGTCGCAGTGCAATTTCTGAATTTTGATCGAAATCCCAGAGCGTGCGATCGAGGTCAAAAAAAAGGTGACAATCAGTGAAGGGCATAGACAATGGAGGTCAGTAAAAAGCCATTCATTGCCAAACCAATAACGACAAATAAAAAGGTTGTCGATTGTTTTCCATAAAATTTGGCGGCAACAAAAGTTCCGATCGGAACAGAAAAAAGGAGCGGCGCAAATAGGGTAATGCCATAAAAACCAAAGCGTCTTTTGATACGGACAATCGTCTTTTTGGTGCGTGTTATTTTGTAATAATTAATGGGTTCTTTACCTGCTGCAAGTGCTGCTTCCCTTTTCTTAACGCGCTGTTTGTGCGAAAAACGGATCACCACCTCACTGCCAAAATAAAAAATAGCAGAGGCGGTTGTTGCGCCAGATACCGACGCCAGCCAGGTCTCAAATAGGGTCAGGTGAAAACCAGGGCCTGGAATTGCCGACACTAAAAATTTGATCATTGCAAAAAAATAAATACTCCAAAAACCTACCCAATTCATTGTTGAATCTCCTTAAATTTTAATTCCAAATGCTAAATCTCCGGCGTCACCAAGACCGGGAACAATATATGACTTGGCGGTGAGCTCGTCGTCGATGGCCGCTACCCATATTTGGGTATTGGTTGGTAAATTTCGTTGCACAAAAGCAAGTGCTTCTGGTGTAGCAATTGCACAGAGTATGTGAATCTGTTTAGGCACAGCCTGTGAGCGAAGCGCTTTGTATACTGCCACCATTGAACTCCCTGTGGCTAACATCGGGTCGGAAAGCAACCAAATTTTGTTGTCTAGAGCTGGCGTTGCCATGTATTCGACTTCAATTTCGAAATCTTCTGGGCTACTGTGCTTGCGGTAGGCAGAAATATAGGCGCTATCGGCGTGGTCAAAGGTGCGAAGCAAGCCTTCGTGCATGGCTAAGCCTGCGCGCAAGATGGTCAGTAAGACTGGCTGTTCTGTGGGCTGAGGAACCTGAGCAACTCCCAACGGCGTTTGTATGGCTGCCAAGGTGCTTGGCAACTGTTTTGAAACTTCGTAGGCCAAGATTTCGGCTATTCTGGATAAATTGTGGCGAAAACGCAGACGGTCATCTTGAACGCCTACGGCCCGAATCTCGGACATATACTGACCGAGAATAGAACTTTGCTGACCGATGTGGTGTACCATCCTTATTTTTCTTTAAAATTACGTATTATTGGGCATTCAAAACTTTAAATAAATCCTTTTCATGAAAGATCAACGCAAGGTGTTGTTTTTGATCACGGTAGCTGCCCTCGGTTATTTTGTTGACATCTATGATTTAGTGCTTTTTGGGGTCGTGAAGGCAGAAAGTCTTGCGCACATTTTACCAAATGCTTCGGATTTAGAACGAGCGGCACAAGGCAAATTCTTATTCAATGTCCAGATGTTTGGGATGCTCATTGGCGGCCTCATTTGGGGAATTCTCGGCGACAAAAAAGGGCGTCTTAAAGTACTTTTTGGTTCCATATTACTCTACTCAGTGGCAAATGTTGCCAACGCCTTTGTAAGTGATATTCCAAGCTATGTTGTGATTCGCTTATTGGCAGGCATTGGCCTAGCAGGAGAATTGGGCGCAGGCATTACCCTCATTAGCGAACTGATGCCCAAAGAAACGCGTGGCTATGGCACCATGATTGTCGTTACTTTTGGTGCTTTGGGTGCTGTTGCAGCCTCGCTCATCGGAGCTGAAGGCCAAGCAGTTGGCGCGCTCATTGAAAGCATCAGCGGATGGAAACCCGCCAATTGGCAAGTCGTTTATTTGATTGGCGGAGCGATGGGTTTGGTTCTGCTTCTCTTGCGCGTGGGTGCGCTTGAATCCGGCTTTTTCAAGCAAATGAACGATGATGCGCAAATTCAAAAAGGCAATTTAAAACTGATTTTTGGCAATAAAAAGAACCTCATCAAGTACCTGCATTGCATTAGCATCGGCATTCCAATTTGGTATACTGTTGGCTTATTGGTCATGAATTCTGCCGATAATTTTGGCCCTTGGCTCGGTGTCTACGACATCAGTAATGGCAAAGCAGTGATGTATTGCTACCTCGGCTTAAGCGCCGGCGATTTACTTGCAGGCTTTCTGAGTCAGTGGTGGAAGAGCCGAAAAAAGGTGGTCAGGCTCTATTTATGGTTCTCTTTGGCCATCACTTTGTTCTTCTTGGTATACATGCACAATCTGAACAATAGTGCGGCAACGTATTATTTAATGTGCTTTTTGCTAGGCGCTGGAACGGGTTACTGGGCCATTTTTGTCACGATTGCCGCTGAGCAGTTTGGCACGAATATCCGCTCTACTGCCGCCAATACCATTCCCAATTTTGTAAGGGGCTCCGTGAATGTAGTGGTTCTTCTGTTCAGCATGTTGCTCAGCCTGCAGTTCAACGACGGTTGGTCTGCACTCATTGTAGGCGTGTTTTTTATAGCGCTGGCCTTATTCAGCCTCAGCAAACTCAAAGAAACTTTTGGCAAAGACCTCAATTATTTTGAAGTCTCTTAGATCTTTTGGGAGTAGTTTTCAAAATCTTCAATGAGCTCTTGATCGACCTGACTAGCCACAGTAATTGGAATGTAATCAACCACAACATTGGTTTTATCTAAGCCAAAGTCTTCTGCTGGTTTCAAACCCGTAGACTTTACAAATCGATATGATTTTACGCACAACTTTTGGAACGGCGTAAGGTGGTTGTCCATGGCCACTCTCGAATTGAGAACGATGAACTTGAAGTCAACTTGATCGAGCTTGCCACGCACGCTTTCAAAGATACTTTCACCATTTAATTCACCTTTTTCGATCATCTTGCAGTAAATCTTGCGCATCATATACTCGATTCGGTGCTCCTCCTTAAAGCCCATTTGCAGCGTCACATAATAACAACGCTTATCGATGATCTGATGTACAGAATAATGTACACCCCATGGCTCATTGAGGATATCTAGGTGCAAAAACCAAATGGTTCCGGCCTTTCTTGGTTTCTTATAAAACAAGGAATGATAGACCGTTAGATCAAGTTTATTGGCCGAATTTGAACGGGTTGGAAACACCAAGTTGGTGGCTTCAAAATCGATGTCTTTGTCGTCTCGGACTGAGTTGATCATCGGGATAACCGAATTCATGGGAAGGTATTCAGTAATACTGGTGCGGAGCTCCTTTGCCTTAAAGTAGAGGAATAGCAATAAAAAGAATCCTATCGATAGAACGAGGGTAAACCAGCCTCCAGAAATAATCTTACCCATATTAGAGATCAAAAAGATCATTTCAATACTGATGAAAATCAAGAAGATGGTGCTGAAAACAACGCGCAATTTAGGGTAGCGAATGAACATAAGCGTAGCCATCAAAATAGAGGTCATGACCATATTGATGGTAATGGCCAACCCATAAGAATGCTCCATTGCGCTAGATTCTTTGAAGATCGCAATTACAACCAAACAGCCTACCATCAAGAACCAGTTGATCAATGGAATGTAAATTTGACCTTGGTGTTCAGATGGGTACTTCACCTTGAGGTTGGTCCATAACTTCAGCTTGATGGCCTCGTTCATGAGTGTAAACACCCCTGTTATGAGCGCCTGAGAGGCAATAATGGTGGCTGCTGTTGCAATGACCACCGCAAACGGAATCATTTCTTTAGGCACCATCGCATAAAAAACGGTTTGCTTGGCACCTAATTCAAATCCTGGAGACAAGCATAGCGCTGCCTGACCAAAATAGTTCAAGACGAGTAGTATCGAAACCAAACCCCAACTCAAGCGAATATTGCCTTTACCACAGTGACCGAGGTCTGAATAGAGCGCCTCAGCACCTGTCGTACACAAAAACACAGATCCTAATACAGCAAAACCTCCATCGACGTTTGCCACCAAGTTGTAGGCATACCACGGATTGATTGCTTGTAAAACCGACGTATTGTGCATGACATTAATAAAGCCTAAATAACCCAGAAAGGCGAACCAAATGATCATGACAGGGCCAAACATTTTGCCAATAGCTGCTGTACCAAACTGTTGTATCACAAACAAAATAACAATGATTGTTACAACAATTGGGATAACCGGCATCTCTGGAAAGATATTGTTTACTCCTTCAACGGCCGATGAAATGGAAATAGCTGGCGTAATAAAGCCATCTGCCATTAGTGTAGCACAACCAATTAGTGCTGGAATGATGATCCATTTCAATCTTTTCTTTTTCAATAAGGCAAACAACGCAAAAATCCCGCCTTCTCCGTTGTTATCGGCATTGAGCGCAAAATGGATGTATTTGATAGTGGCCAATAAAATCAGCGTCCAGATGACACTTGAAAGTGCCCCAAGTATAAAAGGTTCTGAGATATGCGTTCCACCATCTGTAATGGCTTGAAAAACATAAAGTGGCGATGTGCCGATGTCTCCAAATACGATTCCAAGTGTGATTAAAAATCCTGCGAGTGAAATCTTTTGGGTAGAGACGTGTGCCATGATTCAAAAAAAATTTCGTCGAAGTTATGTCTTTCTCACATTTCTACGCAAACATTTCACGAAAATAATAGTCTGCTGCCCACGTGGTGAAATTGGTAGACACGCCATCTTGAGGGGGTGGTGCCAACAGGTGTGCTGGTTCGAATCCAGTCGTGGGCACATTGATTAAAGCATCTTGTCGAAGACAAGATGCTTTTTTCTTTTACACGAGTCAAAATAAAATTTTGAAGGAGTGAAAAAAGAAAAAAGTATCATTTTGCAAAGCAAAAAGATGCTTTGATCCACTATAAAGCCAAGACTGGTTCACCGAACGAAGTGAGGTAATCCAGACTTCATAAAAAAAGAAAAGCGTTGTAAACGCTTGGCTTTTCCTTGTTAGATTTTAAACATTTCAGGAAAAACGAGCGAAGTGAGGTAATCCAGTTCTCCAACAAAAAGATGCTTTGATCCACTATAAAGCCAAAACTGGTTCACCGAACAACGTGAGGTAATCCAGTTCTCCAACAAAATTATAAAACCCTACCAGCAATCCTAATAGGTCGTTTTGCTATCGATCAAACTCATCAAGGTAAGGGATATGGTAAAAAACTGCTGATTGGTGCGCTTAAACGATGTGCAAAACAAGCAGAGCAAATTGGCGCTTGTGCTGTATTTGTTGAACCAAAAGATATCACTGCTCAAGATTTCTACCTCAAATTTGGTTTTTACAAATTCGAACATCAACAAAAGATCTTCATCCCGATCAAACAACTCGTTACTGCATTTAGTGGATTTCACTAAATTTATCGCTACAAAACAAAGACCCTATGAAATTGAAATCATTTCTCATTTCCGGACTGTTTCTAGCATTCCAATCTTGCGACAACACCCCTAGCAACAAAGCGCCAGAGCCAGCTTCTATTGTTGCTACCGATGAAAGCACCAAGGAGCTTAAAAAAAGTCTCCAAGATGTCGCTGAAGAAGAAAAAAAACTCGCCGAAGAAGCGGCAGCAAACATGACCACCATGAGTTTCAATGTCCTCGACCACGATTTTGGCACCGTTAAAGAAGACAGCAAAAACCTCTATAATTTTGTGGTGACCAACACCGGTAAAAAACCACTCTTTATTGCCGATGTTAAGGCTTCTTGCGGCTGCACCACCCCTAAAAAACCAGAAAAAGCAATTGCACCGGGCAAATCTGATGTCATTGCGGTCGAATTTCATCCAAAGGTGGGGCAATTAGGTCGCCAAGATAAAACGGTTACCGTTACGGCCAATACCAACCCCGCTATGGTGGTTTTGAAGATTGGCGCAGATGTCGTCAAAAACCCTGCTACCGAAAAACGCTTAAGCGATAAGTAATATGCAAATTCACGTCCTTAATACCGGTTTTTTTAAGCTAGATGGTGGCGCCATGTTCGGCGTTGTACCTAAAACAATTTGGCAAAAGACCAACCCTGCTGACCAAGACAACATGTGTACTTGGGCCATGCGCTCTTTACTCATCGAAGACGGCAAGCGGCTCATTTTAGTAGACACCGGTATCGGCGACAAACAAGCTGAGAAGTTTTTCTCGCACTATCACCTCCATGGCTCAGATAGCCTGCACGGCAACCTTGCCAGACTCGGATTCCATGCAACAGATATCACAGACGTCATTTTAACGCACTTGCACTTTGACCATTGCGGTGGCGCAATTGCTTTTGATCGCCAAAAAGAGGCCTACCGCACGGTATTCCCCAATGCCACCTACTGGAGTTCCGAGAACCACTGGCAATGGGCTACACAACCGAATGCTAGAGAAAAAGCTTCCTTTTTAGCTGAAAATATCTTGCCTATACAAGAAAGTGGTCAGCTCCAATTTGTAGAGCGAAATGGGCTTTTGACGCCAAATGCGCTTCCCGGTATCGACCTCTCCTTCTTTGATGGCCACACCGAAAGCATGATGCTGCCTCAAATGCATTACAAAGGCAAAACGCTGGTTTTCATGGCCGACCTCTTGCCAAGCACCGGCCACATCCCCCTACCCTACGTCATGGGCTACGACACGCGTCCGTTGCAAACACTCACCGAAAAAGAGCGCTTTTTAAAAGAAGCCGCAGACAACGAATACGTGTTGTTTTTAGAACACGACGCCGTTAACGAATGCTGCACCGTCCAACACACCGAAAAAGGCATCCGACTCAAAGACACCTTTGCGTTTAAGGATCTATAAGACTATACCATGAAAAGCCCAAGAGAAATTGTTGACGGCATGCTGCAAAACGATGCGTTTAGTCAGTTGCTACAAATGCAAATCTTGGAACTTCAGCTCGGCACCTGCACCTTACGCTGCCCTGTTACAGCCTCAACCACCAACGGCTTTGGAATTGCCCACGGCGGCCTCACCTATTCGCTTGCCGATTCAGCACTTGCATTTGCAGCCAATTCCAGGGGCCAACAATGCGTCAGCATCGACACGCAAATCTCGCATTTAGCTAAAGTACAACTCGGAGATATCCTGACTGCACATTGCAAGGAAGTGCACCGCGGCAAAAGCACAGGGCTTTACGAAGTTCACATCTTGAATCAAGAACAAAGACTCGTGGCTTTGTTCAAGGGCACCGTTTTTGTGTCAGACCAAATTTGGTAACCAAAGCCAAAAAGCACCAGGTTAATTCGGAATTTTCAATACCTGTCCTTCTCGAATAAAATCGGAACGCAAACCATTGGCCTTCTTAATTTGAGCAACTGTAGTGTGCTGTTTGGCCGCAATTATTGACAGGTTATCTCCCGACCGCACTTTATAGGTGCGGTAACTTGGTGTAAGCACCTGCCGTACGCCAGGTAAATCTTGCCCTTTGGTCGTGTAAGGGTATTTGCTCACATATTCTTCTAGCGAAATAGAAGCACCAATTTGCGGATCGGCATATTTGTAAAACTGCTGTCTGATGTTAATGACCTTACAAATTGAATCTAGCGGACGGCTACTCCAGTCGTAACATTGAATCACATTTTCATTGAAATCTAAGAGCAAAGTAGGTTTGAGTGTAGGATAATAGGTATGCAAACGCTGAATTTGTGGTGTTACTGCACCAAGGCCACCACCGGCAGAACCCCGACTGTCTATTCGGACATAACAATTACCATCTTCGCTCGGCCCAACAATTGCCAACCAATATACCGTCAGTGTTTTAGGATTGATCTGAATATACAAGGCTTTGACATCGGAATTGTATCCTTTCTTTCGGATGTCCTCTAAGGCTTTATTGACCTTTAGGTTGAGGTAACCACCAAAACCATCCATGCGCCTCGAATTGAAAGAATGTAGCGCATCATAAGCAGATGGTTTCCCAAAAGCAACATAGGAATCGCAAATGAGCTCATCATGAGGGCCCAATTGAAGTGTATCCGGATTGATCAGCAAAAAAGGCGGTATCACCAATTTTTCATTGACTTCAAGCACAGCGCTATCGGGCAGAACAAAATTGAGCTCAGTAGAAACCTGCTGATTTTGAGCCATTAAATCAAAATTCAGTACTGAAATAAGGCAAAAACTGAAAAAAAATGGAGCGAATTTTTTCATGTTTCCAAAGTTATCAAAAACAAGCCAATACCAAGTGCAGTCAAAATAAATCAACATTTTGCAAAAAACTCACGCAAGTGAAAGAAATTGGTTTGGTAGTTCAGTTGGTTAGAATACCTGCCTGTCACGCAGGGGGTCGCGGGTTCGAGTCCCGTCCAGACCGCAAACGCTTACGTTAAAGAAAAGTCCTATATGGCTGTAGGAAATAGAAAACCCTAAGATGTATCAAATGTCTTAGGGTTTTTGCTTTTTACGGTACGATTAGATCAAAAACTCAGAATTGAACCTTATAACGCATTGAACACGATTAATTTTATTGATTCATTAATTAGACGTGAAGGATTTGTAATTTCTAATGATGGAAAATAGTGGATGCTTCAACAAGTACTTATCGTAAGAAGAACATAAGTTTCATAGAAACTACCTTTAAAAATATATAGTTATCCCACGAAATGGTTTATTGTAGAAAAAAACGTGCACAATCGCATTTTTGCCGAATCAGGAACTTTTTAATTATATTTGATAGAAACAAATCGATTGATTAATAGTCCTTTAAGAATCTACCATGACAAAAATTTACTTTATTCTTTTCTGTTTGATTGGAGGATTCTCTTTCGCTCAAACTTTTAGTTTCGAATTACACTTCAAAGATGCCACTGGTGCAAAAGACACCTTAATTTTTGGCTATGACCCGAATGCTACAAACGCTATTGACGTTTCGTTTCAAGAAGAAAATATTATTAATCAAGCCTGGTCGAATGAATTCGAAGCGAGAATAACCGTTATCGACCCGAATTCCATGATTGACGATGGTGAATATATGCAAATTTCGGAAGCTGGACAGTTAAGAAAACAGATTACAAAGGAAGACTGCATAGACCAAAGTGTATTTATACACTTTATTCAATTGAAAAATGCTGTATATCCAATTTCCATAACTTGGGATAGTACACTTTTTAATATACCTTGTTTGAGTAACACTATAATTACAGATTGGTATCCAGGTGTATGGTTTGATGCTATCCTTGGAGTTGATCCTCAATTTCCATTTAAATTCAACATGACAGATTCTGGAACATTTACACATACATCTACTTACATGATCAATAGCCATCAAGACACCTTGGGGTTACTTTATTTTGCAATGGCTAATGAAAATCAGATCTTTGTTGGACTAGATGAACTTGAAAAAATAGCATTAACTGTATCCCCAAATCCAACTAACGCGTTGTTAAATTTGAGTATTCGGGGTAATCAAGTTATTCAAAGTGCAGTGTTATTTGACATCAATGGGCAACGAATGCGGGTCCCAATGCAAGCAAATGCATTTGATTTAAATGAGTTGTCTAATGGAATTTACTATCTTGAAGTGCTGTTTGAATCCGGAAAAATTGAAAAGCGGAAGGTTGTCAAGCAATAACGCAACTGTTAAAGAAAAAGAATGGGCCGCAGTGACTTTTTTCTTTTTTAGATTCAATTAATTACCTTCCTTACCTCTAAGAATCTCTTCATGTAGTTGCTAGAATTGAGGTGCGTGATGACAACCCCGTTGTGTTGGCTCGAACTAGAACAATGAATCAGCATCAATAGGCGGTTTACTTTGGGCAAATGAAAAGCAGGCTGCCACACTATCCAAACAGGTCAAAATAAATTTCATGAGCGCATTATTTCAAAGTCTCCAATGGGTGAATCAGGGGCTTAATTTTTTCTATCGAATGATCACATCCATGCCTACGAAAACGTTATCATAAACCAATGGCGCCATTTTGCTTTTATAGACCTTTCCATCAACAAGCATCGAAATCTGTCATTTTGTTTAAAGCTGATCGCTAAATGTTTGTGAGAAATTTCTACTTTTGAGCTGTTTTTAGGACGGGCTTAAAATTGTTGAATATGATGACCATCATTTCCTAGAATTGAAACAAAAACGAACTTAATGATGTCTTCAGTTTTTATATTTATTACCATTCTCGTTCTTGAAAGTATTTTATCCATAGACAACGCCGCGGTGTTGGCCGTCGTGGTCAATAAATCCCTTTCTGACCCCAAGGACCGTAAAAAAGCCATGACCTATGGCATCGTTGGTGCTTATGTTTTTAGAGGTGTTTCGCTGTTTTTTGTGAGTTATATCCTTTACAACCCAATGTTTGGCATCTGGACCAAAATCATAGGAGGCTTGTATTTAATCAAATTGGTGTATTCCTACTTTTTGGGAGCTGCCGACGGAGACCCTAATACAGGTTGGGCTGTTCGTTTTGGAAAACGCCTGGGCTTAAATATCTTTTGGCAAACGGTAGTTGCGGTTGAATTTCTCGATATCGCTTTTAGCATTGATAATTTGTTGGCGGTCGTGTCTTTGACAGAAAACATGGCTATCATTGTTTCGGCTGTGTTTTTGGGAATACTCGCCATGCGGTTTGTCGCACAAAAGTTTTCCGTGCTCATGGAAAAATATCCCAAATTAGAAGCAACAGCTTTTGTGGTCATCCTTTTACTGGGTCTCAAACTCATCCTCTCCGGACTCGCAGACCTACTGCCCTCCTTGGAAGCAATCAAAAAGCTTTTGGCAAACCACTCATTTGATTTAGCTTTCAGTTGCCTAACGATGGTGATTTTCTTTTTGCCCTTATTGTTTCCGAACAAGAAAAGCAAGCATCCCAACAAATAGTTTTTCTCAAAAATGGATTCAAATAAGTCAAGCGAAGAAGCTTTACAACCCACCAAGAAAAAGCGCCGATTTTTTAAAATCGCCTATAAAATTACTGTGCATTTATTGGCCGCGTTTGCCGTTGTACTCATTTTTGTTGCCCTCGCTGTCAAATTCAAATGGACCAACACCAAAGGGAATATCGATATCAACAACCGTTACTTCTCCAAAATGGCGAGCCAGTACGGTAAAGATCTCAGGGCCAATAAACAAAACTTTGACAGCGAAGAAAACTTACTGCTGCAGAAAATTGGTTTACT
This sequence comes from Bacteroidota bacterium, assembly GCA_041191505.1. Classification (GTDB taxonomy): domain Bacteria; phylum Bacteroidota; class Bacteroidia; order Flavobacteriales_D; family Crocinitomicaceae; genus UBA952. Next base: position 16,705 of record JBEEOT010000026.1, on the reverse strand, counting down.
TGCGAAATACAAACCTGTAGACGCACTCAAAATTAGTGCAGCTTACCACCAATCTAAAGAAATATTTATTGCGCAGCGCATGTTCGATGCAACGGTCTTGTTGCTCCAAGACAACAAAGCGTTTCAAAGAGAATTAAAAGCCCTAAAATCTAAAAAAGACCGCAAATCTTTATTTGAATTCTCGAACTACGCCGTTTGGAAAACATTTTGTGACGCTGTGCGCAAAGACAAAGCAGCCATAGACTCCGCAGCACGCATTACGGGTGTAGAGTCTCGCATGATTGTAATGTGCCTAGTGGGCGAACAAGTGCGCATGTTCAATGCGAACCGAGAGCGTTTCAAGCAGTATGTTTACCCTTTTAATAGCGTCATCTTACCGCGCAACCGTGGCTATGGTGTCACGAGCATCTTAGAGCACACTGCATTGCGCATCGAGCGCCAATTGATCGATAAGAATAGTAAATTCTACCCCGGCGATTACTTCTATAAATGTCTCAACACCACCGACGCCGCGCCAGGCTTGGTGATAGACAGCATCAAAGCGCATCAGCACAAAACCATTCAGCGCCTCATCAAAGGCGGCGATCATTTCTACGCCTACCTCTACACTGCCTTCTTGATACGTCAATACCAAGCGCATTGGGAACGCGAAGGATACGATTTATCTTATCGACCAGAAATTGTTGGGACACTCTTTAATTTAGGTTTTGAAAAGAGCAAACCAAGTAAAAATCCAAAAGTGGGTGGCTCTTCTTTCAAAGTAGGCGACAAAGCATACACCTTTGGAGGGCTTTGCTTTGAATTTTACTACAGTGGCGAAATGATGAAAGACTTCCCGATCACTACCGTGCCCTTTACACCAGTTGCCTTGCTTGAAAAGCAAAATAAAGCGCACTTAAAAAAGGTAGAAGATGCCTTGCATTTATCGGACTCCTTGAGCCGAGAAGAAACAATAGTTCAATAAATAATTATTGCTTTAAGTAACCAAACGTCAACTTTCCATTGTAGGGTATAGAAGCTTCTCCAAACTTTCTTACTCACCCTATAAACTCTCGGAAATGAAACGTTTGTCTCTCCCCGCTCGCCAACGCGCAGCCAATAAAGCTCAAGAAAACCCGTTTGGAGCACTCGTCGTGTTCTTGCTATTCTTAGCCGCAGTTTTATTGAGTGCTAGACCTGTATATGGTCGTTCTTCTTTTGACAACAAGCACTTTACTACCATTGATGCCTACGCAAGGGCTTGCCCTACACACGTAAAAACAAGTTTGGATGCGGTAGCTATTTACTTGAAGAAGGCCACTTTTTCCGACATCGAGAAAGCGCGCAGTATCTACGTCTGGCTAACAGCACATATCAGATACGACGACAAAAGTTACAATTCTGGCGACTACGCCGACAACAGTGCCGAGGCGGTATTGCGCAGTAAGAAAGCAGTTTGTGCGGGTTTTGCAGACCTTTACACAGAACTAGGCTTGCGCATGGGCTTGCAAATAAAAACGGTGATTGGCTATGCAAAGGGTTTTGGTTATTCAGAAGAAGCGGGGTTTGACCACTCCAACCACGCTTGGAACGCCATACAAATTGACGGAAAATGGCGCATTTTTGATGCTACTTGGGGCGAAGGTTACGGTGTTGAAGGTTCAAAAGGGGAATTGGTGAGCGTCAAAAAGTTTGATTCTGATTGGTTTGATGTCGAACCGGAATACGCTATTTTCTCGCATTATCCCGAAAATCCAGCCGATGCCTTCCTAACAACTAAACTCAGTTTGTCGGAATATGTGCGCCTCCCTTACTACACGCCACGAGAGCTTTACGCACAAAATAAACAACCCTATCTATTGATCGCAGATGTAAAGCGAACCAAAAAAAATCCTTAGCTTTAATTCTTCCAAAAAAAAGCCCGTTTCATGAACGAAATCAAATGCCCACATTGCCAAAAAACGTTTAACCTCGACGACGCTGGCTACGCCGACATCTTAAAACAAGTGCGCAACCACGAGTTTGAAATCGAGCTAGAGAAGCGCGAAAAAGAACTCGAGCGCCAGCGTCAGGATGCCTTGAAAGTGGCCCAAGCCGAGGCCAACGAGAAAATGCAAGCGGCTTTGCGTCAAAAGGAGGCAGAATTCGCGGAGCTCCGAGCTAAAGTTGGCGCTGAAGTAGCAGAACTCAAAAGCCAACTCAGTACTTTTGAGCTACAGAAATCGTTAGCGGTGAAGGAAGCAGTGAGCGCTCTTGAGCAAGACAAAAATAAATTGGCTGCCGAGCTTCAAACCGAGAAAAAACTCAAAGACATGGAGCTCCAAAGCCAGAAGGCGGCGCTCGAAGAAAAACTCCGCTCAGAAGTGGAGCGCAAAAACGACGAGCTGCGCCTCAAAGACGAAGCCATTGAGCGCTTGCGCGATTTCAAAGCAAGGCTTTCTACCAAAATGCTTGGCGAAACCTTAGAGCAACACTGCGAAATCGAGTTCAACAAGCTCCGCCCTACTGCCTTCAATAAAAACGTCCATTTCGAAAAAGACAACGACTCCTCGAGCGGCACCAAAGGCGACTACATTTACCGCGAGTCTGGCGACGACGGCACCGAGTTCATCTCGATCATGTTTGAAATGAAAAACGAACAAGAAGACGGTGGCGCCAAGAAAAAGAACGAAGATTTTTTCAAGAAACTCCACGAAGACCGCGTCAAGAAAAACTGCGAGTATGCTGTTTTAGTCACGATGCTCGAGCCAGAAAACGAGTTTTACAACGCCGGAATAGTGGACGTCTCTTACAAATACCCAAAGATGTATGTGGTGCGCCCTCAAGCGTTCATCCCGATCATTACTTTGCTGCGCAACGCGGCGCTCAACTCCTTGCAATACCGCACTGAGCTCGAATTGGTCAAGGCGCAAAACATCGATGTCACAAACTTCGAGGAGCGCCTCCATCAATTCAAAACGGGCTTCTCGAGAAACTACCAATTGGCCTCAGAAAAATTCACTACAGCCATCAAAGACATCGACAAATCTATTGCCGCCCTCATGAAGGTCAAGGAAAACCTCATCGGCTCAGAAAACCAACTGCGCTTGGCCAACGACAAAGCTGAGGAAATCACGATTAAAAAACTCACGCACAACAACCCCACCATGAAGCAAAAGTTCGATGACTTGAAGGGAGAAAATTAAGCCCGAGACATTGCTATCTTTGCAGTATCATTCACGTAGTACATGAGTATTTTTAACCACATCAGGGGTGCCTTTAATCGTCAAAAACAGACGCTTTCAGACAACAAATATTATCAAATTCGACAGTCGCCCTTCTTTTTAGATCCACAAAGTCAAGCCCATTATTTGACCCATGGCTGGGCCCTGATCCAAGACGTTGTCGAGCAAAGCGAAATTGCCTCCTTTATGGAAACCTTCGAAGAAATTTCTAAACTCGAAGGCTTTGAACTCGACAAAAACTTACTCAATAGCGGCCGCTTGTTCAATCCGGAGATCAGAAAAAAAACACAAGATGTCATCAACAAAAACGCAGCCACCATCTTGCCACGTATGTTTGACATGCAAATTGTGGACACCCATACGGGCGGAGCTTTCCAAGTTAAACCACCGCATGTCAACAGCGATTTACTGATTCACCAAGACAGCACCGTTATTGATGAAGAAAACGATTACTGCTTGTTTGTCTGGATTCCATTTTGCGATGTTACAATCGAAAACGGCCCAATTTCCTTTTTGTCTGGGAGTCATCTATGGGGCAATACGCAAAGAAGCTTGGGCGTTCCGTGGCAATTCAAAAAAAATATTGAAACGCTTTACAAATATGTGGAGCCCGTGACAATTAAAGCCGGTAGCGTTTTGGTTTTTGACCCCGCTACCATCCATTCGAGTTCGCCGAATCTCTCCAAAGAAATCAGACACGCCATCACCATAACTGTCTTGCGCAAAGATTACCAGCTGGTCTATTACTTCAAAAATCCGGAACTGCCACCGCAGCAAATAGAAAAATACTATGTCGACGAAAATTTTTACTACGACTACGATTTCATTTCCAAACCCGATGAAACCAAATGGAAAAAAGAAATTGTCGACTATAAACCTTTCGACTTAAATAACAGGGCGCTCGTGAGGCTCATAGAGCAATACAAACCAAAAGCCTAATTTGCAAAGAACTGCTTTACTTTCTTCCAGAAAGAAGTTGCTTCTTGTTTGGCTAAATAGGATGGCAGGGCCTTGAAGCGAAAAGTGGGTGCAGCAATTGTCTTGACTTTGCGCAAGATTTCTGGCCCCTTTTGGATATCGCCCTCCATAAAGAAGTCTAGGCTACTTTCATAGACCTCTACTGCGTCATCCTTGCCATAGTAGTAAAACATTTGCGCATCTTTCGGAATGATGCCAAAAACAGTCGCAATGCGCAGCTCATCCGTTAAATTTGGATAGGACGCATGGTACAAGCGATGATCGTAGATAAGGGCCTCCCCTGCTTTCATGTTCAGGGTTTGCATCTGCTGCCAGATGGTTTCGTTGTGTGCGCCCAAGCAATCCGGAATTTGAGGGCCCCTGAAGTTGTCTAGCCACAAATGACTACCCGGAACTACCCGAATTGCGCCATTCTCTTCGGTTAAATCAACGAGTGGAACCCAAATATTGAAAGAGCGGTACTGTGCTTCATCAACGATATTCCAATCCTGGTGTGGGTGTAAGCGCTCTACTTGCGACTTCGATTTTACGACATACGAACCACCCAAAGCATTGCAATGCTGAAAATTGCGCGCAATTGCGGGTTCAAATACCGCTTTGATTTGGTCATTCATTTGTTTTCTGAATGTCAAATCGCTGCTATGAGCGGTGGCGTAAAAACCAGGCAGCTCTGAACGGTGGTTTGCATAAAAAAATTGCAGTAAAGTCTGCACCTGTTCTGACTCTAAAAATGGTACTACCACAAAACCTTGGGTCGCAAGTTGCTCATCTAATGTTAAATTGGACAGGACAGGTTTCATCTTACTTGAAAAAAGAGGTGAGGCGCGCAAAGAAGCCGTTTTTCGGGAGCGTTTCTGGCGTTTCTAGGGCTGGTTTGCTTTTTAATGAAAAACCGGCGTTGGTTTTCATGTTGGCGATCAGTTGCTGCAATTCCGTTTTGGAATAGACCGGTAGTTCATAAGATATAGTTTCCTTGTAAACCCCAATTTTGGGCCTTTCGGAAATATCGGTCATGAAGTTGTCAAAACGAATGAGAAAATCATCGTTTTGTTCAAAAACTTCTAAGCGATTTTCTCCGGGTAGCTGGTAATGAAAACGCATTTGGGCACCCGCAGACTTCACACCTGCGGTAATGGCTTTGCGAATGGCAGATGAAGTGTTGGCCGGAGAATAGTGAATCACGCTCTGGTTGAGAATTACCGCTGTTCCGGCAGGCACCAGCATCGGCTCTAATTCTGAAGCAATTAAATCGTCGTGGCCAGAGAAAAAGAAAGGTAATGTCGGAGCGCGCAAGACAGGATGCTTGCTGTATTGGCTTCCAGGCAATATCATGATGGGGCCGTTGTCTGGGGTGATGTCGCAGAGCGGAACCCAACAATTGAGCGCAACATCGGTTTCTTCATCGACGATTGTCCAGTCTTGATGAGCGGCCAAGGCGCTCTGACTCCCTGGCGTTTTGTACAAAAACGCAGCCCCAAAAGGGGTGTAATCTATAAAGTAACGCGCATATGCGCGCTCAAAAACAGCGACAATTTCGTCACTGGCTTTTTTCTTGTATTGGTAATCTGAACTATAGCTGCCCGATACAAAGCCATTTTCTACGAGCTCCGGATGTGTTTGGTCAAAATAGGCATTCAAATGTGCAATTTCTTGCGCATCCAAAAAAGGCAAGACAATAAAGCCTTGTCGATCGAATAATGCTTGATGTTCTGGAGCTTTGAAAATGACCCTACCCATGTTGGCGTTTAAATAAAAATTGAAACAAAGAAAACGGCGCTTTTTTAGGGGGAAGCGCAGCGTTGATCAATCGGCGGGCATTGGTACGCTTGAAATTCGCTTCGAGGTATGGAAGGTCAATTGTTGGGAAATCATATGGAATTAAACCCAATGATTGCCCAACCTTGGGCCTGTCCTGGATGTTGTCACCAAACTGCTCAAAATTGGTCATAAAAGCATCGTCTTGTGCAAAGGCCTCCACTTGTTGGCCGTAGGCTGGCGTCCAATAGTAAGTTCTGAACTGAGCGTCCTGATGCGTGAAATACGTATTGGTGACAATCCGAATTTGGTCCGAATAGTTTGGCGGAGAAAAATGAATGATGCTTTGGTCAAAAATAACGGCCTCCCCTGCCTTGACCACAACGGGCTCTAGAAAATCAAGTACTTCCTCCATGACAGGAGCAAAGCATTCGGCAATGCTGCTGCCGCGGTAAGTAGGCTTCATGCGATGACTCCCCTTTAACACAAACAGCGCACCGTTTTCGATGGTGAGGTCAATCAAAGGCACCCAAATATTGATTCCGGTATAGCGACTTTCGTCTACAAGACTCATGTCTTGGTGTACGCACATGCCGCTATCTTCGCCGACATTTTTGACGATAAAAGCTCCGCAGACCACCTTGATATCCTGACAATAGTGCGCAATGCTGCGGCTGCCAATACGCCTAATTTGCTCATCGGCGACTGACCTGTAGTTTTTGTCTTTTGAGAAAGTACTCGGAAAAAAACCAGCTTCCTCTTTCGGATGCAATTGGTGATACAACGCCGATAGTTCGGCTATTTCTTCGGGCTCATAAAAAGGCAGCACCACATAACCGTCTTGCTCAAATTGATGTTGGATCTCTTCAGATTTAAACACCCGCAGCATTTGATTTGGAAATGTAAACATGTGCCTATTTGCCCGTTAATTTAAACTTAATTTCTCGAAGAATATTCGCCGGAGTATACGTCTGAAAAAACGTTCTCGCGTCCGAAGAACTTGTTGGCTCCGCGGCCTCAACAGGCGCTGCTTGTGCTGGGCTTTCTTTTTTGGCGCCTGACAAATCGTAATCAAAAAGAACTGCCAGTTTTTCGCACATGGGCACGTTGTAATTGTTGCCGGCTTCTTTGATCAGGGCAATCAGGCCTTCTGAAGTGTAGCTATCATAGGCATAAGGCAGTTCTGCCAGCAGTTCGTAGTCTGTGATGAGCTCACCCGCGTCATACATGCCAGAGAGGCGCGCGTTGTCGTATTTCAAGAAGAAATCTTCGTCGACTTTATACTTGAGCACTTTGTTTTTCTGACCATCTGGCTTGAGAAAATAGTGCACAAAATCGGCTTCTTTTTGAGTGATCCCAACACCTGCTGCGAGCCTGACGCTATTTGTTGTGTTGGGTGCTGAGGCATGAAAAGTGCGGTTGTCAAAAAAGAGTGTTTCACCAGCTTTCATTTCCAAAGTGTTGAGGTAAGGAAAGATGCTAAACATGTGATCGCTGAGGGGTACAGGTGTTTGAGGAGAAGGCGATGGCCTGAAATTTTGCATGAACCGATTACTCCCTTTTATGACACCCATGCAACCGTTCTCTAGATCTGTATCGACGAGTGTGGTCCAGCAGGTAATCGAGCAAAAGCCATCTTGTTCGTTGTCTACAAAAGACCAATCTTGGTGTGCCGGCACAACTCCTTTCGGATTGCTTTCCTTCACAACATAACTGGCCACAAAAGCTTTGTAATTTTCGACGTAGGCATCCATTTTTGGCAATACCGTTTCCCAAATTTTGGAGCGCACCTCTCGGCAACTAGCTTCGTCGAGCTGATCCATACTGACATGAAAACCAAATCCTTTTTTGTCGTGGAGCTGCAAGCTTTGGTAATAGGTCGTGAGCTCGGCTACTTCGGCTTCGTTGAGCAACGGAAGAATGAGGTAGCCTTCTCGTTCAAAAAAACTTTGGTGTGCTGGATCTTTAAATATTGGTTTCATGGATGGTTGATTTTGAAGCTGATGACGGTATTTTTTCAAAAGATAGTCTGTAGCGCTGAGGGGCATGGTTTGATAAGAAAAAGTATCGAGCAACTCACCTACATTTGGTTTTTGGCCAATTTGGGTGTTGTATTGCTCAAAAAAGGTGCTGGGCACAGCATACTTTTCGGCAAGGTTGGTCTGCGGATTTCTGTAATAAAAAAAGAGCTCGGCCGCTGCCGGAATGAGGCCATAGGTAACTGCTAGTCTTGGTGTTTGCGCAGTATTTGGCGGTGAGGCGTGCATGAGCGCTTGGCTAAAAATAATGGCTTCTCCGGCCTTGAGTTCGACTAATTGTAAGTCTTTGCGGAGTTCGGGCTCCACCTCTAAAAGCGCCGACTCAAAAAATGGCGAGCGCAGTGCCGAAGAAAAGCGATGGCTGCCAGCAATTACCTGCAGCGCACCGTTGCTGGCATCGACGTCTTGCAACGGAACCCAGATGGTATAAGAATCGTAGATGGTTTCATCTACGACTGTCCAGTCTTGGTGTATGGGCATTTGCCCAGCGGGGCCTAGTGCCTTCGATAAATAGCAGCTGCCAAGTGGCGTGTAGGCCTCAAAAAGTTGACCTGCTTTAGGGGCAACAATTTGATCAATTTGTTGAGAAAGTTGTTTTTTAAGCGTTTCATTCGGACTGAAACTCGTCGAATAAAACCCATCGGGATGATCAAAAGCAGCCGCTTGATAACTCGCTTTGAGCTGCGCTACTTCCGCCTCGTTCAAAAGTGGCAATACCACAAAGCCATTCAATTCAAAAGCGCGGCTGAGTTGTGCATCTCTGAATAAGGGAGGTCTTGATGTTTGCGGCGAATCAGGCATGGTGTTTTCGTGTGAGGCGCTGCCAGAAATTTGGTTTTGAAACAGCCTCAAAAGTAGGCCCTGCAAGTTTGCGCACAAACTCTTCTGAAGTCAGTTGTTTGTTGACGAACGGAATTTTGGCAATGACTTTCGGCGACTCTAGCTTCTTCCAAGGATTGAACTCCATGTAAAAATCGTCGTTGACTTCTAATACTTGAATTTCAGATGGATTATTTTGGTAATCCATGTAGTAATGAATAGACGGCATTTCTTGCGGAACACAAATCAGTTGAATGGCCAAGCGGAGGTCGTTGGTATGGTTGATGGCCGAATAGTGCACGATGCTGTCGTCTAGAATGACGCAATCACCGGCTTTGGTTTCTAGCGGCACTAAATGTTTGTCGATGATTTCGTGCTTGATGTTGTCTAGCTCCCAGGGCACCATTGGGCCGCGGTGCTCGCCAAAGCGCTTATGGCTGCCGGGCACTACTTGCAAAGTGCCGTTTTCAATGGTGGAGTCTACTAATGGGCACCAAATAGAAACAGTGGTGCATTTTTTTTCATCGGCAAAAGCCCAGTTCTCGTGCAGCGGCACCTCACCTGTTGTGGCTTGTTTGCGAATGTAATTGGCAATAATTGGTCTGTAGGTAGCTAAGATGCGATCCATGTGCGGCTTAAAATAGCGCGAAATCAGCTCAAATACCATTCGTTTGTACTCGGGGTTTTTGTCTATGAAGGTGAAGTCATAGGTAATAAAGTGGGCCTCTGCAACGCCGGTTTCGTCGGAGGTGATTTGCCCCCCACTCTGCGGCAAAGTATCAAAGAAAAGTTGTTTGAGCTGCGCTACTTCTTCGGGGCTAATAAAAGGCACCTTGACATAGCCGTCTTTTCTAAATTGTTGTTCGAGTTGTTCGTCGACAAAAATGTTTCTCATAGGGTATCGTTTATTTTTTCCTCTACGGATTTGAAGAAGCCCACGCCGAGCACCAAAAGCACAACAGCAAAGGCCAAGCCGAGATAAGAAAAAAGGTCTATGGGTTCGTTAAAAAAGAAGTTCCTGAACAAATTGATGGAGCTAGAAATTGGGTTCATGTGCAGTAAAAATTGATAGCGCTCAGGAATGATGTGGACCGGATAAAACACTGGCGTAAACCATATGCTAAAGTTAACAATAAACGGAATAATATAGAGTAAATCGCGTTTTTTGACCGTACCTGCGCTCAACAATAGCGCACTGCCCAGCGCTCCTAAAAACACCGGCAAAATGGCAACTGGAAACAACAGCCATGTCCAATAAAACGGCTGCTTAAAAACGAGGAGCAGCAGCACAAAAAACACAAATGAAATGGCAAATTCAACCAAAGCCAATACGCACTTGGAGAGTGGAATAATGATTTTAGGATATTGCATTTTTTTAATCATTTCGCTGTCCTGACTAAGCCCCGAACCCGCCTGATTAAAAATAAAACTGAAAATACCCCAACACAGCACCCCACTCAGCACAAAAAGCGCATAAGGGTACGGAGATTCAATATGTAAAATGGAAGAGAAAAATACGGTATAAACCAACACTGCTGTAGCGGGATAGACGAGCGTCCAGCCTACGCCTAGCAAGGTTTGGGCATACTTTACTTTGAGGTCGCGTTTGGCAAAAACTAAAATAAGATACCGATGCAACCACAGCTTACGCAGGTAAACGCCAAGAGCATCTGGTTTAGAACTAATTTCTTGCATTGGAATAAGCAACTTAACTTCAATGCAAAGCTACGTCTTATTCTGCTGTCTAGCGCAATAGTTCCCTATTTGAGTCGCTTAAAATGCTTACTTCAATACCTTCACAAGCTCCAGACCAGTGGCCGTTTGCACTTCCAAAAAGTACACACCACTTTGCAAGGAAGCCGTCTCCATTTCAAGGCTCTTGCAATTGGCTGCTTGATGCATTACCACTTTACCTTGTGCATCGCGCAATGTGAGGGTTTCAATGAGCGCATCAGAAGAAACCGTAAAATATTGCTCAAACGGATTCGGTGCAACTTTCAGGTTAGACTTACTAGAACCCACCAATCCTGCAGACCCATTATTTGGATTCACACGTGTAGGAACCGCTTCTGAGCAGTCCGACGGATGGCGCAAAAGATCAAAAAATTGCGAGTTACTTGCTGTTCCTGGAGGGGTAATAGGGTGTTCAGACACCACTAGGCCACTCACGACATCTACACCCACCACTGCATAACCACCTTGCGGCAACAAGCCCGAAAAGTAATATACGCCATTGACGGGGTCAATAGTAGAACTTCCATTAATGGTGTAAGAATTAAACTGCAGAGGCTGCTGAGAAACGCGCGTCACTACGCCAGTTTGTGGATTGATTTTCCCCAAATATGGAATATTTGGAATGGTTGTAGAAGTGCGAATAAGCCCGTAGATAGTGGTGTCGGCACAATTGTAGGTGTAGTTGTCAAAAAACAATCCTCCTTCGGGAAAGGTAATGGTTTGCTCAGAATAAACTTGCCCATTGTACAAATCCAAACCAATGATTTTACCTTGGTTAGAATAATAATAAACCATTTCGTGGGGGTTGATCGCAGAGCCCTGCACAGCATACATTTGCCCAACAGATTGCGGCGATATTTGGGTAATGACACCCGTTGCCGGATCAATTGTGGCTAAATACAACTCGCCATTGACCTGACCAATTCCGGTAGAGGTTGAGCGTCGGGCCAAACCATAAATAGTAGAGTCACTGGTATTGAAACGGTAATTGTCAAAATAGCTCGGCGCAATAGGATTGCTCATGGCATTTTGCGCAGAAGGCAGGCCGTCTAGCATATTGACCGCCACAAAATCGGTTTGCGTCTGAAAAAAATAAGTCTGAGTAATCGGGTCAAGCGCCGCACCCGTAGCACTGATCACAGACGCCAAACTGTTTGGGCTCACAGCGGTAAGTGCCCCACTGCTCACATCTAGTTTCCCTAAACGTATGGTACCGGCAGCAACGTTGGTACCTTGGCCTGGCGTACGCATCACGCCATAGACGTAATTCGATTGCGCAAAAGTGGCGGATTGCATAGCGCCAAAAAGCAGCGCGAGTAAAGTTTTATTGAGTAGCATGATGGAGGGTTTTAGCGGTTAACTCAAAGATAACAACTCAGACAATCAATTGTTTAGGACAGTAAAAATTTGCGTTTACCCTTATTTTGTGACAAATATTGAGCTTTTTTACCCTGATTTTGTGACGATAAATTTAAATTTTACCCTGATTTTGTTACAAAATTGAACAATTTTTACCCTTATTTTGTGACATGATATAGATATTTTACCCTTACTTTGTGACAAAAATAGGGATATTTTACCCTTATTTTGTTACATTTGACCTCAAATAAGTTCGCTATGAATATCGATAGACATGTTTTTAATGAGTTGCTGAGCTGGAAAAAAAGTACAGACCGAAAACCACTTATTGTAAGAGGCGCAAGGCAGGTTGGTAAAACAACACTCATTAGAAAACTAGCGCAAACTTATAAGCATGCCGTATTACTCAATCTTGAACTCAAAGAAGACCTCCGTTTCTTTACAGATTATGAGCAAATCAAAACCATGATTGAAGCCCTTCTGATTTCTCGAAATATTGCTAGTTCTGAAAAAGCCCAAACACTCATCTTTATCGATGAAATTCAAGAATCACCAGAAGCTATTGCAATGCTTCGCTATTTTTATGAATTAGAACCTGAGTTGCACGTTATTGCCGCCGGATCTTTACTTGAACATGCACTTAAAAAAGTAAAGAGTTTTCCGGTTGGCAGGGTAAACATGCTCTATCTCTACCCCATCAATTTTGCAGAATTCCTTAGTGCGTTGAACCAAGATGTTCCGCTAGCACAATTGAATTTAATCCCGGTTAACGACGCCGCACACAGCACCCTCCTTGATTTATTTCATCGCTATGCCATTATTGGCGGAATGCCCGAAATTGTAAGCAAGTATGCAAAAGGGCAAGATGTTGCCGGTCTCTCCAAAGTTTACGAGAGTATATGGGAGACCTACAAAGAAGATGTTGTAAAGTACGCTGCCAATAATTCAGAAGCGCGTGTGATCAGACACATCATGTCTACAGCCCACCTAGGCATAGACTCCAGGATTAAATTTCAAAATTTTGGCAACTCAAACTACCGCTCAAGAGAGGTAGGAGAAGCATTTCGCAATCTAGATGATGCCAAAGTGATTCAACTCATTTACCCAACTACGCAAACTACACTACCCCTACTTCCCGACCTCAATAAAGCGCCAAGGCTACAGTTCCTAGATACAGGGCTCATCAATTACGAATTGAATATTCAAGCCGAAATGCTTTCCATGCAAGACCTCAATTCAGCCTACAAGGGAGCCATTATTCCGCATCTCATTGCGCAAGAACTGCTGTCACTCAATACTTCCAAACACACAAAACCAATCTTTTGGGTGCGGGAGAAAAATCAATCTTCTGCAGAAGTAGACCTCTTGGTGCAATTTCAAAACATTGTCATTCCAATTGAAATCAAATCCGGAAAAGAAGGCAAACTCAAATCATTGCATCAATTTATTGACGAAGCCCCCCATCCCTACGCCGTACGTCTTTATGCCGGGAAATTCAGCATAGAAAAACACCAAACACCCAAAAACAAACCCTACTTTTTAATGAATCTGCCCTACTATCTCGCCACGAAACTAAATGCCTACATTGAATTTATGGTAGCAAATTACTCCCTTACGGAGCTTTAGCAGCGCAATATTTCACTTATCTTTACTCCAATGAAACGCATCGAGGTCGTAGCTGCCGTCATCCAACACCAAAACAAAATCCTGGCCGTCCAGCGCGGCCCTGCCAAATACGCCTACATCTCCGAAAAATGGGAATTCCCGGGCGGCAAAATGGAAGCCGGTGAAACGGAAGAGCAAACAATCATCCGCGAGATTCGCGAAGAACTCGACATGCAAATTGAAGTCAAATCCAAGCTTCTAACGGTGGAACACCCCTACCCCGACTTCCACCTCACGATGCATACTTATTTGTGCGAAACGGAACAAAGTGAACCAAAACTGACAGAGCATTTGGCGTTTCGGTGGTTGAAGATGGATGAGTTGGAGGAAATGGACTGGGCGGGGGCGGATGTGCCAATTGTAGAAGCATTAATCAATAATTGATGGATTTTCGTAAAGCTTTACTACCAAGTTTGGAAACGGGGTTTATCGATAAGGGAATTCCATCTCAACAAGCTTATCGTCCACAGTTGCTTGTCAACGACGCAAGTAAACAAAAGAAAGTCCTGTCATCTATATTATCTGAACTTGAATCTTTACAAAATCCAGAACAAGATGCGTTTTATTTTTCAGTAGCTTTCATTACTACTAGCGGAGTTCAATCTATCAAACAAGCATTAATTGATCTAGATAAAAGAGGAATAAAAGGCAAAATTCTGGCTTCTCAATATTTAAACTTTACGCATCCTGAAGCACTTAAACAACTTTTACAATTTGAGCATATAGAATTAAAAATTGCTACTCAAGGAGACTTCCACAACAAAGGTTATATTTTCAAGAAGGGTCCGCATTACAACGTAATCATTGGAAGTAGCAACCTCACTGCTAATGCTCTTAGTAATAACAAAGAATGGAATTTAAAGGTGTCTGCAATTGACAGTTCAGAACTTGTAAATACTACATTACAAGAATTTGATTCGGCTTTTGACACTGCAACGACTGTTGATATCGATTACGTAGAACATTACCGTTTAAACTACAACAGAGAAAAAGAATACCGAACCAAAATTTCGTTGTTCAAAGAAGAAGCAACTCCAAGTAAACTTGCGCCAAATAAAATGCAAGAATTGGCGCTTCAGAACTTGAACTCATTACGTGAAAAAGGGAATTCAAAAGGTCTACTTATTTCAGCAACTGGTACAGGCAAAACTTATTTATCCGCATTTGATGCCAAGCAATTTGGGGCTAAGAAATTGCTTTTTGTGGTGCATAGAAGGACCATCGCGGAGAAATCAATGCAATCATACAAAGCATTGTTTGGCGATAACGTAAAGATGGGACTCTATTTAGGCTCAGAAAAGGAACTAGATGCAGATTTCATCTTCTGTACCGTTCAAACGCTTGCCAAAACAGAGCATCTTCAAAAGTTCCATAAAAAACACTTCGATTATATTGTTATTGATGAAACGCATCGTGCCGCTGCGGAAAGCTACAATCAAATATTAAGTCATTTTGAGCCTCGTTTTCTACTAGGCATGACAGCAACTCCAGAGAGAACAGATGGAGGAGATGTTTTTAAATTATTTGATTACAACATTGCTTACGAAATTAGGCTTCAAGAGGCATTACAGGAAGAAATTCTATGTCCGTTTCATTACTTTGGAGTTACAGATATCGAGGTCGATGGGCAATTACTCAAAGAAAAGGCTGATTTCAATTTATTGAGCTCTGAGCAACGCATCAATCATATTATTCAGACAATACAAAAATACGGTTCCGATTCTGGAATTGTAAGGGGCTTGGTTTTTTGTTCTAGAAAAGAAGAATGCCATTTTCTAGCTGAAGAATTCAACAAAAGGCACCTCCGTTCAATTGCGCTTACAGGAGAGAACAAAGAAGAGGAGCGCGCCAAAGCAATTCATTTACTTGAAAGCACCCGAATTCCAGAGAAGATCGATTATATATTCACAGTTGATATTTTCAATGAGGGAATTGATATTCCAAAAGTGAATCAAGTCATTATGCTCAGACCTACCCAATCTGCAATCATATTTGTCCAACAGCTTGGCCGCGGTCTGCGTAAAACTGAAGGAAAAGACTTCCTGACTGTCATTGATTTTATCGGAAACTACAGCAATAATTTCTTAGTGCCTATCGCGCTTTACGGTGATTCCAGTTACAACAAAGACTCCTTAAGAAAATTGATCTCTACTGGCTGTGAGGCCATACCCGGAACCTCCACAATCAACTTTGATCCAATTGCCAAACAACAAATATTTAATGCCATTGATGCGGCAAACATGCAGCTCAAAAAAGATCTCGTCCAGGACTACAAATTGATGAAATACAGACTTGGCAGAATGCCCATGATGTGTGATTTCTTGGACGCAAGTGCGCGAGACCCGTATGCCTATGTAAGCTACAGCAAAAGTTATTTCAATCTGATCAGTGAAATTGAGCCCGAAATCAAAGACCAGATCAATCCAACTCAAAAAGAATTACTCGAACTCTTTTCCCTAGAAATTGCCAACGCCAAGCGCATCGAAGAAGTTCTTTTGATGAAGCAATTACTTATTGAAAGTGATTGCTCAGTTGAATATTTACGTGCAATTATTGAGGAAAAATATCACTACACACCGACTAAAGAAACGATTGATTCACTTGAACGGAATCTGAATTTTGAATTTGTAAAAAATCCAAAATCAGTGATTGACGTTTTCAATAATAGATACGCACTCCTTGCATCATTTAAAGAACAGCTAAAAAATACAGTTTTTTCCAACTTCTTAAACGATGTATTGAACTACGCTGAGAGAAAATTTAACAACTTATATCAGCTTGATCGACTACAAAACGGTTTTATTCTTGGCGAGAAATACAGTCGCAAAGATGTCTGCAGAATTTTAAATTGGGATAAAGACATCAGCAGTACCGTTTACGGCTACAGAACCCAAAAGAAAATGACACCTTGTTTTGTCACTTATAAAAAGTCAGCAGATATTTCATCAGGAACTCAATACAACGACCATTTTATCGATTCCCAAACTTTTGCATGGGAATCAAGATCAAACCGAAAATTAAATTCTTCAGAAATTCAGGATGTCATCAATTCAGATTTGATTTTACTTTTTGTCAAAAAATCTGACGGTGAAGGAACAGATTTTTATTGTCTCGGTGAAGTCTCAATTGTCGAAGGATCAATTTCTCAAGCGT
>JBEEOT010000025.1:0-63073 GCA_041191505.1 Bacteroidota bacterium | reverse complement strand
TCAAGTTCATAAATGAGCTCATTAAGTACAGAATCTGAAAAAGATTTCTTGAAATAGCCTTTCCACAATTGGAGATTTTGGTCGTCGGCTGGGCCCAACGTCAGATTCCATCGGGCAGAAGCATCGTACTGAAAGCGCTGCAAAGCTCCCTTTCCGTAGTTTTGCGCCTCAAAAAAAAGCGTATGCCTGATGTATTCACCGTAGGCGAAGTACTCGGCACAAGCCCGTAAATTTGGCGCATTAAGGACGAGTGCGGTAAAGGCGATCAAGGCCTTTGAGCGTAGCAGCATTTGCATTGGATAAATTTTCGATACTAAAAAAACTGAGTGTTGGTCGGCCGTGGAAAACGACATTTTGATCTATGAGGCGCAGGGCTTTTTTGAGTTCAGGCAGGGGCACCGTTTCTATTTTGACGCGCTGTCCTTTTCGGAGGTAAAAATCGTCGTTCCAAGTACTGATGAGGCTGTCTTTTTGAACAGTGTACCACAAGCCCTTGTCGTGGTGGAGTAAGCCTCTGAATTCAGCACCTACATTTCGAAACAAGCGCTGAAATTGACCATTTTCATAGACAAAGGCCAAAGAAAAATGAGGCAGTGCAATATCTATCGGCAGCGGATAAGCAGAAGCACCTTCTAAATAAGCGCGGAGAACCTTCAAAGAAAAGATGGAACGCTCTTGCCCACGAGGATCGGGCGGCTGCAGATTATAGCACATGAGCATGACGCGGTCTACGGGCAAGTAACCCATTTTTTCAGGAAATTTATAGGGATACAAGCGCAAGGTTGCCGACAAGATAAAATTTGCATATTTACGTCTCGCGCGCAACTCCTTTTTGAAGGCCCTGAGAAAATCAAAATAAGCATTTTGCCCACTAGCAGGCCAGTCGCAATCTATCTGAAATTCGTTGATGCGCGCTGCATTTTTACTGTCGTAGTCAGAAAGCTTGTACTCCAGCAAATACATGATTTTCTTGGCTAAATCAGCAGTATTGAGGTTCTTTTGTAAAAATACTGCCTGGTGTATGTAAACACAGGGCACCAGATAATGTGGCGTTTTGACAATCGTATCTCTGTAATATTCCGTGTAGTCGACAGTTCTGCTGCGATTTGCAATGTCATAGTCGACTATTTCATCGACGGGAACAGGTTGTAAAAGGTTATCCAATCCCACCTCAAAAAACTTTTGGTAATACTTTTGAATGTGCAGTGTATCGGCATACTCTAGCTGATACCATCCCGACCAATCGTAAATGCCACGCGTGTAAGTAAATTGCCGCTTAGGTTTATAAAAAAAATGCAGCCCAAAATAGATGGCTAGAAAAACAAGTAAGCCACTGATTACGAAGCTTCTTGCCGAGCGGAAATTCATCATGAAAACAGGAGATTTAATGTAAAATAACAGCAATTCAAAATAACAAACAAGAGTTGCCCGAAGATTTATTAAATTTAGTCCCCCAATGATAGTCTGTATAGCTGAAAAGCCAAGTGTTGCCCGCGATTTAGCGGAAATTTTAGGTGCCAAAAACCGCAAGGATGGTTACCTAGAAGGTAATGGCTATGCTGTCACTTGGGTCTATGGGCACCTGTGTTCACTCAAAGACCCCGAAGACTACAACCCCAACTGGAAATACTGGAAACTAGAAGACCTTCCAATTATTCCACCCCAATTTGGCATCAAACTGCGTGGCGACGACGGCGCTAGAAAACAATTTCACGTCATCGAACGGCTCGTAAGCCAAGCAACAGAAGTCATTAACTGCGGCGATGCCGGGCAAGAAGGAGAGCTCATTCAGCGTTGGGTCTTGCTCAAGGCCAAATGCAAAGTACCCGTGAAGCGGCTCTGGATTTCTTCGCTTACCGAAGAAGCCATCAAAGATGGATTCAAGAAACTAAGGCCGGGGAGTGATTTTGACCGCCTCTTTGCCGCAGGCAACGCTCGGGCGGTCGGCGATTGGGTCTTGGGTATCAATGGTACGCGCTTGTTTACCCGCAAATACGGCCGCGACAAACAAACCCTTTCTGTGGGGCGCGTACAGACGCCCACGCTCGCGCTCATTGTACAGCGCCAAAAAGAAATTGATGCCTTTAAAAGCGAAACCTTCTTTGAACTCAAAACCATTTACAGAGAAACCGAGTTCAGCTGTCAGATAGAGCGCCTCAAGACCAAAGAAAAGGCCCAAAAAGGTTTAGAATACCTCAGCGAGCAGCCCTTCGAGGTCACGTCCTTTGAACAAAAAGACGCCAAAGAAGGCAACCCAAGGCTCTACGACCTCACATCGCTGCAAGTAGACGGCAACCGCTACTACGCCTACTCTGCCGAAGAAACCCTCAACAAAGTGCAGAGTCTTTACGAGAAAAAATTAGTGACCTACCCGCGCGTAGACACCACCTACCTGTCGGAAGACCTCCACCCCAAAATTCCTGGAATTCTCGCTGGGCTCCGCGACTACAAGCGCTTTACAGAAGCCCTCGCTGGCAAACCCATCAAGAAATCGAAGCAGATTTTCGACGACAAAAAAATCACTGATCACCACGCTATTATTCCGACCGGTGTGGCACCTTCGGGCATCAGCCCCGACGAACAACGCGTCTATGACCTCATCGTTCGGCGCTTCATTGCCGTATTTTACCCAGAATGTAAAGTATCGAACACCACCGTTTTGGGAAAAGTAGTTGCACTAGAATTCAAGGCTACGGGCAAACAAGTCCTCGACAAAGGATGGCGCGTGCTCTACGACGACCTCAAGGCGCAGCAAACCAACCCTGAAGACAAAATCTTGCCACTCTTTACCAAAGGAGAGAGTGGCCCTCACGAGCCGCATATACACGAAGGCAAGACAAGCCCACCAAAGTATTACACTGAGGCCACCCTTTTGCGCGCAATGGAAACCGCCGGCAAACTTGTCGAGAACGAAGAAATGCGCGAAGTCATGAAAGAAAACGGCATTGGCCGCCCGTCAACGCGCGCAAGCATTATCGAAACGCTGTTCAAGCGCCAATATGTCGAGAAAAAGAAAAAAAACTTGGTGGCAACACCAACTGGAATTGCCCTCATTGACCAGATTTCATATGAGCTACTCAAAAGCCCTGAACTTACGGGGCAATGGGAACACAAACTGCGCATGATCGAACGCGGAACTTACGAAGCGCAAACCTTCAAAGACGAATTATTCGTGATGGTTCGCCAACTCACCGATGAAGTCATCTTCGGGAAATAAGCGCTTCAGAAAAAAACCTACATGCGAGCTGGTGCTTCTACGCCGAGCAATTGCAAAGACTGCGCTAAAACTTGTTTGACGGCCGCACTTAAAGCCAAACGTAAATGTCTTGCATCTTGGTCGGGCTCGATGACAATTTTAACACTTTGGTAAAACGTATTGTACAACTTGACCAATTCATAAGTGTAGTTGGCCAATAAAGCAGGTGAATAACTTTTAGCAGCCTCTTGAAGGAGCGCCTCAAATTGTGAAAGTTGCTTGACAATTTCCTTTTCTTCTGGACGCAGCGCCACGCCATCGGCAATAGGAGCTGGTTGGTATTGGGCCTTTTCTAAAAGCGTCGAAATACGAGCGTGTGCATATTGCAAGAAAGGACCGGTGTTGCCCGTAAGGTCGATAGACTCTTCTGGGTTGAAAAGCATACGCTTTTTAGGATCTACCTTAAGCAAATAATACTTGAGCCCTCCCAAACCAATTTGAGCGTAAAGCGCAGCTCGTTCTGCTTCATTTAGCCCGTCTAGGTGCCCCCTTTCTTGGGTCATGGCTTTTGCTTTTTCAATGACTTCTGCCATGAGGTCGTCGGCATCTACAACGGTACCTTCTCTTGATTTCATCTTGCCGCTCGGGAGGTCAACCATACCGTAGCTGAGGTGAAAACAGTTGTTGGCCCAAGCGTAACCTAATTTTTGCAAAATCAAAAACAAGACCTTGAAGTGGTAGTCTTGTTCATTACCAACGGTGTAAACCATTCCGTGCAAATCCGGAAAATCCTTGAAACGGTCAATTGCTGTGCCAATATCTTGAGTCATATAGACAGCTGTTCCGTCGGAACGCAACACGAGTTTTTCATCAAGACCATCTGCGGTGAGGTCTATCCAGACCGAACCATCTGTTTTTTGGTAAAAAACACCGTTTTTGAGACCTTCCATGACTTGATCTTTACCAAGTAAAAAGGTATCTGATTCGTAGTATAGTTTGTCAAACGATACTCCCATTTGTGCATAAGTTTCATCGAAACCTGCATAAACCCAACCATTCATGGTGCTCCAGAGCAAATAAACTTGCGGATCCCTGGCTTCCCACTTCACAAGCATGTCTTTTGCTTCTTGGAGTATGCTCGTTTGATTCTTGGCGAGCTCTTTAATTTTGTCGTCGATGGCCGCTTGGGCTTTATCGTCTTTATCTTGCTTGGCCTGCTCAAAATTGACTACGGCTTGATGCACAGCTTCAGGGGTGTCAGAAAAATTCCCACCTTGCCATTGCGCCATGATTTCTTTGGCCTCTTTTTGCAGGGCTTTATCGAATTCTACGTAGTATTTTCCCACGAGCTTATCTCCCTTTAAACCAGTGTTGGCAGGGGTTTCACGCTCGCCTCTGGCATTAACTGGGGAGAATTTCTCCCACGCCAACATCGATTTACAAATATGAATTCCGCGGTCGTTGATGACTTGGGTGCGCACCACCTTGTGCCCGACGGCGTGGAGGATTTCGGCAACAGATGCACCCAAAAAAATGTTGCGCAAATGCCCGAGGTGCAGTGGCTTGTTGGTGTTTGGTGAAGCGTATTCGACCATAACCGTTGGCTTGGAGTTTTTGGGAGCCAAGCCGTAATTGGGGTTCATTTGTATTTGACCTAGTTGGGCCAACCAATAGGCATCGGTCAAAACAATGTTCAGAAATCCATTGATGACAATACAATGTGAAACACCAGCTACGTTCGCCTCTATCCAAGATTTTAATTTTTCTCCGGCCTCTTGAGGTGAACAGCGCAAGAGCTTAACAAATGGAAACACCACCAAAGTAAGGTCTCCTTCTACGTCTTTACGCGTGATCTGAAATTGAATGAGCGACTCAGAAATAGGTGCGCCAAAGAGTTCGGGGGCAGCAGCAAGTAAAGCTTGTCGGATGTGTTGTTCCATAGTTAGGAGAGGTGGCTAATAATTTGCTCAATAAGGTCTAGGGCTCTTTCGGCCATTTTGTTTTTTTCGTCGTCCAGACAAGGATTGACCTCCACTATTTCGATTGCACAAGTTTGAGGTGCTTGGGCAAAATAGGTCAGAATGGCTTGTGCTTCGGTAAATGTGATTCCGTTCGGAACAGGTGTGCCAGTGCCATAAGATGTTTCAAGTGGGTCTATGCTATCTACATCGAATGAAATGTACAGTAAATCACAAGCTGCTAACTGTGTAGAAATGGCTTTGAGACAAGCCGCTAAGCCCATGCTCCGAAGCTCGGCAACCGTGTAATTTTTGAGGCCTAATTCGGCCATTACGGCATCTTCTTCTGCCTCGGTATCTCGAACACCAATGTAAACTAAATCTTGAGGAATAAATGCGCTGCTTTTTAGGCTGTTCCAGTAAGAAACTGTTGCTTCGTCTGGTCGATTTTTAGCTAAATGTAAGTGATCAAGCCCCAAAGCTGCGGCAATGGGCATGCCGTGAAGGTTGCCTGATGGTGTGGTGTAAGGGGAGTGAATGTCTGCATGCGCGTCTATCCAAACGACACCAATTCGCTTGTTTGGAAAATTATGTTTGAGGGCTGCAAGTGTACCCGCTGCTGCACTGTGGTCACCAGAGATAAGCAGCGGAAAGGCCTCCGCTTTCAAACATGAAGTGAGGTTTTGTTCGAGGGAGGCAAAAACTTGGCTCAGTCCGTCGATGTTTTTAGCAAAAGTGAAAGGGCTCTTGCGGTCGAGCAATTCGTTGTGTTGGTCTACCAACTGAATAGGATGCTGTGCAAAGAGTGTGCTGCCCTTTGTGCGGGCTGCTGCCCGAATGGCCTCCGGACCAAGAGACGCACCGCGTGTGCCGGCTCCTAGTTCAGAAGGATTGAAGATGAAATGAATGTTTTTTGGCATAATTGACCCTTTGGGGCTATGGCAAAGATAAAGCTATTTTAGCAAAGCGGCATCAGCAACCGCCAGTCACGGGCTCATAAAAAACGGGTTCGACAATACGCTGTTCTTTGGCTTCGCCTGACAAATACAAAATACGTCCGTCAAAATTGCTGCTGATGATCAAATCCGGAATGGAATCGCCATCGATCAGCCCAACAAAAAGACACTCAAGTCTGTTTGGTCCGTATTCGTAGGATGGGTCTTCACTGCGCAATAATTGCACTTTTTGTGGGCTGTTGGGGTCGTCGGTTTCTAAGTAGAGTGCATAACGACCGTATTGTTGATCGCCCATTCCTGCTTCCTTAGGTAGCTTTCGGCCTTTTGCAAAAAGCCAATAATGAACCCCATTGACTTCATATTTGAGTGTATCTCCTGGGAGCAAGACTGATTGTTCATCATGAAAAGTAGGGCTCGTGCGGTCAGCATATAATACTTTGAGTTGTTTAGGTAGCAGTTTTCCCTTTCTCAACACATAGCGACAGTTCATTGCACTGCGCATGATTTTACCACTCCAATTCGCAGTATCAGCTTCGGTTTCATCGACAATGCCATCAAATACGGTCTCAATCTGAGGCTTCACTGGAAGCAAAAACCAATTTTGTTTGGTTTTTAAAATACCCAGCCAAGAATCGTTCAAAAAGTCCTGCTCAAGATCATCCTCGTCTCGAAAATATGCTTCGCTTTTATAGATACCAGGCTGAAGGTATTCCGTATTCGGATAGTTGGGTCGGAACATTTTGTTATAATCGACCTTGAAATCAGGTCTAGCAGCTTGATTGGTTGCTTTTTGAAGTTTTTTAGATGGGGTTGAATCATTCGAACAGCTCAATAAAAGAGCCAAAGCATAAATAATCAGAAAGCTTTTCATCGTTTAAAAATAAGTATTCTTAGCTTTGTTTATGCTGAAGTTCGTCTATCTTTCCTTGTTTACTGCCCTCGCCCAACTTTCTGTTGCACAAAAACCATTTGTTGGTAGCTTGGAATACAATTTAGTGTCTGTTGACATGATCAGCAAAGACACTATTCAAGGTAAACTTTTTATCTATGCACTCGATTCATTGGTTAGGTACACCTACCTGATGGCCGATGGTAAAAAACAAGAGAGTATCCATCATTTGAAAAGACAAAAGTTATTATCGCTCCTTGAGATAGACGGCCAATTTTTTGCAGTTCAAATCCAAGATACAGCCAAAGAAATCGACCCTTTTAAGTACTTAAAAACGCGGTCTAAAAAGCAAATAGCAGGCCTCAAATGTAGAGAAGCTAATGTCGTTTCAGCAAAAGGAAATGCATTGCTTTATTATTCAAAAACAGTTGATGCGCGCTATTTTGTCGGGATGAATAACGCCCCAGGCTTGCCTGTTAAAGGTCAAATTCCTACAGACAACGGATACATGGCCTTTGAGCTACAACAACTCGACAAAAAGACTCCTCCGATCCAACTTTTTATTCCGGATAGAAAATACAAAGTGCTCACCCTCGAGGCCTTTTTGGAATGGACACAAAGCCAAAATAATCCTGGACCCCAAGATTAACTAACACCTTGCTGTTTATAGGTTTGCTTTGAAATTAATTTTGGTGTACCCCTTTAGCGTATTTTCGTTTCATTAGACGCTAAAGCCTCATGGAAGAAAACGAATACATCCCTAGATCCAATACAAAACCTACCCCAAAAACGGAAGAACCTGTTCAATCGCGTTCGAAAAAGGGGGATGACGAACCAAAGCGTTCGAAAGAAAACAAAAAATCTTCCAATGATTCAAATGCTACAAAAAGTAACTTAAAGGAGCGTCTGAACCTACCAAAAATGAAAATTTTTGTGGGCGCCGTGTTGAGTTTACTCAGTATTTACCTTTTCTTAGCTTGCGTTTCATATATTTTTACCTGGGCTAAAGACCAAGACCAACTACTCAATAAAGGATTCGTCGATTACATCTTTAACAGTGACCTACCCGCAGTAGAAAATTGGCTGGGCAAATTTGGCGCCTGGACCTCTCACCTACTCATACACCGCGGTTTTGGGCTCACGTCTTTTGGGCTCATTTTCTTGTTATTTCTTGGCGGCTTTAAAATTTTATTTGGTACCACCTTGCTTCCTCTAGCGAGAACCACCAGCATCATCATTAGTTATATGCTTTGGGGCTCCGTATTCTTGGGCTTTTTTAGTCCTCAAATCAGTTATGCAGGTGGTTCGTTTGGTTTCTACACCAATGAATGGCTGCAACTCACCTTTGGTGGTTTTGGAACGCTTTTCATGCATGTCATCGCCTTCTTTGTACTCACAACATTGCAATTCAGCCCAAATTACCGCGCTTTACTGCAACGCATTTTTGGAAATGATGCGGCCCAAGAGCCTGCAGAAGATCAACTCAATGCAGCAGATAGTGCAGCACCGTTTGACGACATTTATGTCGTTAATACCATAAAAGAGGATCAAATCAAGGCCGACGACATCGCACAAACAGTAGTTTTTGACGACAGCGACGACGAAGACGTCTTTGAAGAAGAAAGCGAACTGATTGTGCAGGTAAGAAAAGAAGCGCCGTTAGAACCCGTTCAAGAAAATTACATCGAATCTGATTTTGAAATTGAGTTGGGCAATGATCCGATAGTAGAGGAGCCAATAAAAGCGCCAATAGCCGATGAAGATGTCTTGGCCACGCAACTCGTGAGCGAACACGGCGAATACGACCCAACCAAAGACCTCGAAGGCTACTTGTTGCCGCCGCTAGAGCTCATGAAAGACTACGTGTCTAGTGGTGTTTCAGTGAGTAAAGAAGAACTCGAAACAAACAAAGATCGCATCGTCGAAACGCTTTCGCACTACAAAATTGACATCGCAAAAATCAAAGCAACCGTTGGCCCAACGGTGACCCTTTACGAAATCGTTCCTGCACCAGGTGTGCGCATTTCCAAGATTAAAAACCTCGAAGACGACATCGCGCTGAGTCTATCTGCTCTAGGAATCCGTATCATTGCCCCTATTCCCGGCAAAGGAACTATTGGTATTGAAGTGCCGAATTCAAATCCTGAAATGGTCTCGATGCGCTCGCTCATTGCTTCCGATAAATTCCAACATTTCGACGGTGAGCTTCCAATTGTAATGGGAAAAACCATCACCAATGAAACCTACGTCTTTGACCTAACCAAAATGCCTCACCTCTTGGTAGCAGGGGCAACCGGGCAAGGGAAGTCTGTCGGTCTAAACGCCATCCTGATCTCTATTCTTTATAAAAAACATCCCGCACAGGTCAAGTTTGTGTTGGTCGATCCAAAGAAAGTAGAGTTGACCTTATACAACAAAATCGAGCGCCACTTCTTGGCCAAACTACCCGGAGAAGAAGACGCGATTATTACAGATACCTCAAAAGTGGTCAATACGCTCAACTCATTGTGTATCGAGATGGACGAGCGCTACGAATTACTCAAAGACGCTGGTGTTCGAACCATTAAAGAATACAACGCTAAGTTCATTGGGCGCAGACTCAATCCAGAAAAAGGACACCGCTACCTACCCTACATTGTGGTGCTCATCGATGAGTTTGCAGACCTCATCATGACCGCAGGAAAAGAAGTAGAGCATCCGATTGCCCGTATTGCTCAACTTGCCCGAGCAATTGGTATTCACCTGATTGTGGCCACACAGCGCCCTTCTGTGAATGTAATTACAGGGATGATCAAAGCCAACTTCCCTGCTCGTATCGCCTTTAGGGTATTGTCAAAAATTGACTCCCGCACCATCTTAGATGCATCTGGCGCAGACCAACTCATCGGACGCGGAGACATGCTCATCTCAACAGGTTCAGAAATGAAACGTTTGCAATGTGGTTTTGTAGACACCCCAGAGGTAGAAGACATCTGTAGCTTTATTGGCTCGCAGCGCGCGTATCCAGAGGCACTTATATTACCTGAATATGTCCCAGAAGGCTCAGAGGCAAGCGGAGACATCGATATGAATGAAATCGACAATATGTTTGTTGATTCTGCACGTATTGTCGTGATCAATCAGCAAGGATCTGCCAGTTTGCTACAGCGCAAGCTCAAGTTAGGCTACAACCGCGCTGGCCGCATCGTGGATCAATTGGAAGGCATGAATATCATCGGGCCTTTCCAAGGAAGCAAAGCGCGTGAAGTACTCTTCTCTGACGTAGAGAGCCTTGACGAATTCTTGAGAGCCAAAGGACTTTTATAAAGTTATTTCACTCTATTAAGTCCTAAAGCCTTGAGCATCCATTTTGGCAAATGCTTGGGTTTGGCGCCTTGTTTGAGATTCAGGTAAAGTCCAAGTTTCTTGAAAATCGGAACCTTGTGCGTCTCGACAAACTCAATCCAGTATCCATCCGGATCTTCGATATAGGCAAAACGGCCTGCAGCCTCACCCATGTCAAAAGAATTATCGGAGTCTACTGTAAAGGCGGCGCCAAAATCCGAACAACGGTCTTTGAGCGCATTCATGCCTTGGACGTCGAAACACAAATGAATGAAGCCCCAGTCTCCCCAAAAGCGATTTTCAAAGATCTGACGCGCTCCAGTTTTGGCACTGAGCTCTACTAATTCTATTTCTGTGATGCCTAAAAGTTGTGCAAAGTAACCACCGCGCACTTTCGGATGCGACAACAGGACGCGGCGAAATTTGTCCTGACCTCTCGGTAAAAAATCGTAGTCCTTGAATACTTGCTCTTCATCGTAGCAAAGCTGCTCATAACCGAGTAATTCTTGGTAAAAACGCTGACTTTTCTCCATGTCAGAGACACCAATAACGGCGCCTACCACACCTCCGCACTTAGACAGGTGCTTGGATTTGGAAAACCATGAACGGCCTTCCACAATTTGGAAGTAATTGCCGTTTGGGTCTTGAACATAACAGGTCCAGCGCCCGGCAGGGTCTTGCAATGCAGCACTCACTTTGGCACCCATTTGCTCTAAATGACGTTGTGTATGACGCACATCTTCAGACTTGATTTTACATATAAATACGCCAAAATCACCGAGCTGCGGCTCAAATTCGGGACGCACCGTTGGGCGCGAAGTAAATTGCCAGATCTCAAAGCCGCCGCCACCTGCCATATTGAGCGCAAGTGTGGCTGTACGGTGTTGTACCTCTCCGCCAGTATAGCGCGTCATGAGCGGCGCAGGAGCCGCTTCTTCAAAAATACGAACGTCCAAACCGAAGGCCTTTCGGTACCATGACCAGATTTCTTGTACATCGGGTACTCCAATACCCATTTGTTGGATGCCATTGAGGATAAACTTGTTTTTCATGTTTTAGCGTATTGCGCGTTCGTTAAATAAGAGATAGCCAAAACCTAATTGAAATTGAAAAGGTTGGGCGTATTTGGGCAAGTAATTGATGGTGGCTCTCACAGGGCCCACAGGTGAATGGTAAATAACATGGCCCGCCGCAAGCACACTTCGTCCATCCAAAGGCTTCGCATAAGTAAATGTGCCGTCCGGATTGAGGATCAACTGAATAATCGGGAAAAAGCCATAGGCATCTAGCCGTAAATCTATGTTTTTCAAGGGGCTGACAATGAGCTGAGTACCGGCACAAACATATTGGGTAGAGCGGTAAGCTGGGATAAAATAGGTGTCCAAATCAGGTAAAACATTCAAACCAGGGAGCGCCAACATACTTGCGGTATAATTGGCAAACAATGACTGGCTGTTGAGTACGGATTTGAAATGTAAACCCCAATTGACCACCTGCTTTTTTTGAAAAGGAAAACTCAAAGCCTCAAGCTGTATGCTGAGCCATTTGTGATTTTTACTTATGGTGTCATCTATTATTGATGTGGAACCAGGAAAAGTGAGTTCTTTACCCCTAACATAACTCACTTTACATTCAAAAAAGTTACCCGAACTCGCAAATTGCTTTCGGTTGAGGGTATTTCTGGTGTAAGCCAAGCGAATGCTCTCTCCAATAAACGAGGTATAGTCGGCGGTATCTTCTTTGGTAAAATAAGGTGTTTGATAATAGGAGTCGTCGAGCCAAAACATCCGAGCATTGGCGCTAAGTACGGCATGATTCCCAGTTGGTATTTTGAGTTGAAATCCTGTATAACGTTCTTCCTGAATCAAAAAAGAAGGTTTGACATCTTCAAAAAACGTAGCAAAGCTCTTGAAATAATCCCAGCGGTTGAGCACTAAATAGGCACTCAAGGAAACAGGAGAACTACCCGGCACTACCAACTCATAATTGATTTTGCCCGATCCGTAAAACTTTCCAAAATAGGAAGAAACCTCCAGTCTTTGACCTATATAGCCAGCCCTTCGGTAAGCTAAGCTCAAAAAACCAGTATTGATGGCTCGAGAAGAAATTATACCTCCAAAATCTACGCGAAAAGCATTGGCTTTATTGACTTTAAGCCGCAGCAATAAATGGGCAGAATAACCCTTTTCTAAAGTGGGGCTCACGAAGCTAAAATAAGGTGCAGATAAGGTTCTGAAATAGCGTTTTTCGAGGGACGCGCTGTCTAAAACTTGTTTACTGAATTTTGGCAAAATAGAAGTTCTCACAAAAGGAAGATCTTGCTTGCGGTCAGAACTCGAACTCACTAGACTCACTCGCAAGGGCAACAATTGTTGCTTGAATTTTT
This sequence comes from Bacteroidota bacterium, assembly GCA_041191505.1. GTDB lineage: Bacteria > Bacteroidota > Bacteroidia > Flavobacteriales_D > Crocinitomicaceae > UBA952. The sequence goes on along the minus strand of JBEEOT010000025.1, from coordinate 50,364 downwards.
GCCGCTTCATAGAAAGCTCCTTTAGGTCAGACCGACCATTCACATATCTGAGTAAGGAGTCTATTTGCAAAAGAGTTGCCGCATAACCATCTTGGATGGCTTGCTGAACATCGGCGAAATCGAAAGTTCCTACATGCGTGTTAGGCTCAATGATGATGCCTTCTGCACAGGGCATGGCATAATTTGAAGGCGTGGTCATCATGCTGGTGAGCAAACCAAAAAAATCGCGTTCAGAAACAGGAGCTAGGTTTTTCGAGACATTGCTTCCGATGATGAAATCGGGCTGAAAATCGTTGTATAAAACGTCGATCGGAAAGTTATTGTAAAGGCCTCCATCGAAATACAAAACGCCATCAATGCGAATTGGATTGAGGTAAAGCGGAAAAGTCATGGAGGCACGCACCACCTGGTTGAGCTTGCCATGCGTAAAGGCTACACTTTGTTTGGTTTCAACTGCCGAAGCTACACAGCGATATGGTATAAAGAGCTGATTGAAGTCGTCTTGCACAGATACGCTCGTGAGACCAAATATTTTAAGCATCTCGTAATCGAGAAAAGTAGGATCAATGAGCGCCAATGGTAGCGATTTTTGAAGCACGCTATCCTGAGAAATCGTAAAATTAAACATAGAGGCATTGGCTGCATCTTGATAAAAATAAAACTGGTTTTTTGCTTCTTCTTGCCCTTTAACCATTAGTTGAAATGATTCAGACAAGACATATGTCTCAATTTCTGCAGGTGAATAGCCGCTCGCATACATCGCACCAACAAGCGCACCTGCAGAAGTACCCACAATGTAGTCAATAGGAATTTGATATTCTTCAAGCGCCTTAAGCACTCCGACATGCGCTACACCCGATGCTCCACCACCACTTAAGACCACCCCAACGCGTTGTCTTTGCTGCGCAAATAACTGTAGCGTAAAAAAAAGGAAGGGCAAGAGGTATTTGGTCTTCGACAAATTCGTTCTTTTGTACAAAGTTAACGAATCCCAAAATAATGCATTCAAAACCCAGCTCAAAAAGCCCCCTGCTCACCATTACCCTCAAAAGTTTCTTTGGCTTTGAGGCGGTTCTTGCCGACGAACTCAAAGAATTAGGCTATCCAGAGGCTGAGCTTCTGAATAGAGCTGTTCAAATCAAAGGGACTTGGGCTGACGTCTACAAACTCAATCTTTATTGCCGGTGTGCCATCTCTGTGTTAGTCGAGATCGATAAATTCTACATTCAAAGTGAAGAAGATTTATACAAACGTGCGCTGCGCATCAAATGGCACGAACTTTTCGAGATGAACAAAACATTTGCCATAAAAGGCGCCATTTTTTCCCCGATTTTTAAAAATACACACTACCCGTTTCTATTGATCAAAGATGCCATCGTAGATGTATTCAAAGAGAAAACAAACGAACGACCAAATATCGATGTCAAAAAACCGAGTATCCTTTTTGATTTATACATCAAAGACAAAGAAGTAACCATTTCTGTCAATACAAGTGGGCTTCCTTTGTTTCAGAGAGGCTACAGAACGGCTGTTGGCCCCGCACCGCTCAACGAAGTGGTGGCAGCTTGCCTCATTCGCATGTCGGGCTGGGATCGCAAGCAAACTTTTGTCGATCCATTTTGCGGCTCCGGTACAATTCTCGTGGAGGCTGCACTGCTCGCCAGCGGCATTCCGAGTAACATCGAAAGACAACACTACGCTTTTAAAAATCTCAAAAATTACGACGCCAAAATATGGGAAGACCTTTTCGAAAATGCCCCCCGCATTGTAAGAGAATTACCAGGCCGCATCATTGGCGGCGATATTTCCGACGAAATGGTATTAAAAGCGCGCCGCAACCTGCGCACTTTCTCTTTTGGCAGATTTGTCGAGGTGCACTCCACTCCTTTTGACAAACTCAAAATAGAACCACCCGTATTTATCCTTACCAATCCGCCATATGACGAACGCCTCTCTACTGATGTAGAAGAATTATATGGAAACTTAGGTACTTGGCTCAAGCATCAAATGGCCGGAAGCAAGGCCTGCGTCATTAGCGGCAGTCTCGAAGGATTTCATGCCATTGGGCTCAAGGCCTCAAAGAAACACCGCGTATTCAATGGCGACATCGAATGCGAGTTCAGGCAATACGACTTATTTGAAGGAAAAAAGGCGCTCAATTGAGCGCCTTTTTTCTTAAGTAGTTTAAAATATCAAGTGCTTAACGCTGCTCAATTGAAACATAATTGCGGTTAGTGTGACCTGTATAGATCTGACGCGGACGGCCAATTGGCTCTTTGTTCTCGGTCATTTCTTTCCATTGTGCAATCCAGCCTGGTAGACGACCAAGCGCAAACATAACGGTAAACATTTCGGTTGGAATGCCGAGTGCCTTGTATATGATGCCTGAGTAGAAATCTACGTTTGGATAAAGGTTACGCGCTTTGAAGTATTCATCTTCTAGGGCCACTTTTTCAAGTTTTTTGGCGATGTCTAGAAGTGGGTCATTGACACCTAATTTTTCTAGGACATCGTCGCAGGCTTTTTTGATGATTTTGGCGCGTGGGTCAAAGTTTTTGTATACGCGGTGACCAAAGCCCATAAGGCGGAATGGATCTTCTTTGTCTTTTGCTTTGGCAACCCATTTGTCTACGTTACCACCATCGGCGTGGATGCGCTCCAACATTTCGATTACCTCTTGGTTGGCACCGCCGTGAAGTGGGCCCCAAAGTGCTGAAATACCAGCTGAAACCGTTGAATAGAGATTGGCCTGAGAAGATCCTACAATGCGAACAGTTGAAGTAGAACAGTTTTGTTCGTGGTCTGCGTGTAGAATGAGTAGTTTGTTGAGTGCATCGATAACAACTGGATCTACGTGATAGTCTTGAGTTGGCATCGAGAACATCATATACATAAAGTTCTTACAGTAGTCGTATTCGTTGCGTGGGTACATGAACGGATGACGAATGAGGTTCTTGTATGACCAAGCGGCAAGCGTAGGCAACTTCGCTAGCAAGCGATGAATCGTTAAATTTTTGGCTTCAGCACTGCGGTTCGGGTCTAAAGACTCCGGATAGAAAGTGGCCAAAGAAGCAACCATAGATGAAAGCACGCCCATAGGGTGCGCTTTGGAAGGATACGCTTCGAAGAATTGTTTCATGTCTTCGTGGACGAGTGTGTGCTTGCAAATGCTATCTTGGAAAGCATCTAACTCTGCTTGAGTTGGGAGATTTCCGTAGATCAATAAGTAAGCAACCTCTATAAACGTAGCTTTTTCAGCAAGTTGTTCGATTGGATATCCTCTGTAGTGAAGAATTCCTTCTTCACCATCTAAGAAGGTGATTGCGCTTTTGGTAGCGCCTGTGTTTTTATAACCTGTGTCTAAGGTTACATAACCGGTGAGATCGCGCAATTTGGAGATGTCAATTGCTTTTTCGTTTTCGGTTCCAACTATAACGGGAAGTTCGTATACTTTGCCGTCTAGTTCGATTTTGGCTGTTTCACTCATGTGGTGGAAATATGTCGTTTGATAAATGTGTGCCTAAATTACAAAAGAAAGTGGAAATGATGTACATCCTACCTCATAAAAACAATTAATGAGGTCTAAAGTTTAGAGTTCCTCTAAAATATAATTGTGAATCATATTAAATAGATGATTTCTGGTGTTCCCACCATAAATTCCGTGATTCTTATTCGGATAAATAAAAAGATCAAATTGTTTGTTGGCCTTGACCAATGCACTGATCATTTCCATGCTGTTTTGATAGTGAACGTTATCATCTGCAGCTCCGTGAATTAACAAGTATTTTCCTTGCAGGTCTTTGGCAAAATTGATAGGCGAGTTGTCGTCGTAACCCTTCGCGTTTTCCTGAGGTGTTTGCATAAAGCGTTCTGTGTAAATATTGTCATAAAAGCGCCAGTTGGTCACTGGCGCTACAGCGATGCCAACTTTGAACAAGCCCTCACCTTTTGTCATGGCGAGCGACGACATAAAACCACCGTAACTCCAGCCCATGATGCCCAAGCGTGTGGCATCTACGTCCGGACGTTTTGCAAATTCTTTGGTTGCAGCAATGACATCCTGAATTTCAAGTTTTCCAAGCTGAAGGTAAGTAGACTTCTTAAAGGCGGCACCGCGATACTGAGTTCCGCGAGGGTCTATACTCAAAACCATGTAACCTTCTTGTGCCAATAGCTGATGGAAAAAATAATCGTTGCCGTCCCAGCTGTCTAATACTTCATTATGACCAGGACCGCCGTATACGTTCACAAAAACAGGATATTTTTTTGCTGGATTATAATTAACAGGCAAAATCAAGGATGCATTCAAATCGATATCGGGGGTCGTGATGTTCATAAACGTTTTTCTGCTCAACACTTCCTTGTTCATTTTTCCAACTAGCGCTGTGTTGTCTTCCAAGGTACGAACAAGCTCACCACTGGCCTTTCTCAAGGAAATTACAGGCGGTGTATTGGCATTTGAATAAGTATGAATAAAGTATTTCATGCCCTTTAAAAAGGTGGCGTTGTGGTATCCGTAAGAACTTGAAATCATTTGTTGACCAGTTCCATCAAGTTGGATGGAGTGGATGGACTTATAGATAGCGCCTGCTTCAGCACTCGAATAATACAGCGTTTGTTTTTGCTCATCTAAGCCTAAAAATTCTATAACATCCCATTCACCTTTTGTGATTCCCTTGGTAGAACCATCAAAATTCAAAATATAGAGATGATTGAATCCGCTTTGTTCACTCGTGCGAATCAGGCCCTTGCCGTTCTCAAGGAGCACCAAATTGTTGTCTACTTCAACGTATGTTGTGGAGGTTTCAGTGTAGAATTTTTGAGTGGTCACTTTTTTTGCGTTGCAATCCACCAACCAAAAATTGAGTTCATTTTGATGGCGATTCATGGTTTGTACAATCAGTTGATTGCTCGTTACAGACCAATTCAATCTTGGAATGTATTCATAGGTATCGAGCTTGATTGCTTGTATTTTGGAACTTTGAACATCTACAAGATGCAAGGATACTTTACTATTGGCCTCACCTGCCTTTGGATATTTATATTTGTATTGCGCTGGATACAATTCTCCGTAAAGTGCCATCTGAAATTCAGGAACCTCGCGTTCGTCAAATTTCAAAAAGGCAATATAACGGCTGTCCGGCGACCATCCATAGGCTTTAGTAATGGCAAATTCTTCTTCGTAGACCCAGTCGGTCGTACCATTAATTATTTTATTGCGTTTACCATCTGCGGTTATCTTCTGAACCTTACCAGTAGACAAATCTTTGATAAAGATGTCATTGCCGTGAATAAACGAAACCTTTTTTCCATCCGGACTATATTCCGCTAAAGTTTGCGGCGCATGATCGGCGTCAAGGGCCTCCAGTTTTTTTGTTTTCAAATCAAACAAAAAATAAAAGGCTTCAAAACTGCGGCGATAAATGGGTTGTGGCGCTGTCCAGAGCAACACCTTTTGTTCATTCGAATTGAATTCAAAACCTGCTACTGATATGGGCTGATCATTGTAAATAAGCAAAGATTTCGGAACGAGTGTCTCGTTTTTTTCAGGTTGATCATCGGCAATGAGTCCACTAACGATATCGCCGTTTTGATTCAGTTCTACATAATGTTGACCGTCGTTCATAGCTTGATATGAACCGGCTCCTTTTGCAGAGAACTCGTAATTCTTCCAGATGCGCTCTATGTTGAGATTTTGCGCGTGGAGTTGTGTTGCCCAGATGATAAGGAGCACAAGTAATTGGATTGATTTCATTTGAATTGCTTTTGCGGATCTAATTTGAGTTCTAAAATTACACAGATTTCAAGAGTAACATGCGCATCATCTTTACTTCACAAAAAAAATCATCCTTCTTTTTGGCTAAATTTTGGTGATTTGAATGTAAAAACCTTAAATTTGTACAAGCTTTTTTATGACCTCCTTGAAGCCGATTCTGTGCCGAAACCATAAAAAAGAGCTCACTAATACATAGCTGATTGTCAGTTGATTTAAACTTAACATCATGAAGCAAGCACTACTCATTTTCTCTTTAATGCTCCTTTTCGGAGCGCAAGCCCAAAACACTTGTAACGAACTATTCATCTCAGAATACGTCGAAGGTTGGTCAAACAACAAAGCGCTCGAGATCTACAACCCGACAAATAACCCCATCGATTTATCAGGTTACTTTGTGAGCCGTTATTCAAACGGCGCCACAACCGCAACCGTTGCCAACTCTATTCAACTCTCAGGGGTAGTTCCTGCTAAAGGTGTCTACGTTGGTGTTATTCAAAAATTAGATCCACTTGGCACTGGCCAAGAAGCCCCAATCTGGGATTCCCTAGAAGCAAGAGCCGACGGCTTCTACTGCCCAGACTACAACGTTTCAAATGCCTGGTATTGGAATGGCAACGATGCGCTTTTACTCGCTAAAGGAACATTGCCAACATCTTCCACCTCTGTAATCAATGCAACTAACGTAAGCGGTTTCGCAATTGTAGATGTCTTTGGTAAAATTGGTGAAAACCCAGCCAACGAAACCGGCACCTCATCGGGCAACGACGGCGCGTGGTCTTCGCAATTCCCATACAGCACTGGCTTAGGTGTTTTACTTACCAAAGACCACAGTCTGATCCGCAAAGCAACCATACTTAAAGGTCAAACAGCGAACCCTTCATTTTTTGATCCATTGTTAGAATGGGATAGCATCCCACCAGTAATCGTTCGCCTCGACGCAAATGGCGACACACTTTATGGAACAAGCGGAAACCCAATCTTAGATGGTAATTGGGCTTCTTTAGGTACTCACCAATGCGACTGCAATTCTATCGGCCTAAATGCAGCTCCCAAAGTCAACCCAAGTGTTTATCCAAACCCGAGCAACGGACTTGTATTTGTAAAAACACAAAATGACGTCCGCAAAATCCAAGTAATTTCTGCACTTGGTCAGCAAATCAAAGAAATGAACATTTCAAACGCGCAGCAAGTAGTAGAAATCGACCTAGACAACTATCACGGTGTTTATTTCTTGCGCCTGACCAATAACGCAGGTGAGCAAAGTTTGCACAAAGTCATCATTCGCTAAGATGCGCTTCTTGGTTTTAGTGCTGATTTCAGCACTTCCTCTAATTTCGCTTGCCCAACAAAAAGGGAAGATCAACGGCGTTGCCATTATGTCGCCCGGTGATATCCCCGTTGCCGGAGCCAAGATTACCCTGAATCAGAACGGAACAGCCATTAATCGCATCGCAACCAACGACCGAGGCCAATACGAATTTATCAATGTTCCCTATGGTAAGTATCAAGTCGTTTTCACATTGCCCCTTACCGACACCCTTAAGTTTGATGTACAATTGAATCAACTAAGTATTGTTCAGAATTTCACAATTCGAGCCACCCAAGAAGTACGCGAAATTCGCGTCATTGGCAACTTAGTGAAAGGTCAAAACGTGCCGGTTGCCGTTACTAAAATTGATACCAAAAAAATCAACGAAGAACTTGCTTCGAGAGATTTACCGATGCTCTTAAATGGAACGGCTGGTGTTTACGCAACTACACAAGGTGGCGGCGACGGCGATGCGCGCATCAATGTAAGAGGTTTCGATCAACGCAATGTTGGGGTTATGATAGACGGCGTTCCTGTCAACGACATGGAAAACGGTGCTGTTTATTGGTCCAACTGGTTTGGGCTCGATGCCATTACCTCTCAAATGCAAGTGCAACGCGGTCTTGGCGCTACCAAAATTGCAATGCCCTCTATTGGCGGCACCATCAATATCATCACCCAAGGAGTCGGCACAAAAAAAGGGGGGAGTTTCAAACAAGAATACGCCACAGGTAATTTCCTAAGAAGCTCACTTTCTTACAACACCGGCATGACCAAATCAGGCTGGGGCCTTACTTTATCTGCTTCCTACAAACAAGGGCAAGGTTGGGTAGACGGCACGCCAACCCAAGGATTTTTTGGTTACACCAAAATTTCCAAAAGATTAAACAATCATTTAGTAACCCTTTCTGCGTTTGCCGCTCCCCAAAAACACGGCCAACGCTCTTACAACCAGAGTATTCAGTATTGGGATGCAAACCGTTCCCAACAACTTGGCGCCCCCTACGACTCCACCCTTTTACTCAACGACATGGGGATTCGCTATAACCAACACTGGGGTTATGTCACCAATTCATTGGGCGAGCAAGAAATTTTAAATGAACGTCAAAATTTCTACAACAAACCTCAGGTTACACTCAAAGATTTTTGGTCAGTTAACGACAAACTTGACATTTCAAATTTGGCGTACTTATCTATCGGAAGAGGTGGAGGTACCAGTATTTTTAACTCTTCGGCAATCCTCAGAGACAGCAACTTTAACATCGACTGGGATCAAATGATCACAGAAAATCAAGTGAATTCACTCTTTGGAACACCGAATATTGATCCTCTTTACTCAGCTACAGAAATCAAAGCAAGTCAGATTTTACTAGCCAGCATGAATAACCATTTTTGGTTGGGTTACCTCGGTCAGTTCAATTACCAATACTCCAAAAAAACAGCATTTTCGGGGGGGCTAGATTACCGATATTACGAAGGAAGACACTATCAAGTTGTCACGAACTTGCTCGGTGGGGATTATTTTGTGAGCACCGCCGACTTCAATGACCCAGACCCTATGCAAAGGGTTGGCGATAAAATTGCCAAAAACACATTTAATGCCGATCGCGACGGAATTGTTACCTATGCTGGCCTTTTTGGTCAAGTAGAGCACAGTGGAGAACGCATCAATTGGTTTGTTAATGTTTCAGGTATCTTAAATGGCTACAAAGGAATAGACTACTTTCAACGCAAAGTCCTCGATTTAGGTGACACCATTCTCAGAATTGGCGCACTAGATACCATTCAATACAATGGCCAAACCTACAACGCGAATTCTGAAGGTCTTGAATATTTTTCTACTGCTTGGAAATACATACCAGGTATTACCGTCAAAGGCGGCTTGAGCTACAAACTCAATAAATTCAACGACATCTACTGCAATTTAGGCTACCTCAACCGTACACCGCAATTTTCAAATGTCATCGACAACAACACCAATTCATTTTTTGGAGAAATTGTCAATGAAATTATTTATGCGGCAGAAGGTGGCTACCATTACGCTAATAAACATTTTGGTGTCAACTACAATGCTTATTTCACCAACTGGAAAAACAAACCTTTCCCATATGGTGTCCAAGTGCCTGACCCGAATGACCCTACTGAGTTTATACGCGTCAACATCAATGGAATGGACGCCATACACATGGGTCAAGAAATAGACGTCGCCTGGGAAATCACGCCTAAACTCTCCTTTGACTTTATGTTCTCCATCGGAAACTGGATATGGAATTCAAGTAAAACCGTTTTTATTCCACAATACGATTCTCTAGAATTCTCATTCGATGCAAAAGGTGTGCACGTCGGTGATGCGGCACAAACGGCATTAGCCGCTTCGTTGCGCTACGAACCAATTAAAAATGCTTACATTAAAATTCAGGGGCAATACTTTGATCGGTATTATGCCAACTTCGATCCTTTCTCCTTACAAGGTGTCAATGGCGGCCGAGACTCCTGGAAAATCCCATCTTATTCGTTGATCAATTTGTTTGCTGGTTACCGCTATAAGCAATTCAGTGCTGGTGCGGCAATTACCAATCTTTTAAACACCTCTTTTATCTCAGATGCTACTAATAATACAAATGGCATCTATGATCAATTCGATGCGCGTTCTGCTACGGTCATGTTCGGCCAAGGTTTGCGCTTTAATATCAATCTAGCAATTCAATTCTAACCATGAAAAAACTATTATTCAATCTAGCTTTGCTTGCCCTCGGACAACAAGCCTTTGCCCAAACCATTGCTCAAGTGCGCAATTTGGGCATCGGCCAAACTGTTACCGTTTCGGGTGTAGTTACTAACGGTAGCGAACTTGGCTCTATTCGTTATATTCAAGACGGAACAGCCGGTATCGCTTGCTACGGAAGCAACCTCAGCAGTGTTCAAAAAGGAGATTCAATTACCGCTACAGGAGTTTTGTTTGAATTCAGCGGCTTGCTTGAGCTTTCTCCAACAAATTCTTATATCAACCACGGACAGGCCGTCAATCCTCCTGTTGCACTGAGCATTCCTATCCCAAGTGCTGGCGAAAACCTCGAAGGTCAATTGGTACGTCTTGATAACGTTACATTTGTTCAAACCGGAAACTTTGCAAGCGGAAACAGCACCGTCCAAGTAACCGACGGTTCAAACACATTCGATGTTCGCATCAACGGCACCACAAACATAGACGGGTCAGCTATTCCGAGTGGGCCAATCACCATCATTGGACTTCTCGGCCAATTCAATGCCAACTATCAGTTGATTCCGCGCAGCACACAAGACCTCTTTACTTATGTGGCCCCTGCCAGAGAAATTAACGTTAAAATCAACGGCAACAGCGTTTTGTCAGGAGACACATATGTGGTTGGTACGAGCGCAGCAACGAGCATCACTATTGAGAATTACGGTGTTCAAAACCTCACCGTTTCTGGCGCTACTTTTAGCGGTGCTAACGCTACTGATTATTCTTGCAATGCAACTGTTATGGTTGGTGGCAATAGTAGCCAAAGTGTGATGCTTAATTTTAATCCTAGCGGAACAGGATCTCGCTTGGCAACAATAGCTATTGCCAACGACGACACCGACGAAAATCCATATATCATCAATTTATACGGTATCGGAACCAATAATCTCGCAACCGAACCAACATCAAATCCATCGAGCCTCACTTTTCCTTTAATCAAGCCGTATTCACTTGCCGGCGAATATGCGGCGGTTAGCGCTGAGAAATACCTCGTACTTTGGCGTCAAGGCAGCCCAATTACTGGTCTTCCAATTGATGGCGCAACTTATAAAAGAGGTGATGTAGTTGGAAATGCTAAAGTTGCCTATATTGGCGCTGGCACCTCATTTACGCCGCGTCACGTTGAGGCCAATACCACCTATTATTTTGCTGTCTACGCATTTAACGGCCCTGAAGGCTTCCAAAATTACCGCACCATGAATGCTGCTACAGGTTCTGTAACCACAACAGGCAGCCAAATTGGCAACTATTACAACGGCATCAATTCTGGGTCAACATCATTCCTTTCTAACCTCAGTGCTCTTATCAACCCACACACGTCCATCACCTACTATAACTATTTGACAACCATGATGAACCAATACGAGGTACGCGATACTACCAATGGTCAATCTTACGTTGAGTGTGTATATTCAGGCGAGCGCAAAGTGTTCAATGATCCCTTCACCTGGACTGCCGTTGGCTATTCTCGCGAACATACCTTTTCACATTCATGGATGCCTACATTCCCTTGCGATAGCCCAGAAAAACCTGAATACAACGACCAACATAACCTATGGCCAACAAACTTGCAACAAGCCAATACACCGCGCAGTAACTTGCCATTAATGGACATAGATGGTAACGTTGTATTTACTTATTTAGAAGGTCGCGTTGGTTACAGCGGAAACCAATTGGTATACGAACCACGTCCAGAACAAAAAGGAAATGCAGCCCGTTCTATCTTTTACATGGCAACTTGCTACAACGGTCAGTCATCGAACAACTGGCAACTCCCTGCCAATCAAAGCCAAGAATCTCTAAAAACATGGCACTTTAACGATGCACCTGACAATTATGAAATCGCGCGCCATGAATATGTAGCGGTCTTGCAAGGTAACCGCAATCCGTTCATTGACTCGGCTTACTTTGCTTGTCATATCAATTTTGCAAACATGAGTTACCTCGCATGCGACATGGGGATTTCAGAAAAGCTAGATCAAAACTTCTCTGTATTCCCAGTTCCTGCATCGCAAACCTTGTATGCTCAAGTCAATGGCCTTGACATTCTAGCTTACCAAATTAACGATATCCAAGGACGTCAGGTCAATTCAGCAAGTAATCTGAATGTTCCTGTCCTCGCCTTGCCTATCAGCACATTCAAAGCTGGTGTTTACTTCATTACTGTTGAAACACAATACGGCCAAGTGAAACGCGAGTTTGTCATTGAATAATGAAAATTTGGTTCATGTATATTTTAGTCGGAGCAAGCCTAATGGCTTGCTCCGCTCATTTTATACCCGAATACAAATTTTCCGCACGCTTGATTCAAAATGACACCTCTTCCACAAGCCAAACAAATTCGGCTACTGACCTCGCCTATTTTATTCAACCTTATCAAGATACACTGCACCAAGAATTCGATGAGGTGCTTGCTTCTACTCCAACGGCCCTAATAGTAAGCAGACCAAGTTCCAACCTCATGAACTGGTGCGCAGATGCCCTACTGAGTAGCATGACGGCAGATAAACGTTTGAGCGAACCTGTTATTTGCATTTTAAACACCGGTGGTTTGCGAAGCTCTTTTGGTAAAGGCCCATTAACACTCGCCGATTTTTATAAATTGATGCCTTTTGATAACGCAGTAACTTGGGTTCATTTTCCAGTAGAGCACATCTCTCAAATTGAAAACTACCTTAGTGTCAGTGGTGGAGAACCACTAGCGAATTGTATATTTCGGAATGGAACACTTGAAATCCCAAGTCTCTTGGCTACGCATGCCTACATTTGGGTACTCACCTCAGATTTTTTAGCCAATGGCGGCGATCAAATGAGCTTTTTCAAAGATTTGGAGAAACAAGAAACAGGCATTTTATTGCGAGATATCTTCATCGCTCAGGCTAAGAATCAAGGTGTTTTGGTATTAGATACTGTTCAACGATATATCAAATGAAACTGACGCGTAGAGGTTTACTTCAAAAGTTTGGATTCTTGCCTGCAGCGATGATACTACCACATTGGTTGCGCGCTGCTCATTCAGAAAAAAAAGCGGAAAAACTGATCATAGTTCATACCAATGATACGCATTCTCAAATAGATCCGCTTCCTGCCAACCACACCAAATTTCCGAATCAGGGTGGTATTGCAGCAAGAGCAGCTATGATTGAACAAATCCGCAAAGACAACGAGCAAGTTTTGTTGTTAGATGCAGGCGACTTTTTCCAAGGCACACCCTACTTTAATCGCTTTCATGGTGTACTTGAAATGAAACTCATGAGTCAGCTTGCCTACGACGTTGTCACGCTTGGTAATCACGACTTTGATATCGGCGTGCAAGGCTTCATGAATGCACAACAGCATGCGAATTTCAAATTTGTAAATGCAAATTATAACTTCGGAAATACGCCAATGGCAGCAGTTGTTCAACCGTTCCAGATCATCCGAAAAGGGAACTTTAAAGTGGGCATCTTCGGACTCGGCGTGGATCTCAACGGTCTTGTTCCCGCTGGTAATTTTGAAGGCATCAGCATGCAAGACCCCTATGAATCTGCTAAAAAAGTAATTCGAGAGCTTCAGGCATTGCAATGTGATCTTATTATTTGCTTATCGCATTTAGGTTATCAATACGAAGATCCAAGCAAACCCAGTGATATATTACTTGCTGAAAATGTGCCCGGTATTGACCTCATTTTAGGAGGTCACACCCATACTTTCATGGAAGAACCCAAACGCGTACAAAATACCCAAGGAAAAGAAGTCTGGATTCATCAGGTTGGCTGGGCTGGGGTAAGGCTTGGGGTCATAGAAGTCAGCGGACAAAAGATGCGCTTTGAGCAAAAGAAAATTCGATAAAGAATTTTATTCAGACGAGAAAAAACAATTTATATCAGTTGTTTTCCTTTTCTCAAAACATAATGTTGAATTACTTGTTTAGCAACTAAAATTCATTCTATGTTTCGCATCTTATTTACCTTTTGCATCCTCGCATCCTATTTACAATTATCCGCACAAACAACAGTTAGCGGCGGCATCTACCAAAACACCACCTGGACCGCTACCGGAAGCCCTTATTTAATGACGGGTTCAATGGTTGTTTTCCCTGGGGTTACCCTAACAATAGAACCTGGTGTAGAAGTACTTGTGACGCCAGATTATTCTTTCAACACCGGAAATTTACGCTATTTAGAAATCCGAGGAACACTCGTAGCTGTTGGTACAGACACCGCACCGATTGTATTCAAAACAACAGACGCGAGTATTCTAGGGCAGCAAACTTGGTACGGTATCAACATCAAAGGCTCACAAGGCGGAAATGTTCAATTGGACCGCTTTCGTTTACACGACAGTTTTTATGGGATAGCCAACGACATCTCGCAACCTGGTGTCTCCTACAACTGGACCAACTGCCAATTCAAGAATAACAATTACGGTATACAACTCAATGCCGACCTCATTTACAATAACTGTTTGTTCGAAAACAACGGCGTTGGGCAGGCAGCTCAAATCTTGTATGGCTCACTCACCGCTGAGAACTGTCAGTTCATCAACAACTTTTGTTCTTTCACTTGGTCGAATAACATCAGTGTTAACAATTGTTTATTTCAAGGGAATGGAAACAACATTGTAGGATCTCCTGGTATCATTACCAATTGCCAATTTATAGACAACGACTTTGGTTTGGCTGAAGCCTATGGGCACACGATTCAAAATTGTTATTTCGAAGGCAATGGCGTGGCTATTGACAACACTGGAGGTGCGAATATCAGCAACTCAACTTTTGACAGCAATACACTTGCAGTTCGACTTGGCGATGCAAGTACACTTACCAACAATATCATTACCAACAATGGCATTGGGGTAGCAGTATTGGCCTATAGTCCAACATCAACACTCATCGAAAATAACACGATTTGTTACAACACCGACTACAACCTTCAAAACCTAACCGACAAAAACTTTCAAGTCAATGCCAACTGCTTTTGCTCACAAGATTCCACGTACATCGAGAACCTGATCCTAGATGGCTACGACGACATTACAAGAGGTTTGGTCAATTATGCCATCTACGATGACTCTTGTGCTAATGTGCTTGATTATGTGGTCAAAATTAACTTAGACGGGAGTGCAGGCTTAACAACGCTTCAATTCAATAACTGGAAACTGAAAGGACAAGACCAACAGGCGCTTTACCTAGAATGTAGCGAGGATATAGAATTAGTACTCATCAATACAATGGGGCAGGTGCTCGATCAACTCAAGTTAAAGTCGGGGGTGAATACCATACCAACAGCCAACCTCACAAAAGGTGTTTACTTTCTAAAAAGTGCAACGGGTAAATCCCAAAAGATTTTCCTCTAAATTAAGCCTAGAACCACTTGGCTAGAAATGAATTGAATTCTGCTCTCAGAACAGCAAAATTCTTTTCGAAATAAACCATGTAGTCAGCTTCTTCATCGTGGTTCTGGACTTTACGGTGGTCTACTGCAACAGGATTTTGCTTTATTTCTGAAACAAGTTGCTTTT
This sequence comes from Bacteroidota bacterium, assembly GCA_041191505.1. Lineage (GTDB taxonomy): Bacteria > Bacteroidota > Bacteroidia > Flavobacteriales_D > Crocinitomicaceae > UBA952. The sequence continues at coordinate 35,013 of JBEEOT010000025.1, read as the reverse complement.
CATCTGACTTGATCTGATGAGCTAGTTCGTCGATATGATTGCGCTGAATCAAAAATTGATTTTCAAAATGTTCCACCATCTTGGTGAATTCTAGAGCGTTATTTTTAGCGTTGACTTCATCGAGACGCTCTCTCAAAATGGTCAGTTCTTCCTTGTAAAAATCTAGGCGTTTGAGCCAATCTTGATTTTCTGAATGTTGGTCGTAAATGAATTTATTTTCTATCATGGCGATTGATTTTCTACAAAGTTCTCGCAAATGCAAATCGCTAAATATGATACAAGTCAATTCCTGACTTGATTCTTTTTCAAATTACTATCTTTGCAACCTAGTTTTTTAAATATGTCTTCTACACCTGTTCGCGTTCGCTTTGCGCCCTCTCCTACTGGCCCACTCCATATGGGGGGTGTCCGCACTGCACTTTACAATTATCTTTTCGCAAAAAAGCACAACGGTACTTTCCTCATCCGCATCGAAGACACCGATCAAACACGCTTTGTGCCAGGTGCTCAAGACTACATCATGGATGCGCTTGCTTGGTGCGGCATTATGCCAACCGAAGGCCCAGGCTTGGGTGGCAACTACGGCCCTTACGTGCAGTCTGAACGCAAAGAAATGTACAAGCCCTACGCAGAACAACTCATCGCCGAAGACAAAGCATACTACGCCTTTGACAGCGCCGAAGACCTCGACCGTATGCGCGACCAAGCCAAAGCAATGGGCATGCCCAATTGGCAATACAACAGCGTAACGCGCAACAGCATGCGCAATTCATTAACGCTCCCACAATCAGAAGTCGAACAACTTTTAGCTGCAGGTGAGCCCTACGTCATCCGCATGAAAATGCCGCGCAACCGCGATGTTCGTTTCCGCGACCTCATTCGTGGCTGGGTTGTCGTTAACACCAACAACTTAGATGACAAAGTTTTGTTTAAAAGCGATGGCATGCCGACCTATCACTTAGCCAATATCGTCGATGACCACACCATGGCTATAAGCCATGTCATTCGCGGCGAAGAATGGCTGCCATCTGCACCATTGCACGTTTTGCTCTATGAAGCCTTTGGCTGGGACTGCCCAGAATTCGCACATCTTCCTTTATTACTGCGCCCAGACGGCAATGGCAAACTCTCAAAACGCGATGGCGACCGTCTCGGGTTCCCGGTCTTCCCTACCAACTGGACTACCGCAGAAGGCGAGCTCTACTCTGGTTACCGCGAAAAAGGTTACTTGCCAGGTGCGTTTATCAATATGCTCGCACTTTTAGGTTGGAATCCAGGTACCACACAAGAAATCTTTACCCTTGATGAACTCGTTGAGGCCTTTTCTCTTGAACGCGTAAGTAAGGCTGGCGCCAAATTCGACCCAGAAAAAACCAAATGGTTTCAACAACAATACTTGCGTGCCCAAACTAACGATACCTTGGCCGCTCAATTGCGCAAAATAGAAGACATCAATTTGCCCGATGCTGCGCTTGCACAAGTCTGTCATCTCATGAAGGAACGCGCCACTTTTGCTGCCGATATTTTAAGCGAAGGCGCTTATCTTTTTGCAAGACCAACATCCTATGACGCCGATACCATTCGCAAAAAATGGAAGGCCGAAACGACTGCCTACATTCAAGAATGGAAAGCAATCGTAAGTACACTAACCGATTTTACTGCTGCCAACATTGAAGTGGCATTTAAAAGTTATTTAGCGGAAAAAGAACTCGGGATTGGCGCAGTGCTTTTGCCTTATCGCCTAGTGCTTACAGGCGTAGGTGCTGGCCCCGGTATGTTTGAAATTTCTGAGTTCTTAGGCAAAGAAGAAGTACTCCAACGCATTGACCTCGGCTTGGTTGCCATAGCTCAAATTCTTCATGAAGCATAAAATCTTCGTCAACGGTATTAAATGCTATGCTTTTCATGGCTGCCTGCCTGAAGAAGGCCGTATAGGAGGTCATTACATCGTTGATGTCGAACTTGGCACAGACTTCACTACAGCAGCCGCAAACGATACTTTATCTGACACCATAGACTACGTTGATGTCAACCGCATTGTTGTCGAGGAAATGGCCCTGCGCTCCAAGCTAATTGAGCACGTTGGTCAGCGCATCGCAAACAGAATTCAAAATGAGTTAAGTGGAATTGCTACTTTAAAAATCAAGATCACCAAACTTTGCCCTCCCATTAACGGCGATGTCGATTCTGTAGCGATTCTGATAGAAGCCTGACATACCTTGAATTTCCTTCAAGTATTTTTTAGCCTTGTGCCCGCAAGAAGTCCAAGAACTGAGCTGTTGCTCTTGCCCGATGACTATACCTGTTTTTCTCTGATAGTGGCATTTGCGCAAAAGTCTTCGGTTGGTCTTCTGGAATAAAAATCGGGTCGTAACCAAAACCTTCAGTTCCAGCCGCTTCTCTGGCAATCTGACCTCTTACAATTCCTGTGAACTGTAAGATTGTTGAAGCAGCACAATACGTAATTACCGTCTTGAATTGGGCGCTTCTGTCTGTTGCCTTTTGCAGCGCAGTTAAAAGCTTGTCCATATTCGCCGCATCGCTTCGGTCTCGGCCCGCATAACGCGCTGAATGTACGCCCGGCGCACCCTCTAAAGCATCAACTTCTAAACCAGTATCGTCTGCAAAACAAGGTAAGCCAAAGCGTTCAAAAACCCATTTGGCTTTGAAAGCTGAGTTCGCTTCTATAGTCAGTTCTTCCTCGGGAATTTCTTCTTTGAGTTGCAAATCATGCAAATTCAAAAGAGTGATACCTGGAGGTAAAATAGATCGGATTTCTTCGGCTTTTTTTTGATTATGACTGGCAAATATGATTTTCATGAGCTAAAAATAAGAAATATAGCCTACGTGTAATTTCCCTGCGTTGAATTGAAGCGCTTGACCTATTGCTGCACCCAAGCCATAACTCAGCTTAAATTGACCATTATCTGAACCCAACACCAAACCAAGACCAACGGCATAAACAGTGGTCTGTTGATGATTGAGCACTTTGTTGTCGAGCCAAGCCCAATCTGTGAAAACTAAAAAATGTGCATACTGATCTAATAAAAACCGATATTCTAGGCCAGAAAATAACACCGTTGATGCAAAAAACGCATCTTCATTGAAGCCGCGCATTCGCTCTAACCCTCCAAAGCGATACAACTCATTGGTGTAAATTTGAGCTGCCTGAATATGATCAAATTCTTGAACTAAACTTAATACATGCCTTTTAGCTAATGGAAAGAAATAACGTTGGGTAAGCTCGAGGCGCCAAGTTAGCAGCTCTTGTTGGGCCTTCTTATTACCTACTAAATATAAGATTTTGAACTGCTGCCCCTTCCTTGGGTTTGGCATAAAATCAAGGGTTTGTCGTTCTAAACCAAGCCCATATGAGGTTGTTTTAAAATTTGAAAATGTATTCCCTGCCATTTGAACTATGGTTTGAGACTTCCAGTAGTCAAATTGAGCAAGCGCTTTCCAGTTATTGGGAAACAAATAAGAAATACCCATATTTCCTTTTAGTTCTAGAAAAGATGTATCTCTTTTGTAAAGAGCGCCTCCTGCTTGTATGCCGTAGGAGGTACCGCCAATGTAAGGCCAACTTAATGAAGTTTTCAATTGCTGGGTTTGAGGAGCAATACTGCGCCAATGCAAATTGAATTTTTCATTCTTTTGCCAGGTGTTTTGCAACTGGACATTCAATTCTCCGACCAACGCTGCCTTCTGACTCAAGGGGTCTTGTTGCAAACCAAGGATTCCTGTAGCCGAACTCATTTTGAGGCGCTCCAAAAACAGGTAAACATCAGCGTAACCATCGCGCAGGGCCCACTCCGGAGCACGCAGTAATTTAAAAGGCAATTGCCCCAAAAGTTGGGTTTGTAGTTGCAAAAGCTGTTCCTCCTTGAAAAGATAGCCAGACTTTATTTGCAATAAGTTAGAAAGTACTTTTTCTTGTATGATGCCATCGGGTTTGATTTGTAAAGTACCCCATTTCACTAATGGACCAGGGTTGGTTCTGAATTCAAGAAAAGGTATCGAATCAGAAATAAAATGCAACTCAACTTGCCCAAATGGATAACCATTATTGAGCATTAGAGCCAAAGTGTCTTGAACTAATTTTTGTAAATCCTTAGCTTGGATCCAAGTCAAACCCGCAGTATTTTCATTTGGGGTAAGCAAAGAAATTCCTTCAAAAAAAGGACCCGGATTGATCTTGTAAAAAGAGAGAGAATCTTTTTGTTGGTAAAAATCAAAAGTAAAAAGAAAATATCCTGCTTCTATTGCCAACACTTGCCACTCATTTGTCTTTTGAACCCAAGCCAACGGTTTGTACTGATCTGTGGTGAGCTCTAGCGACGACAGTGCTTTAGGAAGCGGGACTTGTTCTGTATGCAACGCAAAGACTTGTTGGGCGTTGGTATGCCAAGCAATTGAAAGGAACAATAAGAAAAGAAAGACTAACCGCATGTAATGAATCATGAAAAACGCGCTATTTTTCTAAAAATTGTAACTTTGTTAAAGTTCCGCCGTTAAACGCAGCAACAACAACAAAACAAACACCATGAAAACGAAAACAACATTTATTCTTGCGGCATTTGTAACTCTTCTTGTTTTAGCCTCTTGTGGGGCTGGTCGCAAAGCGAGCTGCGATGCGTACGGTAGTCTTGAACAAACAACCCAAAACGCAGATTTAGCTACGCGCTAAAACAAACTTAAAATTTGAAGCGCTGAACGTGCAACGCCATTTGAGCTTGCATCTTCAGCGCTTCTTTTTTTGCTGCAGCTGCAAAATCTTGCCCTGAACTTGCGTAGATAATTGCGCGTGAAGAATTGACAAGTAAACCACACTCCTCATTAGCTCCATACCGAACAACCGTATCTAAATCGCCTCCTTGTGCGCCAACACCTGGCACCAAGAAAAAGTAATCTGGTGCCAAAGCCCGAACTCTGGCAATATCTTCGGCACGCGTTGCTCCAACGACATACATTAGTTGCTCTGGGCTACCCCACTCACTAGAACGCAGTAGAACTTGCTCAAATAATGCTTTGCCATCCGCTTCTAAAAATTGAAAATCTTTGGCTCCTTCGTTGGATGTGAGGGCCAATAATATAACCCATTTGTTGTCAAACTGTAAGAAGGGAAGCACTGAATCTGAACCCATATATGGCGCCACCGTTAAGGCGTCGGCATCCATATGTTCAAAAAAGGTTTTGGCATAATAAGCAGAAGTGTTTCCGATATCGCCACGCTTGGCATCGGCGATGACTAAACAGTCTTTGGGTATATATGCAATTGTTTTGCGCAAAGACTCCCAACCTGCAGCCCCATGACATTCAAAAAATGCAGTGTTGGGCTTGAACGCAACCGCATAAGGGTGCGTTGCATCGATGATCTCCTTGCAAAATTCAAAAAGTGGATCTGCTGTCTGCAGCAAATGTGCAGGAATTTTGGATAAATCTGGGTCGAGGCCCACGCACAAAAAACTTTCTTTGCGTTTGATTTGCGCGATGAGTTCTGCTTTTGTCATGCGGTTTCTCCTTTTAATTTTTCGGCGTTTTCGGCCATTTTAAGTGCATCAAGCATCTCTTGGATGTCTCCGTTCATAAAGACACCTAAGTTATACATCGTTTTATTGATACGATGGTCTGTGATGCGACCTTGCGGATAATTGTAAGTCCGGATTTTGGCCGAACGGTCTCCGGTAGAGACGAGTGTTTTTCTTTGGGCAGCGCGCTCGTTGTGGATGCGGTCGAGTTCGAGTTGATACAAGCGCGAACGCAAAACGGATATGGCTTTTTCTAAGTTTTTGTGTTGAGAACGACCATCCTGACACTCCACCACTAAACCTGACGGAATATGGGTAAGTCGAATGGCAGATTCTGTTTTGTTGATGTGCTGCCCACCGGCTCCAGAGGCGCGGAAGGTGTCTTTTCTGACGTCGTTCATGTCGAGCTCGAAATCGACTTCTTCGGCTTCGGGCAAAACGGCAACTGTAATTGCAGAGGTATGCACGCGGCCTTGAGATTCGGTTTCTGGAACGCGTTGCACGCGATGCACGCCAGATTCAAATTTGAGTGAACCATAGATTCCGGTTCCGGTAACTTCCATTGAGATTTCTTTGTAGCCTTTCACGGATCCTTCAGAAGAGTTCAGTACGTCAACGTTCCAGCCCATGGCTTTGAAATACATGGTGTACATGCGGTAAATATCTTCTACAAAAATACAGGCTTCATCGCCGCCCGTACCTGCACGAAGCTCGATGATCGCATTTTTGTCGTCTTCGGGGTCTTTGGGAATGAGCAACAACTTGATCTCTTCTTCTTGAATTGGACGCGCTTGTTCGAGTTCGTCGATTTCTGCTTTGGCCATTTCGCGCATTTCAGGGTCTTGCTCTTCTTCGAGCAATGCTTTAGAACTTTGCAAATTGCCAAGCAAAAGCTTGTAGCGTAGATAGGCTTGGTCCAATACCTCGAGATCGCGGTATTCTTTGTTGAGTTTGACATACCGACTCATATCCGAGAAATGGCTTCTAACTTATTCAGTAAATCTGACATGCCGCAAAGATAGGCATAAAAAAACCACCCGAGGGTGGTTTTTAGTTAGTTAATCGATCCGGTGACTCGTTTCATGAAGCCATTCAAGGCTTCTTTTTTAGGTACACCATTCTGGATTTCTTTGTGAACCTCTAGGGCGCCTGAGAAATTAGAAAGCAATTCGCCAATGACATCTAGCTCTTCGTCTTTGATTCCTGGAGCATCGATTAAAAACTCGAGGGTCTCCATGGTTTCATTGATGTAGTCTTCGTCGTTTTGCTCGATGAATTCTACGATGTGTTTAATTACTGGTAAGCGCATCGAGTACTTCTTGAATGGTTTCTATTTTGTTTCCTTGAGCCTCTGCAACTAACTTCCCACCTTCAAAAGAAGCAAAAGTGGGCAAGTTACTGACGTTGGCGAATTGGCGCGCATTCGGATAGTGTTCGGCATCTACATAAATAAATGCGATGTCAGGATGACTCTCTGCCAAGCGCTTGAACTTAGGTTTGGTAATTTTACAATTTCCGCACCATCCAGCACCGTATTGAACCATTACCTTGGCATTGTTCGCCAATACTTGGTCGAGGCTATCTGAAGTGAGGTCGCTAAACATTTGCTTAGTGTTTGCTTAAGTAATCAGCAACGCCATTGCGTGTAGCATTCATGGCATCTTTTCCTTCTTCCCAGTTTGCAGGACAAACTTCACCGTGTTTTTGAACGTGTGCGAAAGCGTCAATCAAGCGAAGGTATTCGTGAACGTTGCGACCTACAGGGAAGTGATTCACAGACTCGTGGAACACCATTCCGGTTTCGTCTAACAAATAGGTAGCGCGGTAAGGAACGTTGTCTCCGGCCATGTTGTCTTCGTCGAACATATCGTAGTCGAGGATACCCAATTCTTGAGCCAATAATCGTGTAGAATCTGCAATCAAAGGAAAGCGTACACCTTCAATACCACCGTTGTCTTTTGCGGTGTTCAACCAAGCAAAATGAACCTCTGCAGTATCGCAAGATGCACCAATTACGATTGTGTTGCGTTTTTCGAACTCAGCAGCAGCTTCTTGGAAAGCATGGATTTCAGTAGGGCAAACGAAAGTAAAATCTTTTGGGTACCAAAATAAGACTACTTTTTTGTTGTTGTCGGTAGCTTGCTTCAATACATTGATTTGGAATGCATCGCCCATTTCGTCAATGGCTTTTACGGTAATGTCTGGGAATTTTTTTCCAACTAAAGTTGACATATTATTTTGTTTTTAAGGATTACTAATTTGTGGAACAAAGATACAGCGCTTTGGTTGGAGAAGTGTTATAATTTATTTCGATTTATTTTATATTTGCATAGATTCTTTCTATATGATTTCCATCCAACAAATGAACTACATTGTAGTGCTCAGCGAAGAATTACTTTTTCAAAGAGCGAGCGAGCGATGTTTTGTGACGCAACCCACCCTTTCCATGCAAATTAAAAAAGCAGAAGAGACGCTGGGATACGCTATTTTTGACCGCGACAGCAATCCATTGCAACTCACCCCTTCCGGACAAAAACTCATTCCCATCCTAAGAGAAGTCTTAGCAGAAACCGATAAAATCAAACTGCTCACCGAACAGCTCAAAGGAAACGTAAAAGAAGAAATCAGAATTGGGATCATCCCGACAATCGCCGCTTACATGTTGCCAGACTTATTCAGTACCTGGATTGCCGATTTTGACCACATTAAGCTAAAAATCCGCGAACTCAAAACAACAGCAGCGCTAGAAGCACTAGAAAAAAAAGAGCTCGATTTAGCCATTATTGCCGGTCCGCATCTCGATGCCCGACTGCGCAGTATCCCCCTTTACCTAGAAGAAATTCAGGTCTATTGCCCCGAGGAACAAAATGAACTGATCTCTTTTGATAGCATTCAAAAACGACATCCGTGGCTACTCAATAAAGGCAACTGCTTGCGCACACAAATGCTCCATTTTTGCGGACTCCAAGACGCGCAAAAAGACGATTGGGATTACGAAGGTGGCAACCTCCCACTTCTGGTTGAAATGGTCGATAAAAATGGTGGCTACACCCTTATTCCATCGCATTTTAGATTGAAAGCAGAACAGCAAAAGGGAATCAAACAAATTGCCGACCTACAGGCAGCACCTGCAAGAGAGGTCTTAGCGCTAACACCGAATAGAAGCATGAAAATGCAACATATTGAAGCCTTGATTAGGCAAATTCAGCTTTTTTATGGGCAAAAAAAAACCAACAAAAATTTGTTGGTTTTAGATTGGGACGTTGCATAGTCAAAGCAAATATCTATGCTTTTGCGAGTGCAACGAAATCGTCGTAGGCCAGTTCTTTTTTACTTAAAGAAACGGTGCTTTTGAAGTAAGCAGTGAGTTTACCTTCGGCAAGACGGTCATAGATGCTATTCGCTTGCTCTTTATTTTGCAACAAACGCTTTGCTGTTTCTGTGAGTTCGGCGTCGTCCGGAGCAGGTAAGCCGTATTGTGCGTAATTGCCAAGTACCAATGACTTCGTGAAATCAATCACTTCCTCATTAGTGAGTTGGATGTTGTTGTCTTTGAAGATTTTAGTTTGGATCAATTGCCATTTCAAAGAATTGAGGTAAGCGTCGAACTCGCGGTCGAGGTCATCGTCAGAAACAGGTTTTTCAGAAGAGGATTTGATCCATCTTTTCAAAAACGCCTCTGGAAAGTTCATTTTGGTTTCGGCAAGCAATAAATCGAATACTCTTTTGGTGAATAAGCGATCTGCGTCTTCTTCGAACATGCGTGCGAGGTCTGCTTCCATGCGTTGGTTCATTTCGGCTTCTGTCTTGACTTCGTCACCAAATAGTTTTTGGAAAAACGCTTCGTTGAGCTCGGCCATCTCCATGCGCTTGATGTCGTTGATCGTAAACTGAAACTTTGCATTTTGAGCAGCATAAGCTTCTGGGCTCAGGCCTAACATAGCTGCAGCGTCTTCAGGTCCTTTTGAAACGAGCGCTAAATCTAGTTCAAAAGAGTCGTTTACTTTTTTACCAGTTAAAAGTTTGCTGCCCGCTTTGTTTTCTAGGAATTCCATAGAAATAGTGGTAGAGTGGCTGATGCCGCCTTCTTTTACGCCAGCTGCATCTAACTCTTCGAACTTGCCCATGACCATGTCTTTTTCGCCTACTTCTGCAGATGAAATGAGTTTGCCATAACGGCGACGAAGGTCTTCGGATTGTTTGGCAAGAAGTTTCTTGTCGATTTTAACAGTGCTGTATTCCATCTTTGTTTTGGATGAAATTGGCAATTCAAAGGCAGGGCTATATCCGATTTCATAGCTAAAAGTAAAATCGGCAGGCGCATCAAAGCTACCCTCTACTCCATTTTCTACTGGCAATGGGTTACCGAGGATGTCGAGTTTTTCATCGATGATGTAACGATAAAGTGCATCATTTGTGAGTTTGTTGAGCTCCTCTAACAATACAGATTTACCGAATTGTTTTTGAATGAGCCCAGCCGGCACATGACCCGGACGAAAACCAGGGATTTTGGCCGTTTTACGGTATTTATCAAGCGCTGCTTTGACTTTGTTTTGGTAGTCTGCTGCTGCGATTTCTACTTTTAATACGCCATTTTGGGCATCGATTTCTTGACGTGTAATTTTCATGCGATCGTTTTGTTAAGCCTAATATTTCCAACGAGACCTTAGTGCGGATGGAGGGACTCGAACCCGCACACCTCTCGGCACCAGATCCTAAGTCTGGCGTGTCTACCAATTTCACCACATCCGCAAATTTATGTATTTCTTACACCGCTTGTGTAAGACCCCTTCGGGGCTGCAAAGATAAGAAAGAATTCAATAATACAAAAAGCCTATCAAAAAAAGAACGTAATTAATTCGCTTTTTTCTGAAGTTGGGTTCGGATTTCCTTCATAAATGAAGACGCGTATACGAAACTCTCGATTTCGGGGTTGGTCGCGTTGATAATCGAGTGGCGGTCACCTTCCCACCATTTTTTACCTTGATGGATAAAGAGTACGTGATCTCCAATTTCCATGACGGAGTTCATGTCGTGGGTAATGACGACTGTTGTAATTTTATATTCTTGGGTGATGTCGCGAATGAGTTTGTCAATGACAATAGAAGTTTTAGGGTCTAGGCCAGAGTTGGGCTCATCGCAAAATAAATAGCGCGGATTCATGGAAATGGCGCGCGCAATGCCAACCCTTTTTTGCATTCCGCCACTACACTCCGAAGGTAGCAGTTTATTGCGCCCTGCGAGGTTCACGCGCTCGAGACAGAAGTCTGTACGCATTTGAATCTCGGCTTTGGTCATGTTGGTGAACATTTGCAGCGGAAACATGACGTTTTGCTCAACGGTCATGGAATCAAAAAGCGCTGCTCCTTGAAACAACATGCCAATTTCTTGGCGTATGATGCTGCGCTGTGCGCGGTCCATGTCGGTGAAATTTCGTTTATCAAACAGGATTTGACCTTCGTCTGGCTCATAGAGGCCCACGATGCACTTGGCCAAAACAGATTTTCCTTGGCCAGATTGCCCGATAATGAGATTTACCTGACCCTCCTCAAATGCGTGATCGATGTCAAAAAGTACTTGCTGACCATTAAAGCTTTTATTGAGGTGACGAACTTCTATCATGAGAGCAGCATGAGTTGCGTTAAAATGAAATTGGCAATGAGTATGGCAATACTGCTACTCACCACCGCTTGTGTTGAAGCACGGCCCACATCTAGAGAACCTCCTTTGACATAATAGCCGTAAAAAGAAGCGATACTCACGATCAAAAAGCCAAAAACCAGCGTTTTGGTAAGGGCATAGGTAATGTGAAAAGGATTGAAAAACGAGCGGATACCTAGAATGTAGATTTCGGTAGTGGTGAGGTCCGAGACCAATAAAGCCAACCAACCTCCGAACATCGATAGTGCCATAGAAAAAATAATGAGCACCGGAAAGAAGACGAGCGCAGCCGTGATTTTAGGCAAGACCAAAAAGTTGAGGGAATTGACGCCCATAATTTCGTAGGCGTCGATTTGTTCGGTGACGCGCATCGTTCCAATTTCAGAAGCCACATTGGAGCCGACCTTCCCAGCTAAAATGAGTGAGATAATGGTCGGGGAAAATTCTAGAATGGTGCTGGACTGTGTGATGAAGCCTACTGTGTAGTCAGGAAGTAAAGGGCTTTCCATGCTAGAGGCGGTTTGCAAGGCGATAACGGCACCCATAAAGGTGGACATTAGCGCTACAATTGGCAAGGAGTTGATGCCGATTTGTTCGATTTCAAGAAGCGCATACTTCCAAAAAAAACGCCAGCGGTCAGGTCGGGTAAACACGACTCTGAGCATGAGGATGTAGGCGCCAAATTGTTTCAAGAGATTCACTATGCTAAGTTAAACATTATTTTGCAGCAGAAGCTCAAGCGCACGTTGCACTTTTTATCTTTGTACAAATGCAGTCCAAGCGCGAACAGTTCATTCATACACTTCACAAATTTGCGCCGAGCGCATTTGTGCCCTATTTGGCAGATTGCATTCTGGCAGCCGGTGTTCAATTCAAAATTGTTCCTGGCAGAAAAACAAAACTAGGTGATTTCCGTTCGCATCCCTTGCAACGCAAACCTATTATTACCGTCAACGGCGACCTCAATCCGTATAGTTTTCTTATTACCTCACTCCATGAACTTGCTCACCTCGACACCTATCGTCAATATGGCTGGAAAGTGCCTGCTCATGGGCTCGAATGGAAAACAGCGTTTCGCCAACGCTTGTTGCCCTTATTAGAAAGCAAAGACTTACCACCTGAACTTCATCAGGTCCTGGAAAAAAGTTTTGTGCGCCTCAAAGCATCGAGCGGTGCCGATGTTCAGCTCAGCAGAGTGTTGCGAACCTTTGATCAAGATTCAGGTCAAACACTTGAAACACTCCCGCCCCAAGCACATTTTCTATTGAACAACAAGCGCTTTATCAAAGGTGAACTCCGCAGAACTCGTTATCTTTGTACTGAATTTGACACCAAGCGCAGCTACCTCATTCATGCGCTCGCTGCCATAACACCCATTGAAGATGAATAGCAAACATACCTATGGCCTTATTATGGCTGGCGGCGTCGGAAGCCGATTTTGGCCGCTCTCTACAGCAGAAAACCCGAAGCAGTTTTTGGATGTCTTAGGCATTGGTAAATCCTTGCTCAGACTCACATTTGAACGACTTCAAAAGTTTATTCCTGCAGAACATATTTACATCCTGACCAACACTTCCTATGAAGCATTGGTGCTCGAACAACTCCCCGAACTTACAAGCAGTCAGGTTTTGTGCGAGCCGGAACGCAAAAACACAGCACCGTGCATTGCCTATGCAGCGGCCAAAATACATGCCCTTGACCCAGCTGCAACCCTCCTGATTTCTCCAGCTGATCACCTCATCATTAACGAAGCTCGTTTTGAAGAAATCATCCATACCGCTTGGCAAACAGCCCAAAATGGTCAACTTGTTACACTTGGTATAGAACCCACACGCCCCGACACTGGCTATGGCTACATAGAATTTGAAAAAACGGCCGCAACCTTAAAAGGAAGTGCCTGCCCAGTTTTACAATTCAGAGAAAAACCGAACTTGGCCACTGCTCAAGAATTCCTTAACGCAGGCAACTTTTATTGGAACGCCGGTATCTTTGTTTGGAAATCTTCGGTCATTTTAGACGCCCTTGCACAGCATCAATCAGATGTACATCAGATTTTTAGTGCACAGCCCGAAATCTACGGAACTGCCCAAGAAAGCGAATTTTTAAAAGAAGCGTTTGCAGCTTGCCCCGATATCTCTATCGACTTTGCCGTCATGGAAAAAGCAAAAAACGTCAGTATGGTTTTAGCAGACTTTGACTGGAGTGACCTCGGTACATGGGGCAGCCTTACTACACACCTGAAAAAAGATGCCCAAGAAAATTCCATCATCGGCAAAAATGTATTTGCCTTTGATTCGCAAAATTGCTTAGTCAATGTACCTCAAGAAAAAACCGTCCTGCTAGACGGCCTTCAAGACTACATCGTCATTGACACCGCCGACAAACTCATGGTGCTCAGACTCAGCAACGAACAAAAACTCAAAGAATACCTCAAAGCCATGGGGCTCAACTAAAAAACGATGGTCAAAATCCGCAATATTGAACTCGGTGATTTTCCATTGTTACTTGCGCCGATGGAAGACGTCAGTGATCCGCCATTTCGCGCGCTGTGCAAACAATATGGCGCAGACCTCATGTATACAGAGTTCATTTCTTCTGAGGGTCTGATTCGCGACGCCGCAAAGAGTCGTCAAAAACTCGATATTTTTGAATATGAGCGTCCAATCGGCATCCAAATTTTTGGCTCCGAGACAGAAAGCATGGTGCAATCTGCACAAATCATTGAAGCAGTCCAGCCAGACCTCATCGATATCAATTACGGTTGCCCTGTCAAGAAAGTAACTTGCAAAGGTGCCGGAGCCGGTTTGTTGCAAGATATTCCCAAAATGGTGCGCCTTACAGCAGAAATCGTGAAGGCTACTTCCCTACCCGTTACCGTCAAAACACGCCTTGGCTGGGACGACGACACCAAAAATGTGGTGGAGGCAGCCGAGCGCTTGCAGGATATCGGCATAGAAGCCATTTCGATTCATGGGCGCACGCGCAAACAAATGTATAAAGGTGAAGCAGATTGGTCTTTGATTGCAGAAGTCAAGAACAATCCGCGAATGCGCATTCCAGTTTTTGGCAACGGCGACATCGACAGCCCTGAAAAAGCGCTTACCTACAAAAATCGTTACGGCGTTGATGGCGTTATGATCGGAAGGGCATCTATTGGTTATCCCTGGATATTTAGAGAAATCAAGCATTACGTTCAAACTGGCGAACACATGGCTGGCCCTACGCTAGCTGAACGCGTATTGGCATGCAGAGAACATTTACTCATGAGCATCAAGTGGAAGGGCCCAAAACTCGGAATTGCAGAAATGAAACGCCACTACACCAATTATTTCAAGGGCTTGTCGCATTTTAAAGAATACCGAACGCGTTTGGTTACAAGTGCCGAACTAGATGAAATTCTTGATATCCTGAACTACATTGAACAGCATCAAGAAGAGTTTGTGTGGGCTTAAATGAGCTTGTTTCTTCTCAAAATTGAACGTACCGGAATCTGTAAACTTCCGTAAATCTCATAGCGCGTAAGCTGATCAATCTTGAAATAATACTTCGTTCCTTTATATTTCCAGAGCACTTGATTTTGTTTACTCCTGACCACTTTTGGAGCTGCAGAAGTCGAAAAATACTGGTAATAAGGACCTGTTTTTTGGAAATGCAATAACGGCGAGAACAGAAAGCGGTACCCATTTTCATCTTCGCGAAGCAAACCTTTCTGAGCTAATTTGCCAATAAAAAGCGGCGCGGCCCTATTGAGCGAAGCGAGCACTGAAAAACCGGGGACGGTATCGTAGCGCAGGCGCTCTACTTCAGTTTCGTTGAAGTCTTCGTCTAAAACGGTCTCGATGTAACGTACTTCTTGAATCTGCTTTCCGCCTTCTTGATAAACTAAATCGCCGTTCCAAGCTGACATAAAGCGCTCAAAAGGGAAGCCGATTTTACGGCTTAATTTGGCCAACTGCACATAAACGGAGTCTTGGCGCTGCTGCTTGAATTCACGGACATCAAGATGCACATCTATTAGCCTGTCGGTCTGAAAATTACTCTGGTAACTCAGTCCTGAATTTTTCAAAGAAAAATAAAGCGGAGTGCGTTTTTTGATATAGCTCTTTAGGCGAAAGCCCAATGAATCGCTGTCGTGGGCAAACATTGCTGTTTCGATATCAAAACGCTTTAGTTTAGGCCAATTCGCATAGATCACAAGATGCTCATTTTTAAATTGCTTTTGCTTTAAAAAGCGCTTCCATACCTTTTGTTGCGATCCGTAATGAGCAGACACCACTTGATTGAGCGTGCGAATAAAATCGGTGCCGTGGTAAATAAAAGCGTAGTCTTTACCATAATGTAAATAGGACTGCTCTTTTTGGATATAAAAGAATTTATTGCCGCCAACAACGGAGTCTTGAAGCGCTGCGTATTTCGACAATCGCTCGATTCCAATTTGCACTTTTGAAGAATCGGTCAGGCGGATGAGCGCACCCCAGTTGCCATTTTCATTGGCAAATAAATAAAGATTTGATTCTAAATCTATGCCGTATTGCTTGCCTTGACCTAAAAGAAATTCATAGGTTGTGAAATCTCTTAGCGTCATTTTGTTGTATTGCAACATGGAATTCGTTTCCTTGGCGAGCTCTAAAATATTTGCTTTGGCGAGAAAGTCTGCACTTGGTAACCTATCTAGTAAACGCGGGGCCTTGGGTTGTTCAAATAAAAAGGACTTGACAAATAAGACCAAGCCTAGACTTCCGGCAATCAAGACAAGTGTCAGGAACTTACGATACATTATTTACGGATTCAGGGTGTAGATCAAGTATAAGGAATTGACTAAATCAAGTAGATGCTTCCCAGTAGATTCAGTTCCGATAAAAGTATAACTCAATTTGAAGTGAGTATGTGCTTCATCTGTATCGGAAGAAGTGAGTTCGAGCTGACCCGATTTTCCTTTTAGGGAAGAAACAATTTCTGCATTTCGGGGCGTCAGTACTTCGGTTGGAAAGCGGTCGAGTGTTTTTGGAATGTCTACGGTTCCGTACATAAATCCGCTGTGTTTGGCAACAGCCCTCGCTTTTTTACCCAAAGCCTCTTTGCCGTATCCTTTAGGGTGAGATTTTGCCAAATCTTCGTCATTGGTGAAGATGAGTAATTTACCCGTATTTAAAATATAAAGCGGTGCAGCATCTAAAATGGCGTTGTCTATGCGCCAGTAATTTTCAAAACGCTGTATGCGCGAACTGAGCCTTGACATGTGCTTGAGTACAAGTTCAGGTACATCGGCACGCGCTGTTGAAAAGCCCAAAGTAAAAATAGGCATATCGGTTTCAGCTTCTGTTTCAAATTCTTGATATACAAAGTTTTCGTCGTATTTGAACTCAATCTTTTTCGTTTTCACTTTTTGAATGCCATTGAAGGTACCAAACATGCTTCCTTTGTAAGTATCAAATAAGGCATCTTTATTGATGAATTCATTGAGCAACTCGAGCGTTAAGACGTTCATGGCAATCTGAGCGTTCTTTTCATCGCTAAGTAAGGGTAACAATACTTTATACGCTTGTTCGTAGGCTTGTTGTAAGTTAATGTTGTAAGTAAAATATGCCGGGCTTGACGCTGGAATATAGGCCAGGACATTTTGATCAAAACGAGCGTCGTTCATTTGGGCATAGATACTGCCAAGCGCTGGGCCATATTGGGCCTCTACTTCAAAATCAACTTTGTTGTCTCTAAGAAAAAGATCGCCTAGAATGACATTGCCTGCATAAAGCTCTTGGAGGTCTTTGTAGAGTGTAGGTAATACAGTCTGAAAATACCAAAGGCCTTGAGATTTATCTAAATTTCGAGCGTTGTCTAGATAGAAAACACCTTCCGCGTTATGAGCTAATTGCGCTGCAAAACGGGGGTCAAAATTAGGCAAATGAACACCTTTTACGAAAATTTCATCGATGATGCGATCGAGTTCGGCTTGCTGTAAGATGACTTGCACGCTATCGCGCAACTCGTAATAGTTTTTAATTGCCGGATTTTCTGTTGCTTCTGGAAAAAGATTTGCATTCGGGTTGTCTTCGTAGGTCTCTTCATTTAGAACTTGCTCCTCTTGCGGACTTTCTTCAAAAAAATCAAAGGGCATTTCATTGCCTTGCGCATACCATATGGAGTCGGTTACGGCATCGATATGCTCCATAGTAGGTTCAATTCTGATCAAAAGCGCTTCGTTGTCTTTGATGAGGAGCTGATTAAAAAACGTACCGTAAATTTCTAACCCAGCAATCGGGCTTTCAAGTGTTTGAAAATCGTCAAAAACTTCAAAAAGGGCCTTTTTGTCTGCCACACCGAAAGTAAACCCAGTGAGCTCATGTGTGTAAGTTTTGCCGTAGAATAGGTTCAGTCTTTGATTGAAATCCAGGCCTGCGTCTTTGAGCGTTTTACCTGAAGTAGAGCCATCGAAGAGCTCTTGATGAACTTCGGACATGAATTCGTAGTTCACGAGGTCGTCCATGGAGATTTTTTGCAGTAAGCTGATGTTGTTGATGCTAAATACCGTAACGGCGTCTTTAGGAAGCAGTTGCTCCGACTGAATAGGCTTTAATTGGGCAAGGGCGGTGATACTTGACAGCGTGGTTAAGACCAAGCTGAGTAACATCTTAAATGGTTGACTCACGCGATAGAAATTATAGAACGAAGTTAAGCATAATCCGCGATTATTATCTCGGAGTAAGAACAATTGTGTTGTCGAGTAGATGTTGGTTTTCTTTGAGATCAAAAGTATTGGTGCGCACCATTACGGCGAGTTGATTTTTACTCAAGGAACCCAACTTGTTTTCAAAACTAGCCACTGGGCGCTCAAAACGAGCAATAGATGTGTAGACGCCCGTTTTGAGCTGCTCGGCATCTTCTAATTTATAATTCTTGATTTGTTGGGTGATGTATGCAGGAATGCTGCGTACCAGCGTATTGCCATCCCAACTGAGCCAAAATTGCTCTGCTGAGGTCGTGTATTTGTCATTGGAGATCTGGGCGATACTGAGTTTGATTCCGTCTTGTAAATTCCTGACGCTACTGAAATCGCAGGTAAATTTAAAAATAAAATCGGTGTAGTTTTCTTCGACGAGTACATTTGAGATACCAACTTGGGCATCTAGAATGCGTACAAATTCATTGATTTTAGCGCTAATTTGAGCTTTACTCGGGACGGGTTTGCCATCTAGGCTGTCTAGCGCTAAGATCGAATTTACTTTGACCTTACTTTCACTTAAATTGATTTTGTAGCGCAATGTACCTGAACCGTCGTTGTTAAGGGTAAGGTCATCGGAAATTTCAATGCAAGCTGAGAGCAGGCCGATCGTTAAAAAAAGGAGGATATATTTCATGTATTTGCGCTGTACAATTGTAGTGCCAAAGTTAGTCAAATAAGCTGCGCTGTTCAGACGAATAATTGCAAAATTTTTGGCTGACCTCAAGCGAATTAGCGTTGGATCCTAGAATGACTTTTTTGTTGATTTCCCATGCCTCTAATTCTACAAGCGAACGATCTGCTGCTTGCGAGCACGTGAGGCTTCCATTGAGCCAATTCGCCTCTTCATTTGCCGTTAATATAAGCGGCATGCGCTGCTTGCTATTATGGATTTCAGCCATTAATTCATTTGCTGCACTCGTCAATATAGTAAATGTTTGCTCTTTTGCTCCACTTCTTGGGTCGAGCCAGGTATCGTACAAACCAGCTATTGAAAAAATTTCTTGATTCTTAAGCCGAATAAAAAAAGGTGTTTTGATTTTAGCAGCAGTGTGCCACTCAAAAAACCCTGTAGATGGCACAAGGCATCTTTTGGTCTCGATGAGCGCCTTGAACGAAGCCTTCTCATGGCTTGTTTCTATCCGAGCGTTTAGCGTTTTGGACGCAAACTCCATCCAGTTGGCACCGCGATACCAATTTGGCAAAAGCCCCCAGCGCATTTGCTGCAAAACCTCATCATTGTTCACCACATGCCAATTAGGGAATTGAAAACCTGAGGCAAAATAATATGATAGTTCTATCGGGTGAGATGGGACCAATTTACTATATCGCTCTGCAAGTTGCTGGGTTGTGGAAGTGGAAGAATTACTGTAACACATATTCAAATTTATATAAAAAAGAAAGCCACCCGAAGGTGGCTCTATATAGACATTTCTCGCTATCCGTAAAGACGGGAAGAAAGAAATGAAAAAGAGCCCGAAGGCTCTTGTATGCCTTACATCATGCCTGGCATTCCGCCACCCATGCCGCCCATGGCAGCTGCAGGGTTTGCTTCTTCAGGCTCGTCTGCGATAACGCACTCTGTGGTGAGCAACATGGCAGCAATTGAAGATGCGTTTTCAACGGCAATGCGCGTCACCTTTGTTGGGTCAATTACACCAGACTTGTAGAGCGGTTCAAATTTGTCAGTGCGGGCGTTGTAACCGAAGTCACCTTTGCCTTCGCGCACTTTTTGAACAACAATTGCACCCTCACCACCAGCATTAGCGATGATCTGACGCAAAGGCTCTTCTGCTGCACGCTTCACAATTTGAATACCGGTCATTTCGTCTTCGTTGGCTCCTTTGAGTTTGTCTAGGGTTTCGATTGCGCGGATCAAGGCAACGCCTCCACCTGGCACAATCCCTTCTTCGACGGCTGCTCTTGTAGCTGCGAGGGCGTCATCGACGCGGTCTTTTTTCTCTTTCATTTCTACTTCTGTAGGTGCACCCACATAAAGCACGGCTACTCCACCGGCTAATTTTGCCAAACGCTCTTGCAATTTTTCGCGGTCGTAGTCTGAGGTAGTTTGCTCGATTTGGGCACGAATTTGACCTACTCTCGCTTGGATATCGGCTTTTTTACCTTTTCCGTTTACGATGGTTGTGTTGTCTTTGTCAATTTCGATTTTTTGAGCAGAACCTAGCATGTCCATAGTCACATTTTCGAGGGTCATGCCGCGGTCTTCGGAAACAACAACGCCACCTGTAAGTACAGCGATGTCTTCGAGCATGGCTTTTCTGCGGTCACCAAAACCTGGGGCTTTCACAGCTGCCACTTTGAGCGAGCCGCGCAGACGGTTCACAACCAGTGTTCCGAGTGCTTCGCCATCGACGTCTTCGGCAATGATCAAAAGAGATTTACCCGCTTGAACAACCGGCTCTAGAATTGGAAGCAATTCTTTCATGCTCGAAATCTTTTTCTCGGAGATCAAGATCAAAGGATTTTCCATCTCGGTGATCATTTTTTCGGCATTGGTAACAAAGTATGGTGAAAGGTAGCCGCGGTCAAACTGCATACCCTCTACCGTTTTCACTTCTGTTTCAGTACCTTTTGCCTCTTCGACGGTAATGACGCCGTCGTTGCCCACCACTTTCATGGCTTCTGCAATGAGCTTGCCAATTGTTTCGTCGTTGTTGGCAGAAATAGTGGCGATTTGTTCTATTTTGCTGTTGTCATTGCCGACTTGCTTAGAAAGCTTGCGGAGGTTTGCAACAACTTCTGTAACTGCTTTGTCAATACCGCGCTTGAGGTCCATTGGATTGGCACCTGCCGCAACATTTTTGAGACCCGCCGTAACAATTGCTTGTGCTAATACAGTGGCTGTTGTGGTGCCGTCGCCTGCGATGTCTGCAGTTTTAGATGCAACTTCTTTAACCATCTGAGCACCCATGTTTTCGATTGGATCTTTGAGCTCAATTTCTTTGGCTACGGTAACGCCGTCTTTGGTTACGTGTGGTGCACCAAATTTTTTGCCGATCACGACATTGCGGCCTTTCGGCCCAAGCGTAACTTTTACTGCGTTTGCCAAAGCATCGACTCCTTTTTTGAGTTTCTCACGTGCTTCTACATCAAAGAAAATTTCTTTTGCCATTTTTTTCTAAATTAAAAATTAAAAAATACCGTAAATGTCTGATTCGCGCATGATGAGGTAAGTGTGCCCATCAATTTTAATTTCGGTTCCAGCATATTGGCCATAAAGAATGGAATCTCCTACTTTAACCGACATCGGTTCGTCCTTCTTTCCAGACCCAGCTGCTATAACAGTACCGCGCAAGGGTTTTTCTTTTGCTGTGTCTGGAATGATGATTCCACTTGCTGTTTTTTGCTCTGCTGGCGCAGGTTCTACCAGAACTCTGTCTGCCAAAGGTTTGAATTTTACTGACATAAAAAATATTTTAAGTTGCTGCTCTCTCTTCGAAAAACATGCCAATAGCTGTTTTGCGTCAAAATTGCATAAAGGGTAAAAAAAAATGTCAGTATGGGTGACATACTGACATTTTGTATTGGATAATGAAGACTTATTATTGACCTTGGTTCGGGTTTTGACCTTGACCTTGGTTTGGTGCTTGTTGTTGGGTTTGTGGTGCCGTTGGCTTCACTGGTTTTGGTTGGCTCAAAGAGATGCCCAAACTAAAAACAACAATTGCCGCTGCTAAACCCCAAGTGAGTTTGTCGATGAGTTCATTGGTGCGTTGCACGCCTCCGAGTTGAGAAGCGCCACCAAAATCAGCACTTAGGCCCCCACCTTTTGGGTTTTGAACGTAAACAACGAGAATCAGCAATGCGCTGGCAACGATGATTAAAAAAGAAAGTATTCCTGTCATGATTATGCGTTGAGGTTTTTCTTAAGTACTTTAATTTGATTTGCAAAGAAACTCTTTTTTTCCGGATTAAGCAAAATTAATTGTTCATAAACCCCAATTGCTTTGGCCACTGCACCCTGCATAGCGTATATTTTTGCCAAGGTTTCCGAAACAGGGATTTGATCAGCACTTAGACTTTCCTTTGCCTTTTTAGAAGGTGAATAAAAATCTTGCTTTGGTTTATCAATCTTGAGGTAATCTTTAGGCTCTTCAGCAGACGCTTCTTCGGTCATGTGTAACCATTCCGAGAAAGTGAGGCGTTCTGTAGTTGTGGGCACAATATCTTTGACTTGTGGCTCGGGATTTGAAATAGGCTCCGCATCTTCATGCGCTTCTATTTCTCTGAGCTCTTCAGTATAGGTCAGGTCTACATAAGCACTATTGATAAGACTTGCCCTCAATAACTGATCGAGTTCGTCAGGGGGTGTTGTTTCATCTTCTGGAGTAGCGCTTTCTTCAGGATGAATGTTCTCTTCAAGTAGCTTTTCTTCTTCAGGAACTTGTTCTTCTTGAATAATATTTTGTGTTGCAGCCTGAACTACTTCAACTTCTTGTTGCAAACGCTCATTGAGCAATTCGTAGAGAATTACCCGATTTTGAATGGCAAAAGCCTTTTGATCCAAGGCCTGTGCAAAGCGCACATCTTGGCTCAATGCCAGCGTTTTCAGGTAAAGAATAGAAAAACTTGTGGCATAGGGATAGGCCTGCTGAAGATCTTCGAGATCGGCAAGATTTGCAGCCGAACAAAGGTTCGGGTTTGCAATTTGGCTATGCAATTGTTCTTTACTTAACACCTCGCTAAATTACCAATTACTGTATAATTTATTGATCAAGTCCTGAACCATTTGCTCGCTGATTTCTGTAAATAGCTTTTGTTCTACGTCGGCTAAGTTGCTCGTAGCGGCAAAATCGGCAAATCGGGTACTCACCATTTGCCACTCTTCTTCTTTTGGCGCTTTGATCTTTATTTTGAGTGCGAGGGTCATGGTGAGGCGGTTGCTACTGGCGTTATCTGATCCTTGTATGGCCACAGGCTGAACTTGATATGCGGTAATGCCACCTTCAATATTTACTTCTCCGGCACCTTGTTGGGTACTGAGAACGAGGCGGGTATTGTTTTGAACGCCATCTTTGAGTTTCTCGGTAAGGAGCGGCGCGAAAGACAAGGGGCAATTTGGCGCGCTATTTTCGAGGTTTTGTATCGTGAAGCTCGTCCATTCGACGGGCATACCACCGGTGTCTCGAAATGAGAAACTCTCCGGCCAACAAGATGTAAAGAGTGCCAACATCGCTATATAAAGGAAAGCGCGCATCATTCGGCCAATTGAAATTCTTTGATTTTTCGATAGAGCGTTCTTTCTGAAATCCCAAGTTCTTGCGCAGCGTATTTGCGTTTGCCTCGATGTTTTTCTAATGCTTTTTGAATGAGCTCGCGCTCGCGGTCTTCGAGACTTAAAGATTCTTCTAGCTCAATATGCGCCTCAAAATCATCGTGGTCGGAGGTGTGTGCAACCGCAGGTAATTCGACGTGTACAGTTGGTGCAGGCAAGATTCTTGCTGGGGTTGTAGTTTCTTCGTAGACTTCTTGATACAACCTCGAAACTGCCGCTGATTGATCGGCACTTAGATTGATATTTTGAGTGCCGCTCGCAAGTTCGATTACTAATTTTTTGAGTTCTGTGAGGTCTTTCTTCATGTCAAAAAGAAATTTGTACATGAGTTCTCTTTCGGAGATGGATTCTTGCGCTTGCTCGTTGAGTTGCAGACCGCTCGACTTTTCTGTTATTGGCGTCAGGTAAGTGCTCAAGGTGAGCGGATCTATTTGACGTGCCGTTTCGATGACGGAAAGTTGCTCCACTAAATTTTTGAGCTGTCGGATATTTCCTGGCCAAGGATAAGTCTGCAAAAGTTCTACTGCTGCGTCGGTCAGCTTGACGGCCGGCATGCGGTATTTATCGGCAAAATCGTTGGCGAATTTTCTAAAGAGCAAATGGATGTCTTCGGAACGCTGACGCAAGGCAGGCAAAGGAATAGGAACAGTGCTCAGGCGGTAATATAAATCTTCGCGGAATTTACCTGAAGCAATTGCTTTTTGCATGTTTTCGTTGGTGGCAGCAACCACTCTTACATTGGTTTTGAGTGGCTTAGATGAACCCACGCGAATGTATTCGCCGGTCTCGAGTACCCTGAGCAAACGCACTTGGGTTTGCATTGGCAATTCGGCAACCTCATCTAAAAAGATGGTGCCACCGTTGGCTACTTCAAAATAACCCTGCCGACTTCCCTGCGCCCCAGTAAAAGAGCCCTTTTCGTGGCCAAATAATTCTGAATCGATGGTGCCTTCGGGAATGGCCCCACAGTTTACGGCTATGTATTCGCCGTGTTTTCTGGAACTCAATTGGTGAATGACCTGGGGTATAATTTCTTTACCTGTTCCGCTTTCGCCGGTTACGAGTACCGAAATGTCTGTGGGTGCAACTTGCATGGCAATCTCAAGCGCACGATTGAGCAAAGGCGCAGCGCCAATGATACCGAATCTTTGTTTGATTTGCTGAACATCCATGTTTGCCAAATTTGAATTACGCTTCCGCGATTTCACCCATTAGGGTCGCAGAAGTACAGTCGGTAATACGCACCTCGACATAATTGCCTTTCTCTAGATTTCCTTTCGGAAAAACAACCATGACATTGCTACCGGTACGACCACACAAATGCGCTTCCGATCTTTTTGAAGGCCCTTCAATGAGCACCTTTTGAACCGTACCAACTAATTGTTGATTAGAGGCTAAAGAGTGAGCCAATTGCTTTTCGATGATTTCGTTTAGGCGACGGCCCTTCACTTCTTCGGGAACGTCGTCGGCAAAGCGTCTTTCGGCAAGTGTTTTGGGACGTTCTGAGTACTTAAACATATAAGCGAAATCGTACTGAACGAGGTCCATTAAACTGAGCGTTTCTTGATGCTCTTCTTCGGTTTCACCACAAAAACCAGTGATGATGTCGGTGGATATTGCGCAACCCGGAATAATGCGTTTAATTGCGGCAATGCGGTCTAGATACCATTCTCTTGAGTAGCCGCGGTTCATGCGATACAGCACATCAGTGTTGCCCGACTGAACAGGCAAGTGGATGTAAGGACAAATATTTTCATATTTGGCCATTATTTCGAGCACGTCGTCGGTCATGTCTTTTGGATGCGAAGTACTGAAACGCACGCGCAGTAGCGGAGAAACCTGCGCTACCATCTCCATGAGCTGAGCAAAATTTGTCGTGGGCTCCGCTTCGTTTTTAATTTCTCCTTTTGCAGAGATATTCCAACGATAAGAATCGACGTTTTGGCCCAATAAAGTAACTTCGCGATAGCCCTTATCAAAAAGATCTTGGCATTCGGCAACAATCGTTTTTGGGTCCCTAGAACGTTCGCGACCACGTGTAAATGGCACCACGCAAAAAGAACACATGTTGTCACAGCCACGCATGATGGTAACAAAGGCTGAAATACCGCCTTGGTCAAGACGAACAGGTGCGATGTCGGCGTAAGTTTCATCGCGAGACAACAATACATTTACTGCTTTTTGACCCGTACCCACTTCGTCTATCAAATTAGGAAGGTCGCGGTAGGCATCTGGGCCCGCAACTAGGTCGACGAGTTTTTCTTCGTCGAGTAAATTCTTTTTGAGGCGTTCGGCCATGCAGCCAAGAATACCTACAACCAACTCTGGGTTGCGCTCCTTTTTGATCTTAAATTCTGTGAGGCGATTGCGAACGCGCTGTTCTGCGTTCTCGCGGATTGAACACGTATTAAGTAGGATGACGTCGGCGTCGTCGATGTTGCGGGTTGTTTGATAGCCTTGGTCAGAAAGAATAGACGCAACCACCTCGCTGTCTGAGAAATTCATCTGACAACCATAACTTTCTAGGTATAATTTCTTGGCATCAGGCGTGCCTTGGTTTGGCAATTCTAGGGCTGAGCCCTGAATAGACTCGTCAATTACTTTGTTTTCGTATTCCATAGTTTTCTTGAATTGCAAAAATAGGGCAAATTCAAACTACTGACAAATTGGCAGCAAGAGAAGTTGATCAAACGAAAAAAAAAGTAACCATAGGTTAAGGAAAAATCCGAACAAAAATGCACCAAACAAGTTGAGGTTTGAACTGTTTTACTTTTACATTTGTCCCCAAAATCTCCTTATGGCTAAAAATCTTGTTATCGTCGAGTCTCCTGCAAAAGCAAAAACTATTGAGGGTTATCTCGGCAAAGACTTCATTGTCAAATCTAGTTACGGCCACGTCAGAGACCTCGCTAAAAAAGGTCTGGCAATCGACCTCGAAGCGAGTTTTGCGCCGCAATATGAAGTAAGTCCCGACAAAAAACAGGTCGTGGCCGAACTCAAAAAATTAGCGAAAGAAGCCGACACCATTTGGCTCGCAACCGATGAAGACCGCGAAGGAGAAGCCATTTCCTGGCACCTTTTCGAAACGCTTGACCTAAAGAAAAAAGACACCAAGCGCATCACTTTTAACGAGATTACCAAAACGGCCGTTACCCGCGCCATCGAAAATCCGAGAAATATCAACCAAGAACTTGTCGATGCCCAACAAGCACGTCGTGTTCTTGACCGCATCGTTGGTTTTGAGCTTTCACCAGTACTCTGGAAAAAAGTACGACCAAGCCTTTCCGCTGGACGCGTTCAGTCAGTTGCCGTTCGCTTAATTGTAGAGCGCGAGCGCGAAATTGAGCAATTCAACTCCGAAGGATTTTACCGCGTTCAGGGTCAATTCATGAGTGAAAATGGCATCCTCAACGCAGAGCTCAACCAACAGCTCCCAGACAAACAAACCGCACTCGATCTTCTCAACGACGCCAAAACGGCAAAATTCACCGTTGAAGACGTTCAGCAAAAACCTGCTACTAAAAACCCTTCGGCGCCGTTTACCACCTCAACATTACAGCAAGAAGCGAGTTTGAAGCTTGGTTTCTCTGTCAGCAAAACCATGAGTGTAGCGCAAAGACTCTACGAAGCTGGGCACATCACCTACATGCGTACCGACTCTGTAAACTTATCGCAAACAGCCTTGGATGCGGCCAAAACCGCCATTACTTCACTTTATGGCGAGCAGTATTCTAAACCCACCAAATACAGCACCAAAAGTGCCGGTGCTCAGGAGGCACACGAGGCCATTCGCCCCACGGATTTCACGCGTTCAAGCATAGAAGCAGAACGCGACGAACAGCGACTTTACGAACTCATCTGGAAACGAGGTATTGCCAGTCAAATGACTCCCGCACAGCTCGAAAGAACGACCATCAAAATCAACGGCCTGAGCAGTTCTTATTATTTTCAGGCCAAAGGAGAGGTACTCATTTTTGACGGTTTCCTTAAAGTTTATTTAGCCGCTAATTTGGATGACGAACTCGACGAAAACGAAGAAACAGAAGGGCTTTTACCCAAAGTTTCTGTGGGTTCTGTTCTCAAACTTCAAAACAGTACGGCAACAGAGCGTTTTAGCAGGCCGCCGTCGCGTTATGTAGAAGCTTCATTAGTGAAGAAACTCGAAGAACTCGGTATTGGTCGTCCGTCTACCTATGCCCCAACGATTTCTACAATCCAAAAGCGCAACTACGTCGAAAAACAAGAGCGCGAAGGTGCAATACGCAAATACGCACAACTCGTTCTTGATCCGAACGGTATTCAAGAATTAGAGAAGTCCGAAACCACAGGCAAGGAGAAAAACAAGCTCTCTCCTACCGACATCGGCATCGTTGTGACGGATTTCTTGGTGGCTAATTTCGATCAAATTTTAGATTACCAATTTACGGCTAAAGTAGAAGCGTCTTTTGATGAAATTGCAAACGGCAAGCTCAATTGGACAGACATGCTCCAATCATTTTACGGGCCTTTTCATTCTAAAGTAGAGGACACCCTCACGCATTCTGAACGCGCAACTGGCGAGCGCGAATTGGGCACTGACCCTAAAAGCGGCCGCAAAATTATTGCACGCATTGGCCGCTTTGGCCCCATGATTCAAATTGGCGACGAGCAATCCGACGGTCTCAAACCGCAGTTTGCTTCTTTGCAGGCCAATCAATCGATCAATAACATCACCCTCGAAGAAGCGCTTAAACTTTTTGAATTACCTAAAATTTTAGGTGAACACGAAGCTGAAGTAGTCAAAGTCAATATCGGCAGATTTGGTCCTTATGTGCAAATCGGAAAACGCTTTTGCTCGATTCCAAAAGAAGAGGACCCGATGTCTATTAGCCTTGAAAGAGCCATAGAACTCGATACCATCAAACGCGAAGAAGCGGCAAAAGCAGTTATCAAAACTTTTGAAGCAAATCCAGATGTTCAGTTACTCAACGGGCGCTACGGTGCTTATCTCAAAATTGGTAAAGACAACTTCAAATTACCGAAAGATAGCCAACCAGAAACCTTGAGTCTAGAAGAATGTCTCGAAATCGCTGCTAATCAGCCAACAAAAAGTGCAAAAAAGCGACCTTTTCGAAAAAAATAACTATTATTGATTGAAAAAAATCAGATGAACGGAAGTGTCAATAAAGTTATTTTGATCGGAAACTTGGGCAAAGACCCCGATGTCCGACGCCTGGATAATGGCGCAGTAGTTGCCTCTTTTCCACTTGCCACCTCAGAAATCTACACCGACAAACAAAGCGGTGAAAAGAAAGAAACCACCGACTGGCACGACATCGTTTTGTGGCGAGGTTTGGCAGAAGTTGCCGACAAATACCTAAGAAAAGGGACTAAAATTTATGTCGAAGGAAAACTCAAGAAACGCTCCTGGACAGACAAAGAAGGCCTAACGCGTTATGCCACAGAAGTGGTCGGCGACGACCTCACTATTCTCTCTCGCCCAGAGCACCAAGAACGCCCCAGCAATTATACAAACGAAGGGAAACCTAATCATCCGTCACCCATGACGGGTTTGGCCTCAGAGGCCGATGACGACCTACCATTTTAAACCATGAATTCATCAATAGAACCTCCGAGTCTCAGCGCATCGCTATTCGATTACAATTCACAGATCAGCGATGCAAGTTATCTCTACCTTCTGATTATTTTCTTCTTATTGTTGCTTTCTGCCTTTGCTTCCGGTTCTGAAAGTGCTTTTTTTTCGCTCAAACCCAAAGATAACGCAGCGATAAAATCCAACCCATCACCTAGAGCGAAACTTATTTTAACGCTCTTGGCCCGTCCACAAGAATTATTGGCTACCCTATTGATCTTCAATAATTTCGTCAATGTGGGCATCGTCATTTTATCTTCATTTGTGCTCAACGATATCTTTCCGACAAATGGTGAATTTGCGTTGCTTCGTTTTGTCGTTGAGGTCATCGGAATTACCCTGATCATTTTACTTTTTGGAGAAGTCATTCCCAAAATTTTTGCCAACAGAAACGCCTTAAAAGTGAGTATGCTGGCGGTTTATCCTCTGCGCTTCATCAGCAAAGTTCCGCCGCTATCTTGGCTTAAATTAATTTTGGTGCGCGGCACAAATTTCATTCAGAAACTAAGTAATAAGGGCGCTTCTATTGACCAAAACGAGCTCGAACAAGCCGTTGCACTCACCAAAGACGAAACAGGCTCACACGAAGAGCACAAAATTTTAGAAGGCATTGTTCGCTTTGGAAAAACGGAAGCTTCCGAAATCATGACGCCAAGAGTAGAAGTTGAAGATATCGATGCTTCCGATGATTTCGAAGCCGTACTCCATAAAATCATCGATGTTGGGTACTCCCGCATTCCTGTTTTTGAGGAAAGCCCCGATAATATCATTGGTATTTTGTACATCAAAGACTTACTCAACCACTTGAATCAAACTGCTGATTTCAACTGGCAACAGGTATTACGTAAACCATTTTTTGTTCCAGAAAACAAAAAGATCAACGATCTTTTACAAGAATTTAGAAACATGAAAATGCACATGGCTGTTGTTGTCGATGAATACGGCGGCGCAAGTGGCATTATTACGCTAGAAGATATTTTAGAAGAAATCGTCGGAGACATCACCGATGAATTTGACGACACCGAGATCCAATACACCAAACAATCCGAAAACACCTATTTATTTGAAGGACGCACCTCCTTAAACGATTTACTCAAGATCATCGGTGAACAACACGAAGACGCGATAGAAAATGCGAGAGGAGAAGCGGAAACGCTCGGTGGCTTGATCATTGAGGTTGGGGGTAGGATCCTAAAAAACAACGAATACATTACGCTCGGAGCACTCAAACTAATTGTGGAGTCTTCGGACAAAAAACGCGTCAAATCTGTAAAAGTACTTATCCATGAAAACTAATTTGCTGCTTACTGTTTTGGTATCGGGATTGTTCATTTTTGCAAGTTGTGGCGAACCCAATGCCGTGCCAAAGCCCAGTACATTTTTACGAACTGAATTCCCAACTCACGGCTACAGAAACTACACAAGCCCTAATCAATTTCAATTCAAATTGGCCAACTTATTTATGCCAAAGACTTTTGAACAAGCTCAAAATAATTACAGCGTTCAGGAGATTGACTTAGGCCCGCTGAACGGAACATTGTTTTTGTACTACCTTCGAATTCCATCCAAGGATTCACTTCCTGAAATCATCAATTTTGCCAATGACAAAGTCGATGAACATAAAATCATGGCAGACAAAATTGATTTCGAGCAAATCATCGAACCCAACAAACGCGTATTTGGGACGTTTTTTGAACTCAAAGGGAATGTCGCCACGAACTTTCAGTTTTACCTCACTGACTCTACACAACATTTTCTACGAGGAGAAGTACTCTTAAATTGCAGACCCAACTACGATTCATTGAGGCCAACTTTACAATACCTGAAGACTGATTTACAAGAACTCGTACATAGTTTCAAATGGAAATAAGTGGCAATAATCGGGTAGTCATTGCTTTTGGTTCGAATCTTGGAGACAAAGTAGCCAACATTGAATCGGCTGTCGAAGCGTTGTCAAAAACTTGCGGAAAGGTTGTTCAAGTGTCTCCTTATTACCACAGCGCTCCGGTTGGTTTTGAATCTGAACATGAATTTTTGAATGGCTGCCTGCTCCTACTAACAGATTTACCTCCGCGAGAACTGCTCCGACAATTGCAGCAAATCGAACAAGCTCTGGGCCGCGTTAAGAAGTCGGCTTCCTATGAAGATCGCAGCATAGACCTCGACATTATTTTTTACGAAAACTTGTGTCTAAATACCCCTGACTTACAAATTCCACATCCGCATTACCAACAACGCGAATTTGTCATGACACCGCTTAAAGCCTTAAAATTGGACTTTATTCCTTGTTGATTTTTAAAAGTTCTTTCAAAAATGCAACATCTTGAACCAAAAAATCAGGATGTTAAATTTATTCCCTAATTTTGCAAGGAATCATAAAATTTAGACTCATGAATTTCACTCGCTTCAACGGAACCTTACTCATCGGAACAGCGGCGTTCTTTGTTGCTTCTTGCGACCTCGTCAAAGACATCACTTACACAGTGAACCCCAATCCATTAGAAATGCACGGTGACTCCGTGAAAGTAAGCATCACCGTGAATGTTCCTGAAAAAGGTATTCAAAAAAAGGCGAAAGCTGAAATCACTCCAAAAATAGGCTCAACTGCTATCGGAACATGGTACGTAAACGGCTCTAAGGTTACTGGTAACGGAACAACAATCGATTTCAAAACAGGCGGAACCGCAACATTTGAGCAAACCATGGCCTATGATCCATCTATGGAAGCGGCAGATGTTATCATCACTGGTAAACTTTACAAGCAAACCAAAGAAAAAGGTGCGCTGCCAGAGACAAAAATTGCAGATGCAACCATTATTACTCCATACCTCGTAGACAAAACGTTTAAGGTTCTCACTGAGCAAGACGCTTTGGTTCGTCAATTTGACAAAACAACTACCGCTACTTTCAACTTCGAAAAAGGAAAGTCAGATGTACGTGCTACCGAAATCAAAGACCAAGACATCCTCGCATTGATGGCTTGGATGCAAGCAGCTCAAAGCAATCCTAAAATCAAAATTACAGGTATTGAAATCAACGGTTATGCATCTCCAGACGGTGAAGTAGCGAAAAACGACAACCTTTCATCTGACCGTACTGTTGCTGCCCGCAAAGCCCTTACTGAGCTTATGAAAAAAGCCAAGCTTACTGCTTATGCAGATACCAGCGCTTATGCTTTGGCAAAGTTCGGTGAAGACTTTGAAGGTTTCAAAAGCCAACTAGCAGCTACCACAACTATCCCTGAGGCCGACAAAAACTTGTTCATCCGCATCCTCGAAATGACCAAAGATCCTGAGCAACGAGAAAAAGACATGATCAATCTTGGAAAAGCATACACCGAACTAGAAAGTGATGTCTTCCCAATGATTCGCCGCGCAGTTGTCGTTGTTAAGTACACCGAATACGGACTCACCGACGATGAGCTTCGCGCTGCTAGCATGCAAAATCCAAATACGCTTACTGTAGAAGAATTGTTGTTTACAGCTGGTAAACTCACTACAGACGCCAATGAAAAGGCTCGCATCTATGGAATTGCAGCAGCTAACTTCTCTAACGATCACCGCACGCACACCAACTTGGGTGCTACACTTTTTGAATTAGGAAACACTAAAGATGCAGCTAAATCCTTCAAAAAAGCAAACGAACTCAAAGATGTTCCGGTTACCAAGAATAACTTGGCAGCGAGTCTCATCTTAGAAGGCAATCGTTCTGCAGCCAAGAAGTTAATCAGTGCTTCTAAAACAAGTGTCTACAACTACAATCAAGGTATCCTTGATATCATGGATGGCAACTACAGTGCTGCAGACAAAAACATCACTCAAGATTCTTACAACAAAGTACTTGTACTCATTCTTAACAACAAACTCGACGCCGCTAAAAAGGCAAGCACCTCACTTCAAGAAACAGCAGAGTTGGCTTATCTAAAAGCTATTATTGAAGCGCGCAGCGGAGCGAGTGCAGATGCCGTTGTAAGCAAATTAAAAGTCGCTATTTCTAAAAACGCAGCACTTAAAGACAAAGCAGCAAAAGACCGCGAATTCATCAAATTCATGAATGACGCTACTTTCATTGATCTCGTTAAATAAGCGCAGCAACAATCACATTAAAAATCCTGGATTCGTTCAGGATTTTTTTTTGAAAAAAAGTTCTGCAAAAAGCCAACCTTTATCACTAATTTTGAGACTCTAAAATAAAAACAATGGATAGCAACGAATTTCGCAAATACGCCACCAAACACATGGGCATCAGCAGCATGTACGTGGATCACTATATTGAGTCTTCCATGACTCCATACATCATTGAAGAGCGCCCTCTGAACATGACCCAAATGGACGTGTTTTCGCGCCTCATGATGGACCGCATTATTTTTCTCGGCACTGGCATCAATGACCAGGTAGCCAATATCATCAATGCACAATTACTCTTCTTGGAGTCCGTAGATGCCAAAAAAGACATTCAAATCTACCTCAACTCGCCAGGTGGTTCTGTATATGCAGGTCTTGGAATCTACGACACCATGCAATACATTCGCCCAGATGTCGCTACAATTTGTACTGGTATGGCTGCTTCAATGGGCGCCGTACTACTTTGTGCAGGTGCTGAGGGCAAACGCAGTGCACTCAAACACTCACGCGTCATGATTCACCAACCGCTAGGTGGTGCGCAAGGTCAAGCTTCTGATATTGAAATCACTGCCCGCGAGATTCAAAAATTGAAAAAAGAACTTTACGACATTATTGCCACACACAGCAAACAAGACTACGATAAAGTTTGGGCCGACTCCGACCGCGATTACTGGATGACCTCCGAAGAAGCCAAAGCCTACGGTATGGTTGACGAAGTACTTTTGCGCAATCCTAAATAACACATGGCAAAAAAAGAAACGACTTGTTCATTTTGTGGTTCTCCGCGCTCAGGTGTCAATATGCTCATTGCCGGTATCAACGGCCATATCTGCGACTCCTGCGCCAACCAAGCTAGCAAAATTGTTCAAGAAGAACTTACGCTCAGCCCTAGCGCCACTAACAATGCCGCTCAGAGCCTGAATTTACTCAAGCCACAAGAAATCAAGGCGCACCTTGATCAATACGTTATTGGACAGCAAGATGCCAAAAAAGTATTATCTGTTGCCGTATACAATCATTTCAAAAGATTGAAGCAGAAAACCAACGAAAACGAGGTCGAAATTGAAAAGTCGAATGTCATTCTCGTAGGCCGCACAGGAACAGGTAAAACCTTACTAGCAAAATCAATCGCCAAGCTATTAAATGTGCCATTTTGCATTGCTGATGCAACGGTACTCACAGAAGCGGGGTATGTCGGAGAAGATGTTGAGAGTATTTTATCAAGACTTTTACAAGCAGCAGACTACAACGTAGACAGCGCACAAATGGGTATCGTATTCATAGATGAAGTCGACAAAATCGCACGTAAAAACGACAACCCGAGCATCACACGAGATGTATCAGGTGAAGGGGTGCAACAAGCTTTGCTTAAATTGCTGGAAGGAGCTACGGTAAACGTACCACCGCAAGGCGGGCGCAAGCACCCTGAACAAAAAATGATTTCTATAGACACCAAAAATATTTTGTTTATCTGTGGAGGTGCATTTGACGGCATTGAAAAACTGATTGCCAATCGCGTCAATCGTCAGACCATTGGTTTCTCCTCAGCAGATGAACAAAGTATCGAAGAAGAATCCCTACTCAAATACATTGCGCCAAGCGATATCCGCACATTTGGGCTCATACCAGAGCTCATCGGTCGCTTCCCTGTGCTCACCTACCTCGAGCCACTTAAAGAAGCTGACCTCAAACGCATCCTTACCGAACCAAAAAACGCATTGATCAAACAATACACCAAGCTTTTTGATATGGACGGCGTCAAGCTAGAACTCGATCAAGAAGTACTCGATTTCATTGTTCAGAAAGCTATGGAATTTGGATTAGGTGCCCGTGGTTTGCGTTCCATATGCGAGGCCATACTCACTGACGCTATGTTCGATCTTCCTAGTTCGAACAAAAAAGTGTTAGCCGTAACCCTAGATTACGCTACCCAACAATTCGGCAAATCAAAAATCGCAACACTTAAAGTAGCATAAGCATTTGTAGTTTCTGACTTATTTGTAATTTTGCTAATTGTAAAAATGACACTATGAAAACCCTACAGTTCAGAGAAG
>JBEEOT010000024.1:0-35988 GCA_041191505.1 Bacteroidota bacterium | reverse complement strand
AGACCTCAAGTTCATGTGGTCTGCGAAACCAGAAAGCGTAGACAACAAATCAAAGAAAACTGCTTATTTCCTTTATGCTTGCCGTATTCCTGATACAGGAAAAGCACGCGTTCGCGGCGAGCACGTTAGCAACGCCAAAGTCGATTACGACCAAACCGATGGTTCGATCATCGTTAGCCTTTCCATGACAGACGAAGGCGCCAACGAGTGGGGTCGCATGACTACCGAAAACAAAGACCGCATCATTGCCATTTCAATGGACAGCGTCGTTTATAGCGCACCACGCGTGATCAACGCAATTACCAATGGTAATACTCAAATCTCCGGAAGCTTTACCTTCCAAGAAGCCGAAGACCTCGCAGGTCTTCTCAACGGAGGTGCACTTCCAGTTCCATGTGTCATTAAAGACCTTCAAAAAGTTGGGCCAACAATCGGAGCCGAAAACTCACAAGCAGGTCTCATCTCATTTGGTGTGGCTTTCCTTGCCGTACTCCTTTATATGATGTTCTATTATGGAAAAGCGGGTCAGGCAGCAAATATTGCGCTCATCGTCAACGTTGTCTTTATCTTCGGATCCCTCGCATCTTTCGGAGCGGTATTAACTTTGGCGGGTATCGCAGGTATCGTTCTTACCATTGGTACTGCCGTAGATGCCAACATTCTCATCTTTGAGCGTGTTCGCGAGGAACAAGCAATTGGCGCCGACACCGAAACCGCTATTAATACTGGTTTCCGCAAAGCCCTTCCTTCGATCATCGATGCCAACGTAACCCACTTACTTGTGGCCATCATCCTTAAAATATTTGGTACAGGTGAAATCGAATCTTTCGCAACTACCCTCATCATCGGTATTTTCACCTCTATGTTCTCCGCAATGGTGATTGCAGAGCTTGCCATCCATACATGGTTATCAAAAGGAAAAACAGTTGGCTTCAACACCAAGTACTCAGCTGGTCTCTTCCAAAACTTCAACTTTGACTGGATGGGTAAAAGAAAATACTTTTATGTATTCTCTATCGCGGTAACAATTGCGGGTATCATTTCTTTGAGCACGCGCGGCCTCAAGCAAAGTGTTGAGTTTACCGGTGGTCGTACTTTCGCGGTTAAATTTGAAAAGAAAGCAGATATCGAATCGATCCGTAAAGAACTTACGAAGGTCTTTGTTGAAAACGGCGAACCTGCTTCTGTTGACCTCAAAACTAAATCAAACGACTACAACGTAGAAATCGTAACCAACTACTTGCTCAACAACGATGGCGCTACAGACCAAGTGAACAAACAATTGAAACTCGGTTTAGATGCTTGCAAAGACAAAATGGGTAGCTACAAGGTACTTGAGTCTCGTGCTATTTCAGCATCCATCTCTTCTGAGCTTTGGACATCATCTACCATTGCTATTACACTTGCGTTGTTGGCGATCTTTGCTTATATCCTTATTCGCTTTGGTCACTGGCAATACTCTTTGGGTGCAATTGTAGGATTGGCTCACGATGCATTCTTCGTGATCTCTATCTTCTCTTTGCTTCACGGTTACTTGCCATTTACATTAGATGTCAACCAAGCGTTCATCGCGGCAATTCTCACCGTTATTGGTTACTCCATGAACGATACCGTTATCGTCTTTGACCGTATCCGCGAGAACCTTCGCAAAAGCAAGCCAGAAGACAACCACGGAGACATCATCAACAGCTCTTTGAACAGAACCTTATCTCGTACATTCAATACTTCCATGATCTTATTTGTGGTTGTCTTGATCATGTTCATCTTTGGTGGCCCAGCTATTAAAGGCTTCTTATTTGCCTTACTTGTTGGCGTCTTGATCGGAACCTACTCTTCATTGTGTGTTGCGACACCAATCTTATTAGACTTCTCTAAGCGTCTTCGCGCCTAAGACGTTTAAAAATAAATTAAAAAAAGCCGCTTTAAAAGAGCGGCTTTTTTGTTGGATTCACGTCTAAGTTGCGTTATCCTGTTTTTACGCATTTATGAAAAATAGATTTTACCTCGTCTCACTCTTTTTAGCTTTAGTTGCACTCGGCATTTGGTGGACCATCATCCCCAATAAAAAAGTACTTGATCCTTATCGCCGCCTCATCAAAGATCAAGTAGGAATGACAGATATCGAGGAATCCAAACCGCTCCCTTCACAAATCCCGAGCTTAAAAATCAAAGGAGAAGAAAAAGAGCAGATTCAAATCAAGTCATTAAAAATCACCACCTATTTAGAAAATGGCTTTGCGCGCACCCGTTATGAACTCGCGTTTTACAATCAATTTGAACGTGAGCTCGAGGCAGAATTTGAGTTCCCCTTACAAGATAACCAAACCATTACCGCGTTTGCTTTAGAAGTAAATGGCGAAATGCGCCCTGCCGTGGCTGTTGAAAAACACCAAGCCCGCATTGCTTATGAGGCCACCGTAAGAAAGGGCATTGATCCGGGCTTGATTGAAAAAGTAGCTGGCAACCTTTTTAAAATGCGGGTTTTTCCGTTATTTGCCAAAACAACTAAACGTATTTCGTTTGAAGTTAGTGCTGTTTTACCACAAAATGCGACATCTGCTATCTATCACTTACCGCTGCAACTCAAACAACCGGTTGGATTTTTTAGCTTAAGGGCGCTTAGCTACCAAAATGGCAAGCCTGTTGTTTTGGAAAAACGCCATAGCCGCCGTAAAGCTATCAATGAGCAAATCTATATCAAGCAAGCATTAAAAACAACCGCGGCTGTCTCAGCAAGTCGGGCTGGAAACTTTGTTTATCTACATGCTAATTTAGCCTTGCCACGTAAGTACGCACGCAAAAAGGCACCCAAATGCCTAACTGTATGCTGGGATATTTCCGCATCGAGAACAAAAGCCCAGCTCGATAAAGAACTTGCATTATTGGAGTCGTATCTCAATTGGATTAAAAAGGGCAAATTAGAACTCGTATTTTTTGCACATGAAATCATTGCGCAGCATCGCTTGCTTATTGAAAATGGTAAGGTGAATGGGCTGCCAGCATTGTTCAAGCAACAGCACTACGATGGTGCTTCAGCGCTATCATGCCTCCATTTTGGGCGCTTCAAAGGCGATGAAATCTTGCTTTTTTCTGATGGGCTTCAAACCATAGGTGACCACGCCAATAAAGTAGGGCAGGCGCCGATTTACCCCATTGTCTCGAGTGAAGTTTCAGACAAGGGCTTGCTGAGGCACTTTGCAGAACAATCCAATGGCGCCTTCATCGATTTGAATGCACAAAGTACAGCCACTGCACTCAAGTACTTGAGACGCTCTTATTTACAATTCTTAGGTTTCAAAGAAGACAAAGCACCCCTGGAATATTATTGCACACAACTCACAGCGAATAGCGAACGCATCATGGTGAGTGTAAAAGCACCTACTCGTCTCAAAAAGTTGACAGCTCAGTTTGGGCTGACTTCCAAGCAGGTGTTGTCTGAACAAACAATACAATGGCATCGGGATGAACTTTCAAAAGGCCGTCAAACGCAAGTCAAACGCTGGGCCATAGCCAAACTTCAAAAATTGGAAGAACAACCTCAAGTGAATCAAAAAGATATATGTTCGTTAGGGTTAAAATATGATCTAGTGAGTTCGGCTAGTTCCTTATTGGTACTTGACTCACTGGCAGATTACCTTGAGTTTCGCATAGTGCCGCCACTCTCCATGAGAAAAGCTTACTTCAAAGCCCTTTCTAAGGTCGAGATAAACAAAGTTAAAGCCGAAAAACAGCACCTCAAGCGCATCAAAAAAGAATGGAAAGACTATCAAAACTGGTACTGGAAAAAAAACAAGAAACAACAGCACAAGGATGAGGCAAACTTTACAGTTGGTTCAGTAGAAGTTACCGATGATTTACAAGAAGCGCCACCACCACCGGTACAGCAAGAAGTCCAGCAAGTTGCTCAAGAAGGAAATACACAGTTGAGCATCACCACTGTTGGTGCCAGCACCTACAATTGGTCACCATCTAGCGCTTCAACAGCACATGGATTTGATTCTTGGGCAACGCCAACTTCTGGCACTTTTAGTACGCAAGTGTCGGCCAACGCAACGTCTGTTGTAGCTGGCGCAGCTACTGCACCGAGTGCTACCATTTCAGTTGCGGCCTGGAATCCGAAGGTGCCATATTTGAAAAACCTGAGGGCTGTGCCGCTGGCCCATGCCTATGCGCGTTACCTCAGACTTCGCGAAAATTACGCCAGCCAACCTTCGTTCTACATCGATGTTTGCGATTATTTTCTTCAAAAGAAGCAACCCAAATTGGCCATTCGTATTTTGAGCAATTTAGCTGAAATGCAGCTCAAAGATGCCGCCTTGCTTCGTGTTTTTGCCCAAAAGCTCTTGCAAGTAAAAGCGGATAAATTGGCAATTGACGTCTTTAAAAACGTCATCGATTTGCGCCCCGAGGAGCCGCAGTCTTACCGCGATTACGGTTTGGCCTTGGCTCAATTGGGTAAATATAATCAAGCAGTACAACAGCTTTACAAAGTGGTGAAACAAAATTACGATGGTCGTTTTGAAGGCATTCACCTCAT
This sequence comes from Bacteroidota bacterium, assembly GCA_041191505.1. Classification (GTDB taxonomy): domain Bacteria; phylum Bacteroidota; class Bacteroidia; order Flavobacteriales_D; family Crocinitomicaceae; genus UBA952. Next base: position 31,451 of record JBEEOT010000024.1, on the reverse strand, counting down.
TGCGCTCAATGAAATCAATCACTTGATCGCACAACACCCAAAAGAGATTGATACCAAAGGTATTCCCGAATATTTTTTGGTTCAGCTGCCCATGGATATCCGAATTGTGCTCAACTGGGACGCCGACAACACCGACGTAGACCTCTGGGTAACTGAACCCAATCAAGAAAAATGCATGTATAGTTATAAGCTTACTTCTAACGGAGGGCGAATTTCTAATGATTTTACACAAGGCTACGGACCAGAAGAATATCTGATCCGCAACGCCCCAAAGGGTACCTATCGGATTCAGGCGCATTATTACGGTAACCATAGGCCAACACTGAGCGGAAAGGCAATTCTTACCGTTCAGTTGTTTCAGAATTATGGCACGCCATATGAGGTCAAGCGCGAAATTACCCGCCGCTTGTCTGTGGTAGATGAAGAACTAGACCTCGCTACTTTTGAATTCGATTGAGGCTATTCTTTAATGAATTGAAGCAGGCCGCTTTGTCCTTGGTCGTAAATACCAAGATAATAACTACCAGCTGCAATTTTTGGGCTCAGTTCAATGGTTTGCATAACTTTTCCATTGTTTGCTTTCAATTGGAAACTCGCAATGTGTTGTCCTTGCATATTGAATAACTTGGCTTCTAGAGCAGCACTCTTGATGCCCTCAATTTGCAATTCAAAAACGCCATTATTCGGATTTGGATACAGCGAAATCATTTCAAAAGTTAGTTCCGATAAGCTTGAACTATTCACCGTTACTTCAATTGTTGTGACACAACCGTTGTTGTCTTTGACGTAGCATGTATAAGTGCCAATGGCTAAGCTTGCAAAGAACGAGCCCGAATAATACGTTTGGCCATCCATAGAATAAGTGTAAGGCGAATTTCCTCCGCTAGCCGAAAGCGCGATAGTACCGTCATTGCCATTAGAAACCGTTGTGCTTGCAGTTAAGGTTAAAGCCGTAGGTTCTGTAATGGAACTGGTGAAATTTTGCTGACAGCCGCTTGCGTCAATAGCAGTTAGTGTGTAGGCGCCAGCAGATAAATTGGTAAATACCGGGCTGCTCGATACAGCACCGCCATTGAGCGCATAAGTGTAAGGGCTTGTTCCCCCTGAAACTTGGCAATTAAGCGTGCCGTCATTTGCCCCGTTGCAACTGATCATTGTTGGGATCATGCCGACATTTAATGGGCTTGGTTCAGTTACGATATAGGTTAAGGAAGTACTACAGCCATTAGCATCGATGATTCCTATGGTATAGTTGCCCGCTCCCAAATTATTGAAAGTATTGCTCGCTTGGTCAGCACCGTTGTTGATAGAGAAGCTATACGGTGCCATGCCACCAGAAGGAGTTACGATGAGATTAGCTGTTTGAGAACCTGCGCATGCAATGGCAGTGGTTTGGTTGATTGTCGCGTTAATTGTTGATGTTGCCGCTAACGTAAAAGTACCAGACACAGCACAACCTTGATTGTCTGTTACGGTGTAATTGTAAGTGCCTGCCCCCAAATTATTGAAGGTATTGGAACTTTGAGGCGAAGAATTATTGACGGCGTAGGTGAATGGGCTGTTGTTACCAGTTGCAACCAATTGAACTGCGCCGTTCGTAGCGTTGCAACTTGGTTGCTGACTGACTATTGGATTAACAGTAGTGCTTGAAGCGCCAATCACTGAAATGCTTAGGGCAAAGGCATCGTTGCATGTGTTCTCATCATTGGCACTTCCATTGACATTGGATAACAAAAGATTCAGCGTGTTTGTACCCGGAACAAGACCTGAAGCAGCAATGTAAATGGTATCGATTTGTTGATTGCTTCCTAGGTTGGCACTGGTATAAGTTTGAGTAGTTGCGCTAGCGCTCCCAACTTGGGCTGAAACAGAAAAAGTATTCACGGCGTTTATGCCTCTATTTTCAACTACAACAGCAATTTGCGTGCTCGCCCCACATATCCCACCTGTTTGGGTTGTAAATGCGTTAAGAATAGCCAAATCGAGGCTATCTGGGTTTATTTTGAAAGCCGAAACGTTTGTAACGATATTGTTGTTTGAATTCATCACTACTCCGGTGTAGTAAAAAGTAAGGCCATCAAAATCGTCGATGCACATGTGGTGGTAGTCTCCCCAACGGGTATTGGAGGTGCGGGCAGACATCCCTTGCTTGATCATTGTTTCGGGAAGCGTCATTTGGCCGAGGGGGTCACAGGCCTTGCGTCCGGTCATATGGATCGATGGATAATCTGGAGCAGTGGTTCCAGAAGTAGAATAAGCCAACATGATATTACCATATTTGTCGATATTGATGGCAGGCATCCAGCGGTTGAGGCTTGTACCAGGTGCGTATGTTCCTTCTTGGTAAAGTGTCCAGGAACCGGTGCTTCCGGTTGGTCTGCGCAATTCTAGCCAGCGTACGCCCGCACGGTTGTTGCCATCTACATCTGTTGAAAGCGATAAAACCATTGCTTGATGGTCATTGAAAACCCTCATTGGCGCTTTGTACATGACACATTCTCTCAAAGGATCAAGTTTGACGGTCGTGCCAGGTTGGGAAATACAAGAAAAGCTGGTAAGCCCGCAGAGATCCGAATCAATTTCGGTAATGGAGACATCTTGAATTTTTGCGACGCTACCCGTATTGTTGGTCCAGTTGATGGTGAGTTCCCAAATTTCAATCCAGTCGTTGGTAGGGCTGTCTGGCGAACCATTGCTGTGCTTTTCGTCGTCGCGGTGACGAACAAATAAAGGTTTCTGACCTGCAGGGGCAGGGAGGTCTCCCTCGAGGTCTACGGGTGTAATAGATTGAAAGCCAAAGCCATTAAGGGTGTAGCCAATGGCAACGCCTATAAATGGAGAAGTTGCACCGCTAATCAGGGCACTGAGCTTCATGGCATAGACGCGCGGAGGCCCACCTTCGTTTGTGGAGGCCAATAAGGCATCTGAAGATTCACTGATGCTCCATTTTGGATAATCAGGGAAATTCGGACACGTAAACTGATAAAAATAATAAGCACCTTGTGGGTTACTCGTCTGAGAAACATAAACCAAGAGCTTTTTTTGAGCAGTTGTAGAAAACTGTGTAATGATCCAGCGTTTAGCAGATTTGTAATATAGTATGACGGGGTCGCCCAATCCTGTTACGGTAGGGCTGCTGAGCGAAGCCATTACGAGTGTGCCGCTGATGGCTGCTCCGGTTGTTTTGTTGAATATTTTGTAAGAACCGCCACTTCCGGCATTTGTGCCTTGAATGTAGACCGTAGAATCGGCCTCTCCTGTTGGGTCTGGCGGTGAAATTCCGTTACCGATCCCTTGAACTTGCCAAAGTAGACTTGCCGAGGTTGTTTTCTGCTGATTTTGTTGACTGTGTTGCTGCCAAACCCAATCGGGTTGGTGGGCATTGAATCCTATTTGAACCGGGAGTTCACGTCCTTTAAAGTTCGGAATGACTACTTCTTTCTTTGGGTCTGGATTGCTTGGTGCAGGCACTAAAGTTGCTGTACCGGGGCTTACATAGCCATAAAAGGTGGCTTCTTGAGCAAATGCAAGACGAGTTAGGCTGAGTAGGCCAATGAGTAAGCGTAGTTTCATAGGGTAGTTTTGAGTTTAGCACGTTGAAATTATGAAAATTAATTCAAAAAATAGGCGCTTTGGACTAAATTTACACCCTATGAAAATCATACTTTCTCCAGCAAAATTAATGAGGCCTCATCCCGTGGCTAATACAGGAAAGATGCGCTTCAAAAAGCAAACAGAAATACTGCTGTCCACCTTAAAGAATTGGACAATTTCAGATTATGTTGCGCGCATGAAATTATCCCCGGAAAAAGGACAAGAAACCTATCAAATGATCCAGCAATGGGGATCTAAAAAAAACAAAGTAAATTCAGCACCAGCGCTTTATGCATACATTGGCGAAGCGTTCAAAGCGCTTGACGCCGATCAAATAAAAGAAGAGGGTCAAGCTTATCTAACAGCGCATCTATTCATCTTGTCTGGATTATATGGGGTGTTGCGCGCAAATGATTGTGTAGAGCCCTACCGTCTAGAAATGGCGCAGCGTGGGGTCGCACCCGATGGCCAATCTTTACTTGCTTTTTGGCGAAATGATGTCGAAAAATACCTCTTGAAGGAGCTTCAAAAAGAAGAACCACTCCTGAACCTTGCTAGTACCGAGTACAGCGACCTCATTCAAGCTCCGCGCTTGCGAGAACGCATGTACACACCTTATTTTTTTGAAGTAAAAAATGGGCAACTCAAGACCGTTTCTGTTTTTTCAAAGCAAGCGAGGGGTACCATGGCCAGGTGGTGTGCCACTCATTTGATAGAGGCTCCCACCGATATCAAAAAATTCGATGAATTAGGCTATCGATATAGTCCTGAAAAGTCATCTGAAATGGAGTTGGTTTTTATCCGTTAAAATCGAAGTCAGGTGCTTGTTCTAAAACTTCCCAAGTGTGGTCGGCAAGTAGTTTTACGCTTGCTAAGTAGGTGAGTTTGTCGCCTGATTTACCCCAAGATAAGGGTCCAATTAGTGAAAGCATGAGCTTTTGGTCTTGTTTGCGATACAAATGATAAACATGATTGATCAAAGGCTCAAAGCGCAATTCCGTTTGATAGATGTAGTCTGAGATGGTTTTTCTGGCCTGTATTTTTTGGGCCTGTGCAGCCAACAATTGCATTTGCTCATAGATTTGAGACAATTGCATGTCGGTTTGTTGATTCATGGCGCTCAGTGCGCGGCCCTTAAGCTTGCCAGTATCTTCGGGCTTAATGACAGCCCCACCTACGGTGTGCGCATACGGAAGCAAGTGCGGATTCTCGGCAATTTTGTCGGGGTCAATCGGATTGACGAATGCTTCTTTTGATTTTTTCTCTTGCTTCATTTTAGACCAGTTTGCTGAGGGCTGCCCCCACTGCAGAGCCTATTGCTACGCCCATGCCTCCCATACGAACACCTGCATGCACGTTTTTGTTCAGCGATCTGATGATTGGTTTTTTTTCTTGGCCAACACACATGATACCCGACCATTCTTGTTCGATTTCAAAAGTTTGTCCGGGTAATATTTCGTGGGCTAATTTCTCTAAAAGCGCGCTGCGAATGCGCTCATTTTTTTCAAATGCTGTGCTCGTCTCTGTTTCAAAATCGAGGTGACGCCCACCACCTAATAAAATGCGTTCGCCAATATCTCTAAAATAGTAGTAGCCTCTGTCGCTGTGAAATGTTCCTTTGAGCTGATGTTTGAGTGGTTTGGTAACTAGTACTTGCGCACGAGCAGGTTTCAGTTCGGTCGGAAAAACTTCTTGTGCAAAGCCGTTGGTGCAGAGAAAAAGATGCTGCGCATCAAGGGTGCCATGAGTCGTTTCAATGACGACATGATCGATGTGAGCTTGCCAAGCATCGACCTTCGTTGCAAAAAGAAACTGAATGCCAGCTAAAATACATTGCTGCTGCAGATTTTGAATCAACTTGCCAGTATCTAATGCTCCTTCATAGGCGTTATAATAGGCTGCTTGAAACCCTTGAAATCCAAATTTCTTTTGAAACTCAAGATCGCGGCTGTAAACTTTTTTAAAGCCAAAACGACGCTGAAATTCAAGATTGAGTGTGTCAATCGTATCCTGATGAATTGCGGGTTCGTTGGTGCTAATTAAGTCCCAGGAACCACAATTTTGATAACGTATTTCATCTAAGGGGACCCTTTTTTTGAGTAATTCTAAACCTTTGAGTCTAAATTCTACAGTTTCCCAGACTTTGTCTTCAGGAATGTTTTGCAAATCGTCTAAAAGTTCGGTAGGGCTGCCAAAACAAGCGAAGCCCGCATTTTTCGTGCTCGCTCCGGTGGGTAGGTACCCGCGCTCAAGAATTAAAATTTTCTCCGTAGGGAAACGCTCGCGAAGTGAGAGAGCGGTTGACATTCCGATGAGTCCGGCGCCTACAATCACAAACGTATTTTCTTCAATAAACTGTTGTCGTTCCCAGTAACTCAGTTGGTCAAAGCGCAGCATTTTTTTTACTCGTTGATTTTTAGCAAATTTGTGTCTGAAACAAATGTACCATTTTGCGTTGAAATGTTCATTTGACAAAACTTCTGAATGCCATGATCAGATTACTCATCTTCACAATATTGCTTCTCCCTGCGAGCATCTTAGCGCAGCGCGATTTCTTGGTTGTCATCGAAGGACGCACCACTAACTTGCTCGATCAAAAAGAGCTTTATGGCGTAACGGTCGATGTCATGCAGCAAGACGCCGTACTTACCAAAGTGATGAGCGATCAAAACGGCCAATTTTATGTGTCAGCCAAAATTTCGCAGGGCGTACCCATACAATTGCGTTTGACCAAAGGGGGCTATCTCACGAAATTCATTTTATTCGACCTGACTACCCTTCAAGGAAAATCAAATGCAGCCAATGGATTGCAGCTCATTCGCAACTTGAATTGCGAACTCTATGAACTCAAACCCGATGTCGACCTAAGTTTTGCGAAAAATCAAATCACCGACAAATTTGTGTGGTCAACAGGTACCCTCGTACAAGTCCCGTTGATCAAGACCGACGCCGATCAAAAAGCGAAGGACGCCTATCAATTGGCAACAGAACAAAAGATTTACAACAGACTCATGCAGGCTGCCAACAAGAGCATCTCTGCCCAAGACCAAACTCAAGCGCTGATTTACTTAGATTCAGCCCTAATCGTTAGGCAAAACGATACAATAGCTGCTCGTAAAAAGCAACAAATTGTAAGCGCACAGGCCGCCGCTCTCAAGCGTACCCAAGACGAAGCCCAACAAAAACAACTCCTTAGCCAAGCAATCGCAGCCCGCGAATCCGGAGACCTGAACCTTGCAGCAACGCATATCAAAGCTGCCGACGCCATTATTCCCAATAATCCAGAAGTACTAAAAGAGCAGGCACTCATTGCCAAAATGCGCAACGATGCCGCAGATGCACAATCAAAGACACAGGCCTTTCAAAAGGCAATGCAAGCAGCAGCAGCACTCGTTACCGCAAAAAAATACGATGAAGCTGAATCAAAATACAAAGAAGCGCAACTGATCAAGCCAACAGAAAAGGAAACGGTCAATGCGCAATTATTGATGCTTAAAGAGCTGCGCTTCGATCTTCAAAACGAAGCCGAACTCAAGAAAACAATGAAGCTGGCCAACGATCAATACCTTCAAAAGAAATACGACATCGCACTAGAGACTTACAAGAAAGCAGATCAACAAATTGCGCTCTTTCACAAGCAGAGTCTTATTGATAACTATTCGAAGGAATTACAAGCGGGCATGAAGCGCGTTACAGAAGGAATAAACTCAATGTCTCAGGTCTATCAAAATCAATTGGCCAAAGCCAACGAGAACTTCAATAAAGGTCCCCAATACTACGGCACGGCAAAATCGATCTTGAACTCAGACCCGATGAAAAGTCGTCAGAACGAACCAGAAGTCATCGAGCTAAAAGATAAAATTAGCGCCATGGAAGCTTATTACGCTGCCCGCAAAAGTGCTTATCAATTAGTAAAGACCAAAGACAACCCTGCAGCGCTCAAAGCACTTCAGAAACTGCAACTAACAGGTCAAGCGCAGCAGCAATTCCTCGGTCAAAATGAGTTAGCCACTGTCCAAAAGAGTGTGGACTCCTTGCGCAACCTTATGACGCCTGTTCAGGTAGCGAAGGTCAAAGAAGACGTTGCAGTAGAACCAACCGGCATTCGTCTTACTGCTCCAGGAGAAGAAGTGAGCGGCGAGAATTCAATGGCTTTCAATGACTTGCAAATCAATAGAGAGGCAAAACAAGAAAACCCTTACCGCACTCAACAACAAATTAGAAACGAAGTAGATTATCAAAACTATTTTTCGCAGCAAAATGCGCAGGTTGGATCTTATGAAACGGCTACTCAATTAGAAATGACCCGTTCTCAAAGAGAATTACAAGCCAAGCAAAATGCGTCTGTTCAAGCAACTTTGCAAGCCGATAAAGCGCAAAACACCCAAGAATACGAAGTTGCCGTTCAGAATCGCGAAGCCATAGCCGCGCAGCGCCAAGAAGACAACTCCACCAACCTGACAGCCTGGAAAGACGCCAAAGACTACCTTACCCAAACTGAGCAAAAAGAAACCGAGGTGCGCCAGCAAAGTGAACTCGATCGCCTGAACATCATTCAAAATGAGAAAGATTTACAAGCGCAAAAAGCACGTCTAGAAGAAGAAAAAATTGTTGCAGCCAAAGATCAGCGTGCACAGGAGGTTACTTACACCAAGCAAGTGCAACAAGAAGCCTCCATTATAGAAGGGCAGGCTCAATATGAAAAAATTCAGCAAACTGCGTCGTCTGCAGTTCAGCTCAAAACAACGCCTAATTACCTTCGCGACGAAAACGGCGTGCTGTTTCCATCCAACACCATGACCGAGAAGACCTATCAAATTAAAAATAAAGAGGGATACGTTACTAAAGTCATTATTCGCCGTGTTGTCGTTGATCCGAACGGACATGGCGTAGTTTATGAGCAAACAACCGACGAGAACGGCAAAACTTATTTCACAAGAGACGGGCAGGTCAGCACTGAATATATTTGGTTCAATGAATCAACGGGTGCGAATGTCCTGACCAAATAAGTTATTCCATGCAAGTACATTTTATTGCCATCGGCGGAAGCGCCATGCACAACCTAGCCATCGCACTTTCAAGAAAAGGCATCGACGTTTCTGGTTCAGACGATGAAATTTTTGAGCCTTCCTATTCAAGGCTCCAAAAGCAAGGTATTTTGCCCGAACAATTGGGTTGGGATGCCAAGCGAATTCACGCTGGCTTATCAGCGGTTATACTCGGAATGCACGCCCGCGCAGACAACCCTGAACTAGAAGCCGCAAAAAAACTGGGTATTCCAATTTATAGCTACCCTGAATACCTTTACGAGCAAAGCAAAGATAAAATCAGAGTGGTCATTGGCGGTAGCCATGGCAAAACCACTATTACTTCCATGCTTCTGCATGCAGTCGCCAAACTTCAAATCGATGTAGATTACATGGTGGGCGCCCAGCTAGAAGGTTACGATTGCATGGTGAAGCTCACTAAAGACGCTAAGTTCATGATTCTAGAAGGCGACGAATACCTGAGCTCGCCAATTGATCGCCGACCAAAGTTTCATTTATACCAACCGCATATTGCTTTGTTGTCCGGAATTGCCTGGGATCACATCAATGTCTTTCCTACTTTTGAGAACTACGTTGCGCAATTTGAAACATTTATATCGTTAATAGAAGCCAATGGTTCTCTTGTTTACAACCAAGAGGATGCAGAAATTCAGCGCTTGGCTTCTCAAACTTCGGATCTAAATTTAATTCCGTACCGCACCCCTGAATTTTCTCCAACCCCGACAGGCACCAATCTTCTTTTTGAGGGCAGCACCTATTCTTTACAAGTATTTGGCGCACATAACCTTCAAAATCTCATGGGTGCCATGTATGTTGCAGAACAAATGGCAATTGCACCAGCGTCGTTTTTAACCGCTATGGCCGATTTTACGGGTGCTGGAAAGCGTTTGCAAAAGGTAGTGTCAACTTCTGATTTTGTACTATACAAGGATTTTGCACACTCACCCTCTAAATTGAAGGCAACAACAAGCGCAGTTAAGCAGCAGTATCCCGATCGCGAGGTCATTGCTTGTATGGAACTACATACTTTTAGTTCGTTACAAAAGGCTTTTTTGCCGCAATACGACGGTGCAATGGCTGCCGCAGATCAAGCGCTCGTTTATTTCAGCCCGTCAGTAGTTGCCCATAAAAAGCTGCCTGCATTGGATGTGGCTGAGGTCCAAGCGGGCTTTGGTGGGGCTGTGAAAATCTGTACCCAGACGCAAGAAGTCTTGGATTTCATCAAGGCTCAAGATTGGCACAATAAAGTGTTACTCATGATGTCTAGCGGGAATTTCGATGGAATCGATTACGATACTTTGGGCGCAGAGCTCTGTGCTAGTCTCTAAATACAACCCTGCGATAGATTACCGCAATTAGCAAGCTGTTTAAGGTGCTGTATACCAAAAGTGCCAATAAACTCACGCTCAGTGTAAACTGAGGGTCGTACATCATGGCTGTGTTTTTGCGTGCCATCTCTACAATTTCGGCATCGCTTTTGTTTTCGAGGGCGCTGTTTCCTTTTCTGATGGCTGCAATTTCAGAAGGGCTATCCATTTTTTGTTCGTATGCAGCTCGTTTATGAAGATTGAATTCAGGATAGATATCCCTGTAATAAAAAAACAAAAAGAAACTGACAAATAGGGTGTAGGGTAGGCCCACGCTAAGCCCAGCTTTGATATCTGTAAGGATGTTGCTTTCTGTCTGGGCGTATCTTTTTTTGCGATACATAAACAAAGCGATCGCAGCTGTTAGAAATGCCATATTGAGCAAAACGAACAATTGGATTTCATCTAGCTTCCAACCAATGGCAAATGCAAGCATTTTGAGTGCTATCCAAACACTGCCAAAGATGAGACCGTATAGCCAGCCGTTTTTCATTAGCTATTCATTGAAACCAAAAACTCTTCGTTGGAGAGTGTATTTTCCATATGAGATTTCATGAATTCCATAGCCTCTACAGGGTTCATGTCTGCAATAAACTTACGGATAAGCCAAACGCGCTGTAAGACGTCTTTACCCACAAGTAAATCTTCTCTACGCGTTCCCGATGCGGTGATATCAATCGCTGGATAAATACGGCGATTCGAGATTTTGCGGTCGAGTTGAAGTTCCATGTTACCGGTTCCTTTGAATTCTTCAAAGATGACTTCGTCCATTTTGGATCCGGTTTCGGTAAGTGCGGTGGCAAGGATCGATAAAGACCCGCCGTTTTCAATTTTACGAGCCGATCCAAAGAATCTTTTTGGTTTGTGAAGCGCGTTGGCATCTACACCACCTGAAAGCACTTTACCCGAAGCTGGTGAAACGGTATTGTATGCGCGAGCTAAACGCGTAATGGAGTCGAGAAGGATACAAACGTCGTGGCCACACTCAACCATACGCTTGGCTTTTTCGAGGACCATGTTGGCCACTTTTACGTGGCGATCAGCAGGTTCATCGAAGGTAGATGCAATGACCTCGGCTTTCACAGAGCGTGCCATGTCGGTTACTTCTTCCGGACGTTCGTCGATGAGCAATACGATAAGGTAAGTCTCCGGATGATTAGCGGCAATTGCATTTGCTACGTCTTTAAGTAGCATAGTTTTACCCGTTTTTGGCTGCGCGACGATCATGCCGCGTTGGCCTTTTCCGATAGGAGCAAAGAGGTCCATGACGCGCGTAGAAAGTGTTTCTTGGGCGTGACCTGTGAGCTTAAATTTTTCGGAAGGGAAAAGCGGGGTAAGGTATTGGAAAGGTACACGGTCTCTGATGTAAGAGGGGTCGCGTCCGTTGATTGACTCTACTTTTACTAGCGGGAAAAACTTCTCGCCTTCGCGCGGCGGGCGGATAGTGCCCTTAACGGTGTCTCCTGTTTTGAGACCGAAGAGTTTGATTTGATTTTGCGACACATAGATGTCGTCGGGTGATGGGAGGTAATTGTAATCAGAAGAACGCAAAAAGCCGTAACCGTCTTGAATGACTTCAAGTACACCTTCTGCCGAAACGATCCCGACTAAATCAAAGTTGTCTTCTTTAACGACTTCTTCGCTTTTTTCTTGTGCTTCTTTAGGAGGCCGCTGGTTACGGTTCTCATAGCGCTGTTGTTGCTGTTGGTGGTGACGCTGGCGCTGCTCGCCTGCTTGTTCTTTTTGATTTGATTTGGCTCCTTCTTGCGGAGTAGTTTCTTGTTGCGGAGTGGCCTCTTGTTGCACTTCTTTGCTTGATTCTTGACCACTTTGCACCTCGATGGCAGCTTTAGGTTTGCGTCCGCGTTTGCGCACATTTACTTGCGCATCAGCGCTTGTTTCGCTGCTTGCTACCGGTACTTCTGTGGCAGGAGCTGCTTCGCTTGGTTTATTGCCGCTTATGGCTGCAATAAGTTCGTTTTTTTTAAGGGTGCCGGCATCAATGCCAAGGCTTTGCGCAATGACGCGCAGGTCCGAGATTTTTTTACTCTCTAAGGTCTTTAAATCCATCAATGGTAAGTTATAAGCTGAATTTGGAGCAGGCCCTGAAATGGGCAATTGGAAATTCGATGCAAGTTTAAGTAAAAAAACGCGAAAACAAACGGTTCTTGATAAAAACTATGTCTTGCGTTTTTGTTTTTTTGCAGCCGGAAACAAAATGTTGTTTAGAATCAGGCGGTAACCTGGTGAATTAGGGTGCAAATTGAGGTCGGTTGGTGGGTCTCCGACGAGGTGTTGGTAATCTTCTGGGTCATGGCCACCATAGAAAGTCCAGGTGCCCTGCCCAAATTCGCCGTGTACGTATTTAGCGGTGTTGGCTGCTTTATTTTCTCCAAGTATGAGCACGTTGGGCTTGATGAATTCTTTGTGGAAGTCGGTGGTTTGCCCCATAAAACCGCTGATGACATCTACGTGACATTGCGTGAGCATGGTAGGAACGACATCCCATTTGGCCGAGAAATCAAAGAGTGTGAATTGATCTGATTTTTCGGTGATTTGACGTTGGGTTCGCAAGTCGGTGCCATCAATGTCGCTGTATTCATAGACCATTGGGTCTTTGATAATATGGAAATCTTTGAAGGCAAACGTTTGGTTGAAGTCGAGTTTATCTTGGGCGCGGGGGTCAGAGGGGCTGCCGTCAAAGACCGCTTCTTGGATGTCTACATTTTGGGCAGCAAGCGCAATATCAAAAGAGTCGGTTCCCGAACACATCGTGAATAAAAAACCACCGCCGATTACAAAATTTCGGATGTTGAGCGCTACTGCTCTTTTGAGCGCAGCAGTTGAGGCAAAACCTAATTTGGCTGCGGCAGCTTCGGAGCGCTGTACTTCTTGTTGGTACCAACTCTGCATGCGTGCCGAGCTATAAAATTTGCCATATTGCCCGGTGAAATCTTCGTGATGGAGGTGAAGCCAGTCATACTTAGGCAAGATTCCATTTACAATAGCGGAGTCGTAAATTTTGTCGTATTTGATTTCTGCGTAGGTCAATACCAAGGTAACGGCGTCGTCCCAGGGAAGTTTATTTGGAGGTGTGTAGACGGCAATTTTAGGCGCTTTTTCGAGCTGAACTACCTCCATATTGACTTCTGGGTCGGCAATTTCGCTTTTAATTTTGTTGACTTGCCCATCTGCCAGCACTTGATAGCTGATATTTCGCAACAGCAATTCTTCTTCTATGCGTTGTAAATGCGGAATGAGAAAGCTGCCGCCTCTATAATTGAGCAGCCATTCGATGGTAATTTGGTTTTCGAGTGTCCAGTAGGCAAGGCCATAGGCTTTGAGGTGATCGCGTTGGGCTTCGTCCATCGGGACGAGAATTTGCGAGCTTCTGCCTTGAAAACTCAAAAAGATGGTGAAGAAAAAGAGGAGAAATTTAGAAGGGATCTTCATCATTGTTGTCTTTGCTGAAAATATCTTCACTGCTGTCGTCCATTTTACTTTTGATGGTGTAGGTCGAGAATTCTTGATTGAATTGGCTCAGGCCAGTATTGGAGGTGCCAGGGAGGTCTAGTGCTTCTACTTCATCGAGGTTTTCAAAGCGTGCAAATTCTGGAACAAAGCGCAAACGGACGTTTTTCAAGGCGCCGTTTCTATGCTTGGCTATGATAATTTCACCAATACCTAGTGTCGAGTTTCCGTCGGCATCTTGGGTGAGGTCGTAGTATTCTGGGCGGTAAATGAACGAAACGATATCGGCATCTTGTTCAATGGCACCAGATTCGCGCAAATCGGAGAGCATGGGGCGTTTATCGCCTCCACGGGTTTCTACCGAGCGGCTGAGCTGAGAAAGTGCAATAATTGGCACGTTGAGTTCTTTGGCAATTTCTTTGATGGATCTAGAAATAGTAGAGATTTCTTGCTCGCGGTTTCCGCCACTTTTGGAGTCTTTGGCACTCATTAGCTGCAGGTAATCGATGATGATCAGATCGATGTTGTGCTGGGCCTTTAAGCGGCGACATTTAGCGCGGAAGTCAAAGATGTTGATGCCGGGGGTGTCGTCGATAAAAATTGGCGCCTCGGCAAGTTTACCAATGCGGGAATGGAGTTGTTGGAATTCATGTTCTTTGAGGTCGCCTTTTCTGAGTTTCTCAGCAGAGAGGCGCGATTCGCTGGCAATAAGACGCTTCACGAGCTGAACAGAGGACATCTCGAGTGAAAACACCGCCACGCCCTTTCCGTAATCAACGGCAGTATTGCGCGCCATAGAAAGTACAAATGCGGTTTTACCCATACCCGGACGTGCTGCCAGTACAATCATGTCTGAACGCTGCCAGCCCGACGTAACTTTGTCGAGGTCGTGGAAGCCCGTTGGGATTCCAGAAACACCATCGGTATTTTTGGAGGCGAGTTCGATTTCGTGGATGGCCTCTTGAACGATATAAGACATAGAGCCAACTTGCTTGGACATATTGTTTTCTGCAATGCTGAATAAGTCGGACTCGGCGTCGTTGAGTAAGTCAAATACGTCGCGGGTATCGTCGTAGGAATCGCGAATGATTTTGGAGCTCACGCTAATGAGTTCCCTCTTGATGAATTTTTCGGCTAAAATGCGCGCGTGGTGCTGAACGTGTGCAGCGCTTGCTACGCGTGTGGTGAGGGAGCTTACATAAGATGCCCCACCTGCGAGTTCGAGCTCGCCACTTTTTTGGAGCTGCGAAGTGACCGTAACGAGGTCAATGGGGTTCGTGGCGGCAAAAAGAGCGCGAATTGCCTTAAAAATGTGTTGGTGGCGTACGTCGTAGAATGTCTTCTCCGATAATATATCGATGGTGTCGTTGATAGCTCTGCTTTCGAGCATCATGGCTCCGAGTACAACCTGTTCAATATCAATGGCTTGAGGTGGTATGCGACCGAGTTCAGCAAAAGGCTGAGCTGCAGTTTTGATGCGGGCAATTGGTTTGCGATTGTTATCAGGTGCGTCCATTGAACAAATATAGCTAAAGGCGACCTGAAACCGAAAAACTACAAGCGCTTAGTTATAAAAAAGTTGTAAAGGGAGTTTATGAACAATTGTTGAAATCAACAGAGCTCTTTGAGTGCTTTGGCGGTGCCAATTTTGGCGGTAATAAAGTCTTTTTCTCGTTTTGGAGATCGCGCAGGCGAGTATTCTCGGCCGTAAAAAATGATCTGCAAGTGCAATTTATTCCAACTCGATTCTTCAAAGAGTTTTTTGGCATCGCGCTCAGTTTCTTCGACATTTTTACCACTTGTAAGCCCCCAACGGATCAGGAGTCGATGTATATGCGTATCTACCGGAAAAGCTGCAAATCCAAAAGCCTGAGACATCACCACAGAAGCCGTTTTGTGCCCAACACCAGGGAGCGCCTCTAAATCTGCAAAACTTTGCGGGACTTCCCCATTGAATTTTTTCACTAAAATTTGAGAGAGTTGGGCAATAGCCGCCGCTTTTTTAGGTGAAAGTCCGCAGGGCCTGATGATTGCTTGGATTTTTTCTACGGGTTGTAAGGCCATATCAAAAGGGTTGTCAGCAAGCGCAAAAAGGGTGGGCGTTACGGTATTGACGCGTGCGTCTGTACATTGCGCTGACAGCAAAACCGCAACAAGTAGGGTGTAGGGGTCTTTGTGGTCGAGTGGAATAGGCGTCTCAGGATAGAGCGTTTCTAGCGTTTCAGCAACAAATTTGGCTTTTTCTTTTTTGGTCATAAATGTCCTAAACTTAAGAGGTGAATCCAGCGGTTTTCTGAAATGAGTAACCATAATTGGAGTCCGAAAATAGCGTAGCGCGACACAAACGAACCCGCCACAAAAATAATATCAGCACTGGCAAAATACCAAGCGACAATTGGTAAAAGCAGTAGAAAGCTGATCCAAACTTGAGCCCAGTAAAAGCTAAAGTGGACAGGTGTGCGATATGCGTAAAATCCTTCGTGAAAAGTCAGGGCCTTTACTTGATGCAGCCAAGGTGTTTCTATACTTTTCAAAAGTTGCGTTTTGGGTAGCTTCTGACTTGGGTAATCGGCAACCCAAAAAGCTCGTCCATCTTTGCTTTTAAAGAGCTGAACCAAGTGATTGTCTACGCTTCCGTAAGAGTGTATGCCATAAGCATCTGTTATGATCGGTTGCTGGCGCTCGGGTAAAAAGAAATCGAGCCATAAAACCGCAAAAAGCAGCAAACCAAAATAAGCAACTGCCCGATGCCAAAGGCCAATTTTTCCTGTTTTCAATTGTTGAAGGTAGGCTATTTTATAGGCTTCTTCTTGTTGTTTTTGCTGCCGTAGTTTTTCTCTTGCAGCTGCGCGTCTTTGTTTGTAAGCTTCTAGGTCTTGGTCGTATTGTTGTTGTCTTGCTCTGTATTTTTGCTCAACTGCTGTATTGTCAATGATAGATTCAGGATGGAGCAGTTGTTCATAAGCACTTTGAATAGCAATGAACTGATCGGCGGCCGCAGCTGAAGGGTTGCGATCTGGATGGTATTTTTTAGCCAACTTGCGGTATGCTCTCCGGATTTCATCGGGGCTCGCACCTGGTTGAAGGCCAAGTATTTTAAACGGATCGCCAGTCTGCATAATTGATGGATTGAAGGATGAACTGCCGCCTGATTTTTTGGGTGTCGGTTCGTTCAAAAACAGGAACGAAAATGATTTTTTTGGGTGTTTCTGCAGCGCTAAGCCCTAGCGTTTTGAAATCCGGGACAGCTGACAGTTCTGTTCCTTCAAGGACAATAGCGACAATTTCTCCCCACTTGTCATCGGGTAAAGAGGTGATGAAAAATGCAGTATCGATATGCTTGGTAAGCGTTTGCTCTAAAAGTTCTGGAATGATTTTTTGACCACCAGCATTAATGGCGTTGTCTGCACGGCCCAACCATGTAAATGAGGTGTTGCTATGAAGTGTAATGATATCTTTGGTGTGCAGCGCTTGAGCTTGTAAAGCAGGATAGTGGATTGTTAGGCAATCGGCAGTACTTGTAAACGTAATGCCAGGCAAGGCCGTAAAAGCGTCGTTAAGTATGGGGCTTATCTTGCGCAAGGCCACATGCGACAGCGTTTCGGTCATGCCATAACTTTGCCAAACCTCAAGTTTTGCTGCCTGGCAAGCCTCGATAAGCGGCTTGGGTAGTGCGCCTCCGCCAATCAGGATTTTAGCACATTTTTGAAGTTTTGGAAGGTCGTGCAGGAGGCTCTGTTGCAATTGTGTCGGGACCATTGCCACGAAGTCGATGTGCTGATCTAAATGCTGCAAGGGCCTTGAGCTGGGCAACTGGAGAAGCAGGCCAAAAGAGCCCACTAGAGAGCGCGCTAAAAGCATGAGGCCACCAACACTTGTTAGCGGCAAGCACAAAAGAGCGGTAGATTCAGTATTGAGCCTAAAAGCATCGATGCTCGCTTGTGCAGAATGGATCAGTTGCGCTTTGGTAAACCGATGCAGCTGCGGCAGGCCTGTTGTCCCGGAACTTTTGATTTCAAAAACGCCATTTTGAGCCCACTGTTGGCTGAAGTGCGCAACTTGTTGCTGAAGTTCGGGATCAGGATCCAAGAAAACCCATTGCTGTTGCATCAGTAGTCAATATCTAGATTGAAACGGTTCTTGAGCGTATGTAAATTTGGATTTTTGCGCGCCAAAGCTGCAAATTTGTCTTTTCCTGTTAAAAATTTGACTTCTTCTTCGTCCGGAGCAGCCTGAACCAATACGATGTCTAAATAGAAATTGTTGAGTTGCTTTCGCATGAATTCCTTGAAGGTCAGGAGGTGCGTCTGTATGTAGTTTTGTTGAACGAGGTTGTCTACGGTAAGCTCGAGAATTTCGTCTCCTCTGAGCACGGGATCGCGTTTGATGAGCGCGTTGTAGAAGGTTTCCATGCCGTCTTCTTTTACTTGGAAAGCGAATTGTTTCCAGTACATTTTGACATGATCTAAATGAAAGCCTTCCCGTGGTAAATCTTCTTGACGAACTTGTTGATTGCTCGCTTTGTCTTTTTCGAGGGTTTCGCGAATAGAGATGATGTTCGCCTTTACGTTGCCTTGAGGCGTGCTGAGTTGTGGTGCAGGCTCTTTAACGGGAAGTGCTGGCGGGGCCGCGCTTGTTTCTGCATTTGAAACGGTTGTTGGCTTATTGCTATTGGATTTGCGAAGGGTTTGTTTGGGAGACGGTAAGATGTCGATGCGCTCAGTTAGCCCTTTTTTTTTTCTTGCTCTTGCTTGAGTGAGCAGAGCTGCATAAGAGCGACTTCGATGAGCAAGCGCTGGTTTTTAGAGGCTTTGTAGTCGACGTCTGTTTTGGAAAGCACCTGCAAGCCGCGGAGCAAACGCGTGGCTTCAATTTCGTTCGCTTGTTGAACAAAACGCTGTTTGACGGTGTCTGGTGCCTCGAGTAGGCTAGCTGTTCTGGGGTCTTTGCAAACCAAGATATTGCGGAGGTGTTCGGCGAGCCCAATGACAAAATGATGGCCGTCGAAGCCTTTTTCGTAGATGTCGTTGAGAATAAGGAGCGCCGAAGAAATGTCTTCTTTTTCTGTGGCTTCTACAACCTTGAAGTAGTACTCGTAATCCAGAATGTGGAGGTTCTCAAGTACGTCTTTGTAGGTAAGGGTGTTGCCTGCGAAGGTGACCAGCTGATCAAAAATGGATAGCGCGTCGCGCAATGCGCCATCTGCTTTGAGGGCAATTTGGTGCAGCGCCTCTGGGTCTGCCGAAACGGCTTCTTTGGTAGCGATTTTGCCGAGGTGGTCGGCGATGTCTTTGACGCGTATTCTTTGAAAATCAAATATTTGGCATCTCGACAATATGGTTGGAATGATTTTGTGCTTTTCAGTGGTTGCCAAGATGAAAATGGCGTGCTTTGGTGGCTCTTCTAAGGTCTTTAAAAAAGCATTAAATGCCGAAGCAGAGAGCATGTGAACCTCGTCGATGATATAGACCTTATGACTACCTAATTGTGGCGCAATGCGTACTTGATCAATGAGGTTGCGAATGTCGTCGACGGAGTTGTTGGAGGCGGCATCTAGCTCGTAGATATTAAGCGAGTTCCCGGTATGGAAAGACAAGCAAGAGTCGCATTGGTCGCAAGCTTCAATTTCAGGAGTAGGGTTGAAGCAGTTGATGGTTTTGGCTAAAATGCGAGCGGTGGTGGTTTTGCCGACACCTCTTGAGCCGCAAAATAAGAATGCTTGGGCCAGGTGTTGGTTTTTGATCGCATTTTTGAGTGTATTGGTAATGGACTGCTGCCCCACAACCGTATCGAAGGTTTGCGGGCGGTATTTGCGGGCCGAAACAACAAATTCACTCATAGTTCAAAGATACCGCTTATTTTTAAAATTCCTCCCTTAAGATATCAACAGCCCAACTAATTTTTAACGAGCGCAAATGTGTATTGCGCGGCCTTCAATAGGTAGGTACCTGATCCGTATTGAGAAAGGTTCAATTCATTGAGAAGCGTTCCTTTTTGAAGCACTTGACCATCCATCGCATACAAAGAAAAAGACAAGCCCTGTAGTTCATTTGGTATATCGAATATACCGCTGCTCGGATTCGGAGAAATCGGATAAAAGGTAGGAATGCCAAGTGTGTTGCTTGAATTACTCAATTGGTCAAAATGGTTTAAGAATATTTTCAAAGTTCCTTGACGGACATCGCCCCAAATCGTGTAAAGTTGATTATTGGTGAATTGGACATTCAAAAAGTCATTGCCGTTTTCAAGTAAAATAGAGTCGTGGCCTACCAAAGGACTGATCGTTAGTTCGCTGCCCCAAATTTGGTTGCTTTGGATGCGACAAATAATTTCGCTCGGGCTTTGGTAGGTGCCAGGCACACCATTGCGGCGATCTCTCCAACAAACCGCAAGGTCGCCGTCGGTATCGTAGTCTGACCAAATTAAATCTTGCACGACTCCATTGCCCTGCGCATCTTGATTGACGCGGATAGGCGCACTCCAGCCGCCGTTGTCCTTTTCAATAATAGCAATGTCGGGGTCTCCAAATACTTCTGTCAGAAAAACGTAACTTGCTCGTGTTGAGTTGGCCTGATTCAGCGCCAAATGTGCGCCGCGTTTGAGGGTGTCATTTTGGGTGCCAAATCCCATGCCTTGAAAAGCAATTTGGTAATTATAGAACGATGAAACAACTGGTTTATTGACTTCAATAACCCGCGGCAAGATGCCCTGCGATGTTTCGTAACTCGGATAAACAGCCATAAATAAACCGTCATTTGCAAATGCAGGTGAGGGCATTGGTTGTGTGATCGCACTCCCTGCCAAATACGGAGGGTTGTCTAATTCTTGTAAGCTAAAACTGGTGCCTTGGTCTGAGGATACCGCCATATAAGGATGAAACGGTGCCTGAACTGTTCCGGGTTGATTCGCATTGGTACTGGTGATCACAATACTTCCGGTAAGTGGGTCAACGGCAATCCATGGGCGATCTATACAAAGTTTATTAGGGCAAGAACTGATAGACCTAGCCACCACTGCTGCCCCCCAAGTGAGCCCGCCGTCGGTAGATTTTCTGCAAATAACGGCACCGTTTGTAAAATTGACGTTGTCGTAATCGATGTACGCCATGTATAGATTCCCATTCGAGTCAAAACCAAGTGATACATCGGCACTGCTATTACCTGCTTGCTGATGCGCTTGCCAAACAGGTGCAGACCAAGAGCCTCCGCCGTCTAATGAAACCACACTCTTGATGACAATTTTTTGATTCAGCTGAAACCCCATCCAGGCCGCTACCAAATGATTGCTATTCTGTGGATTCACAGCTAAATAGGGTTCCCCTTCAAAAATGTTGCCACTCGAGACTAGCGTGTTTTGGGCAAATGCGCCAAACGAAAGCAGAAGGAATAGAATGCTAAATTTTTTCATTATTTAAAATTATAAAAAAAGCCACTCGAAAGTGGCTTTTTAAAAAAAGTAAATGAAGTCTTAGAAGTCTGCTGTGATGAGCAATTTAGGATTGACATCGATACTTTTGACCACGCCATTTAGGCTCATTTTGCCAACGGTCATTGCAAATGAGTGCGCAAACTTGTAGCCGTTGACATCTTTGAAGTCTTGGTAATTGATTGTGGTTTCAATGGTTTCTTCTTCCACTTTACGTATGTTGGTAGAGCGCATTTTCATATACGTTTGGACGTTGTAGTAGTCGTAATTTTCAGTGGTGCCATCGTTGGTGTATAAGACGTAGCAATCTTCGCCATTGATGTTCTCAATGCCCTTGATTTCGTAGGTCATGCCGGTGGCTTTGTAGTTGAGTTCAGGGATAAATCCTGTTGCTTTTTGTTTGGCAGCAATTTCCTCTTCTTTGAGGTCTTCTCGTCCGCCCTGCATGCTAAAAGTAAAGCCTGTTTTGCCATCGAAATACGATTTTTGTAAAACCATTCCTGGCATTTCCATTTTACTGGCTTCTTTGCCACCATCCCAAAAATAGTCGGTAGAAGTGAGCACAAACGGAATTTGTTCGGAACTCATTTCAGAGATGCGCGTGTAGGACTTGATGGCTTTCACTTTTTTAAGGGCAGCTTTCTTTGAACTGGTATTTGTAAGTGCCATTGCATATGCATCTATCAATTGGTCTGCGCTAATAGTTGCATTTTTGGTTTCTTTGATAGGAGCGCCAAATGCGTCGAGCTTTTCTATTTTTCCGTCGCCGTCAAACACCAATAGTTTTGGTAAAATTTCTTCGTTACCCACAACAATAATGTGGCAGTTTTTAGCAGTGAAATACTGCTGTGCAACGCGCAACACATCTTCTTTGCTAATTGCTTCAAGTTGTTGAAGATAGTTTTGGTAATAGTCTGGCGCTAACTTTTGTTTGATGGTGTTGAGTGCAAAACGGGCGACGGTTTGTGGGCGCTCTAACGAACGGGCAAAACCGCCAGCCATGTTGTTTTTGGTAAGGCTCAGTTCTTCGTCGCTAACCGGTGCTTCAATAATACCCGCGAATTCTTTGAGAATTTCTGTAATCGCAGAATCAGTCACCGCATTTTTGAAGTTGCCACCTGCAGACATCCAAGAACCGTTCTCAGTAATGTTGAGCGTAGAATAGCAACCATAGGTAAATGCTTTGTCTTCGCGTAGGTTTTGCATGAGGCGCGTGCCAAAGCCACCGCCGCCTAAAATGCCATTCAAGACATTGAGCGCAAGTTGGTCTTTGTGTCCTGAGCGGATGTCAATCGGAAATGTAACATAGACAACAGATTGAACAGCTCCTGGTTTTTTCACAAAAATGACGCGGTTGCCTTTGTCAAATTGTCCTTTTCCTAGTTCGGCTTGATATACCGGGCCACCTTGCCATTTAGAGAAATAGCGTTCAACAAGCGCTTCTGTTTGCGCTCTGGTGATGTCGCCAACCACCACTAAATAGCTGCCTTGCGGAGTGAAGGTTGATTTATAATATTGGATGAGGTCTTCGCGGGTGATGTTTTGAAGTGTCGCTTCGGTCATGATTTCTCCGAGTGGGTGTCCTGGGAAGTTGACCGCTCTTGTGGCATTGCTCGCCATTTCTCCGGCATCGGCTTTTGTAGATTGCAAGCCCGAAAGATTTTGTTTACGGATGCGCTCTACTTCACTCTCTGGGAAATTTGCATTGTACAAAACATCGGTCATGAGGTCTAAGCCTTTGTCGAGGTGTTTGGTGAGGCAACTGAGGTACATACTAGATGCGCCCGCAGAAAGATTGGCGCCGATGAAGTCGATTTCGCGGTCTAGTTGGTCTTTGGATCGCTCTGCAGTTCCAGACATCAATAAAGATCCGGCGAAATCGGCAAGGCCAGTTTTTGAACCCTCAAGTTTGGGACTGTTGCCTAAACTCAATTCGATGGAAACTTTCGGGATTTTGTGGTTTTCAGATAAAATGACAGTGATGCCATTTGAGGTCGTGAAAACTTGTGAGGCAGGGATATTGATTTTTTGAGCAGCTGCTGGCTGAGGCATCATACTGCGGTCAATTTGTGCTTGCGCCAAGGTGGCAACAACCCAAAAAAGAAGGAATAAAAGGCGTTTCATGGGTCTTATTTTTCTTTAGGTAAATAATAAAGGATCACGCGGGCATCTTGGGTGAGGTAAGTGTTGGCAACTCTCAGGATGTCTTCTCTGGTGACTTTTAAGTAATTCGAAAGCAAGGTATTGACACGATTGGCGTCTCCGTAGTATACGTGGTTATCTGCCAAATTTTCGGCAATGCCTGCAATGCTTGAATTGCCAGAAGCAATATCGTTTTCAAATTTATTGCGCACTTTTTGGAATTCTTCTTCACTAATTAGGGTGCTTTTAATCGCAGCAATTTGTTGGTCAAATGCAGCGAGTAGGGTATCTAAAGAGACTTCTTTTGGTGCAATTGCCGCCATGATGCCAATACCGGCGTCTTCTAATCCATAGTTAAATGAAAAAGCATATTGTGCTAATTCGCGCTTTTCGACGATTTCTTTGTTGATGCGCGAAGAGCTGCCACTTGAAAGTACTTCATTTAAAAACTCAAGTGCATAAGTGTCGGGATGTGTTTGAGCGGGCATTTTGTAGCCCATAAAAAGCGCTGGTAACTGAATGTTGTCGTAGATAGTGTCTTTGACTACGCCTACAATAGCTTGATTGTCTTTGCGCGGTCTTTCAATTGCACAAGGTTGACTAAGGTAGCTATTAATGATCTGCTTGGCCGCAGGTGATGTGGAGGCCATAAAGTTCTTTTGGTCAAATTCGCTCTTTTGGATTTTGTATTTGGCAGTAAATTCTTCATCGCTGAGATTGATGAAATCGCGGTATAAATTGATTGCCTGCCCTTTTGGAATGCTACCAAAATAAGTAGCGATCCACTTTTTAGTTTGTTCGATATTGATGTCTCCGGCTATTGAAAGCGTCGCATTAGAAGGCACGTAAAACGTTTTGTAAAAGTTGACGTAGTCTTCTTCTTGCGCTGCATCTAGGTGTTCCATGCTGCCGATTGGCGCCCAATTATATGGGTGTGACGTAAAAACGCGTTTGAATATTTCGGTGAAAAAAGATCCGTAGGGTTGGTTGTCTACGCGCTGACGTTTTTCTTCTTTAACAACACTGCGTTGTGTTTCGATTCCTTTGATGTCTACTTTGGCGTGTAACATGCGTTCGCTCTCTAGCCATAGACCGAGCTCTAATTGATTGGAAGGTAATACTTCGTAATAATAAGTGCGGTCTTGGGAGGTGTTGGCATTGAGTGTGCCGCCATTTTTTTCGACGAGCTCGCTGTATTCTCCGCGGCCGATATTGGCAGAACCTTCGAAAAGAAGGTGCTCGAAGAAATGCGCAAAACCAGTGCGGTTCGGGTTCTCATTTTTAGAACCGACGTGATACAATACCGAGACCGCTACAATTGGTGTGGCGTGTTCTTCGTGAAGAATAACGTGCAACCCGTTAGGTAGGTCATACGCTTCGTAGGTGATTTTTTGCTGTGCCCAAAAAGAGGCGCTTCCCAGCAAAAAAAGACCGCATAAAATAGATTTTTTCATAGTCAATTGGATAAGCGCTACGAAGATACGTTTATTGGTCTAAATTTTGGTAACTTTGATGAATGTCGTTCAAAACAATTGCCTTCTTCTTGTGCTCCTTCCTTTTTGTTGCTGCCAATTGGGCGCAAGGAATTGTTCCAACCCTCGACTTCAATAATTATTTTGTTTCTTTTCAGGACGGATTTTTCAGGCCCATCGAGATTCAGCCAATCTTGAACTACAAAGCCGGCGACGAAATGGTTGCCTATATAGACACCCGCGGCAATCTTAAAATTTACGATGGTAAAAACCGAATTGACGTCACTACACTAAACGTAGATTACCAGGTTTCCGATCATCTCATGGCGTATCGCATTGCTCAGGGCCTGCGAATGTGGGATGCCGGCAAGTTTACAGTCCTTACTAATTTTGGACGTGAATTTATTGTCAAAGACAGCCTTATTGTCTTTGAAGATACCCGCTACCAAGCCCTCAATGTTTACTGGAATCAGAAAGTAGAGAGTTTAGTGACCATCACAAACGGGCTCTCTATGAATGCCCGTGTTGGAGAAAACTTAGTCGTCTACAAAGACAACAGCAACACGTATTTTGTTTATTGGCACGGTCAAAAATTCGAAATCGGCACCTATAATGAAGAAGTGCTGGATTTTCAATTAGGCACTGACGTCATGTGCTTCAAAGACCCTTACACACAATCTTTTTATGTTTTTGACCAAGGTAATTTCATGGAGTTGGAATCCTTCCCTATTAAAAAATACAAGGCAGGCCGCGGATTTGTAGTGTACGAAGACATGAACGGCAACCTCTGGCATTATCAAAATGGGCAAAAAACAGCGCTTTCTAATTTTTCATCTGAGTTGTGGGACGTCAAAGACGACATCTGCGTCTGGATGGAAAACTCTTACTTTTTTGCCTATACCAACGGTCAGCGCATTCAGGTGGCTACTTATCAGCCACAGACCTACTTACTCAAAAATAATGTATTGGTGTTTCGCAATATCATCGGTGGGGTAAGCGCTTTGGTCGATGGCAATCTTCAAGAAATCACCACTTTTCAGAATGCCGATTTCGAGATATACGGCAATAAAGTATTGGTCAAATTACCCAATCAAACGTCGGTTGTTTTCATGAACGGAAAACTTTATGCCAATTAAAAAGGTTCTCTTTTTCACCGTTTTATTTTGTGGGTTCAATGCCCGTTTTTTGGCCCAAAAATCGATGGAGCAAAAACTTGATTTGTTGTTTGCTCAGGGCCACTACAAAATGGTTTATCGCAAAGCAAGCAGGCTACTATTGAACCCTACCTACGACCAAGAAACTTTCCCCACAAAATTTCGGCAAATGGCCGCGCAAGAGCTCGCCAAAGATCCGGTTTGGGCCAAGCGCCACGCGTCGGAATTGCAAGGGCTGCCCAAGCCAAGTTTAACCAACGCACCGCAAGCGTTAAAGGGAAGTCTTCAAACCCAAAAATTGCTGCAAGAAGCCCAACGCCATTTGGGCGTTCCTTATAAAGAAGCGGGAACAGATCCTTTAGGTTTTGATTGCAGTGGCTTTACATGTTATGTTTTTGAGCAGTCGGGTGTTATGCTGCCGCGGCGGGCCGCAGATCAGTTTGCATTTTGTCAGGCTATAGATGCCTCAGATGCAACGGCTGGAGACCTCATTTTCTTTTCAAATGGTGGTCAAGTTAATCATGTTGGATTGCTAATATCGGAAAAAGGCGCTCCAAAACAAATGATCCATTCGAGCTCATCGCTTGGCATTTCGATAGTAGAACTTGAAACTTCTACATACTGGAAACCCAAAATTGTTGGTTACGGTCGGATCAAATGATAAAGAAAAATCAGGAGCCCCAAAAGTTCGAAAATGATCCCGGGTAGGATGAGGTCAGCCCATTGAAAAACACCCATACTCAGGTAAAACAAGGCTGCAATGATTAAGAATCCCTTGCTTTGATTTTGAAACACAAGCACTTTGCCTTGTATGTTCGTTTTTTGAATAAAACTCGTTTTGTTGAGGTTCTGAACTTTGGCAAAAATCAAAACAACACTCGCTAAAAGCATGGGGAGCAATAATAACAATAGGCTTGGTGCATGCGGGTCTTGAAAATTGAAAACCCAAAAATAAAGGAGCATGTGCAGGCCAAGCAGGCCTAATTGTATGCGCAGAAAAAGTGTAGGTTTGGCGGGTGTCAGTTTTGCTATAAAACTGATGAGTGCCAAAAAAGGAAACAAGAAAAGTTTGGTGCCCCAACCCAGGATATCCCAGTTGTAGACATTCCAAATGCTAAAAAGGCTCAGTAGGCCAAAGGTTAGTACAAGGCCTGAAATGACTTGTGTTTGTTTGATTTTCATAATTGCTTTCTGCGGCTTAATTCGGTAGCACACACCAAATGCCAAAGTGCTCTTGCGCCTACATTGGCGTCCCAATCGCCCTCTGGCCCTGGAGCTACTTCATTGAGGTCAAAACCAATGATTTGACGGCCGGAATGTACAAGTTCAAAGAGTAAAAAGGCAATTTGTTGGAGTTCAAAACCTCCTGCAACCGGTGTGCCAGTGTGTGGGCACAAACTAGGTAGCAAGCCGTCAATGTCAAAAGAGACGTAGACTTTTTGTGGAAGTGTGGCAATGATCTGTTGTACTTGTTCAGACCAGGTCTTGCCAGAATACTGTGCGTTTTTAAGGTCCCAATCGTAGAAAGTATGGACTCTTGGATCGTTTTTGGCAAGTTCGATTTCTCTTTCGGAAACATCTCTGATACCTACCTGAGTTAAATACTGAAGATTTTTGAGCTCCTTGAGGGCGTTGAACATAATACTTGCATGAGACTGCTCAAATCCTTCATAGGCGTCGCGCAAATCTGCATGCGCATCGATTTGAAGAATGCCAAAACCATCGTAATGCGCGTCGAGGGCTTGAAGCAAGCCGAGAGGAGTAGAGTGTTCACCACCTAAAACACAGGGCATTTTGCCGGCATTTAGAAGTTGCAAACAGCGTTCTTTTAGGTTTGAACGCAACGCATTGTGCGCTTCATTGATTTCTTGCAGTGTTGACCCAAAAATTCGCTGGGCTTCTTCTTCCCCAGAAGTTTCTATTTGGGCGATGTATTGCATGCCAGCTTCGCAAAGGCGGTCATTGATGGCTTTCCATTCGCTCGAAACCGGAGACATGTAAATTTTTGTTTCATAAGCGCGCTCGAGCTCTGGGTGATAGAAATCGAGTTGCGTAGAGGCATCTAAGATTGCCTGAGGGCCGTTGCTGGTTCCTTTTCCGTATGATGCAGTTGCGTCCCAAGGAACAGGAATAAGTATGAGGTCCGCCTCTTGCTCTGAATAAGGGAAGCCAAAGATATTGCCATTGGCGATACCTACGCCATTTGGATCGAATGCACTCATGAATGTTGTTTTAAATAAGCCTCAACTGCCTTGCGCACAGATCCGTGTTCAAGAAGCCATTGTTGAGCAATTTGGTGTTCAATGTTTAATTCGGCAGCCACCATTTTGGCACCGCGATCTACTAGCTTTTCATTGGAAAGTTGCATGTCTACCATGCGGTTTCCTTTGACATGACCGAGTTTGATCATTAAACTAGTGGAAATCATGTTCAAGACTAATTTTTGTGCGGTGCCAGATTTCATGCGCGTACTACCTGTAACGAATTCTGGCCCTACAACAGGGGTGAGGGCATGTTGTGCTAGGTTGGCTAATGGCGACCCTGGATTGCAAGCAATACCGGCAGTGAGTAGGCCAGCGTTGTTGGCTTCATGAATGGCGCCAAGTACATAAGGTGTGGTGCCTGAGGCAGCAACGCCTACAATTGTGTCTAGCGGAGTGGGTTGGTGTGCTAAGATGTCTTTCCAGCCCTGGGTGGTGTCGTCTTCGGCAAATTCAACAGCTTTTCTGATGGCGGCGTCTCCGCCGGCAATGAGGCCTATGACGCGTCCGTGTTCGACGCCGAAGGTAGGCGGGCATTCGCTGGCATCTACGATACCCAAGCGGCCGCTCGTGCCTGCGCCAATATAAAAAAGTCTGCCGCCTTTTTGCATGCGCTCAAAACAAGCATCGATAAAACCTTCGAGTTCTTTTTTAATTTTTGCTACTGCCAAAGGCACGAGTTGATCTTGAGAGTTGATCCCCTCCAAGAGATCAAGGGTACTCATTTGATCCAAATGCTGAAAATTGGAGCTCGCTTCGGTAATTTTTTCCATTAGTATAAAAATACTTTTGCATTGGATGCCGAGAAATCAACCTCCACATGGTTTTTAAGGGTGGTAGATAGACTCAGGCCTGCAAAATCTGTTTTGATGGGGTAGCGACGGTGTTGGCGATCAATGAGCGCCACCGTTTTGATGGCTTTGGTGGCCTGCTCGAGGAATTTGAGCAGCGCGTATTGCATGGTTTTGCCGCTATTGACGACGTCGTCGATGAGTATGATGTAAGAATTTTTGAGTTCTTTTTGATCGATGGAGAACGTTATGGCCTCACTCCAAGGTTCGTCTTTGTTGAGTTTGATTTCAAAGCAGACCACTTTAAGCGCACTGTTTTGAGCAATTACATCGGCAAGTAGCTGTGCCAAAACATAACCATTGCCAATAATGCCGCCGAGGTAAATGATCTCTTGGTCAAAGGCGGCTTCGATGAGCTGGTGCCCCAATCGAACTATTTTTTGCTGAATTTGCTGCTGATCGAGTATTGTTTGCATAGAACAAAGATAAGCAAACACAAAAAAGGCCGTTCAAATGAACGGCCTTTTTTAAATGATTTGCAATGATTTAAAACTTAAGCAATCTTGCTTGGCCTTTTGCGGTTTGCAAAATATACATTCCGGCTTCAAACGCACTCAAGTCAAAAGTACTTGCTTGCCCTTCGAAAATGATTTTGCCCGCGGCATTGTAAATTTGGTAGCGCTCGCCTGCAGTGAAGCCAATAATTTGGAAAACACCGTTAGACGGATTCGGATAAATGCTTATTGCGTTATTGAGTTCGTTGAGCCCGACGTTTGAACGCAGGTCAAAAACGATTGTTCCGGGAGAAACACCTGCGGCAAATTGATTCACAATCGCGTTGTTGTTGTCAAAGATAGAGACAAGCCCTTCTGAAAAGAAGTCAGTAGAAGAGGCGTAGAGGTGGCCACTCACTGGATCTTGAGCGAGGTCATAGAAGTTATTGGTAATGCCGGCTACAGGACCTACCAACGACATATTGAGGAGGCTGTAGTCGTTGAGGGTGTTTTCCATTGAAATTTGATAGACTAATTTGTCGTCGCGTAGGGCAGAAGTACCACAGCCAGTTACGGCATTCGCAAGTGTTTGGGTATTGACCGCGCCTGTTAAACTGATTTTCGAAACGGAAGCGCCAGACCAGTCTTTGTTATTGACTGTATACAATTCATTGTTATACAAAAACATATTGTCTGGGTTTTTCCCTTCTGCACCAAGGTCAATTTCAGTGCCATAAGTGAGTGTATTGAGGTCGAGCTGCCCAATGAGGCCTTTTTCGTTGCCCCATTCATAGGCGTTATTGATGGCAATATAAGCGATGTCATTGACGACCACAATATTTTGTGTTGCCCATTTTGGACCGTTGTTTGTGTCGAGTGCTGCTAGCAATTGAAGCGAGTTTTTATCGAACACTTGTAAGTACGAATCAAAGGTTTGAAGATACTCACCACGAGTTGCGATGAGCTTATTGCCTGCAACTGCTAAATTGCGTACCCCAGTAAGGTTTATGCTTCCAATGAGTTGGTGCGTATTGAGGTTGTATTTGAAAATTTTGGTATCGGCGGCAACAAAATAGAAGTCGCCGTCTATGATGACATCTGAACTAAAACGCTGACCGTCTAGCGTATCTACAACAACATAAGTTTGTGTAGTTGGATTGTAGGAGCCAATAGTGGCAGGCTCGACTATTGCGTTGGTTTGAAAATCGAAAAAGCCTTCGTTAGCGATGAGTACTTGATGCACGTATTGCTGTGCATAGAGGCTTGCGCTGGTCAGCGCGGCAAAAAATAATAATCCTTTTTTCATGTGTTGAAAATTTAAAAAATTAAACAAGGACACGGAAAAAAGTGGAGCGGCAAGGGTATACGAAGCCCTTGGCGATGCCGACTTTGATCTGAAGTCTTCACGCTGTTCAGGGGCAAGTCTTCTGGCTCGTGCCTCTTGCTGCTTTGCCTTCCCGCTTGCGCAGTGGCGTTTAAGCAACTTTTTAGACACTTACAGCTGCAGATACAGCTCCGGGTTCTAACCGGATTCCTTATTAAGGCCGACAAGCGGACACCCAAGAACGCTGCAAAGATAACAATAAAACCCGGTTGGTTTTGCGCGAATCAAAAAGATGTCTTATCTTTGCAGCCGTATTGACCAAGGTGGTCAGTCTACATAATAATCATTTACACAAATATTAGCATGTATTTAGATTCAGCAAAGAAGAAAGAGATCTTCGCCCAACACGGTGGTTCAGAAACCAATACCGGTTCTACAGAAGGCCAAATTGCCTTATTTACATTTCGCATCAGTCACCTTACTGAGCATTTGAAAAAGAACCGCAAAGACTACGGCACCCAACGCGCACTTCAGTTGTTAGTAGGTAAGCGTCGTAGCCTTCTAGATTACCTAAAGGCAAAAGACATCGAGAAATACCGCGCCTTGATCAAAGAATTAGGACTTCGTCGTTAATTCTGAGATCTGCTCGGAAAATTTTATGGGAGAGGGGGCTTCGATAACATCGATAGCCCCTTCTTTTGTTTTAAAAATTGTAAATAAATAAAGATGAATATAGGAACAAGAAAGTCAATCATGACCGGCGGCAAGGAAATCCTTGTAGAGACCGGGAAGTTGGCAAAACAGGCAGATGGTTCTGTTGTGGTGCGCATGGGCGACACCATGTTGCTCGCTACTGTTGTGGCGGCACCCGAAGCAAAAGAAGGAGTTGATTTCCTTCCACTTACCGT
>JBEEOT010000023.1:0-119048 GCA_041191505.1 Bacteroidota bacterium | reverse complement strand
AGTTAACAGCTCCCCTTTTTAAACGGGTGTAGCTCAGCTGGTAGAGTAGTGGTCTCCAAAACCATTGGTCGTGGGTTCGAATCCTACCGCCCGTGCACAATTAAAACAACTGTTCGTGTTAAAATTAAGATCATACATCATCGACATCTACAACGAGATGGTTCATCAAGTAACTTGGCCTACATGGAAAGAGTTACAAAATAACACTATCCTTGTAGTCGTAGCATCTTTGCTTATATCCCTAGTTATCTTCGCCATGGACTTCACTTTCGGTATTACCGGAGAAGAAAGTTCTGTATGGAAAGGTGTGCTTGGCTTTATCTACGGATCTTTCTAAACACCCAACGAGAATGGCAGAAATCGCAAAGAAATGGTATGTCGTCCGTGCCGTTAGTGGCAAGGAGAAAAAAGTCAAGGAATATCTTGAACTTGAAATCGCACGCATGAAGCTCACTGATTACGTCAATCAGGTGCTCATTCCAACAGAAAAAGTATTTAAGATCCAAAATGGTAAAAAAGTCAACAAAGAAAAGGCGTTTTTACCTGGTTATGTACTAATAGAAGCCGCTTTGGTAGGTGAAGTTTCTCACGTTATCAAGAGCATTCCAAATGTGATCGGTTTTCTAGGTACCGAAAAAGGTGGTGAGCCTGTGCCAATGAGAATGGCAGAGGTGAATCGCATTTTAGGTAAAGTTGATGAACTTTCTATTACAGAAGAAGAACTCAAAATTCCATTTGTGGTTGGTGAGTCTGTGAAAGTAATTGATGGTCCATTCAACAACTTTAGTGGTGTCGTTGATGAAATCAATGAAGAAAAAAAGAAACTAAAGGTAATGGTCAAAATTTTTGGCCGCAAAAACTTGCTCGAGCTCAACTATATGCAGGTTGAGAAAGAGTCGTAAAGTTGTATTAACCGTAGGAGTGGGCCTGATGACTAAAGCTTCCCGTCGAGAAGCCCACGTTTAACTACATAATTTGTATATATATGGCTAAAGAAGTAGCAGCATTGATCAAGTTACAGATCAAAGGAGGCGCAGCCAATCCATCTCCGCCAATTGGTCCGGCTCTCGGTGCCAAGGGTGTGAACATCATGGAGTTTTGTAAGCAGTTCAACGCGCGTACACAAGACAAAATGGGTAAGGTGGTGCCGGTTGTAATTACCGTTTACGGTGATAAATCTTTTGATTTTGTTCTCAAAACCCCGCCAGCAGCGGTACAAATCATTGAACATTCAAAAATTAAAAAGGGTTCGTCTGAGCCAAATCGTGTGAAAGTTGGTTCCGTAACCTGGGATCAAGTTCGTGCAATTGCCGAAGACAAACTTCCAGATTTGAATTGTTTTACAGTTGATTCCGCTATGCGCATGGTTGCAGGAACAGCAAGAAGTATGGGGGTTACCGTAAAAGGTGGCGAAGCTCCTAAATCCAAATAATCATTCATTATGAAAAGAGTTTCTAAAAAAAGAAAAGAGATTTTGGCAAAACATGATTTGTCAAAAGCTTTCACTCTATCAGAAGCATGTGATTTGGTGAAAGGAATTTCTACCACTAAATTCGATGCCTCTGTAGATATTTGTGTTCGTTTGGGTGTAGACCCTCGTAAAGCGAACCAAATGGTACGTGGAACCGTTGCCTTACCTCACGGTACTGGTAAAGATGTCAAAGTACTTGTACTTTGTACACCTGACAAAGAAAAAGAAGCGCAAGACGCTGGTGCAGACTTCGTAGGTCTTGACGATTACATCGCTAAGATCAAAGCTGGCTGGACTGCCGTTGACGTGATCATCACGATGCCTTCTGTAATGGGTAAAGTAGGTGCGCTTGGTCGTATCCTCGGTCCACGCGGCTTGATGCCAAACCCAAAAACAGGTACTGTAACCATGGAAATTGGTAAAGCAGTAGAAGAGGTGAAGGCCGGTAAAATCGACTTTAAAGTTGACAAATACGGTATCATCCACGCTGGAATTGGTAAGGTAAGTTTTGATGGCGCTAAAATTCGTGAAAATGCTTCCGAATTGATCCAAACGCTTGTTAAACTCAAGCCATCTGCTGCAAAAGGTACATACATTAAAAGTATTTACTTGAGCTCTACAATGAGTCCCGGAATACAAATTGACGCGAAGTCTGTTACTGCTTAATACTTAGAACACATGACAAGAGAAGAAAAAGCACAGTACATTAGCGAATTAGCAGCACAGTTGTCTGCTAGTAGCGTTGTGTATTTAACAGACACTGCAGATTTGACCGTTGAGGCTGTAAACACACTCCGCAGAAGATGTTTTCAATCAAACATCTCCATGCGTGTTGTAAAGAACGCTTTGCTTGAAAAAGCTATGGATCAAGTTGAAGGTAAAGATTTCGGTGCGTTACGCGACGTATTGAAAGGTTCTACCTCAGTAATGATCTCTGAAGTTGCAAATGCACCTGCAAAATTGATTGCAGATTTCCGCAAGAAGTCTCCAAAACCACTTTTGAAAGGCGCATACATCGACGAAGCAATCTTTATTGGTGACGAACAACTTAGTGCATTAGAATCACTCAAAAGCAAAGAAGAGCTTATTGGTGACCTCATTGCCTTGTTGCAAAGCCCAGCGAAAAATGTATTGTCTGGTCTTCAAGGTGCTGGTGGCAAAATTGCTGGTATCCTTAAAACGCTCGAAGAACGAGCATAAACAATTAATTTTTAAACCTTTTTAAATTTAAATAAAATGGCTGATTTAAAGCAAATTGCAGAAACGTTGGTTAACCTTACAGTAAAAGAAGTAAGTGAGTTGGCAACAATTATGAAAGACGAGTATGGCATTGAGCCTGCTGCTGCTGCACCAGTAATGGTTGCAGGTGGTGGTGCTGCTGCTGGTGGCGAAGCTGCTGCTGAGAAAACTGAGTTTGATGTGATCCTCAAAGCTGGTGGTCCTAACAAACTTGCAGTAGTTAAACTTGTTAAAGAATTGACTGGTAACGGTTTGAAAGAATCTAAAGACCTAGTTGATGCAGCACCTTCTACATTGAAAGAAGGCGTTTCTAAAGACGAGGCTGAAGGCCTTAAAAAGTCTCTAGAAGAGGCTGGTGCTGAAGTAGAAGTTAAGTAATTCGATTCAGGATATACAGGAAAGGCACCGCCGAAAGGCGGGTGCCTTGTCCTGTTTTTTGCATGTTGATTTCAACAGAGTACAAAACATTAAAAAAAACAAGCCTTGGCAACAACAACTAATTCAACCAGAATTAATTTTGCTTCAAGCAAAAACCAATTTGAATATCCAGATTTCTTGGAGATTCAATTAAAGTCCTTTCAAGAATTCTTCCAGTTGGAAACAACACCGGAGAACCGCGAAAGCGAAGGACTTTTCAAAGTGTTTGCTGAAAATTTCCCCATTACGGATACCCGCAATCAATTTGTTCTAGAATTCCTGGATTATTTCATTGATCCACCTCGCTACACCATCGAAGAGTGTATCGAAAGAGGTCTCACTTACAGTGTTCCTCTTAAAGCAAAACTGAAACTGTATTGTACAGACCCTGAGCACGAGGATTTCGAAACCATCGTTCAGGATGTCTATTTAGGTACAATTCCTTATATGACACCGAAAGGTTCATTTGTGGTCAATGGCGCAGAACGCGTTATTGTATCTCAATTGCACCGTTCACCTGGTGTTTTCTTTGGACAGTCTCGCCACGCAAATGGCACTAAATTATATTCGGCTCGTATTATTCCTTTCAAAGGATCTTGGATCGAATTCGCTACGGATATCAACAATATCATGTATGCGTACATTGACCGTAAAAAGAAATTGCCAGTTACCACACTTTTCCGCGCCATTGGTTACGAAACTGACCGCGATATCCTAGATATCTTTGGTTTGGCAGACGAAGTGAAGGTAAGCAAAGCAAACCTCAAGAAACTCATCGGCCGTCGTTTGGCAGCAAGGGTTCTTAAAACTTGGATCGAAGATTTCGTTGATGAAGATACCGGAGAAGTTGTCTCTATTGAGCGCAACGAAGTAATCCTCGATCGCGAATTAATGATTGGTGAAGAACACCTCGATGCCATCATGGATTCAGGTGCTAAGTCTTTGATTTTACACAAAGAAGATGGTAATTCAACAGACTACACCATCATCTACAACACCCTTCAAAAAGATACTTCCAATTCTGAGAAAGAAGCGGTTGAACACATCTACCGTCAATTGCGTAACGCAGATCCACCAGACTACGAAACAGCAAAAGGCGTATTTGAGAAATTATTCTTCTCTGATGCTCGTTATGATCTAGGAGAAGTGGGGCGTTACCGTTTGAACAAAAAACTCAACTTAGATACTACTGAAGAGTCTAGAGTTTTAACTAAGAACGACATCATCTCTATCATCAAGTATTTGATTGAATTGATCAACTCTAAGGCAGATATCGATGACATCGACCACTTATCGAATCGTCGTGTTCGTACCGTTGGCGAGCAACTTTATGCTCAATTCGGGGTTGGTTTGGCACGTATGGCACGCACCATTCGCGAGCGCATGAACGTTCGTGACAACGAAGTCTTTACACCTATTGACCTTATCAACGCCAAGACTTTGTCTTCGGTGATCAACTCCTTCTTCGGTACCAATCAGCTGTCTCAGTTCATGGACCAAACCAACCCGCTTTCGGAAGTCACGCACAAGCGTCGTCTTTCTGCACTTGGGCCAGGCGGTCTTTCGCGAGAACGTGCTGGATTTGAGGTTCGTGACGTTCACTACACGCACTACGGTCGTTTGTGTACTATCGAGACACCAGAAGGTCCGAACATCGGTCTAATTTCTTCACTTTGTGTATTTGCAAAAGTGA
This sequence comes from Bacteroidota bacterium, assembly GCA_041191505.1. Classification (GTDB taxonomy): domain Bacteria; phylum Bacteroidota; class Bacteroidia; order Flavobacteriales_D; family Crocinitomicaceae; genus UBA952. Next base: position 114,228 of record JBEEOT010000023.1, on the reverse strand, counting down.
ATAAGCTTGGTTTCATCGAAACACCATACCGTCGTGTAGACAACGGTCGCGTTGTTTTCGAAGAGAGCCCAATTTATTTAGCAGCTGAAGAAGAAGATTCAAAAACGATTGCTCAGGCTAACGCTAAAATCGACGATAAAGGTAATTTCCTTTCTGATTTAGTGAAGGCACGCTACGAAGGAGACTTCCCGGTAGTTGCGCCAGGCGACCTCAGCTTGATGGACGTTGGTGCCAACCAGATTGCATCAATTGCGGCCTCATCCATTCCTTTCCTCGAGCACGATGATGCCAACCGTGCACTCATGGGATCCAACATGCAGCGCCAAGCCGTGCCGCTTTTGCGTCCTAATGCACCAATCGTTGGTACAGGTATCGAACAACTTGTCGCCAGAGACTCCCGCGTTCTAATCAATGCAGAAGGTTCTGGAACAGTTGAGTACGTAGATGCGAACGAAATCGTTATTCGTTACGACTGGAACGACCAAGACAAATTAGTGAGTTTTGACAGCGAAGTAACGCGTTATTCCCTCACTAAATTCATGAAAACCAACCAAAGTACTTGTATCAACCTCAAGCCAATTGTACAAAAAGGCGACCGTGTTGAAAGAGGCCAAGTTCTTTGTGAAGGATATGCAACTCAATCAGGAGAGCTCGCACTCGGACAAAACCTCAAAGTGGCATTCATGCCTTGGAAAGGTTACAACTTCGAGGATGCGATCGTTATCTCTGAAAAAGTAGTTCGCGACGATATCTTCACCTCTATTCACATCGATGAGTATTCATTAGAAGTTCGCGACACGAAGCGCGGAATGGAAGAATTGACTTCTGATATTCCAAACGTTTCTGAAGAAGCAACCAAAGACCTCGATGAAAACGGATTGATCCGCATAGGTGCTGAAATCAAAGAAGGAGATATCCTCATTGGTAAGATCACACCAAAAGGTGAAACAGATCCATCTCCGGAAGAGAAGCTCTTGCGCGCTATCTTCGGTGACAAAGCAGGTGATGTAAAAGACGCTTCTTTGAAGGCTGGCCCATCACTCCGCGGTGTTGTTATCGAGAAAAAACTCTTCTCAAGAGCAGTTAAAGATCGCAAATCAAAATCACAAGATAAGCCAGTTCTTGAAGCATTAGATGCTGATTATCAAAGAGATTTTGCCGCACTTCGCGACAAACTTGTCGATAAATTATTAGTGATCCTCGGAGAGCAAAAATCTGCCGGTGTATTCAATAACTTTAAAGAAGAGTTGATCAAAAAAGGTACTAAATTCAGCAATAAAGCATTGAGCGCCTTAGATTACTCAATCGTTAATCCATTGAACTGGACCTCAGACACCGAGACCAATCAATTGATTTCTCGCGTGATCCACAACTTCAATATCAAGGCAAACGATTTACTTGGTATCTACAAGCGCAAAAAATTCCACATTTCTGTCGGTGATGAACTCCCTGCCGGAATCGTGAAATTAGCGAAAGTGTATGTCGCCAAAAAACGTAAATTGAAAGTCGGTGATAAAATGGCTGGACGCCACGGTAACAAAGGTATCGTTGCCAACATCGTTCGTCAAGAAGACATGCCGTTCCTCGAAGACGGAACACCTGTAGACATCGTTCTTAATCCACTAGGGGTACCATCTCGTATGAACCTCGGTCAGATTTACGAAACTGTCCTTGCATGGGCTGGAGAAAAACTAGGTGTCAAGTTTGCTACGCCAATTTTCGATGGTGCTAAACCAGAAGAAATCAACGAGTGGACAGACAAAGCTGGTGTGCCACGTTCAGGTAAAACTTACCTCTACGACGGCGGAACTGGGGAGCGTTTCCACCAACCGGCAACTGTCGGTATCATCTACATGTTGAAATTATCTCACATGGTTGACGACAAAATGCACGCACGTTCTATCGGACCATACTCACTTATTACCCAACAACCTTTGGGTGGTAAAGCACAGTTTGGTGGTCAGCGTTTTGGTGAGATGGAAGTTTGGGCATTGGAAGCATTTGGTGCTGCCAATATCCTCCAAGAAATCTTAACCGTGAAATCTGACGACGTCATGGGTCGTGCCAAGGCATATGAATCTATTGTGAAAGGCGACAACATTCCAGAACCAGGTATTCCTGAGTCCTTCAATGTATTGTTACACGAACTACGTGGCTTGTGCCTTAACGTATCAATGGATTAATTCAAAATACTAACGTAAATAGTCGAGATCAAATGGCTTTCAAAAAAGAAACCCCAAAAAAGCAAAGTAGCTTCAACAAAATCACTATCTCCTTGGCTTCACCAGAAGTTATTTTGGAGCATTCTAGTGGTGAAGTTTTGAAACCAGAAACCATCAACTACCGCACCTACAAACCGGAGCGCGATGGCTTGTTCTGTGAGCGCATTTTTGGACCTGTTAAAGATTACGAATGTCACTGTGGTAAGTACAAGCGCATCCGCTATAAAGGAATTGTTTGTGACCGCTGTGGTGTAGAAGTAACTGAAAAGAAAGTACGTCGTGAGCGCATGGGGCACATCTCTTTGGTGGTTCCTGTCGCACACATCTGGTACTTCCGTTCACTTCCAAACAAGATTGGTTATTTGTTAGGCTTGCCTACCAAAAAATTAGATCAAATTATTTATTACGAGCGTTACGTTGTCATTCAGGCAGGTGCGGTTACAGGCACAGACAAATGGGCCAACGTCAAGAAAATGGACTTCCTTACAGAAGAAGAATACCTTGACATGCTCGATTTGCCAGAGTTGGCTAACAACCATTACCTCGACGACAGCGATCCTAACAAGTTCATCGCAAAGATGGGTGCTGAGGCACTTTACGATTTGTTAGGCGGTCTCAACCTCGACCAAATGTCTTACGACTTGCGTTACCAAGCCGAAACAGAAACTTCTGTTCAGCGTAAAAACGAAGCTTTGAAGCGTTTGCAAGTTGTTGAAGCCATGCGCGATTCACAAAAACGCATTGACAACCGTCCAGAATGGATGATTGTGAAAGTTGTTCCAGTAATTCCGCCAGAATTGCGTCCATTGGTTCCACTAGATGGTGGCCGTTTCGCAACTTCTGACCTCAACGACCTCTACCGTCGTGTGATCATCCGTAACAACCGCTTGAAGCGCTTGATCGAAATCAAAGCGCCAGAAGTAATTTTGCGCAACGAAAAACGCATGTTGCAAGAGGCAGTAGATTCACTTTTCGACAACTCTAGAAAATCTTCTGCAGTTAAAACTGAATCGAATCGCGCCCTCAAATCACTTTCAGATTCATTGAAAGGTAAGCAAGGTCGTTTCCGTCAAAACTTACTTGGTAAGCGTGTTGACTACTCTGCGCGTTCAGTTATTGTTGTAGGTCCAGACTTGAAATTACACGAGTGTGGTTTACCAAAAGACATGGCTGCAGAACTCTACAAGCCGTTTATCATTCGCAAAATGATTGAGCGCGGTATTGTAAAAACGGTTAAATCAGCGAAGAAAATTGTTGACCGCAAAGAGCCGGTTGTTTGGGATATCCTCGAAAACGTGTTGAAAGGCCACCCAGTTCTCTTGAACCGTGCCCCTACGCTTCACCGTTTAGGTATCCAAGCTTTCCAACCAAAATTGATCGAAGGAAAAGCCATCCGTTTGCATCCACTCGTAACTACGGCCTTCAACGCCGACTTCGATGGTGACCAAATGGCGGTTCACTTACCACTTGGTAATGCCGCAATCTTGGAAGCGCAAATGCTCATGCTTGCTTCGCACAATATCCTGAACCCTGCAAATGGCGCGCCTATCGCGGTACCATCTCAGGACATGGTCTTGGGTCTTTACTACATTACAAAAGGAAAGCGCACTACCGAAACCGATATCGTGAAAGGTGAAGGAGGTATTTTCTACTCTCCAGAAGAAGTCATCATTGCCTACAACGAAGGTAAACTTGATTTGCATGCGCACATCAAAGTGAAAACTTACGATTTAGGTGAAGATGGTCAGCCTTGCCTCATGATGGTAGAAACTACATGTGGCCGCGTGATGTTCAACAACAAAGTACCACGTCAAGTAGGTTTCATCAACGACGTCATGACGAAGAAAGCCCTTCGCGACATCATCGGTGAAGTATTGAAAGTTTGTGGAACTTCAAGAACAGCTCAATTCCTAGATGATATCAAGCAACTCGGTTACGAGATGGCCTTCAAAGGAGGTCTATCCTTTAACCTCGATGATATCATCATTCCTAAAGAAAAAGAAACACTCGTTGCGAAAGCAGAGACTGAAGTGAAAGAAGTCATGATGAACTACAACATGGGTCTGATCACTAACAACGAGCGTTACAACCAAATTATCGACATCTGGACGCACACAAACTCGCGTCTAACGCACACGCTCATGGAGCAACTCAAGAGCGACCGCCAAGGATTCAATTCTATCTACATGATGTTTGACTCCGGTGCACGTGGTTCGAAAGAACAAATTCGCCAGTTGTCAGGTATGCGTGGTCTAATGGCTAAACCGCAAAAATCAGGTGCATCCGTTCAAGAAATTATCGAGAACCCGATTTTGTCCAACTTTAAAGAAGGACTTTCGATTCTTGAGTACTTTATTTCTACTCACGGTGCACGTAAAGGTTTGGCGGATACCGCCCTTAAAACGGCCGATGCAGGTTACCTTACACGTCGTTTGGTCGATGTCGCTCAAGACGTTGTGATCAATTCTAACGACTGTGGTACCCTTCGCGGAATCGTTGCCACGGCTCTCAAGAAAAATGACGAAGTTGTTGAACCATTGTACGATCGTATCCTCGGACGTACATCCGTTCACGATGTCTACATGCCAGACTCTGATCAAGTAATTGTACAAGCTGGTGAGCTCATTTCAGAAGATGTTGCACGCGCCATTGAAAAAGCGGGTATCGAGGAGGTTGAAATCCGCTCTGTACTCACTTGTGAGATGCGTCGTGGCGTTTGTTCGAAATGTTATGGTCGCAACCTTGCCAACCACCGTTTAGCGCAAATCGGTGACTCTGTGGGTGTCATTGCTGCACAATCAATTGGTGAGCCTGGTACGCAGCTTACACTTCGTACATTCCACGTGGGTGGTACTGCATCTAACATCGCCGATATTTCAGACCTCAAAGCGAAAGCAAATGGTAAGCTCGAAATCGACGAATTGCGTACAATTGAGCGCAAAAATTCAGACGGCACAGAACGCGTAATCGTTGTTGGTCGTTCGGCTGAATTGCGCATTACAGACGAGAAAACAGGAATCGTTGTCATGACAGCAAATGTCCCTTACGGTTCTGACCTCATGGTTAAAAACAACACCAAAATCAAAAAAGGTGATGTCATCTGTAAATGGGATCCATATAACGCACTCATCATCGGTGAAGTCGCTGGTAAAGTAGTATTTGATGGCATCATCGAAAACATTACCTACCGCGAAGAAGTCGATGAGCAAACAGGCTTTACTGAAAAAGTAATCATCGAGTCTCGCGACAAGAAAAAATCACCAGCGATCCACATCATCGATCCAAAAACGAAAGAAGTATTACGCGAATACTCTATTCCAGTAAACGCGCACATCTCCGTTGCAGAAGGTGATAAAATTGTTGCAGGTGACATCCTCGTTAAAATTCCACGCTCTGCGGGTAAAACGGGGGATATCACCGGTGGTCTTCCACGCGTTACTGAATTATTCGAAGCAAGAAACCCATCTAATCCAGCTGTGGTATCTGAAATCGACGGTACAGCAACTTACGGAACCGTTAAGCGCGGTAACCGTGAAATCATTATCACGTCTAAACTCGGCGAAGTACGCAAGTATTTGGTACCACTTTCTAAGCACATCCTTGTACAGCAAAACGACTACGTTCGTGCAGGGCAACCGCTTTCTGATGGTGCCATTACGCCAAATGATATCCTCAATATTGAAGGTCCGACGAAAGTACAAGAGTATATCGTGAACGAAATTCAAGAGGTATACCGCTTACAAGGTGTAAAAATTAACGATAAGCACTTTGAGGTCATCGTTCGCCAAATGATGTTGAAGGCAGAGATCATTGAATCAGGAGACACTCGTTTCTTGGAAGGTCAAAGCGTTCACAAAGCTGACATCATGGAAGCCAACGACGAGCTTTACGGTCAAATGTTTGTGATTGACGCTGGTGATTCAACAGAATTACACAAAGGTCAATTGGTAAGCGTTCGCCGTTTACGCGACGAAAACTCTCGCTTGAAGCGCGAAGACAAACAACTCATCGAGGCACGCGAGGCAATGCCGGCAACTTCAACTCCGTTGTTGCAAGGTATCACGCGCGCTTCACTTCAAACCCAGTCATTCATTTCAGCTGCATCTTTCCAAGAGACTACAAAAGTCCTCAACGAAGCTGCAATCTCAGGAAAAGAAGACCATTTGTTGGGCTTGAAAGAAAATGTAATTGTTGGTCACCTCATTCCAGCAGGAACAGGTGTGCGTCACTTCCAAAATCTCATCGTAGGTTCGAAAGAAGCATACGAAGAGTTAATGGAGGAGGCACAATAAGCCAATTCGAATTAAGAAAAGGGCGGCCAAATATGGCCGCCCTTTTTGTTTGGTGAAGAAAACAAATTATTAAGATATCCTGCCCCAGTTAGGTTTATTTTTCAAGACCTCACGCAGCGCTTGATTCAATAGCGTATTTTCAGGTTTGATCAACTGCGGATCTGCCTCCAATATTTCGCGAGCTTTTTCGCGAGCTAATTGTACGAGTTGCCCGTCTTTGGCGAGGTCGGCAATTTTCAGTGCAAGTGCTCCGCTTTGTTGCGTGCCCATGAGGTCTCCGGGGCCGCGTAGCTGCAAATCTACCTCGGCAAGTACGAAACCGTCGTTACTGGCCACCATTGTATCCATGCGCTTTTGCGCTTCTTTAGATATGCCATCGCCGGTCATCAGAATACAAAACGATTTTTCAGCGCCGCGTCCCACGCGTCCGCGCAACTGGTGTAATTGTGACAATCCGAAGCGCTCTGCGCTTTCTATGACCATGACTGACGCATTTGGTACATTAACGCCCACTTCGATTACGGTGGTAGCGACCATGAGGTGTGTTTGACCGCTTACAAACATTTGCATTTCCGCTTCTTTGTCTGCGGGTTTCATTTTTCCGTGGACCATACTAATCTGAAAACCAAGCGGTTTGAAATAGTCTTCAATTTGGGCAAAACCCTCCTCAAGGTTTTTAAAGTCAAGTTTCTCAGACTCTTGGATGAGCGGATAAACAACGTAAGCTTGCCTTCCTAATTGGAGTTGCTCGCGTATAAAGCTGAAGAGTTTTTCCCTGTGATTTTCTCGGCGATGTATGGTTTGGATGGGCTTTCTGCCCGGTGGTAATTCATCGATGACCGATACATCAAGGTCTCCATAGAAAGTCATCGCTAAGGTGCGCGGAATAGGCGTGGCAGTCATGATCAAAACATGGGGAGGAATGGTGTTTTTTCGCCACATTTTGGCACGCTGAGCCACCCCAAAACGGTGTTGTTCGTCAATGACAACAAGACCTAAATTTTTAAATTGAACGGTGTCTTCTAATAAGGCGTGTGTTCCAATGAGCAGCTCGATACTGCCATCCAAAAGACCTTCGTGAATGGCAATTCGCTCTGCTTTTTTAGTAGAACCTGTCAAGAGTGCTACGCGAATATTCATGGCAGCTAATAATTCCGAAATACCTATAAAATGCTGCGTCGCTAATATTTCAGTTGGCGCCATTAAGGCTCCTTGCAAGTCGTTGCCAATGGCGAGCAATAAGCTCAAAAGGGCAACGAGGGTTTTGCCGCTACCTACATCGCCTTGCAGCAAACGATTCATGTGGCTACCGGCTCCTAAATCTTTTCGAATTTCTTTGAGAACGCGTTTTTGAGCGTTGGTTAGTTCAAATGGAAGGTGGTGTTGGTAAAATTCATTGAATGCAGCTCCGACTTCGTTAAATGAATAACCCCTCAGCTTTTTGCTTTGAATTCCTTTCCGCAATAATAATTCGAGTTGTAGAAAGAAAAGTTCTTCCCATTTGAGCCGGTAGCGAGCCGCCTTCATTGAGGTTTCTGAACTAGGTTGATGGATTTCTCGAAGCGCTTTAACCCGTGGCAATAAATTGAGTTCAGAACATATACCTACTGGTAAAGTTTCTGGGATCTGATTGGCTAATTGTTCAAAGAGATTGGCAATGAGCTTGCTCAATCCTTTGCTGTGAAGACCTTTGTGTTGGCATTTTTCGGTGCTAGGGTAGAAGGCTTCAAATCCTTTTCGCTCCAAGCCAGGTATTACTTTAAGTAATTCAGGATGTGGGATGTTCCAGTTGTTCTGAAAAAATTTGGGCTTGCCAAAGATAATGAATTCATCTTGAACATTGAGGTTTCCTTTGATCCATTGAAAACCTTGAAACCAAACTAAATCAATAGTGCCAGAACCATCTGAAAACCTACATTGTAATTTCTTGTGACGACCACTGCCAATTTCGCTAATGTGCGTAAACCGGCCCTTGAGTTGAACGTATTGATCTTCTGCCCGTATCAGGGCGATGTCGTGAAAACTACTGCGGTCTTGGTACCGATAAGGAAAATGAAAAAGGAGGTCCTGAAAAGTATAAATACCAAGTTCTTCTTGAAGTACTTGCGCTTTCTGCGGCCCAACTCCTTTGAGGTAGGCAATGGGCGTGGCGAGCAGCGCGTTCATGGTTTTGGTTTATTTCCAATAGCCCATTTTGTTGAACTTCTCGATGCGGTCATTGATGCGTTGCTCAGGACTTTTTTGATCGAGTTCTTGTAGGTAACCGTGCAATTTTTCGCGCAGCGTGGCAAACATTTGCTCTTGATTGCGGTGAGCTCCGTTACTTGGCTCTGCTACAACGTCGTCTACCAAGCCATTTTGTTGCATGTCAGTAGAAGTGAGTTTAAGTGCAGACGCAGCAATTTCTTTGTAGTTCCAAGAACGCCAAAGAATGGAGGAGCAACTTTCTGGAGAAATAACTGAATACCAGGTGTTTTCTAGCATCACAACTTTATCTCCAACGCCAATTCCAAGTGCGCCACCAGAGGCACCTTCACCTATAATCACACATATGACAGGTACTTTTAGGCGCATCATTTCATAGATATTGCGTGCGATTGCTTCGCCTTGGCCACGCTCTTCGGCTTCTAGGCCAGGAAATGCACCAGGTGTATCGATGAACGTAACAATTGGTTTGTTGAATTTTTCTGCGAGTTTCATGAGGCGCAACGCTTTGCGGTAGCCTTCTGGATTGGGCATGCCAAAATTGCGGTATTGACGCATTTTGGTATTGATACCTTTTTGTTGACCAATGAACATAACGGTTCTGCCATCTAGTAAGCCAAAGCCACCCACCATTGCTTTGTCGTCCTTTACATTGCGGTCGCCGTGTAGTTCTTGGAATTGACCGTTGGTGAGGGCGTTGATGTAAGCGAGCGTGTAGGGTCTGTCTGGATGACGAGACAATTGAACGCGTTGCCATGGGGTAAGATTGGCAAATACTTCTTTGGTTTTGGCAGCAAGGACATTCTCTAATTCAGAGATTTTGTCTTGCATATCAACTTGCGTTTGTTCGCCTAAAGCTCTTGTTTGCTCAATTTGTTCTTCAAGTTCGCGAAGAGGTTCTTCAAAATCCAAATAGGTTGTGCTCATGTCTTTCTTGTTTCGTGCAACAAAAATAAGGATTTTCGCCAATTGCTTATCTTTACCGCATGATCTTGTATCCTCCAGCGAAAATCAACCTTGGCTTACACATTCTTGCCAAACGCCCCGATGGCTTTCACGAAATTGAAACCATCATGGCTGCCATACCGCTTTGTGATATTTTAGAAATCACTATTGACGAACAAGATTCTTTCGTTCAAACGGGAATTCAAGTACCCTCTGATGGCCAACTAAATTTGTGTCAAAGAGCGGTAGCTTTACTTCGAACGCAAAGAGACTTTCCGAATTTGCGCATACACTTGCGCAAACAGATCCCTGTTGGAGCAGGTCTTGGGGGTGGCTCAGCAGATGCGAGTTATACACTTCTGGGCATCAATAATATGTTTGATTTAGGTTTTTCTAACTTTGAATTAGAAACTTTCGCGGCAAGCCTAGGTAGTGATTGTGCTTTCTTTATTGAAGGAGGGCTGCAATTGGCAAAAGGTAGAGGTGAAATACTCTCCAAATTAAAACCTTTAGGAAAATCTGTTCATTTGGTTGTATGTAATCCTCAGATTCATGTTTCTACAGCAGCTGCTTATGCGGGTGTTCAACCAGAAAGCAGTCGTTCATCGCTCCTTGAAACATTAAATACAGCGGGCATCGAGGGGCTACAGAATGATTTCGAGCACTCTGTTTTTAAGGCTTTTCCGCTCATAGGGGATTTGAAAAATGCTTTACAAACCGCAGGAGCTTCTTATGTGGCGATGTCGGGGAGTGGTTCGAGTGTTTTTGGAATCTTTGAAAAGGAACCCTTATTATCTTTAGAATTGAGTAGAAAAGTCATCTATAGTGGCCTTTGGAGCTACTGATGTGTTTGTTTTTTTTCACATTAAACATGGTGAAATTAACATTGAATTTATTGGATTAAGAAATATTTTTATATTTTTGAACTTGTCAATCTGACACTAAGTATTATTAACCTATTAATTAATTAAGTATGAAGAAAATTTTTACTCTTTTAACGGCTCTTGTTTTAGGGTCATCTGCCTTCGCACAATTTCCTGCGGTAGGTATCATCGGTTCTGCGGTTCCTCCGTTTGACTGGTCTGCAGACGTAGACATGATCACTTTAGATGGTGAAATGTACGGAGCAATCGTTACTTGCGTTGCAGGTGAAGCAAAATTCCGTCAAGACGACGCTTGGGCGATCAACTGGGGTGCTGCTGATTTCCCTGTAGGTACAGGTGTTCAAGATGGCCCAAATATTCCAGTTGCTGCTGGCACATACATGGTCATCTTTAACCGTACAACTGGAATGTACAGCTTCCAAACCAACTTCGACGTTACTTACAAAGTAGACATCACTAACTACCTTGCTGGTGGTGCTACATTGGCTGCAAATGGTATCCGCGTTGGTGGTAACTTTACAGACAATGGTGCTACTGTTGCTGCTGGTGCTGTTGCTAACTGGTCACCTGCTGATGCTAACTCTGCAATGACAGACGAAGGTAACAACGTATGGTCTATCACAGTTACTTATCCTGTTGCTTCTTTGGGTGCTACTCAATTCTACAAGTTCGTAAACGGTGACTGGGGTTCAAACGAAGGTACTGATGCAGCGAATACAATCGCAGTTGACTCTTGTGGTGTAGACGACGGTGCTGGAAACATCAACCGTACTTACACAATCATGCCAGGTACTGTATGTTACGTTTGGGATGCTTGTACTGCATGTGGTGTTTCAGTTGCTGAAAACGCAATTGCAAACCTTACTGTAGCTCCAAACCCTGCAACTGACGTTGTTAACTTCACATTCGAAGCAAACAATGCAGCTACTGCAACTGTAACAATTTTTGACCTTGCTGGTAAAGCTGTAGCTACTCAAACTGTTGCTACTTCTGCAACTACAACTGTAGAAATGAACACAACTGCATTGCAGGCTGGTTCTTACATCTACAACGTTGTTGCTGGCGACAAAGTTGCTACTGGTAAATTGATCAAGCAATAAGCTTCAACCAATTGATTTCAAAAGCCTGGGTGTTTACACCCGGGCTTTTTTAGTCTTTAGTTCAACCTTTTTATAAATTTTTTTGTGATGAAAAAACACTTTCTTTTATCTTTTTTTGGCTTCTTTATTCCCGGTTTGCTCTCTGCTCAAATCTTGGAAGTAAGTCCAGCTTTCCCTACGGTAAATGACGTTGTGACCATCACATACGACGCCACCCAAGGCAATGCGGCTTTGGTCGGGCAAAATCAAATTTATGCCCATGCAGGTCTGATTACCTCAGCCAGTACTTCGCCAACCAATTGGCAATTTGTACAGGGTAATTGGGGCACCGTAGACCCTGAAGTTGCCATGACCAACATTGGCAACAACAAACACACCATCACCATAGACATCGACCAATATTATGGCTTCCCTGCAGGTACGAATGTATTGAAGTTCGCTTTTGTATTTAGAAATGCAGCCGGAACGATTGTCGGCCGCTCTACAGATGGCAGCGATATTTATTACGACATTTATCCTGCAAATGCAGGTTTATTAGCTCAGTTTTTCCATCCGAATTCGGGTGTCATTTTAGATGTGAATGAGCAGTTACAAATAGAAGCGGCAGCCAACCAAAATGCTACACTTACGCTCAGACAAGATGGAAACGTGCTCCAAACATTGGCTAACGCTACACAACTTTCCTATACTTTAACTGCAACACAAGCAGGCACGCACTTACTCGAATTCATTGCCGACAACGGCACCACACAAGTCATAGACTCTACTTATTATACCGTGAACCCTTTGGTGGTTCTGCAAGACCCAACTTATGCCAATTTGCAAAATGGCATCAATTACATCAACGACACGACCGTTGTATTGCAATTATTTGCACCTCAAAAAGAACACATTTACGTCATCGGCGACTTCAACAACTGGACGCCAACGACCAACTATCATATGAATCTAGCAACCAATAACCAAACTTGGTGGCTAGAAATAACAGGGCTTACGCCTGGTCAAAAATACGGCTATCAATATTTCATTGACGGCAGCATGCGCTTGGCAGACCCCATGAGCTCACTCATATTAGACCCTAACAACGACAATAGCATCAATTCGCAAACGTATCCAAATCCGCATCCTTATCCAACAGGCCAAACTACAGGATTTGTAACCATCCTTCAAACCGCACAAACTCCATTTAACTGGAGCAATACTAATTTTACTGCTCCCGAGAAAAAAGACTTGGTCATTTACGAACTTCATGTGCGCATAGAACTAATGCCTCCAGGAGAATTTGAAAACAATGAAAGCTGGGGCTACAACCCTTCGTTCCATATGGCTCTGGATAAATACTACGGCACCCCCGAAAAATTTAAAGAGTTTGTCGATTCTTGTCACGGAAGAGGTATAGCCGTAATTGTCGATATGGTTTTGAACCATGCGTTTGGTCAGAACCCAATGGTCAATATGTACTGGGACGCAGCAAATGCGCGCCCGGCAGCGAACAGCCCATGGTTCAATGCAATTTGCCCGCATGAACCTTATTGTTGGGGTTATGATTTTGACCACACACGCTTGGCAACGCAAAAATACATTGATCAGGTCAATCGCTATTGGGTAGAGACCTACAACATCGATGGCTTTCGTTTCGACTACACCAAAGGTTTCGTCAATAACGGCAATAGTTATAGCATGGAGCGCATCAATTTGCTCAAGCGTATGGCCGATGAGATCTGGACCTACAAGCCAAATGCTTACGTCATCTTAGAGCATTGGTGCGACAACGCCGAAGAAGAACAATTAGCAGACCACGGCATGATGCTTTGGGGTAATGTAACTTACGGTTATCAGCAAGCATTGATGGGCTTTACCAATACAAGTAATATCAGCTCTGGAATATATAGCAACCGTGGATGGTCTGTTCCGCATTTGGTTTCTTATGCAGAGAGTCATGACGAAGAGCGAACTATGTTCGAGGCGCTTACCTACGGAAACAACAGCAACGCTGCTCACAACGCGCGTAATCTTTATACTGCGCTCGGTCGTGCACAAGGAATTGCAGTTATTTTATTGACTCAACCAGGGCCAAAAATGCTGTGGCAATTCCAAGAGTTAGGTTACGATATTTCGATTGATAATCCTTGCAGGGTTTGCAATAAACCCATTTTATGGAACTATTACACACAAGCCCGACGTCGCCAATTATACGATGTATATTCGGCAACAATAGCGCTGCGCAATAACTACGAAACCTTTAGGTCGCTTAACTTTCAGTACAGCCTAACGGGTGCAGCAAAAAGAATGACCATGAGCCATCCGAGTATGAATGGCGTCTCTATGGCAAATTTTGCCGTCACAACGCAAAGCGTCATTCCAGCGTTCCAACACGCCGGATGGTGGTACGAATATTTTTCTGGAGACAGCATCAATGTCACTAATGCTTTAGCTCCTATTAGCTTAATAGCCGGAGAATACCGCATCTACACCGATGTAAAATTAGCTCAGCCAGTTATCACAGACGCACCTGTTTCAATTGATGAAATTCTCAATTCATCGTTTGAGTTGAAGGTTTTCCCGAACCCTTCTTCGCAGCTGGCGACGCTCCGTTTTTATTCAAATTCCATTGAGCCCTATACTATTTTATTGTTGAATGAGGCTGGTCAGATTGCCCTTCAACGCAAGGGGAGCACGTCAGTCGGGGAAAACGAGATTCCATTAAGTATCACTGAGCTTCCGTCGGGTAATTATCATGTCTTAGTAAAAGTAGGAACTGCCATGGCCAACGAAGGCTTTGTGAAAGTTGACTAAATCGGTCGTCATGCGTTACCTCCGATTTCTCTTCTTTTTTTGCTTTGCAGAACTCACCACGGTTTTTGCTCAAATCCCGCAGCCACCTTATAATTTTGCATTTCTTCAAGATGAAGTAGCAAGTGTTTATATAGCTATTCATCCGGACTCTTTAAATTTACTTTTAGGAGATAGCCTTTATAGTGGCCATGAATTTATGGCTACGGTAAATTACCAAAGCACTACCTTTTCGCAAACCATAGATAGTGTTGGTTTTAGGGCGCGTGGGAATACCTCATTGGCCTCTCAAAAAAAGTCTTTTAAAATAGATTTTAATTGTTTTTTACCAGCGCAGAAATTTGAGGGCTTAGAAGAGTTGAATCTCAATGGTGAACACAACGATGTGTCGATTCTTCGTTCTTATCTATCATGGTCCTTGCTCCGAAATGGTGGCTTACCTGCAGCTCGAACTAGTTTCGTTAAGTTATTCGTCAACAATGCGTATAAAGGTTTATATGTCAATGTAGAGCATCTTGACGACGAATTTCTTGATTTGCGCTTTCCCGGACAAGCGAATGGGAATCTCTGGAAATGTGCCTATGGTGCCGATTTAACTTGGTGGGGTAGCAACGTGAGCAATTATACCAATGTTTACGAATTAAAAACCAATACGGATAGCGCAGATTACAGTGCGCTGATCCATTTCATCGATGTCTTGAACAATACGCCCGTAAATAATTTAGCTTGTGCTATTCAAGAGGTCATGGATGTCGATTTGTTTTTGCGAAATATCGCTTTTGAAATTTTGATGGGTCAATGGGATGGGTACGCCTACAATAAAAACAACTATTATTTGTACCAACGGGAAAGTGATGGCAAGTTTGTCTATCTCTCCTACGACCTCGATAATACCTTTGGCATAGATTGGTTCAGTATCAACTGGGCACTTCGCAACATTTATACATGGTCACCGGGCAATCAAAGCAGACCACTCTACACTAAACTTTTGGCGATACCTTATTTCAGAGATCGCTTTACCTTTCATCTTGCCGATATTTTGACTAATATTTGGAATGTAGGAACACTGCAAGCTGATCTCGAGGCAAAGCAGCAACTCATTGAAACGGCGGCTTTGCTCGATGACTACAAAGGGCTTGATTACGGATTCTCGGACCAAGATTTTTTAAACGCGCTACAACAAGCTTGGGGTGCGCATGTCACGTCCGGAATTGTCCCGTATTTACAAAACCGCAAAACAAGTGCCCTGACGCAATTAAGCACTTATCAGGCGCTGCCCAATCCTTGTACCATTGGAATCGAGGAGTATGCCACTGCAAAAGGCAAATTATTGTTCGTTACCGACATTCTTGGCAGAGAAATTGACCCAAACACCAAAAATTGCATTAAAATCTTGAACTTTGAAAATGGAACCCAACAACGCATCTATGAAATGGATTAACCTTACACTTTGCCTTCTGTTTAGTTTTTTAGCTTACAACCAAGCATTTAAACATGTTGAACCAGGTAATTGGTGGGTAGGAATGGAGCACCATCAAGTTCAAGTTTTGCTTCATGGTCAGGATATAGCCAAATACAAGGTGGGGGTGTCGGGTCTACAAATCATTGAAGAAATTCGAACTGAAAATCCTAATTATATTTTTGTTACGGTCGAAACCAAAGGCAAGGTTGCGGGTACTTATCCAATTCGTTTAATGGATAAGAAAAAGATCATCGCAACACATGATTTTAAGCTAGAGGAGCGCATTGAAAACAGTAAGTATCGCCAGAGTTTCAATAGTTCAGATGTCATGTATTTATTAATGCCAGACCGTTTTGCCAATGCCAATGAGGGCTTAGATAAGCACCCTGATACAAAAGAAGTGACCGATCGTTCAAACCCAAGCGGCCGACATGGCGGCGATATCATGGGAATCATGCAGCGCCTGAGCTACATCAAAGAATTGGGCGCCACCACCATCTGGACCACTCCTTTATTAGAAGACAACGAACCAAGCTATTCCTATCATGGATATGCGCAATCAGATTTATATAAAATTGATCCGCGCTACGGCACGAACTCTTGGTTTCAAAGCATGGTATTGGAGGCGCACCGCCAGGGCTTAAAGGTCATCAAAGACGAAGTTCCTAATCATTGGTCGAGCAAGCACTGGATGATCCAAGATTTGCCTACTGCAAGCTGGATCCATCAGTTTGATCAGTTTACGCGTTCAAGCTACCGCACTACCACACAATTTGACCCTTACGCCTCGCAAACAGATCAAAAAGCATCTGCCGATGGTTGGTTTGACACCACCATGCCCGACATGAACCAGCAAAATCCGTTGTTGCTGACCTATCTGATCCAAAACACCATTTGGTGGATAGAATATGCGCATCTAGATGGCTTGCGCGTCGATACCTATTCATACAACGACAAAGATGCAATTGCTTACTGGACAAAAGCCATCATGAATGAGTATCCTAACTTGAATATCGTTGGTGAAGTTTGGATGCACGATCAAGCACAAATGTCATTTTGGCAAAAGGATAGTCCAATTGGTGCACTTCAAGGGTTCAACAGCCAAATGCCTTCAGTGATGGATTTTACCTTACACGACGCCATGATGCAAGCTTGGAAAGAACAAGAGCAAGGTTGGGACCAAGGCATGGTGCGTTTTTATGAGAACTTTACCCAAGATTACCTCTATGCAAATCCACAAAACTTATTGGTTTTCATGGAAAACCACGACACGCAAAGATTCAATGAATCTTTCCCCGATATAGCCGATTACAAAATGGCCTTAACCTTAATTGCCACCACCAGAGGAATTCCACAAATTTATTACGGTTCTGAAATTGGCATGAAAGGTAGCAAAGCTGTAGGCGATGCAGATATCCGCCGAGATTTTCCAGGTGGTTGGGCTGCAGATCAGCATACTGCTTTTTGCAGCAATGAAGACACAAAATGTCGGGCGTATCAGACCGGTAGAACTCCAGAAGAAGAAGCCTATTTTCAGTTTACTAAATCGTTGTTGAACTGGAGAAAAGACCAAAAGGTAATCCATGAAGGAAAGCTCTTGCAATATGTGCCGCAAAACAATGTATATGTGTATTTTCGCTACCTAGAGCCTGTTAAAGAAATGGGGCAAGCTGCTGAGGTCATCATGGTAGTGATCAATAATTCATCTAAAGAGCAAACGCTTTCTTGGTCTCGCTTTGCAGAGGGTTTACACGGATTTGACAAGGGTAAAGACGTACTCAATAACCAAACCTTTGATTTCGAACAGCCCAGCGGCACCATTCCAGCGAAAACATCTTACATCATCAAGTTAAGTCATTAATTATGTTGAAATATACGAGCTTCCTCTTTGCCTTATTTTTTGGCGTTTATGCCTTTGCGCAAAACCCAACCAGACAATATGTATCGCATCAGTTCACCGATTCTGGTTGCGAAATTCAAGTAAACGATGGCAAGTACTTTTTAGCTGCTTACACGGATCAAATCCTTGAAGTAAGTTTTATTCCCAAAGATGATACCATCACATTAGCGGCATCTCATGCGGTTGAGCTTCCCAAAAAATCAAAGCCTTTTCTTTACTCGATAGTCACTGACGCTAAATTGCCTTATGAATTTTTTAACATTGAAAATGGTGATTTTCATATTGAGGTCCGAACGCGTCCGCAATTTGAGCTGCTGTTTTATTATAAAAATCAACTTTTAACTTCAGAGGCGCGCGGTTATTATTTAGGTGAAACGCCGAAAATAGAATTCAATCTCAAAAAAGAAGAGCAACTGATGGGAGCCGGTGCCCGAGCACTTGGCATGAATCGCAGGGGTTACCGTTTGCAACTTTATAATCGTGCACACTACGGTTACGAGACCCATTCAGAACTCATGAATTTCACGATGCCCATTGTCATTTCAGATGCCTGTTATGCCCTTCACTTTGACAATCCACAAATTGGCTACCTAGATTTAGATTCAAAAAAAGAAAATAAACTGACCTATGAGGTGATTGGTGGCCCAATGCGATATCAAATTATTGCTGCCGATAATTGGAAAAATCTAAGCGAGAACATGACGTCATTGTTAGGTCATCAGCCCTTACCTGCTCGTTGGACGCTCGGAAATTTTGCCAGTCGTTTTGGTTATCATTCAGAGCAGCAAGCTCGGGAGGTTGTGGCAGCATTTCAGAAAGAGCAAATTCCGCTAGATGCTATTATTTTCGATTTGTATTGGTTCGGAAAAGAGATCCAAGGCACGCTCGGAAATCTGGAATTTTACCGCGATTCATTCCCAAATGGCGAACAAATGATCACCGATTTCAGAAGTCAAAATGTCAAAACCATTCTGATTACAGAACCCTTCATACTAACGACCTCTAAAAAATGGGCTGAAGCAGATCGTTACAAATTGCTCGGAACCGACACGCTTGGTAACTCCTACCGCTACGATTTTTATTTTGGCAACACCGGCCTTGTAGATCTATATAAGCCCGAGGCCAGAACCTGGTTTTGGGAAATCTATAAAAATTTTCACGCTTATGGCGTTGCAGGGTTTTGGGGTGATTTAGGTGAGCCTGAAGTGCACCCGACTAAACTTAAGCACGGCGACAAATGGGCCGATGAAGTGCACAATGTTTATGGCCACGACTGGGCGCGTTTGCTATACGAAGGTTACCGAACTGATTTTCCGACAGAACGTCCGTTTATTTTAATGCGTGCTGGTTATTCTGGCTCTCAAAAATACGGAATGGTGCCTTGGTCTGGAGATGTGAATCGCACCTGGGGAGGTCTGAAGCCTCAAATGGAGATTTCCATGCAAATGGGCTTGCAGGGCATGGCTTACATGCACTCTGATCTGGGTGGTTTTGCCGGAGCCAACAACGATCCTGAGCTTTATGTGCGTTGGTTACAATATGGAGTTTTTCAACCGGTATTTAGGCCGCATGCACAAGAAGACGTAGCAAGCGAGGCTGTTTTTAAAGATGCAAAAACAAAAGCGTTGGCCAAGGCGGCAATTGAGTTAAGGTATCAGCTATTGCCTTACAACTACAGCTTGTCTTATGAAAATCATCAAAAAGGAACGCCGTTGATGAGGCCCATTTTCATGGAGTTTCCGCTGGCCAAATGGTCATTTGTAGAGCGTGAAACCTACATGTGGGGGAGCGCATTTTTGGTGCATGCAATAACCGATTCCATGAAGTCAAGTAAAGACCTTGTCTATCGAACTTCAGTTCCTGCCAACTCCTCTTGGTTTGATTTTCATACAGGAAAATTAGTCTATTCTGCGCCGTCTAAAGCAGCGCCAAATGCTGCTAAAATTATAGAAACGCAAAAAACGCTTCAAACAATACCTGTATTTGTAAGGTCGGGCTCATTCATCCCAATGACGCCCGTCATTCAAAGTACAGAGCAATACAGAGACACTGCTGTGGTTCTGCATTTTTACGTAGACCCTAAGACCAAAGACACCAGTGATTTCATTTGGTACGAAGATGATGGCGCCACATTTGACGCCGAAGCGAAAGGGCTCTCTGAAAAGTTGGTGTGTAAGGCTGTAACTCAAGCAGCGCTCAGCACGCTACAATTCAAGGCCGAGTTCGGTACTCAAGTATGGGACAAGTATTTTCATTTTTCTCTTTTGATACACGCGCCAAATGCACCAAAGGAAGTTTATTTGAACGGAAGCAAAGTGAAATTTATTTTCGATCAAAAATCGGGTACTTTGCGCTTGAGTGAGTTGTCCAAACTACATATTGACCAAAATTCCTGTCTCTTGGAGTTGAAATGGTGATAACTTTTTCTTTGTGTCAACTTGACGTTAAGAAAAAATCAAATATATTTGAGTCATTAATCTGTTATAAACGCTAAAACAACAACTATGCAAAAGAAAACTACTACAAGTTTTTTTGCCTTCTTGATGTTTTTTAGTTTTTCGGTGGCAGCGCTAGCGCAAACCGGAATTCGAGGAACCATCACAGATGCCGCTGGTCAACCGCTATTCAATGCTTCGGTATTGGTGGAGGGCCAAGGTAAAGGCGCCGTATCCAACGATAAAGGATACTATGAAATCACCGGGCTTAAAGCCGGAACCTACAACCTCATTTACAAGTTCATGGGCTTTTCGCCACAAAATGATCAAGTAACTGTTGTTGCAAACCAAATGGTTACCAATGATTTCCAGTTTGCCTCCAAAATCCAAGATGTTGGTGATGTAGTCGTGATCGGTTACGGTACGCAGCGCACCAAAGACCTCACAGGTTCAGCAACGGTCATCAACGAAAAGAATTTCGTGCAAGGTTCGTTAGCGACACCAGAACAACTCGTTATGGGTAAGGTTGCAGGTCTCAAAGTAACGTCCAATGATGGAGCCCCTGGTTCAGGTTCTACACTGCGTTTACGTGGTGGAACCTCTATCAATGCTTCAAACGATCCACTTATCGTTGTAGATGGTGTTCCATTAGACAACGGCGGAATCGCCGGTGCTGCAAACCCGCTTTCTTTGATCAACCCCAATGACATCGCTTCTTTTGTGGTCCTTAAAGATGCCTCTGCAACGGCCATCTACGGTTCAAGAGCTGCAAATGGCGTCATCCTGATCACCACCAAACGAGGTTCGGCTTCCAACGATGTAAAAGTTGTCCTCGATTCCAAAACGTCTGTATCAACTATTGCAAAATATTTCGATGTGCTCAGTGCAGACTCTCTGCGCAACCTCGTCAATGCAAATGGTACAAACGCTCAAAAAGCGCTTCTTGGCGATTCCAGCACAGATTGGCAAAAACAAGTTTTCCGTACTGCTGTAGTCACTGACAACAACGTATCCATCACTGGCGGCATCAAAAATTTCCCATACCGTTTGTCATTAGGTAACCGCATTGATAACGGTATCCTAAAAAGAGATCAATTTGCGCGTACTTCAGTCAGCCTAAACATGAATCCAAGCCTCCTTGACAAAACATTGCAAATCGAAGCGAACATGAAATACGTTCAAACAGCTTCTTTCTTCGCAAACCGCGGTGCACTTGGCGCAGCCTTTTTTGACCCAACTCAACCTATTTATTCTGGCAATGAAGCTTATGGCGGTTATTTTGAATGGATTGATAATAATAAACCAAATACCCTTTCCGCAAGAAATCCACTTGGCTTAATTAATCAGTCTACAGATCAAAGTAAGGTAAATCGTGCAATTGCGAATGCAAAATTAACTTATAATTTGCCTTCACTTCCATCTTTAAAAGCAACCGTAAATGTTGGTGGCGATTTCTCTGAAGGAACCGGATTTACTATTACTCCAGCTTCATCAGCCTCAGGGTATTTTACCCAAGGTCGCTATTCAAATTACCGCACGACAAAAAGAAATAAACTTTTTGAATCTTATTTGAGCTACAACTCAGGTTCTAAGTGGGAGAAGCAAACGTTGGAAGTGGTTGCGGGTTATTCTTACCAAGATTGGGATACTTACAGCCCAAACAACCCTACATGGAACGAAGCGCAGGATAGCATTATTGCGCCAGAGGCTGCCTTCCCGTTCTACACGCGTAACGTGCTGATGTCTTACTATGGTCGTGCAATTTATAACTACCAAGGCAAGTATGTCTTGAATGTTTCAGTTCGTCGCGATGGATCTTCTCGCTTTAGCCCAGAGACGCGTTGGGGTATTTTCCCTGCTGCTTCAGCTGCATGGCTCATTTCCGAAGAGGATTTCTTAAAGGATAGCAAAACCATTAACATGCTCAAATTGAGAGCAGGTTGGGGTGTTACCGGTCAGCAAGACGGTATCGGTGACTACTCTTATATCGGAAATTACTTCCAAGGTGCAACAACTGCACAATATGCTTTCGGTGGTCAGTACTATCAAGTTTTACGCCCAGCTGGTTTTGATGCTAGTCTTAGATGGGAAACGACAACATCTTACAACCTTGGTCTTGATTTTGGTTTCAAAAGCGACCGTTTCTCAGGAAGTGTAGATGTTTACCAAAAAGATACACGCGATCTTCTTGCAACGGTTCCTGTACCGGCTGGAACAAACTTCACTAATGAAATCCTCACCAATGTCGGTGCAATGCAAAACCGCGGTATTGAAGCGTCTATCAATGCAGGTATTATTGCTAAAAAAGACATGCGCCTAGACTGGTCAATTAACGCTACTTACAACAAAAATACCGTTGTTAAGCTGTCACAAGTTGTAGACACGACCTCACCAGGTGTTCTAATAGGTGGCATTGGTGGCGGCATCGGAAACACCATTCAAGCTCACCAAATTGGTTACCCAACTTATACGTTCTTTGTATTGGAGCAACAATACGATTCACAAGGTCGTGTCATCGAAGTAGGTTCACAAGCTGAGATCGACATGAACGGTGACAACCAAATTACTGCTGCTGACAAATGGAAAGACACCAATGCATTTGTTGACCAAAACGGCGATGGCATCATTAACGTGAAAGACCGCTATTATTCCGGTCAGGCTGCACCAAAAATGTTCTTTGGTACTGCCTTGAACTTCCAGTATAAAAAATGGTATGCAGGTTTCTCTGCGCGTGCTGAACTTGGTGCTACCATTTACAACAACATCCATTCAAACAGTGCAGTGTTCCAAACTATTGACGGTACTAAAAAATACCTCAATAACATCAGCTCTTTGTATTACCAAGACGAAGTACAGCGCGTCACTGCAAGTCAATTGATGAGTGACCACTACCTCGAGAAAGCCAACTTCTTGCGCATGGACTTCATCAATATTGGTTACAATTTTGGTAAACTTGGTTTTGCAAAAGAAAAAGTTGGACTCAATGCTAGTTTTGTTGTTCAAAATGCTTTTGTAGTAACCAAATATTCTGGTCAAGATCCAGAAATTGGCGGTGGTATCGACAACAATTTCTACCCACGTCCACGCGTATATTCAGTTAACTTAACGTTTGATTTCTAATTTTTGAACGATGAAAAGATTAGTAGCTTATACCTTATTTGCCAGTGCTCTTTTATTGGGTGCTTGTGGCAAAAATTTGAATCAGTCACCGAAATATGGTCTGAATGCAGAGGCCGTTTACAGTGATCCGAACAACTACATGAAAGTCCTTGCCAAGTTGTATTCTGGCATGTCTATGACCGGAAACCAGGGCCCTGCTGGTTCTGCAGATATTGCTGGTATCGACGAAGGATTCTCTGCTTATGTTCGCGTATTGTGGAACATGCAAGAATTGCCTACAGATGAGGCTATTTGTGGTTGGAACGACCCAGGAATTCCAGATTTGAATAAATCACAATGGAACGCAGACAACGTTTGGGTCAAAGGAATGTATTACCGTATTTTTTATCAAATTACGTTGTGTAATGAATTCATTTGGCAGTCTCGTGACGAGAAATTGAACGAACGTGGCTTTACAACTGCTCAAGTAAATGAGATCAAAACAATGCGCAACGAGGCCAGATTCTTACGCGCACTAGCGTATTATCATGCCATGGATTTATTTGGTAATGTTCCATTTGTTACTGAAGATGACCGCGTAGGGGCATTCAACCCAGATCAAATTATGCGTGCAGAATTATTTGCATACATCGAATCTGAAATTAAAGCCATTGAAGACGAGCTCACGCCAGCTTCTAGCGTAGATTACGGCCGTGCTTCGCGCAGTGCTGCTCATGCACTTATGGCAAAAATGTACCTCAATGCAGAAGTGTATACCGGTACACCTCGCTACAACGAATGTGCTACCTACTGCGAGAAAGTCATCAATTCAAATAGCTTCCAGCTAGACGACGTCTATCAAGAATTGTTCTTAGCAGATAATCACACATCTCCTGAAATCATCTTCCCAATAGTATATGACGGCCTTTACGCTCAAACTTGGGGTGGTACCACCTTTATGATTTGTTCTGCGTTAGGTGGTTCAATGGTAGCTGCCGACTATGGTGTCAACGGAAAATGGGCTGGTAACCGCGCCAAACCACAACTCGTTCAGAAATTCGTAGATACTACCGAAGACTCACGTTGGTTGTTTTACACAAATGGTCAACAAATGAATATTACTTCAATGAGTACCTTCATTCAAGGCTATGCCAATCCAAAATACAAAAACAAAACCAAAGACGGGCTCAATGGATCAAACAACGCAACTTCAGCGCACTCAGATGTCGATTTCCCTATGTTCCGTTTAGCAGATGTTTTCTTAATGTATGCCGAGGCAAAGTTCAGAATCGGAGACCAAGCAACAGCACTTACATACATGAACTATGTGCGCGAGCGTGCTTATGGCGATGCGCTACATAACTTCTCTTCATTGACCTTACAAGATTTTCTAGATGAGCGTGCTCGCGAATTAAATTGGGAGTGTACACGTCGTACCGACCTTATTCGCTTTGGCCTCTTTACTGGATCTGACTATCCATGGCCATTTAAAGGTGGTGTTGATGTTGGTGGAGACGTTGACGTGAAATACAATCTTTACCCAATTCCAACTTCGGATATCGTACTTAACCCGAATTTACAACAGAATCCGGGCTTCTAATATTTAAAATGTTGATTGATGGAAAGGGGGGAGTTTTAGGACTCTCCCTTTTTTATTTCCTGTGTATTTATTTAATGGTGTATTGATAAGAAGCGCGGAAAAGAGGCTGTATGCCTGTGGATCTTTCTCTCAATCCCACTAAGAGTCTCATTGAATGCGATTTAGGCAGTTCTATTTGCGCCCCCACAAAGTAACGCCATTGAACCGTAGCACCACTCACAATGACATCAGTAGCGGTGTAGGTAACATTGGCATTCCAACGGTAAAAATGCTCGGCGCTAAACATTGGCGTGAGCGGAAAATTCTTGATATCGTAACTCAGGCTGAGTTTGTTTCTCCAGATACTGCTATTGCGCTTACCGGTTTGAGTTGTCCATTGTTGGGTTGAACTCCAAGAAAGTTCGAGTCTTTTTGGGCCTGCGTCAAAGGCATCAAGAATGGAAAAATCAAAT
This sequence comes from Bacteroidota bacterium, assembly GCA_041191505.1. Lineage (GTDB taxonomy): Bacteria > Bacteroidota > Bacteroidia > Flavobacteriales_D > Crocinitomicaceae > UBA952. The sequence goes on along the minus strand of JBEEOT010000023.1, from coordinate 88,839 downwards.
CCTAGTTGATAGCGATGTGCCAATAAATTGGGTGACAATTGTAATTGATCGCCTTTTTCGTTGAGTACCAAACGATAAGCAGCTTGAAGCTTGACACCATCCAAAACTTTAGCGGCATGATTCAAATCTAGGTATAGCCTATCGAAGCCAGTCCCTAGGTTTTGTCTAAAGCCAAGATCTATTCCTGTAGATTGTGTTTTAGCCCATTTTTTTGAAAGCCCAGCATCTAGCCAAAGCCCTGTTTGGGCAATAGAAATTTGAGTCCAAAGTAGGAGTGGGAATACAACTTTCTTCATTAATAGTATATTTTTAGCGCGCCAACATTTTGGATGCTCTCATTTTCTGTAATCTGTACAATTTTGTTTACCTCTTGATGCGCATTAGGTGTAGAAATCACTTCACTAATGACATATACTTTGTAAGTGCCAACCTGAAGGTTCTTGAATTGAAATTCACCATTTTGATTCGTTTTTACGTCTTCACTTGGATAATTGTCGTCCCCATAACATAAATAAACGCGTTGTTCTGCAAGATTCAAAACAGGTGAGCTTACATAATCGGCTTGACCTTGATTGGCTACATCTAGCGCAAAATTAGTGGTGCCGTTGTCGGGGTCAGCTACATTTCCAACTTGGCTCCAAGTGAGGGTAAGGATGTCTTGATAGAGGGCATAAGTAACGCCTGGTGAGTTCAATGCGCTCAATTTGTTTTTAACCGCTTGTGCAATTTCAATATTGGAATCGCTGTAGTTAAAAATGACTTCTATACCAATTCTACCCTGTAAACCTGGGTCAGCAGCTGAGACCCAATTGGGATTTTTAAAATAGATGTAGTAGTTGTCGTTGATGCCGGTTAGTTTATTGAGCAAGAAATAATCCCCATGCTCAAGTTGGTCGCCCCCCGTAAAAATAATTTGTTGGATTTCAGCTTCGCCTGGCTTGAACTCTTGACCAGTAATTTTGCCCGTGATAGCCGAAGTACCGCCTGGCCCGGGATTCGTTTTCACGCAAGAATACGTACTGCTCAACAAGAGCAGGATGATTAGAAAAGGAGCAAAGTTAGTTTTTGATAAATTTTTCATAAAGGCCTTTGTTAGGTTCGGAAATGACATAAACGCCATTTTGAAGTTGCTGAAGCTCAATGACAATTGATGCTTGATTATATGAAATTTGCTTCACTATTTTTCCAGAAAGATCCAGGATGATTAGGTTTCCTTCACCGTGAAGTCCGGAAACATGGAGCTCAGTTTGGACTGGATTCGGTTGCAATTGCAGTGAAGATGCATTCCATTCAGGAAGATTGGCGATGCAAGTACCAAACATATTCGCGTCCATCCAAGCCGCTCTGTCGGTGATCCAGGTCTTGAGGTAATTGACCTCCTCTTGATAGGTTTGACCGATGTAATTGTTGGGCCAGACATAAGCGCCTAAAATGGGCCATTTTTGATAATGTCTGAGTGCAGGTTCTGCAAGCAACAAGGCCATAGAATCGATGTAGTTGATTAATGAGGAATCACTCCACAGACTTTGTCTAAGTTGAGTCCAGCGGCAATTCACTTCATTGGCATAAAGCGTGTCTTCGAGCATGCGCTTCCACCAAAATGGATTTTGTAAAGCGCCACTCCCTCCACAGATGCTATTGAAGTTGATTTCCCATCCGATAGTATTACCCCCTTGGCAGTAATTGGCATTGCCCCATGCTATATTGTAGTCCCAGAGCGGGCCTGCCACCAATTTGCCACCTTCGCTAGAACGCTGTTTGTGAAGGAAAGTAGATATGCGGTAACCATCTACATTTTTGGATAATTCGGTAAGGAGGAAGTAATCGATGAAACTTCCTACGTCTATATATGGTTTGTATCCGCTAACGGGATTTGTAAAGTCATTGCTTTTCAGTGCGACTTCCCAATCTGTGATGTAGTCTTGGATATAAGCTTTTTGCAACGGATGTAGGGTGTCTATTTCTGGGTCGTGCAGTTGATAATATATCGGGCCTGTTCCAGGGGACTGACAGGTGTAGGGAGAAGTCCAGGCAATGACACCTCCTGCAGTAGTTTTGTCCACTTTTACAATATAGCCACCGGTCAGGTGATTATCAAGCGTATCGCTGTACGTAAGAGGATCAATATTGACTCTTCCGGGATTGGTTTTAATCCTTTCCATCAGCACATAAACACCAATGTAATTGCCATTGAGAATCACCTCGCAAAACTGAGTGCGTGGAGCCCAGCGCCCAAGTTCATTGCCGAGTTTATAACTAAGCACATTTCGCATGAGTGCTTTGTCAGTGTAAGGCGCGTAGAGAATCCAGTCGTTGTCAGAGGGCCAGTCAAAGAGTGAAACATTGTAGTTCACGGAGTCCGGACCTCTGGTTTCTAGTCCATAAGATTGCTGCGGAAAACCTCCAGACGAAGAGCCTCGTTTTTCTATTGCGATTTGACCATAAAATTCATTGAAGGGGTCATTGATTTGATTGACTTGCCCTGGTCCATTATAGATGATACCCATTAAGGCGTCAATCTTAGGTTCGTCTGGAATGGCAATGCCGTCGGTATCGAGGATGACAATTGGAAGTGTCGAGCTATCGAAGATTGTTGGTGCGACAAACCAGCTGGGAGTTGCATAATAAGTCTGGCTTGAGCTGGTCGTCCCGATGCTTAAAAATGGGCGAGCCGTGAAATCTGATGAACCTGCACTCTGATTAAATACGGCAATACAAAGGGTGTTCAATCCTGATGTGAGGATTCCTTGGAACTGACTTGCAGTTAATAAGCACAGGTCTGGCTGCCCGTTTTGATAGAGTTGTGCTTCATGAGAAATATTGGCTAAAGTAGCATATGTCGGGCTGCCGTTAGGAAGGCCATTTCTGGCGATTTCAATACCGTTGAGATAGGCAATATAACCATCGTCATAGTCCATGTGTAAAGTCAGAGCCAAAATGCTGCTTAAGTTGTTGACTGAAAAAGTTTTTCTCAGAAAAACAGCGGTTGCACTGTTTGGTAGAGAAGTGAAGTCATCATTGTCTCCGAAACCAAAACCTCCTTTGGCACTACTCCAAGAAGCATCGTTGAAATTACCACTTTGCCAGTTGGTGGGCGTATTTACATTTGGAATTTGGTATTTCCAGAAAGTTGAATCGTGAAGAATTGTTTCCCAGTGGTTGATTTGTGCATGGCTATGTGTACCAAGCAGCAAAAACGTGAGTATCAAAAAAAAATATCTCATGCTTGCAAGTTACGCGATTTCTTGCCATAATCCATCAGAAAAGTGCTGAAGCTGAGTAAAATCCATGATAAAGAAAGGCCAGCAATCCAATCTCCGTATTGTGCATAGAAGGTGAGGTCGGAACGCAGTTGGATATTTTGTGAAAAGGCGGTCTCGATCCAATACGGCGTTTTTTTGATGATTTTTCCGCTCGGGTCAATGCTGCCGCTGGTTCCGGTGTTGGCACTGCGCAATACCCAACGGCGGTTTTCTATGGCGCGTAAACGGGCAAAAGAAAAATGTTGTCTGTATCCGGGTGTATTCCCCCACCAACCGTCGTTGGTTAAAACACAAAGCACTTCTGCACCTTTCTTGACTTGTTGGCGTACGAAATCACCATAAATAGATTCGTAGCAAATAATTGGGGCTAAAGTGACATTTTGATTTTGGTCGATATGATTTTTTTGAAACTGCTTTCCACGGCGTTTCATGGTCAATATTTTCGGTTCTTTTTCTATCCCTAGGGTGCCTGAAGTACCGCCGTTTTCAATGGCAATAGCCGAAAGAAAAGGGAGGTAGTTGGAGAACGGAACGAGTTCTACACCTGGCACTAACTTTGATTTGTGCACAAATTGCGGCGCTTGTGTTTTAGTGAGCAAAAGCGATGTATTGTAGCTCTCATACCACCGCTGTTCGCCTGGAATTGGTGTGCTCGCTACTGAATTTTTAAAATCGAAAAGTCGGACGGTAGAGGCTCCAATGAGTAAATTGGCCATTGGCCATTGTTGTACTTGTTTGTGAAGGGTTTGTCCAAAAGCAAAGGTTTGGAGGCGATCTTCTAGAAAAGACAACGGCAGCGCTGTTTCTGGGGCTAAGACCAAATCGGTTTGAGGGGTAACGCGCGTATTGGCCAATAAGAGAATAGAATCCGCAAACGCTTCGTTACTTGCCGAACTAGCAAATTTCTCATTGTAAGGATCTATATTAGGTTGCACGATCACCGCATGGAGCGGTTTAGGACTTAAGGAAGGGATGGCAAAAAACTGAAGAATTTGACTCACCACAATTGGCAAAAGCAAAATGCCAAGAAAAGTAAAGATATACTGGTTTCTTTTGGCCACTTCTCGATATACTTTAAACAAGCGAAAAATCAATAAATTGATCAATAATACCCATGCGCTGCCGCCGAGTGTACCTGTCCATTCATACCACTGCACCCAACCCGTTCGAACGGAAAAATAGTTTCCTAAAGTAAGCCAAGGCCAAGATAGGTCCCAGCGGTGGTGCCCGAATTCAAAAAGGAGCCAAATAGGGATGAGCATAAAAAAGGAATAGCGCGTATTGATTTTGCGATCAATGAAACTCCATAAGCCAAAAATGAGCGTCATGAGGAGTGCATTGACAGTAAAGGCAAAAAATGCACCGCTGCCCGAGGCATTGGCTACCCACCAAGTGGTACCGATGTTCCAGAGTAAAAATGAAGAATAGGTCCAAAGACCGAGTTTCCATGGCTTGGTGCCGTTACTAAAAAAATCTTGTCGCAAGAATAACAGCGGTACAAAGCCCAAAAATACAAATGGAGTAAAACTCCCGGTATGCGGAAAACTCAAGGTGAGCAATGCGCTTGATAACAGTACGAGCAGGTATTTTTTCATGCGGTGTGTCGGCTGATCAAAAATAAGGATTATCGTGAAAAGCGCATTTTTTTCTTTTGCGGATAATGAAAAAGTGGGGCCACAAAAAAAGCTCCCATTTGGGAGCTTTTCAATGTCTTGTTATTTTGTATTAAGCTTGTGTTGCTGCTTCAAAAGGAACAACAGATACAAAAGAACGATTGTCTTTCTTTTTGCGGAATTCGACTAGGCCATCAGTGAGTGCAAACAAGGTGTGGTCTTTACCAATACCTACGTTGTTACCTGGGTGATGTTGTGTGCCACGTTGACGAACGATGATGTTACCAGCAATGGCAGCTTGACCACCAAAGATTTTAACACCTAAACGCTTGCTATGTGATTCACGACCGTTTTTCGAACTACCGACTCCTTTCTTGTGTGCCATGGTTTCTTCTATTTAGTTCCTGTGACAGGAAATTATGCTTTGATACTTTTGATAGTGATTGCAGTAAACTGCTGACGGTGACCATTTTTAACACGGTAACCTTTGCGACGTTTCTTTTTGAACACGATGACTTTGTCACCTTTTACGTGGTCAAGAACTTCTGCGGTGACTTTAGCACCTTCTATAGCTGGGGCGCCAAGGGTTACTTTGCCAGCGTCTTCGATTAATAAAACACGGTCGAATTCTAATTTCTGACCTGCTTCGGCATCTAGACGGTGTACAAAAACCTTTTGGTCTTTTTGCACTTTAAATTGCTGCCCTGCTATCTCTACAATTGCGTACATATAGCTTTATTTAATTGTTAAATAATCCAAAATTGGAGTGCAAAGATAGTGTTTTCTGCGTGTACTCCAAAGATTTTCTAGGCTTTTCTTACGCCTTTTCTTCTTTTTTGTTGCTTTTTCTCCAATTGATATTGACTAAGAGCACGCCAGTAATGATTACCAACATGGCTAAAAGTTGTTGCCAAATAAAGCGCTCTCCATAGTAAATGCCTATGGCTACGGCAATAATCGGGATAAAATAAGTAACGGTGCTCGCTGCTAATGCAGTGGTTTGGGCAATAATTCTGTTGAATAGAATGACGGCAAATGCGGTTCCGATCAGGCCTAAAATAAGGATGAATTTGAGGCTCGACCACGCATGGGTATTTGAAGAGAAAACACCTGGTGTGTCAAAGTAAAAAAAGCAGCATACTGCGGGAAGAAACGCAAGGCTAAAGCCTCCGGTTGCTATTTGAATTGGATTGTAATTGGAGAGTTTGTGTTTGATTGTATTGAGGCTGAACCCGTAGAGCAGTGTTGCTAAAAGTATAGAAAGTGCTGGTGCGAGTTGAAAACCACTTTGAACAGGGCTACTCAGTAAAATGAGCCACGAAATACCAGCAAACCCAATGAGTGTTCCGATGAGTTGTTGGGTGCTGATTTGAGTTCTAAAAATGAGGGTTCCAACGATGAGTGTAAAAATCGGCGTGAAGCTATTCATGATGCCTGCGATTCCGGAGTCTAATGTTTGTTCGGCATAGGTAAATAAATAGGCTGGAATAAGATTGCCGCCCCAGCCAACGACGGCGAAATAAAAAAGGTCTTTTGTTGAAGATAAATTTTTGAGCAGCTTCGGGAGCAAGGGTAAGAATAGGCTACTGGCTGCAAAGATTCGGATGCTTGCCACTTGGGCGGCGCTAAAAACAGCGGTGCCATCAGTGGTGAACATGCCGCGTTTCATCAGGATGAAGGAGCTGCCCCAAATACAGGCCAATAAAGGAATAAGTAGATAACTGAGCTGTCTATTTTGCATAGGCAAAGTTAATTGAAAACAACTGATTTTAGGGGGTCAAAAATCGGATATCAACAAATTGTTGAAAAAGTTCCCACAAATTCCCACTATGGCGACTTAAAGCCTTGTAAAACAAGGTAAATGACATGTTAATAATTGTTAATATGTAACCTTTATATGCTCTATACGTTAGAAGTTATCAACAATGTAAATACGTGGTGGTAAAAAGTGGTAGGAATCTACTAATTTTACCCATTATTAACGCTATGTCAGGACTAGTAGGTGAATTTGAGGTCAAAATGGATGAAAAGGGGCGCTTCCTCTTTCCATCTGGTTTGCGCAAGCAATTGCCTGCTGTTTCCCAGCGCGATTTCATGCTGAATAAGGGTTTTGAAGACTGCTTGACACTATTCCCACTTCCAGAGTGGGAACGCATTAGTCAAAAGCTCTCCAAAATGAATTTATTCAAGCCAAAAAACCGAATGTTTTATAGGTTGTTTCATCAGGGTGCCAAACAAGTGGCCCTCGATAACGCCGGACGCATTTTGGTGCCTGCAGCCCTCATGGAGCGGGTTGGCTTGGTTGCAGAGGTGATGTTAATTGCCTACAACGATCGCATTGAAATTTAAGTCTAAGTACTTCGAAATGATCGAAGGCAACATGGCGGATTTCGCTGATTTAGCGGATGAAGTAATGGGTGATTTAGACAATGAAGATTAATACCGAATACCACGTACCCGTCATGTTGCAGCCTTGTTTGGATGGTTTAGACCTCCAAGCTAATGGCATTTATGTCGATGTTACGTTCGGCGGTGGCGGTCATTCTCGAGCTATTTTTGAGCATTTATCTAGTAAGGGGCAATTGGTTGTTTTCGATCAAGATCCCGATGCGCTCAACAATGCCTGGGAGGCCGAAAACTTTCATTTTGTTCCGGCTAATTTCGCTTTCATCAGAAATCACCTGCGTGCGCTGAGGTTCCCACAGGTAGATGGTATTTTAGCAGATTTAGGGGTTTCCTCTCATCAATTCGATACCGCGCAGCGCGGCTTTAGCATTCGCGAAGATGCGCCATTAGATATGCGCATGAACCGCAATGGTGGTCAGACTGCAGCAGACCTGATTGCGCAGTCCGACGAACAGAAGTTGGCTTCTATTCTCTATGAATACGGAGAGCTGCGCAATTCAAGAGCCTTGGCTGCTGCCTTAGTTAGACAACGCGACAACGCGCCTATCCTCACCACATTTGATCTCATTAAAGCACTTGAGCGTTTTGCACCGAAATTCAAGGATCACAAATTTTACGCACAAGTTTTTCAAGCTTTTCGCATAGAAGTGAACCAAGAAATGCAGGTGCTCAAAGATTTTCTAGAGCAAGCCGCTCAGGTATTAAAGCCAGGCGGAAGACTTGTAGTGATGTCTTATCATTCTCTTGAAGATCGCTTGGTTAAAAATTTCATGAAAAGAGGAAGTTTTTCAGGGGAAGTCGAGAAAGATTTCTTTGGAAATATACAAAAGCCTTTTACGGAAGTAACGCGACATCCAATTATTGCTGACGCACAAGAATGTGAGCGCAATTCTCGTGCGCGCAGTGCCAAACTCAGAATCGCAAAGAAAAATGGCTAAAGCACAAGAAACATCCATAAAAAGCGCAAAAGGAGCAAAGACTAATGCACTTGCTCAAATCCTCAATGGAGAGTTCTTGACCAAGTCATTTGTGCTCGACAACCTCAATTACATCTTCTTCATTATGCTGTTATTGTTGTTGCTTATTACAAAAGGATATTATGGCAAGCAGCTCAACAAAGATATCGATGCGGCGCAACGCAACCTCGACCAACATTCCGCTGAGTTTATTGAGGCCAAAGCAAGATTAGAACTCGTGACCCGCCGCTATAAAATGGCAGAAAGATTAATAGATCGCGGCTTGAAAGAAACACAGAACGCAACTAAAGTCATTCGCATTAAAGAAAAGAAGCATGAGTAAGGATAGAAAACACCTCTATTACCGCGCTTACCTTATTTATTTCGGGTTTGTTTTGATCATGTTGGGTGTTTTGTATTCAACCCTAGACCTTCAATGGAACGGTCCGGGTGTTGCTTTTGAAACAAAAGAAGGAGAGCTTCCTACGCGCGTCGCTGACCGAAATCCACGGATGGGGCAGATTTTAGATTGCAACGAGGTGCCCTTCGTGACGAGTGTTACTTTTTACGATATCTACATGGATCCGACGGTAGTAGAGGACCAACTTTTTGATGAAAAAATCAGCGAGTTGTGTCAAGGCTTACATCGTTTATATCCTGAAAAATCAGCAAGAGCTTACGAAACGCAAATCAGAAAGGCTAGGGCCAATGGCGTTCGATACTTATTGATCCGTAGAAAAGTGACCAATGAGGCCCGCAAAAAATTGCGAAAACTACCCATTTTTGAGGAAGGGCAAATGAAGGGCGGCATCATTGATAACGTCGAGGTGATTTTGCGTAAAAAGCCTTTTGGCAACTTGTTGAACAGAACGCTTGGGTATTATAAAATTAACGGCAACGACACTTTGCGCGTTGGTATTGAAGGTGCTTATTATGACTATCTCAAAGGCGAGCAAGGAAAAGAAATCGAACAACGCATCTCTTCTGGCTGGAAACGCACTGGTAAAATCATCAAAGACGCCATAGAAGGTGCTGATGTAGTATCGACAATCGATAAAGAAATTCAAGAAGTAGCTCACTCTGAGCTCGAAAAACAAATGATCTTCATGGGTGCTGAACACGGCAGCGTCATATTAATGGAGGTGAAGACAGGCTATGTGCGTGCAATTGCGAACCTCACTAAAATTAGCAAAGGAAAGTATGCTGAAAACTTCAATTACGCCATTGGTCACCTTGAGGTTCCGGGTTCTACCTTTAAGCTAGCTTCGTTAATGGCTGGTCTTGAAGATGAGCGCTTCAAGATTACCGACAAGGTGAATGCAACGGGTCGTTATACAGTAGGCGGAGACGGTATGTCAGATTCCAATCACGGGATGGGGTATGGTGTAATTACCATTCAGCAAGCCTTTGAAAAATCATCTAATGTAATATTACAACTCATCAACCGTAGTTATAGAAATGATCCTGAGGTATTTATTGAACGCCTTGAGCAATTTGGTCTCACAGAAAAGTTAGGTATCGATCTAGAAGGAGAGCCTCGACCTAAAGTAACCAAACCCGGAGACTCCAATTGGTCTGCGCTTTCCCTACCTTGGCAGGCTGTTGGTTACGAAGTGATGCAAACCCCATTGCAAACCTTAACTTATTACAATGCTGTGGCGAACAATGGAAAATTAGTTCGTCCGCTTTTTGTTGAGAAAATCAAACGTCATGGTCAGGTCATCAAAACTTTCAAGCCAGTAGTACTCAACCCTGAAATTTGCTCCACACATACCTTAAAAATCTTGCAAAAATGTCTCGAAGGCGTCATGATTCGCGGCACAGGTAAGGCATTAAAAAGTTCATTGTTCACCATTGCTGGTAAAACAGGTACCGCCGTATTGCGCGGCGATGGCGGCTATCGCAACGAGACAGCCAAGTCATATCAGGCTTCGTTTGTCGGTTATTTCCCGGCAAAAAAACCGATTTATTCTTGTATTGTCGTGATATCTCGCCCTGTTCGCGCCTATTATGGAGCGGCTGTTTCGGGAACTGTTTTTGCTGAAATCGCCAATAAAATTTACGCTTCCGCTTTGCAATATCACCGCGCGATCAACGATCCACGCAATCCGATGGCCACTGATGTGCCGGCATTGAAAAGCGGTCAAAGTAAGGATCTTACAGCCCTTCTCAAAGAACTCAATGTGCGTTATCAACTGACTTCTTCGAGTGAATGGGTTCAGTCAGACACCACAGGGAAGAGACTTCAAGTGCAGCGCAAAGCAATTCTCGATAAGAAAGTGCCGAATGTAAGCGGCATGAGTGCAAAAGACGCAGTTTATTTATTGGAATCCAGAGGTTTAATTGTTCGCTTAGAGGGCAAAGGTCAGGCGTATAGCCAATCTATAGCACCGGGTCAGCCGCTGGTCAAAGGACAAGTCATCCGAATCAAATTACATTAACAAATGAGTCAGTTAACGCAGCTTTTTCAGGAAATCCCATTCACACTCATTCAGGGTGAGATGCCCGGGCTACCCACAGCAATCGTTTTTGATTCTAGAAAAGCACAAGCAGGAACGCTGTTTTGCTGCATGATTGGCACGCAAACTAATGGACATAATTATGTCCAACAAGCTTATGACCAAGGTTGTCGTCTGTTCGTTGCCCAGCAAACCATTTCACTGCCAACCGATGCAACAATTATTCAGGTTGCAAATACGAATGTAGCTCTTGCCGAGCTCGCTTGTGCAATCTATGGTCATCCGTCAAAAGAGCTGACCTTAGTTGGCGTCACAGGCACCAATGGCAAAACAACTACCGCAACTTTACTCCACGACCTTTTTAGTCAACTCGGATTTTATTGTGGCTTGCTCTCTACGGTGGTCAATAAAATTGGAACGCAGGCCATCGCAGCTACGCATACAACACCAGATCCAGTGGCACTCAATGCACTCTTGCGCGAAATGGTCAATGAGGGATGTCAGTATTGCTTCATGGAGGTGAGTTCGCATGCCATTGATCAAGGAAGAATTGGTGGTTTGCAATTTGCTGCAGCGGGCTTTACGAACATTACCCATGACCACTTAGATTACCACCATACTTTTGCCGAATACCTTCGAGTGAAGAAAGCATTTTTTGATGGGCTTCCTTCAAATGCAATTGCGCTTGTCAATACCGACGACAAAAACGGTTTGGTCATGTTGCAAAACACAAGTGCCAAACGCCAAACTTACGCACTCAAGACGCCTGCAGATTTCAAAGGTAAAATCATAGAAAACAGTCTCGGCGGCTTGGTTTTGCAAATCAACGGACAAGAGGTGCACACGCGCTTAGTGGGTGCTTTCAATGCGTCTAATTTATTGCTCGTTTACGGTTTGGCTGTAGGTTTGGGACAAGATCAGCTAGAGGTTTTGCGCGTATTGAGTCAGTTGACGCATGTCGCAGGGCGCTTTGAGCACCTCAGAAGCCCAAAAGGAATTACGGCAATTGTCGATTACGCTCATACGCCAGATGCGCTTGAAAACGTTCTGGCCACTATTGCGGCGTTTCAAAAAGAAAATAAAGTCATTACTGTTGTAGGTTGTGGCGGTGACCGCGACAAAGAAAAGCGCCCCAAAATGGCGGCAATTGCTGCGGCTCGCAGCCAGCAAGTGATACTCACCTCAGACAACCCGCGCACCGAAGATCCGCAGCAAATAATTGCAGATATGGAGGCTGGCTTAGATGCAGCAGCGGCAAACCGCACATTAGCTGTGCTCGACCGCAAACAAGCCATCAAGACTGCTTTAATTATGGCGCTGCCTGGCGATATCGTTTTAATCGCGGGCAAGGGTCACGAAACTTATCAAGAAATCAATGGCGTTCGCAGCGATTTTGACGACGTCGCCATCACGAAAGAACTTTTTAACCAACTCGATAAATAACATGTTGTATTATCTTTTTTCCTGGCTTGATCAAATGAATTTTCCTGGAGCAGGTTTATTTCAATTCATCTCTTTTCGCGCCTCTTTGGCCTTGATTACCTCACTTGTGGTTTCTGTGATCATTGGTAAACGCCTGATTGCACGTCTGCGCATGCAGCAAATTGGAGAAACCGTCCGCGACCTCGGTTTGGCCGGGCAGTTAGAAAAATCAGGAACGCCAACAATGGGAGGGCTGATCATTCTTGCAGCAATCTTAGTGCCAACGCTTCTGTTTGCCAAGCTTCAAAACGTATATGTCATTACCATGCTCATTGCTACAGTGTGGCTTGGGCTCATCGGCTTCTTAGATGACTACATCAAAGTTTTTAAAAAGAACAAGGAAGGTTTAAAAGGTACTTCTAAAGTGATTGGTCAAATTGGCGTTGGGCTCATTGTAGGGGGTATTTTGTATTTCTCCAATGATGTGGTGGTTCACAAAAGAGTTTCAGCTAACTACAAGCTTCAGCCAGACGAAACATTTGTTACTCATGAGCATGCGCAGAACGCTGGTGAAAACTACAAATGGATCCGCACCGACGACATGACCACCACCATTCCTTTCTTCAAAGGCAACGAGTTTAATTATAATTGGCTCATCGGCGATACCAATAAGTCTTACGGTTGGCTCATCTTTATTCCGATCGTTATTTTTATTGTGATTGCGGTATCGAATGGCGCCAACATGACTGATGGTCTTGATGGTCTTGCTACAGGTACATCTGCAATTGTTGGTTTGGCTTTGGCTGTTCTCGCTTATGTGAGTTCGCACGCCAAGTTTGCCGACTACCTCAATGTCATGTACATCCCAGAGGCGGAGGAGCTCGTGATTTTTATTGCCGCTTTTGTCGGGGCTTGTGTTGGGTTCTTGTGGTACAATGCATTTCCGGCACAAGTTTTCATGGGCGACACCGGCAGTTTGGCTTTGGGCGGTATCATCGCCGTATTTGCGATTGCAATTCGCAAAGAATTACTGATTCCTGTTTTGTGTGGCATCTTTCTTATTGAGAATGTATCAGTCATGCTGCAGGTGGGCTATTTCAAGTTTACTAAAAGTAGGTATGGAGAAGGACGGCGTATTTTCTTGATGGCGCCACTGCATCACCACTATCAAAAACAGGGAATTCACGAGGCTAAAATTGTAGCTAGATTTTGGATTGTCGCGGTGCTTTTAGCGGTAATCACCATCGTCACACTCAAGCTGCGTTAAAAAATGGAGGCTCAAAATCGCTTGCTTGTTATTTTAGGCGCCGGTGAATCTGGCGTTGGAGCAGCTGTTTTAGCTAAGGCCAAAGGATGGCGCGTGTTCGTATCTGATGCCTCGCCAATCAAGCCTTCCTATTTGAAAGAGTTGGAAGACTTAGCGCTTCCCTTTGAATCGGGAAAGCACACCATGGAGCAAATTTTGGCTGCAGACCTTATCATCAAATCGCCAGGCATTCCAGAGAAAACTGCGCTCATGAAAGCGATCCGCGAGAAAGGAATTGAGGTCGTTTCTGAAATTGAATTTGCCGGCTATTATTCTTCAGCTAAGCACATTTGCATTACAGGTAGCAATGGTAAAACAACCACAACGATGTGGTGCTATCACATACTCAAAAAGGCGGGCCTTAATGTGGGCTTAGCTGGCAACGTAGGGCAGAGTTTTGCAAGGCAGGTAGCTACGGAGCACTTTGATCATTACGTGCTCGAACTCAGTTCTTTTCAACTCGATGACATGTTTACTTTTAAAGCAGATATCGCCATTCTCACCAACATTACCCCAGATCACCTCGATCGCTATAACTATCAAATGGAAAACTACGTGCACGCGAAGTTTCGGATTCTTCAAAACCAACTTGCGAGCGATTATTTCATTTTCAATGCCGACGACGCCATAATAAGTGCCCAGCTCGAGCAAATTCAAATAGCAGCCCAACTCGTGCCTTTTTCTATGAAAACAGTGCAAATGAATGGCGCCTACGCAGACCAGCAACAACTATACATCAATATAAACAAACAACAACTCACCATGTCTATTCACGAATTAGCACTCAAAGGGAAACACAACACCCAAAATGCGCTTGCAGCAGGTATTGCAGCAAGGCTAGTTGAAATCCGCACTGATGTCGTGCGCGAAAGCCTTCAAGATTTTGTCAATGTAGAGCACCGAATGGAATTTGTTGCCAAAGTCAATGGCATTGAATTCATCAACGACTCGAAAGCGACAAATATCAATGCGGCTTGGTTTGCGCTCGAATCTATGGAAAAACCTACTGTCTGGATTGTCGGAGGTGTAGACAAAGGCAATGACTACAGTGAGCTTTTCGAACTCGCCGCGCAAAAAGTGAAGGCAATTGTATGTCTTGGCCTTGAAAATGAGAAAATCATTGAGGCGTTTAAAGATAAAGTCGAGGTGATTGTAGAGGCAAAATCTGCCAATGAGGCAGTTGCTTTCGCTTATCAATTGGCAAGAAAAGACGATGCTGTTTTGCTTTCTCCTGCATGTGCTAGCTTTGATTTATTCAGTAGCTACGAAGATCGCGGTCAGCAATTTAAGCAAGCAGTTCGCATGTTATAATTGCTTGAAATGAGATCCTATCTTTCCTATCTTAAGGGCGACCCCGTCATTTGGATCATTACCTTGTTAATGATGTCTTTTTCGTTGGTCACGGTGTATAGTTTTGTGCCCATCTTGATCAAGATAGAAGGGGGGTCTCCATTTTTATACCTTTTTAAGCACCTGATCTATGTTGTACTTGGTTTTGGTGCCATGTATGCCATTCATCGGGTACCCGCCAAATACATCAGTCAGTTGGCCAAATTTGCGTATTATCTCGGTTTGGCTTTGCTTCTTTTTACATGGTTTTTTGGTGCACAGGTGAATGGCGCAGGTCGCTGGATTCGCATCCCTATCCCATTTGTGAGCCTTACCTTCCAATCCTCGGATTTTGCCAAACTGGCATTGATCATCTATTTAAGTAGGCTTTTGGTCAAAAAACAAGCAAAACTGGATAACTGGAAAGAGGGTGTTTTACCGTTATTATTGCCCGTGGCGGCTACTTGCGTGTTGATCTTAAAAGACAATTTTTCAACAGCTGCTATGTTATTTATGCTGTGCATGCTCATGCTGTACATTGGTCGGGTTCCTTTTCTGAAGCTACTCACGATGGCTGGGGTAGGCGTGGCAGCCGTACTCATGATCATAGGGTTGCACCTCACTTTCCCATCGGCTAATTTACTTCCGCGCTATGATACCTGGATGAACCGCATCGACAACCGAGTTGATGCCGCTGATCAGAGTATTGAAAGCTTGCAAGCCAACCAGCAAGCCAACAACGCGAAATTGGCAATTTCTGTGGGGTCTGTTTTTGGGCAAGGCGTGGGTGACGGCAAGCTCAAAGAATTTTTACCCGAGGCCTATGCCGACTTTTATTACGCCACTTTTGTGGAAGAGTTTGGGTTTATCTCTGCATTTATTTTAGTGCTACTCTACCTGATTCTTCTTTATCGCATCATTCGTTTTGCACTCAAAACGCAAGATTTATTTCAAAGCTATGTTGCATTGGGAATCGGAATACATTTACTAACTCAGGCCAGTGTAAATATGCTAGTGTGTACGGGGGTTTTTCCTGTAACGGGTCAGAACATGCCTTTTTTAGCAATGGGAGGATCCGCACTTGTAATGGCCTGTGTGTCTATTGGTGTGGTGCAGTCTTTTGCCAAAGAACTTCCTAAAAACGAACAAGAGCAACAATTTGCAAGTCCAGAAGAAAATGAAATTGACTAAGATTATTATTTCGGGAGGAGGAACAGGAGGGCATATTTTTCCCGCGCTGGCAATTGCCGATGAAATCAAGCGCAGAAATGCGTCCGCAGAAATATTGTTCATTGGAGCCGAAGCAAAGATGGAAATGGAAAAAGTTCCACAGGCTGGTTATCCGATTGTTGGTTTGCCGATTGCAGGCCTTCAAAGAAAACTGACCCTTAAAAACCTCCTTCTTCCCTTTAAATTGATAAGGAGTTTGGCGAAGGTATTCTTCGTCATTAGACGCTTTAAGCCAGAGTTGGTGATTGGAGTAGGCGGATATGCAAGTGGCCCGACTCTGCAGATGGCTCAGTTGCTAGGCATTCCAACATTATTGCAAGAACAAAATTCTTTCCCAGGTAAAACCAACCGAATTCTTGCGCGCAAGGCAAAAGCAATATGTGTTGCCTATCCCGATATGTCTGCATTTTTTGATGCAGGCAAAATTCAGCTGACGGGCAATCCTGTTCGCGCCAATCTGATCGACGGCCTGACTGCTTTGAAAGAAGAGGCTGCTGCGCATTTTGGTCTGGATCCATCCAAGCCCACATTGTTTGTAATGGGCGGTAGTCTCGGTGCCAAAACACTTAATCATGCGCTCCGTGCGGCATTGCCAGAATTGGCTTCTTCAGAGGTTCAAGTCTTGTGGCAGTGCGGAAAATCATATGAGCAAGAGTTGGCTAGTTTTCAAGATAGTTTACCTCAAAACGTAAAGGTTTTCGCCTTTGTTCAGCGCATGGACCTCGCGTATGCGCTTGCTACAGTTATTGTGTCGAGAGCCGGAGCGCTTTCGGTAAGTGAACTTGCATTGGTAGCTAAACCAGCTATTTTGGTGCCTTCGCCAAATGTGGCAGAAGATCATCAGACTAAAAATGCCCGTGCGCTAGTTGAGCGTTCGGCTGCCATTCTTGTTAGCGACGCAAATGCACAGAAAGAGTTGATGTCAAAAGCGTTTGAATTACTCCGCGACCCTGCTCAGCAAGGTGCTTTGGCTGTTGCTTTGAAGGCGATGGCGTTGCCAAATGCGACAACCGACATCGTGAACGTTTGTGAAAAAATAGCCAAATCATGAAGCAGCTCAGCGCATTTGATAGGGTCTATTTTGTAGGTATCGGAGGTATCGGCATGAGTGCCCTAGCGCGTTTTTTTCGTTTTCAAGGAAAGCAGGTCGCCGGGTACGATAAAGTTGAAACACCCTTAACGCAAGCGCTGAGCAAAGAGGGAATGGAAATTCACTACGAGGATCTAGGTGCCGACCTCCCAAAAGCGTTTCAAGATCCGGAAAAAACGTTGATCGTGTATACGCCAGCAATCAAAGAGCTCGATGAATTGGCATTTTTCAAGGCTGGTTCTTTTCATGTTCTAAAGCGCGCAGAAATCCTGGGTTTACTCACTAAAACTTTTCAGGGTCTTTGTGTTGCAGGCACCCACGGCAAAACCACTACGAGTTCTTTATTGGCTTATTTATTGTCTGAAATGGAAGTCGGATGCACCGCATTTTTGGGCGGTATTGCCAGCAATTTTGATTCCAATTTGGTCTTGCATGCCAATAGCCCCTATGCCGTGATCGAAGCCGATGAGTTTGACCGCAGCTTTTTACAATTATCGCCTTTTGCTGCTATTATTACCGCTGCAGACCCCGATCATTTAGATATTTACGGAAGTCATGACGCATTTTTGGAGGGCTTTAGGCAGTTCACGATGCGCATCGATCCTAAAGGATTTTGCGTTCAAAAAGAAGGATTGTCGCTTCAAAGCTTAGCGCCCGTTTTTACTTATGCAATCGATTCTCAAACAGCCAATTATAGTTTTACAAATTTGCGCTATGAAAATGGATTTCAGGTTGCAGATTTAAGATTAGGTAAGCAATTATTTACGGGTTTCGAGCTCGGTCTACCAGGTATTCACAACGCTGAAAATGCGCTGGGTTGTATTGCGCTTCTGGATTGTATGGGCTTTGATGTAATGGCGCTTAGGCCTGCGCTCAAAAGTTTCAAAGGCGTAAAGAGGCGCTTTGAATACCATCTACGTAGCGATGATACGGTTTACATTGATGACTATGCGCATCATCCAACTGAAATCAATGCACTCATTTCATCAGTTCGAGCCATGTATCCTGGTTGGCCAATTACGGGTATTTTTCAACCTCATTTATTTTCTCGAACCAAAGATTTTGCAGCAGAATTTGCCACGGCACTTGCCCAATTAGATGCACTTTATTTATTGCCGATCTATCCAGCACGCGAGCAAGCAATTCCCGGAGTAACTAGCGAATGGCTCGCTCAAATGACGCCGCTCCAAGCAAAAACGGTGTTGCAAGCTCATGAAGTCCTAACGGTGTTTCGACAAAAGCAAAAAGGCGTCATTTTGACCATTGGCGCAGGTGATATTGATCGGCTTGTTGGGCCACTCGCTGAATTATTGAAACTACAAAACGATCGCTCATGAAAATTTGGCTTTTAAGGATATTTTGGTTGCTCGTGGCAGTAGGTGTTATTGTGGTATTTTATATCTCAAGTGAAACGGCAAAAAAGACGACCCTAAACATTCCAAAAGTAGCAATCCATGCCGACGATGAAAATGCTTTTTTAACCAAGCATGAACTCCTCGATAGGCTCAAGCTTCGCCGTTTATTCGACAAAAATATGGCGGCCAAAGACCTCAAAATTCATACAATCGAGCGCGCAATTGCAGGGATGGCAGAGGTTAAAGAAGTCGATGTTTACAAGCATTTAGGCTCCGATTGGGAAATCAAATTAGCGCTGCGCAAACCTATTGCCCGCATTTTCAATACCAAAGGCCAGAGCTATTACCTTGATCAAGACGGATTTATGATGAATCGGTCGGCTTTACACACGGCGAGAGTGTTGGTCTTTTCAGGGCATATTCACGATGCCTATAACCCCCGTCTTCACTGTGATTTTATTAACAATTCAAATTTGAAAAGTTCTCAAAAAATCGGTCAAATCTACCGCATTTCAAATTATGTTTGTAATGATCCATTGATGCATCAATTAATCGGTCAAGTTTACCTCGAATCCGACGGAGATTTCATCCTGATTCCGTTGATTGGAGAACAACAAATTGTCTTTGGTCCTGCGCGCAGCACCAAAGAAGTTTCAGACAAATTTGAGCGTCTGAGCCATTTTTACAAAGAAGCCCTGCCTCGCGAAGGCTGGAATAAATACAAAGAAATAAGTGTCAAATATGAAGGACAAATCGTTTGCAGAAAAAAATAACAATCAGGAGGTAAAACGCACTCGTGTTGTCGTTGGTTTGGATATTGGCACCACCAAAATCGCTTGTTTTGTCGGTCGTAAAAACGAACATGACAAAATTGAAATCATCGCCATGGGCAAAAGCGAATCACTCGGCGTTATGCGCGGTGTAGTTTCCAACATTGAGCGCACTGTTCAATCCATTGTTGCTGCCGTTGATGCAACTCAAAATGCAGTAGAAGGCAACCTCAAAATCAAAAATGTTCATGTAGGTATTGCAGGCCAACACATCCGCAGCATGCAGCACCGCGGTATCTACACGCGTCGCACCGTTAACGGTGAAATCTCTCAAGTAGATATCGATGCTTTCGTAGACGATATGTACCAAATGGTCATGAACCCAGGAGAAGAGATCATTACCGTTATTCCACAAGAATACATCGTCGATGGCGAGCCAGAAATCAAAGATCCTATCGGAATGGGTGGCGTTCGTCTAGAAGCGAATTTTCATATCATCACCGGACAGGTCACCAATGTGCAAAACATTACCCGTTGCGTTGATCGCTCCGGATTAGCTGTCAAGGACATCATCCTAGAGCCAATTGCTTCTGCAGAAGCCGTGCTTTCCGAGGAAGAAAAAGAAGCAGGTGTTGTACTTGTCGATATCGGTGGCGGTACCACAGATGTAGCCATCTTCCACGATGGTCTCATTCGTCATACTGCGGTAATTCCTTTTGGCGGAAACATCATTACCCAAGACATCAAAGAAGGCTGTCGCATCATGAACCGCCAAGCAGAAATGCTCAAAGTTAAATTTGGAAGTGCCTTGGCATCAGAAAGCAGAGAAAACGAAGTAGTCTGCATTCCAGGTTTGCGCGGTCGCGATCCAAAAGAAATTACCTTGCGCAACTTAGCAAGCATTATTCAAGCCAGAATGGAAGAGATCATCGAGTTGGTGAATCTCGAAATTAAAAGTTCTGGTTACGAGAAAAAACTGATTGGTGGTATCGTAGTTACGGGTGGTGGCTCGCAACTTAAGCACCTTACTCAACTCATCGAATACCTCACCGGAATGGATGCCCGCATCGGCTACCCAACCGAACATTTGGCGAACACTAACGACCTCGATTCATTGGCGAGCCCAATGTATGCAACCGGAATCGGTTTGGTCTTGAAAGGATTCGAATCTCTAGAAGCTGCTCAGCCTTGGGAACAGCAAGCAACTGTTCAACAAGCAGATCCAGTGGTAGAGCAAAAAATTGCCGAAAAGCAAGAAAAAATTAAAACGCACTCCAACGCTGAACGTAGAGGCGAATTCTTTGACCGTATCCTCGGGCCGGTTAAAAAGTTCTTTGACGATTCAGAAGATTAATATTTAGACTAACTAGGTTATACACAGCAGTATTATGGAATTTGATTTACCAAAACACGAAACACCTCAAGCGGCCTCTATCATCAAAGTGATTGGCGTGGGCGGCGGCGGCTCTAATGCCGTTAACCACATGTATTTACAAGGCATTGCAGGTGTTGACTTCATCGTTTGCAACACCGACTGCCAAGCCCTCGATCTTTCTCCGGTTCCTTATAAAATTCAGTTAGGTCCGAACCTAACAGAAGGCCGTGGCGCTGGCATGATTCCAGAGGTAGGTATGAATGCGGCAATGGAAAACATTCAAGAAATCCGCGAGCTCCTTTCCAAAGACACCAAAATGGTTTTTGTAACCGCTGGAATGGGTGGAGGAACTGGTACCGGTGCAGCTCCAGTAATTGCTCAAGTTGCCAAAGACCTCGGAATCCTGACCGTTGGTATCGTCACTGTTCCTTTTAATTTTGAAGGCAGAAAAAGACGCCAGCAAGCAGAAGAAGGTTTAGAGCGCATGCGTCAAAACGTCGATACGCTTTTGATCATCAACAACGAGCGTTTGCGTGAGTTTGGTAAAAACATGTCTTTGTCTGAAGCATTTTCTCATGCCGATGACGTGCTCACCGTTGCTGCAAAAGGAATCGCTGAAGTGATTTCTGTAACAGGTGCAATTAACGTAGACTTCAATGACGTCAATACGGTCATGCGCAACTCTGGGCATGCCATTATGGGTAGCGCAACTGCAGCAGGTGAAGACCGCGCAGTTGTTGCAGTCAAAAATGCACTTACTTCGCCATTGCTTTACGATAACGACATCAACGGTGCTCGTTATGTATTGCTCAATATTACCTACGGTGATCGCGAAGTCATGATGGATGAAATCACAGACATTACAGACTACATTCAAGAAGCAGCTGGTTCAACCGCAGATGTCATTTGGGGACATGGCCACGATGCATCGCTCGGAGACCAACTCAGCCTTACGATCATCGCTACCGGGTTTACATCATCGCCTCTGACTGGTTTTGAAAAAAGTCCTGAGCGCAAGGTTGTCGTTTTAGAAGAAGAGAAAAAACAAGAAATTGTCACTCCTTTGAGTTCTCCTTTTGAATCAGTAGCTTCAGCACCCGTTCAAGAAACGACGCCAGAGCCTTTTATGAAGCAAGTGGAGGCGCCATTGGTCAATCCATTCCAAGTTCAAGAAGCACCTATCGATGCAGTTGCCGCTTCAGCAAAAACAACCTTCAACCTCTACGACGAGCAAGAAGAAGTTGCCGCAGCCACCCAAACATCTATGAGTTGGGAAGTATTTGACGTGCAAGCAGAAACACCGCAACCCGTCATTGAGCCACAACCTATTTCTTACAGTGCTCCTGTTCAAGAGACACCAATATTTCAGCAAGAAGTAGTTAAGCATGTATTAGAAGACGACAGCGTTCAGCGCGTCGAAATGGAATCCCCAAGACGCATTTTAAGTCCTGAAGAACAACAACGCAAAAACCAAGAGCGCGTATCTCGTATTCAAGAATTTACTTCTAAGCTCAAAAAACCAGACGGTTTGTTAGAGTTTGAAAACGAGCCTGCATTTGTACGTCGCAATATTCAATTGCAACAACAAACGCCAAGTACCCAAGAATCTATTTCACGCTTTGGAATTGGTCAAGATACAAACGGAATTGGTTCTTTGCGCAGCAATAATTTTCTTCACGATAACGTCGACTAACAATGACCTTCACTGAGCGCATTAATTTGGATATCAAGAATGCCATGCTTGCCAAAGAAAAGGAAAAGCTAGCTGCATTGCGCGATATCAAATCTAAATTGTTGCTAGAAGCAACTTCAGGAGCTGACGCAGAAGTTTCAGAAGAAACCGCTATCAAAATTTGCATGAAGCTGCACAAACAGCGCATGGAAACTTATGCGCTTTATCAAACCCAAAATAGAGCCGATCTAGCGGCAGAAGAGTTGTATCAAGCCCAAGTAATTGAGGCGTATCTGCCAAAGATGCTCAGCGAAGATGAAATCCGCAATGAAGTTCAAGCTACAGTTGCTCAACTAGGGGCCTCAGGGCCTCAAGATATGGGTAAAGTTATGGGCATATTGTCTGGGAAACTAGCAGGTAAAGCAGATGGAAAGGTCATTGCTGCATTGGTAAAAGAGACACTCTCCAACTAATGAAAGCGGAACTCGTACAACTCATCCGTGCCTTGAACGCACGCGGTTGGTCACCTGCAACCTCCACCAATTATTCTTTTATAGATGAGCATGAACAGTGCTGGGTTTCACGTTCAGGAGTGCACAAAGGAGACTTTACAGAGCAAGATTTCATGACCATTGATGCTAACGGAATTGGCACCGGCATGTTTCATGGTATCAAACCCTCCGATGAAACGCAAATTCACCTTTGGATTTATCAAAACTTTCCAGATACCAAAGTGATTTTGCATAGTCATGGTAAATATCCTGTGCTCATTTCTCAGTTTAACGAAGATTTCTTTCCCGTTCAGGGTTACGAACTTCAGAAGGGGTTCAAAGGTTGCCAGAGTCATCAAGAGAGCTTGCAAATCCCTATTGTCGATAATCACCAAGACATGGCCGCACTTTGTGCTGATTTAACGGCGCGCAAGGTGGCCATACAGCAGCATTGCTTTATTATAGCTGGTCATGGCACTTATGCCTGGGGCACGTCACTTTTCGAAGCCCAAAAGCATTTAGAGACCCTAGATTATCTTTGTGAATGTGAATTTTTACTTTGACAAATGGCTATTCTATCTATTCCCGATCAAGGTGTTCAACTTCATGAGCCCGAGCAAATCAAAACGTTTTTGTCTGAGCATGGCGTGTTTTTTGAGCAATGGGCTTGCCCGGTTGTATTTGAAGATACCGCTACCCAAGACGAAATTTTAGCGGCTTACGCCACAGACCTTCAGCCTTTCATGGCAAATGGTGGTTATCAGACAGCAGACGTCATTTCAATCAATGCCCTCACACCGAATTACGACCAAATCCGAGCTAAATTTTTAGCAGAGCACATCCACGACGAAGATGAGATTCGTTTTTTCGTAGATGGTCAAGGATTATTTTGGTTTCATTTAGAAGGGGCACCTGTTTTTAATGTGCTCTGCCAACGTGGAGACCTCATTAGCGTCCCAACAGGAACCAAACATTGGTTCGATGCTGGCGAACAAAATCCTTTTGTAAAGGCAATTCGAATTTTTACAGATATATCAGGCTGGACGCCTCACTACACCGATTCCGGTATTGAAACCCAATACCAATATTTTAAAGTCCCCAACCGTGGATAAGCACATCAAGTATATTCTTACAGATATTGAAGGAACAACGAGCTCCGTACATTTTGTATATGAGGTCTTGTTTCCCTATTTCAGAGAACACCTCAACGACCTAACCAAACATGCGCAAATCAATGAAGTCAAGCAAGCATTTGCGGAGGTTATAGATATTGCCTTCCAAGAAAATGGAAAGCACCTCACCACCACCGAAGAAGTGCTTGAATGCCTCAAGATTTGGAGCCAAGAAGATCGCAAACTCACGCCATTAAAAGCACTGCAAGGTGTCATTTGGAAGAGTGGCTACGAATCTGGGGCCATTACCGGGCATGTATATGATGATGTGCCTACAGCACTCAATCAATGGCGAACACTTGGGCTTAAAATTGGTGTTTTTTCCTCGGGGTCAATCGCAGCACAAAAGTTATTGTTTCGCTTTAGTGACTTTGGCGATTTATCGGGTCATTTTTCGAATCATTTTGATACCAACACCGGTTCTAAAAAAGAAGCATCAACCTACGAGAAAATCACGCAATTTTTGGGTCTAGAGGCGAATCAAATCTTGTTTTTGTCTGATATTACTGATGAGTTGAGTGCAGCTGAGCAGGCAGGCATGCAAACTATTCAGTTAGTACGACCTGGAACACAACCTGGTTGGTCTCATACGGTCAACGACTTTTTAGCTATATAAATCTATAGATATAAAAAAAGCCACTCCGAGGAGTGGCTTTTTTTATATGGTTTGATTCGTATTAGTTGTTGGTTGGGGCACCAGCGTTGTTAACAGGTGTTCCGCTCTCAGGAGCAGGACCTACTTCACCTTTGATGCGGATCACTTTGTTTGGTTCGTTGATCGCATTTGAGGTAATGGTTACACTTTTGTTGATCGGGCCCGGACGATTGGTATCATATTTTACACGGATGGATCCTTTTGCTCCTGGTGCAATTGGTTCTTTCGGCCATTCTGGAACGGTACAACCGCAAGATCCTTTTGCATTAGAAATGATTAATGGCTCGTCTCCGGTGTTTTTGAATTCAAATGAGCAATAAGGCTCGCCACCGTATTTGATGTTACCATAATCGTGCACCTCTTTGTTAAATTCAATTTTAGCACCTTTTTCGATTTGTGCATTGACGCTGTTAAGGCCAAGTACAGCCATGAAAACAACACCAAAAGAAAGCAATAATTTTTTCATATGATTCAGTTTAACTTTTCCGAAAGGTAAGGAGCATATTTAGGTGTTTTTTGTATTTAACACTTCATTAACATCTATTCTTTTTTGAACCAACCTCGCTTGATAAAGAATATCAAAAGCCCTATTGCCAATGCCGCCATTACGGCGAGGACACGAAAATATCCTTGAGGGTTCTTTAATTCTGGCATGTGTTCAAAGTTCATCCCGTAAATACCCACAATAAAAGTGAGTGGAATAAATATGCTGCTTACAATAGTGAGTGCTTTCATGATGTGGTTCATGCGTTGCCCCTGAACGGCGTAATAGAGGTTGGCCATACCGTCTAAGATTTGTTTGTGGGCATCTATGTCTTCCAATAAACTGAGGCAACTGTTGCGGAGGTTCTTGTAATAATGTTTATTACTTGAGGCGATTAAAGCGTTGTCCATTGATTCAAGGGTAGCAAGTAAATCTTTGATGGGTTGAACAATTTTTCTGACGTTGATCAAGCGTCTTTTTTGTTCTTCAATGGCACGCAATAAATCATTTTGCATCTGGGTATGTATGCGTTTATCTATGCGATCAATTTCATCGGAAACGCTTAAGGTGAAATGAAAAATTTCATCGAGGAGCGTATCGAGTAAGCGAAATAATAAAAAGTCTGCTTTTTGATTTCTGATTTTTCCTTTTGATTTTTCGATGCGTTCTCTTACCTCACCAAAGTGCGAGCCCTCATTATTTTGAAAGGAGAGTAGGAAATGAGAACTTAAAACAAATGTAATTTGATCGGTTAATTCAGTATCTCGACAAGGATTTTGAAGGGTGTGTAACTGAAAAAACAGATAGGTAGGATATTCTTCGACCTTAGCACGCCGCAAAGGCAAGAAAATACTCTCAATACAAAGTTTGTCAAGACCAATCTTTAGACCAAGCCGTTCGATGCTTTCTCGGTCGTCTAAACCATGGAAATTGAGCCAATAAACGTTGTCGGTGTCGATCAGTTCTGGATCGAATTCATCGGCGAAGTCTGAGGCATGAGCAGTTTTAACTGCAAAGAACTCATGGCTATATTGGTAGGCTTGTGCTTTTTGTGTCGGTTTCATGTTGTTCTTTAGGCGTTAGTCCGCAACCTTGGCAGTTGCTGTTCGCAGCAAAAAATAATTGGTAAACATGACGCAGCAGGTAAATAGCGGCGAGCAGTACGATCATCAGAACCAATAGTTGTTGCATCATTGAAAGATAACTAAAATGTACCTAAACAAGCATTTGAAACACTAAAAACGCACTAATGTAAGCAACAACGCCCATAAAGATGAGCTGAAGCAGTGGCCATTTCCAAGAGTTGGTTTCGCGTTTAACAACGGCTAGAGTAGCCATACATTGCATGGCAAAGACGTAAAACACCAAGAGCGAGGCACCCGTTGCAAGACTGTAGGTTGCATGTCCCTTTTCGTTTTTTTCTTCTTTTAATTTTTGAACCAAACGCTTTTCCGTGTCGGTGTCGTCTGCGACAGCATAAATTGTAGCTAAAGAACCAACGAAAACTTCTCTCGCTGCAAAAGAACTCAAAAGGGCAATCCCGATTTTCCAGTCGTAACCAAGCGGAGCAATAGCAGGCTCCATCCATTTGCCAAAATGACCGATATAAGATTGCGACAAGAGCAAAGCATTTTCCATTTCTTGCTGCTCGGTAGTTTTTGAGTTTTGATAAGCTTCTGTTTGATGTAATGCTTGGAGGGCAGTTTCTCGAGAGCTCGGACCATAGGTAGCTAGGGCCCAGAGCAAAATAGAGATGGCTACAATAATTTTACCGGCATCTAGAACGAATACTTTTACTTTTTCAAAAACGGTAAACCCAACATTTGCTAAACGCGGCGTTTTGTAGTCTGGTAGTTCCATCACATGAAAGCCCTGAGTGCCACTCTTGACGAGCAACTTTAAGATGATGGCTGTACCGAGCGCGAAAACGATTCCGAGCGCATATAATCCAAAAAGAACCAACCCTTGCAAATTGAAAACACCTCCGATGTATGTTTTGGGAATAACCAAACTGATCAGTAAAGTGTATACTGGAATGCGCGCCGAGCAACTCATAAATGGCGCAACTAAAATGGTAATGAGGCGTTCTTTCCAGTCGGCAATGGTGCGTGCAGACATAATGCCCGGAATGGCGCAAGCGACACTGGAAAGCAAGGGCACAACACTTTTGCCATTGAGTCCGAAAGGACGCATGAGCCGATCCATGATAAAGACCACACGAGATAAATAGCCGCTTTCTTCTAGCAGTGCAATAAAGAAAAACAAAATGGCAATTTGAGGCACAAAAACAAGTACGCCACCAATTCCGGGAATGAGGCCTTGTGTAATGAGTTTACTGAATAAACCTTCGGGCAACATTTGGGCGCTCCAATCGCTGAAACGAACAAATTGTTGATCGATGAAGTCCATTGGGATACTTGCAAAACTGAAAATGAATTGGAATATAACAAGTAAAACCAATGAAAAAATGAGATAGCCAAAAATACGGTGCGTCAGAATTTGGTCTAGACGCGTAGATTGATTCGGGCTTGCAGTTTCATTTATTTCGGTGAGCCCGAGAGACCTGATCTTTTGAAGCCGACCATCTGCATTTGCTTTTTGTGCTTCATTGGATTGCAGACTTTCAAAATCATGGTCAAAAAAGGGAGTTCTTTTTATCTTGAGTGGCGTTTCAAGTGCCTCTAAAATTCGATTTTTACCGAGTGAAATACGCGCATTCGAGGTAACGACTACTGCGCCAGCAAAGGCTTGCTCTATTGCCGCTAAGTTGATTTTGATGCCCTTTTGCTGCGCACGATCCCACATGTTGAGCACTAAAACGATAGGAAACCCTAAATCATAAAGTTGACTGAAAAACAAGAGATTGCGCTCTAGATTTGAAGCGTCGGCAACGTAAATAATAGTATCTGGGTAGTCTTGGTGCTGAGGCTGATTCAAGACTTCTCGTACGACTTGCTCGTCTAGAGAACGCGCAAAGATGCTGTAGGTGCCTGGAAAATCGATGAGTTCATGCGTTCCAGACGGCGTTTGGATACTTCCTTTTTTTTTGTCTACGGTTACTCCAGGGAAATTGCCAACTTGTTGGCGCAAACCAGTGAGCATATTAAAAACGGAGCTTTTTCCTGTGTTGGGATTGCCGAATAGTGCGATTTTCATGACTTACAAAGCTACTGAAATTTGCTTTAAGCCATTAGAACCTCTACTTGCTTGGCTTCTTCTTTGCGCATCGAGATGATGCTTCCATTGATTTCGTAGGCAATTGGGTCGCCGAAAGGCGCTTTGAAGATGGCTTTGATTTTTTGCCCTTTGGTAAGGCCCATTTCACTGAGCTTTGGTGCAATGGCGTTATCTGCAATTGCGGAGATCTCTACGAGTTCGTTTAAAGAAATAGCATCTAGTGTTTGGGACATATGCAAATGTAAGTCCAAAAAGAGGAATTCACTATACCATTTTTGTG
The DNA here is from genome assembly GCA_041191505.1 of Bacteroidota bacterium. Taxonomy (GTDB): domain Bacteria; phylum Bacteroidota; class Bacteroidia; order Flavobacteriales_D; family Crocinitomicaceae; genus UBA952. Next base: position 60,334 of record JBEEOT010000023.1, on the reverse strand, counting down.
GTATTTTGAATCAATCTAAATAAAAAATCTATATTGCTTGTAGCACCAAACGGGCGGTTGTTCTTGTTTTCTGGAGTACCAAGCATGTTTTATTGGCATTCATTTCTGCAAGAATGGCATCGTTGTAATGACGAATGGTTACGAGTTCGAGGTCTTTGTTATAGCGAATATGATAGCGGTCTGCGAGTAATGCTTTTACTCTATCGACATCCATTTTTTGGTGGTCAATCAAGACAGAAAAATGAAGTGCTGAGTTTTGCATCAGGTTGATATGCGCTTTCATTTGGGCCAAGGCTGCAAAAATTTCAGCGAGTTGATTTTCGGCGATGAATGAAAAATCTTTTGTGCTGAAGGTGACGAGTACTTGCTTGAATTTGACGATATACGACGCAATATGGTGGTCGCTTTCGGCATTGGCAGAAATGGTGGTGCCTGGAGCTTCCGGATCAATGAAAGAACGCACGTAAAGTGGGATGTTTTTTTGTTGCAAGGGCTGTACCGTTTTAGGGTGAATCACGCTTGCTCCGTAATACGACAATTCAATGGCTTCATTGAAGGAGATTTGCGAAAGTAATTGGGTATGTTCGAAGTATTTGGGGTCTGCATTGAGCATGCCAGGTACGTCTTTCCAAATCGTGACACTTTCAGCTTCGCAGCAATAGGCAAGTATGCCTGCGCTGTAGTCAGAGCCTTCTCGGCCGAGAGTGGTTGTAAAACCTTCTGAAGTGTGCCCAATAAAGCCCTGTGTAATAGCGATATCTACTTTTTGAAGCAAAGACAAGATATTTTGCTGACACAATTGGTTGGTTTTGGGCCAGTCAACTTGTGCTTGTTGGTAGTTGTTGTCTGTGCGGATTACCGTTTTGGCATCGAGCCAAGCAGTGCTGTAGCGCTGGTCATTGAGGTAGGCTGCTAAAATTTTGCTGGAGATGATTTCTCCGTAGGCCACAAGCTGATCGTACTGAAAGGAGCGATTTTCAGCTAAAGGCTTGAAGAACAATTGTTCGAGATCCTCAAAGATATCCTCGAGCTCGTTGTAAATATGAAAGTGTTTTTCGGCGAATAAGCCAGCCATTATTTCTTGGTGGTAGGCCTTGACATCATCTAGTAGGCCAGCATAGATGCGGTGATCTTGGGCATACAAAGCACTGACTAATTCTTCGAGCTTATTGGTCGTTTTACCCATTGCAGATACCACCACAATTAGTTTTTCATTCGGGTAACGCGCTAATATGGCACTTACATTTTTGACAGCTGCGGCGTCTTTTACAGAGGCGCCACCAAATTTAAAAACCTTCATCTTAAGCAAGTTTTTCTGCCAACAGTTTCATTTCTACTGCAGGCGCAATTTTTTCGTAAATAATGTGATAGACCGCTGTTAGGATTGGCATGTCTACCTCAAATTTTTTATTGATTTCATGGAGGCTCTTGGTTGCATAATACCCTTCAGCAATCATGTTCATCTCTAATTGTGCACTTTTGACTGAATAGCCTTTGCCAATCATGAAGCCAAATGTTCGGTTCCGAGAAAAATTGGAGTAGGCGGTTACAAGTAAGTCGCCGAGGTAGGCACTTGTTTTGGTGTCTCGGTGCACCGGATGAATAACGTCAATGAAGCGCTCAATTTCTTGAATGGCGTTGGATACCAATACGGCCTGAAAATTATCGCCATAACCGAGGCCATGGCAAATACCTGCAGCAAGGGCATAAACGTTTTTGAGTACGGCAGAGAATTCAGTTCCGAAAAGATCGTCGCTGGTGGTTGTTTTGATGTACCTGCAGCTCAAGGCTTGGGCCATTTGCTGGGCGAATGTTGCGTTGGAACAAGCCAAGGTAAGGTATGAAAGCCTTTCCATTGCCACTTCTTCTGCATGGCAGGGCCCCGAAATGATTCCGATGTGATCGTAAGGAACGCCAAAACTCTTGTGAATGAAACGAGCGGGAATGGCATTGTAAGAAGGAATAATACCCTTTACCGCAGAAAAAACTACTTTGTTGTGAAAATGAGTTTCGTCGATGCCATTGAAAGCCTCTTCGAGAAAAGCAGCCGGAGTGGCAATAATAACGAGATCTGCAGCTTTTAAGGTGCTTTCTAAATCAGCGCTCAAGCTCAATTTTGAGGCATCAAAAGAGACTGACTGAAGGTATTTAGGATTGTGACCAAATTGTTGAATGTGATCGATAGCCTCTTGGCTGCGCATCCACCAATGGACCTGCGCACAGTTGTTGCACAAGATTTTAACCAAAGCGGTGGCCCAGCTGCCTCCGCCAATGACCGCAATTTTTTGTGGTGTTTCCATTTGGCAAAGTTAAACAATACTTGGCAACTACTTTGTTGCTAATTTTACAAGAAAAAACATGCGCAGCAACCACGAAATAGACTACTTCATCAAAGGTGAAGAAATGCAGCTCATTGAAATTGAGCTCGACCCTCAAGAAACAGCAATTGCCGAAGCAGGCGCTTTCATGTACATGGATCAGTCCATCGAAATGCAAACGATTTTTGGCGACGGCACACCTCAAACGGGCTTTATGGGCAAATTGTTCAGTGCAGGTAAGCGTCTATTAACAGGCGAATCACTTTTCATGACCGCTTTTACCAATCAAGGTCTTGGAAAGGCAAGGGTGGCGTTTGCATCGCCATATCCTGGGAAAATCATCGCATTTGATTTGTTGCAATACAGCGGTAAAATTGTCTGTCAAAAAGATGCGTTTTTATGTGCTGCTAAAGGCGTTAGCGTTGGTATCGAATTTCAAAGAAAACTTGGAACGGGCTTATTCGGGGGCGAAGGTTTCATTATGCAAAAGTTAGAAGGCGATGGCTTGGCTTTTTGTCATGCGGGTGGTTACATCACAGAAAGATCTTTACAACCCGGAGAAGTGCTGCGTGTCGATACGGGTTGCATCGTAGCGTATACTCAAGACATCGATTACGATATTCAATTTGTGGGCGGTATCAAAAATACCATATTCGGAGGGGAAGGCTTGTTTTTTGCAACGCTCAAAGGTCCTGGAAAAGTTTGGTTGCAGAGCTTGCCTATTTCTCGCTTGGCTTCTCGAATTTTATCTTACGGAACCACTACGCGCAAAGAGGAGGGAAGCATTCTAGGTGGTTTAGGAAATCTTCTTGACGGCGATGGTCGTTAGTTCGTTCTTGGGTTGTTGAGCGACCTAATACCGTCTGGTTCAAGTGCAACTCTACGGTGTTTGTAGAGCTTTCCTAAAGCTTGCTTAAAGGTCTTTTTACTGAGGCCAAGAATAGCGCGAACTTCGTCGGGGTCGCTTTTATCGGTGAGCGCTAAGAAACCCTCATTTTGCTCAAGTGTATCCAAGATTTTTTGTTCTGCGGCATCATAGCGGCTGTCGTTAGGTACTTCCAAACGGATATCTAGTTTGCCATCTTCTCTGACCTTTGCCACGTAACCTTTACAAATTTGTTCTTGTTCCAACGGTAAATTTTGTTGGTCCTTAAAAATAAGACCCTCATAGCGCATATTGACGATCACGTTACGGCCTAGTTTACCTTCGTCACAGATCAGTAATTCGACTTCTTGCCCTTCTAAACTTTTATCTCGGCAGGGGAGGAGCACCTTTTTCACTTTCATGCTGCCAAACAAACGATCAGTTTCAAAGTCGTAGAGCAGCGTGAACAAATACCGGTCGCCAATTTCCAGGCGCTGCCTTTGTTCGGCGAAAGGCACAAAAAGATCTTTGTCTAGGCCCCAGTCTACAAAAGCTCCATAAGGATTGACTTGCACTACATCTAAATAGGCGCAATCACCTAGTAATAGATACGGTCTTTCTGTAACGGCAACCATGCGCTCAGCCGAGTCTTTCATGACGAATACTTCCACTTCTGTCCCTTCTTCCATTTCTGGCGTGAGGTATTTGTTGGGAAGTAGAATTTCGTTTTCTAATTGGTCGATCAAGTACGCTCCGGGAGGTGCAAAACGCTTAATGGTAAGTAGATTAATTTTTCCGAGTTGCATAAGTGTTTTGCTTATAAAGATTCTGGGTTACGGCGTCTTCTAAAAATAGGGAAGCGCTTTTTGAGCTTTTGATCGCTGGATAGTTCGGCGGCGTCTTCTTGCGGGGCTGGAAGTACGGCTTTGTGTGCGCCATTACCGGGGTTGTCTGCGTCTGTAGGGTTCATCCAGTCTCCGCGCATGCGGTTTTTTTCGACTTTACCTGATTTTTGATTGAGCGCGTAATAAAAACGCTCTCCAACATCTTCGGGGTTGGTGGCAATAACGTCAGATTCGAGGTTCCATATTTCGCGATCGTAGTCATAAACATATGCGTCGTAAGACATATCGGGAAAGTAATAAGAAGCGACGCCTTCTAAAGCTGGTGCTTCTGGCGAAAGGTGGTCAAAGACGATTCTTGCGCGCTTGGGTTCGAATTCCAAGGACATGCTCGCCATGTTTGAATATTCAAAAACGATGCGTTTTTTAAGCCCTTTTGGATCTTTAAAAACAGGGCTGCCAAACTTGGCATTTTGTCCAGAAAAGCTCAGAACATCTAGGATTTTAAAATTACTCATTGTAGTGCCTCCATCGTAGCCAAAAAGCAAATATTGTGTTTTGCCTTGAAAAGAAAAGTCTATGATTTTATAATAAACAGCTCCGTACCAATTTTTTTGATCGATGATGCTTTCTGGCTTACTACTGTAGGGGTCGAGCGCATCGGTGAGCTCCAAGACTAAGACGCGGTCGCGGCCTTCTTCTCGACGCAAAACAAAACCGCCATAAGTATTGGAAAGATCGGAGAGTTCAACATTCCAGGTGAGTAACCGAACCGATTCATCGGTGCTGCGGAGGTCTGCTATTTTGAGGCTTTGAAGCGGGTAGTCGAAAAAATCTTTACTGCGAACGAGCTCTGACATCGCTTTTTTGAATGCAGTATGCAATTGCAGCGTTTTGTCGTCGTCGGTGCTTGCGCGAAGTTCAGTCAAAAGTTGGACAGCAACTTGCTCTTTTTGGGCAAGATCTTGTGCCTGACTAACGACGGGTAAAAGCAACAACGAAAAAAGGAGTAAAGCAATAGTGTGCTTCATGTGGCGTTTAACGTCGAGTGCGTGGTTTAGTTACGTATTTACAAGCTTTTTAAAGCTGCAATGGTGGCTTGCGGGTCGGCTGAACCAAAAACAAAGCTGCCAGCCACCAACGCGTCGGCACCGGAAGCAGCAAGTTGAGCGCCCGTTTCGAGGTTTACCCCACCGTCCACTTCAATCAAAAAGCGGGCATTTTTAGCGCTGCGCATTTCTTTGAGGCGAGCAACTTTATCGTTTGCAGCCGCAATGAATTTTTGACCACCAAAACCGGGGTTAACGCTCATGATCAGTACTAAGTCTAGCATGGGTGCTATTTCGCTGAGTACTTCGATGGGTGTGTGCGGGTTGAGCGCAACACCTGCTTTCATGCCAAGCTCTTGAATACGACTGATGGTGCGGTGCAGGTGCGGGCACGCTTCGTAATGAACCGTGAGGAAATCTGCTCCGGCTTTTTGAAAATCTTCGAGATAGGCATCTGGATTGGCAATCATTAAATGCACATCTAGTGTTTTGTCGGTGTGCTTGCGGATGGCCTGCAAAACCGGAAAACCAAAAGAGATATTGGGTACAAAAACGCCGTCCATGACATCGATGTGCAACCAATCTGCGAGTGAATGATGCAACATTTTGGTGTCGCGTTCAATATTGCCGAAATCACAGGAAAGTACAGAAGGGGAAACAATCATGGTTTTATTTTTGGTAAAATTAGCCATTATTTCCCGAACGAAATAAAGTAAGTAGTGTGCGTTCTCTTTGGTAGAGATCGAGATAAAAATGCAGCCCAACGCTATCTGCACACACGGTTTGGTATTCAATAAAGATGGGAATGGCTTTGAGTAGCTGAATTTTTTGATGAACGCTTTGATCAATTAAAATCTGTAGCGAATCGCCGCTTACTTTATTTTTTTTCAAGCCATTTTGATCTTGATCTAAGATCATTTTTCCAAGCTCAACCGGTGCTTCGGCACGCATGCAGCCGTGCGAAAAGCTTCTAAAAATTTGTTTGAAGAGATACCTGTTCGGCGTGTCGTGGACGTATACAGAATATTGATTGGCAAATTCAAATTTGATCAGACCAAGGCTATTCCATGGACCAGGATCTTGAACAATTTGATAAGGAAAGGTATTAGTCTTGATTTTTTTCCAATTCACTTTTTGAGGGTCAATTTCATTTTTTCCGACACCGTAAATGCGCATATGTTCTTTAGCTAAGTAGGCAGACGATCTTTTGAGCGCTGGCAAAATCTCTTTTCTGGCAATGGAACTTGGCACCCGCCAATAGGGCAAACTAACAACTTGAGTGATGTAGGACTGAAGTGTTGGGCTTGGGTGTTCTATTTTGCCAATAATGATGCGGTGCACGGCTCTAAGTGTATCGTTGCTCACAAATTGCAATTCAAAAGCAGGAAGATTGATTGCCACGAATGTTTTTGGTCTGTAAGCTGCTTGTCTCAGTCGGTCTAAAGAAATTTGCGCGCGGTAAAATTCGTCCATTTTTGAGGTTTCAAAAGCAAGCGAACAAGCGCTACCGATGCGTCCGTCTGGGTTCAAACCTCTCGATTTTTGAAAGGCGCGCAGTGCTTTTCTAGCGCTTAAGCTATCGGTAGAATCATCGATGAAGCCAAGCGCTTCAAGGGCGGCCTTGGCTTGTTTCCAGGAGAGGGATTGGTTTTCTTTTTGCGTGCAAACTTTGAACTGAAGGGTGTCTAGTAGGGCGGTATCAGCAAAGTGATATAGGTGCTGGGCAAAATAACGATAGTTTGTGTCGGCAGGGCCTCTGCTGAGCATCAGCGAATCTGTAAGTTGGGGCTTTGTAAGCCAGTCGAGCGGTATTTTTTTCCATTGTAATGGCCTGAACTTGCTTTGTTTGAAATCGATAAAGCCGCTATCTAGGTCGTGCAGCATCGTGCCAATTTGATAGTTGAGCAATAGTTCTTGGATCAGTTCATGTTTATTTGTCATGGAAAGCATTCGAGCTTTGGGCAGTCCAAATTGAGGGTATTTGGAAATCGTTTGGAGCCAGTCTTTTTTAATGGTTTGACCGATTGCTTTGTGCGAGTAAATGGGTTGAAAACCTATTTTTTGATAAAAAGAATAGAGTTGCAGACGTTCGGTTTTGCTGAGAGGCAGCTCTTTGTGCCCTTCAGTGAGTAATCTTTTAATTTGAACAGATTGTGGTATTTTGCGGTCGAGCAGAAAATCTTTTTCTCGCTTTTTGGCTTCTGCTTCTTTACAAGCCATTATGAGCATGAGCGCCAAGAGTAGGCTTGAGATAAGGTATAAGGCACGCTTCATAAAATTGCTTATTTTCGTTGAATGTAGTTAAAACTTTGGACAACACGATGGTACTCGGACTCATTTTACTGACGGCACTCATTTCTTGGCAGGGCTTTCAAAATCAAGCGTTTCTAGAAAAAATGCTCTTTATCCCTTACCGAATCAAGCACCATTCAGAATGGTATCGATTTTTTACACACATGGTCGTTCACCTCGATTGGTCGCATTTGTTGTTCAACATGCTCACGCTTTGGTTTATCGGTGATTTTTTAGCCAGCGAATACATGGCCATTTTTGGAGCGGTGAAAGGAACCTATTATTTTGGCGCACTTTACTTGATGGGAGGTTTGTTTGCCACGCTTTATTCCTATTACCGCCACCAAGATCAAGCTCATTATAGAAGCTTAGGCGCCTCTGGAGCCGTCACTGCAGTTCTCTTTGCGTTTATTACGGCTCACCCAACGCAAGGGCTCATGCTCATGTTTATTCCGATTCCAATTCCCGCTTACTTATTTGGACCAATTTATTTACTAATTGAGTACTACGCTTTTAGGAAAGGAAATACAGGCATCGCACATGACGCACATATTTCTGGCGCATTGGCGGGCATACTATTCGTTCTGCTATTTATGCCGGGCTATGCGCAATATTTTGCATCTTTGTTTCACTAAAAGTTTTGCGGCCAATGCTTTATGTCAATAACAACGGATCTATTTTAGCAGGAGATGCACCGACCATCTTGCCGGGCAACAGAGCACATCTTTATGGCGATGGCGTATTTGAAAGCATCCGCATCATCAATGGACGTCCGCTCAATTTGGAAAACCATATTTTAAGACTCTTGGCTGGTGCTCGTGCCATTCACATGCGTCCATCGGCAAGTTATACAACTGCTTTTTTTGAGGCTAAAATATTGGAGTTATGTGCTCAATCAGGTATTCAAGAAGGCGGTCGTTGCCGCTTGTCGCTCGATAGAATTAGCGGCGGAGCCTACTTGCCCGAGGCCAATGATGCGACGTATTATATAGAAGTCTATCCATACGATGTCAATCATTTTGAACTCAACGCCCGCGGCTTAGAGCTAGACATCTATCAAGAAATGAAGCTTCAAAAAAACCTTCTTTCTAACTTTAAAACCAAAATGGGTTTGCCGTACATCATGGCAGCACTTTCAGCCAAAGCGAATGGCTTAGACGACCTCTTTCTCACCGATTTGCGCGGTCAAATTCTGGAAACTTCTTCTTGTAATGTATTCATTATTAGCAATGGAGTGCTCTACACACCTGGTTTGGAAGAAGGTTGTTTGGCTGGTACCATGCGCATGCAAGTGATCAATTTAGCGCTGGCAAATGGCATCAAGGTATACGAGTGTGCGATCATGCCTCAGAATTTATTAGCCGCAGACGAAGTCTTCCTGACCAACGCCATCCGAGGCATCAATTGGGTGGGCGGATACCGCACTAAGCGTTACCAAAACAATATTTCGCGCAAATTGGTGGTATTGCTCAACGATTTTTGGGAAAAAGCCACACAATAGTTTTCAACAATTGGAGGGGCTTGCTGCAGAAATCCCTAAATTTAAAGTTCCCTTTTTACTGCAGTCATGTACCTCATATTCGATACCGAAACCACCGGCCTTCCGCGCAATTTTAATGCGCCCATCACAGACCTCGACAACTGGCCACGCGTGGTTCAGCTTGCGTGGCAACTTCACGACGAAGCAGGGGAACTCATCTCACAACAAGATTTCATTATCAAGCCAGAGGGTTTCAATATTCCCTTTGAATCTGAGCGCGTACACGGCATTTCTACCGAATTGGCCCAAGCTGTGGGCGAGCGCCTTTCCGATGTACTTGCGCTTTTCAACAAAGACCTCGCTCGGGCTAAATTCATGGTTGGGCACAACCTGCGTTTTGACCTCAACGTCATGGGTGCAGAATACCTGCGCTTGGGCAACGAGACCCCACTTACACTCCCGGTCCTAGACACCTGTACTGAGCGCAGTGCTGAGCTCTGTCAGATACCAGGAGGTAGAGGTGGTAAATTTAAATTACCCACGCTCACTGAGCTCCATCAGTTCTTGTTTGGCGAACCTTTTAATGAGGCCCATAACGCCACAGCCGACGTCGAGGCGACAACCCGATGTTTCCTAGAATTGCTCCGCAAAGAGCATTACACATTAGAAGAAATTCTTCAAGAGCCAGGCTATTTTGAGTCTTACCGCACGCTCAATCCGGCGCCCATTCAAAAAATTGGCCTTCAGCACGTCAATCTCAAAGCTGAAAGTGAAAAACTTCGAGCCTCAAAGCGCCCCGCGCAAGATCCACCCATTGCAAAGCAAGCACCTGCCCTAGATGCAGAAGGCATTGTCTTTGCGCACCTGCACAACCATACGCAATACTCCATTTTGCAGTCAACGGCCGAGGTAAGCGCGCTTATCAACAAAGCAGTAGCATTAAAGCAACCGGCAATTGCCCTTACCGATACCGGCAACATGATGGCCGCGTTTCAATTTGAAAAAATCGCGGCTGCCCACAACGCAAAAGTTAAAGCAGCCCGCGCCGAGGCAGAAGAAAACGGCGAGCCTTTTGATCAACAAGAAATCTTGCCCATCATCGGATGTGAATTCAATGTGTGCCGCAACCTCCAAGATAAATCCGTCAAAGACAACGGCTATCAAATCGTCTGTTTGGCCAAAAATAAGAACGGCTACCAAAACCTCATCAAGCTTGCCTCTATTGCCTACACACAAGGCATGTATTATGTACCCAGAATAGACAAAGAGGTCCTATTTCAATACAAAGAAGATCTCATTGTCTTGAGTGGTAATCTTTACGGCGAAATCCCGAGTCTTTTGCTCAATGTCGGAGAACGCCAAGCCGAAGAAGCGCTTTTGTGGTGGAAATCCACATTTGGCCCTGACTTCTACATCGAAGTCGGCCGCCATGGCCTCGAAGTTGAAGACCGTCTCAACCCAATGCTCGTAGCATTAGCAGACCAACATGAAGTTAAAATCGTTGCCACCAACAACACCTATTACGTCGAACAAAAAGATGCCGTGGCTCACGACGTCTTGCTTTGCGTAAAAGATGGCGAGTTGGTTGAAACACCCAAGGGTCGTGGCCGCGGTTTTCGTTATGGCCTTGAGAACGACTCCTACTATATGCGCAGCACAGAAGAAATGCTGACGCTTTTTGCAGACCTACCTCAAGCGCTTACCAATATTTCAGAAATCATCGACAAATGCGAGCACTACGGTTTGGCACGCGAAGTCTTATTGCCTGCTTTTGATATTCCAGCAGAGTTTGTCGATACCCAAGACGCCATTGATGGCGGTAAGCGCGGAGAAAACGCTTATCTGCGTTACCTCACTTATGAAGGTGCCAAGCGCCGATACACCGAACTCACCGATGAAATCACGGAGCGCATTGACTTCGAATTGGCCACCATAGAAAAAACCGGATATCCAGGCTACTTCCTAATTGTCCAAGATTTCTGTAATGCAGCGCGTCAAATGGGTGTTTCAGTAGGGCCCGGAAGGGGTTCTGCGGCAGGTTCTGCCGTCGCTTATTGCATTGGAATCACCAACGTAGACCCCATTAAATACGACTTGCTCTTTGAGCGTTTCCTCAATCCAGATCGTATCTCCATGCCCGATATCGATATCGACTTCGACGACGAAGGTCGGGGCCGAGTAATCGAGTACGTGATCAACAAATACGGCGCTAACCAGGTAGCTCAAATCATTACCTACGGCACCATGGCCGCTAAGTCTGCTATCCGCGATACCGCTCGCGTCATGAACCTCCCGCTCCCAGAAGCCGATCGCTTGGCCAAGCTCATTCCAGACTTGTCTTTGCGCAAACTTTTTTCTCTACCCGAGCCTGAACTCATTGATAAACTTCGCAATCAAGAAGCTATAGGCAATGCTAAAGAACTGCGCCGTATTTATCAAGGCACTGATTTGCAAGGTCAGGTCTTGCAAAAAGCTATGGAAATTGAAGGTTCTGTGCGCAATACCGGAATTCATGCCTGTGGTGTCATCATTACCCCCGACGACCTCACGAATTTTGTCCCGGTTGCTACCGCCAAAGATTCTGACATGGTTTGTACGCAATACGACAACTCCGTTGCAGAGTCAGCAGGCTTGCTCAAAATGGACTTCCTCGGCCTTAAAACCCTCACCTTAATCAAAGACGCAGTGCGTTTGGTGAAAGAAAACCGCGGCATTGACCTCGATCCTGATGCCTTTCCGATCGACGACGAAGCCACATACGCGCTTTTTCAGCGCGGTGAAACCGTCGGTATTTTCCAATACGAATCTCCGGGAATGCAAAAGCACCTCAAGGAATTGCGTCCTACTGTGTTTGCAGATCTCATCGCCATGAACGCCCTCTACAGACCAGGCCCGATGGAATACATTCCTTCCTACTGTAAGCGCAAGCACGGCGACGAACCAATTGTCTACGACCTTCAAGACTGCGAAGAATACCTCCAGGAAACCTACGGAATTACCGTTTATCAAGAGCAAGTAATGCTTTTGTCTCAGAAACTCGCCGACTTCACCAAGGGCGAGGCCGATACACTGCGCAAAGCCATGGGTAAAAAAGACCGCAAGGTACTCGATAAAATGAAGCCAACTTTTATTGAGCGCGCCACGGCAAAAGGCCACGCGGCCTCCACATTAGAAAAAATCTGGAAAGACTGGGAAGCATTTGCTTCTTATGCCTTCAACAAATCGCACTCCACTTGTTATGCTTGGGTCGCCTATCAAACCGCTTATTTAAAAGCCAACTACCCTGCCGAATACATGGCTTCTGTATTGAGTAACAACATGTCCGACATCAAGCAAGTTTCTTTCTTCATGGAAGAATGTCGCCGCATGGGCATCGAAGTACTTGGCCCTGATATCAATGAATCCGGCTTCACTTTTTCGGTAAATGCAGCTGGAGCCATCCGTTTTGGCCTCGGAGCCATTAAAGGAATGGGTAGTGGCCCCGTAGACGCCATTCTAGAAGAACGCAAAAATGGTCCTTTTGAATCCATTTTTGATGTCACCAAGCGCATTAATCTGAGACTTTGCAACAAGCGGGCATTTGAAAGTCTTGTTTACGCTGGCGGTTTTGATTCTTTTAAAGAGGTGCACCGCGCCCAGTACATGGTAGCCGATGCCAATGGCCGCACCTTCCTAGATGCCGCTATACGCTACGGCGCTAGCGTACAAGAACAGGCACAATCTTCTCAGCACAGTATGTTTGGCGAAGCAACAGGCACCACCATGCCAGCTCCAACTTTTCCGCGAACCGAAGAATGGCCAGCCATCTATAAACTGAATCGCGAGAAAGAAGTGGTTGGTATCTTTATTTCTGGCCACCCCCTAGACGACTACAAAGTTGAAATCAGCTCATTTTGCACAGGCACGGTGGCCATGCTCAATGATCCAGCCGCATTCCAAGGCCGAGACCTACTCATCGCTGCTATTATCACGAATGCCGAGCACCGCATTACCAAAAGAGGCGATGCCTTTGGTTCCTTGATCATTGAAGATTACCAAGAGGCCTTTAAGCTCAATTTATTCAATGAGTCTTACCTCAAATTCAAGCACTTCATGGAGCCCGGAACTTTTGTCGCCATTAAGGGTCGTATAGAAATACCAAGATTCAGACAATATCCAGAATTTGTCGTGCACCACATTGAGCTGCTACAAGAGCTCCGCGACAAACGGGCCAAAATGCTCAAACTACGTTTTTCAGCCAAGCAATTAGACCAATTGGTCATTGAGCAACTTCACGAGCTCTTTGAAGCCAACCCAGGTGCGTGTCAGTTGCACTTCACGGTTTTTGACCCACTAGATGGTGTAGAAGTTTCACTGCCCTCGAGAAGTGTCAAGGTGCAGCCTTCTAGTCAGTTGTTTAAAGAACTCACCAAACTCGATATCCAGTTTAAATTGAACTGATCAGAAAGTTGGGCCCTTGAGCAACAGTAAGGACATAAAAAAAGCGCTTAGATAAGCGCTTTTTTTTATAAATAGGTGTCTGAGAATTATGCCTCGCTTGCTTCTTGCGGGACCAAAATGCGTCCACAGTGCTCACAAACAATAATTTTCTTTTTGGTCACGATATCGAGCTGACGCTGAGGCGGGATTTTGTTGAAACAACCACCACAAGAACCGCGCATTACTTGCACAACGGCTAAACCGTTTTTAGCGTTTGTACGCAAGCGCTCATATGCAAATACCAAACGGCTTTCGATGTTCTTCTTTGCTGCGTCAGAAGCCTTCATGAGTTTTTCTTCGTCTTTTTGCGTTTCGCTAACGATGGCCTCAAGCTCTGCTTTTTTGCCATCGAGGTCGCCTTGCTTCATTTCAACGCGCTCGACTGCCTCAGTAAGTGTTTCTTTTTTGAGGTCGATTTTGAGTTTAGCTTCTTTAGACTTTTTGTCGTGAAGTTTGATTTCGAGTTCTTGGAATTCAATTTCTTTAGATAAAGATTCGAATTCGCGGTTGTTGCGCACGTTGTTTTGTTGCTCTTTGTACTTAGCAATAGCGCCTTCGGCGTCTTTAACGGCGATTTTGCGATCGGCGATTTCGGTTTCGATTTCTTTGATTTCGTCGTTGATTTTGGAGACGCGTGTATTGAGTCCAATAATTTCGTCTTCAAGACTTTGCACTTCTAAAGGAAGTTCACCACGGATGGTGCGAATGCGGTCGATTTCAGAGTCTAGCGCATCCAATTTTTCTGCGATGGTACCTTCTTTTTTGGTTGCTGCTGCCATGTGCTATAAATAGTTAACGGGATTCGTATTCAACTTAGTTAAACGGACCGCAAAGTTAGGAAAATTTTCTGTAAGTTGTTCAGCTAAAAGTTCACTAGTGTATTGCTCGCTTTCGTAGTGTCCGATATCAGCAATAATAAGGTGCTCTTCTGCGTCAAAAAATTCGTGGTATTTGAAGTCTGCTGAGACGAATACATCGGCTTTTGATCGAATGGCATCGGGTAAGAGAAAACTTCCGGCACCTCCGCAAAGCGCTACTTTTTGAATGGGTTTAGTCAGTAGTTTCGTGTACCTCACCGTACCGCAATTGAATTTTTCCTTGACCATTTTTAAAAATTCTAGGGGCTCTATGGGCTCAGGAAGATGCCCCACGAGACCTGCGCCTCTTTCTTGATGTACATTTTGAGTAGGGAGCAATTGATAAGCTACTTCTTCATAGGGATGCGCTTGGCGCATAGCTACCAACACCTGAGCAGCATAAGTCGCCTCTACAACATACTCCAATTTGAATTCCTGTACGGTTTCGCGCTTACCAGCTTCGCCAATATGTGGTTGTGCCAGTTCGTTGGGTTCAAATGTTCCGGTGCCAAGTGTTCTGAAGTGGCAGTTCTTGTAATTGCCAATTTGTCCGGCTCCGGCAGCTAAAATGGCGTCGTCTAAGCTTGCGTAGTTTTCTTGTGGAACATAGACCTCCAATTTAAACAATTGCCCCTCCATTGGGCGAAGAATGCGGCAATCTTGCAGCCCCAAATGTTGGGCAATTTTGGCATTGACGCCGTGTGAGTGGTTGTCTAGATTAGTATGAATCGCGTATAAGGCAACGCCATGTTGTATACAGCGCTCAAGAACTCGTTCTACATAAGTTTTTCCGTTGAAACGCTTGAGCCCCTTGAAAACAATAGGATGATGTGCAATGATCAAATTGCAATTGTTGGCAAGTGCTTCATCGACAATTTCTTCTGTGACATCCAAAGAAATGATGGCGCCGCTAATTTCTTGTTCGTTGCGGCCGTAGATCAGGCCAGCGTTGTCGTAACTTTCTTGAAGCTGAAGCGGAAACTTTGCTTCTAAAAAACGAGTGATTTCTTGAAGTTTCATGTTATAATTTTTTGCAAAGCCCGAAATTCAGACCCCAGCCAAAACTTTTGTGCACGTATGCTTCGTATGGGCTGTATGAATTATTGAGTTGGCGTCTGTACAGAGCGCCAAAACGCACGGTGTAATTGTTGTCCATTTGTGCTTCAATTCCAATAGAACCTAGTCCAGAAAAATTGAAACTATTCATGGTGTTATTGATTTTTATGACATCGTCATATTTAGCGCCGAGCGGATTGGTCCATTGAAGTTCTTGCTTGTAGCCTTGATAAAGTGCTGGCACTATACCAACGCCGCCATAAAACTTGAATTGATCACCAAAAGCTATTTTCAGTTGGAGTGGTAAGGCGAGGTAGCGATAGCGCGTTTGGTAGTTATAGCTTGAGTCTGAATCGAGTGATTCAAAAGTGTAAGCTTCTCCATTTTGCAGCCAAGAAACGCCACCATCTAAAAATACATGACGAGATAAGCCAACGCAGATGCCTAATTGGTGTGACCAGGCGCTCAATGGTATTTCGTTCGCGCGCTCGCCAAGTGGGGTGGGTAAAAAATTGTCATTTGAACTCAGCGTTCGAAACATTTGCATGCGTTGGGTTTCGAAGTAATAGCTTGTGGGGTAAACGGCTTTTATTTTACTATTGACAATTTGTGAAAATGCACTTTTTGTGATGAAAAGTAGGGCAATAAAAAGAATTGACTTCATGTTTCAAAAATACGCTTTTTGGATCGCTTCTAAAAGTCTTAACGCAGGTCAATGAAATGAGGGTGGTAGGGTGCGTAATTTTGTCTAAAATTTAAAATATTTCAATAATGGAAACAAACTGGAAAGTAGACACAATGCACAGCGAAGTAGGCTTCAAAGTGCGCCACATGATGATTTCTAACGTGAGCGGATCTTTTGGTTCATTTGACGCGCATGCCACTACAGCAGGCGATGACTTCACTACAGCTCAATTCAGCTTTAATGCTGATATCAATTCAATCAACACAGGTGTTGCCGATCGCGATGGTCACCTCAAGTCAGCAGATTTCTTTGATGCAGAAAGCCACCCAGCCTTGACTTTTACCTCGACTGGTATTACTAAAATTAACGACGAAACCTTAGAAATTGCTGGCAATATGCAAATCAAAGGGGAGAGCAAGCCAGTAGTATTGAAAGCTGAATACGCTGGAATCGCTGTCGATCCTTACGGACAAACTAAGGCCGGCATGACCCTAACTGGCAGCATCAAAAGAAGTGATTTTGGACTTACTTGGAGTGCAGTCACTGAGGCAGGACATGTAGTAGTTGGCGACGAAATTAAATTAGCCGCTGAACTTCAGTTCATCAAGCAGTAAGTAAACTACGAACCACTCTTAGGGCTTCATTAATGTGCCCAACGGGGTTGGTTTGTGAATTAAAAATACCTGCGACTTTTCCGTCGAGCCCGACAACATACGTCACTCTTCCCGGAATCAGTCCAAACAAAGATTTAGGTACGCCAAATTGTTGGCGTACCTTTTTTTGTGTATCAGAAAGCAGCGGATACGGCAGTTTGTGTTTTTGTTGGAATTCTTGGTGAGATTTGCCGTCGTCAGAAGAAATCCCAAATACATCACAGCCAAGATCTAGAAAATCGGCATAAGCATCTCTAAAGGCACACGCTTCTTTGGTGCAACCTGGGGTGTCGTCTTTGGGGTAAAAAAACAAGACCAATATTTTTTGGCCTAACAGCTCGGCAATTTGAATTTCTGTTCCTTCGCTGTCTGGGAGACTAAATACGGGGCAGTTGTCCCCAATTTGAATGGTTTGACTCATGGTTGTAAAGCTTTTTTAAATCGATCTATGACGCGTTCGCGCGCCATTTTGTGATCTACAATGGGCGTCGCATATGCGCTGGTTCCAAATTCTGGAACCCAATTTTTGATATAGGCCATTTGAGGATCAAATTTCTTTTGTTGTGCTTCTGGATTGAAAACCCGAAAGTAGGGGGCGGCATCACAACCGCAGCCAGCGGCCCATTGCCAGCCTCCCACGTTGCTAGCTAACTCGAAATCGAGTAGTTTTTCTGCAAAATATCTTTCGCCCCAGCGCCAATCGATCAGCAGGTGTTTGGTCAAGAAACTCGCCACTACCATGCGTACGCGGTTGTGCATGAAACCGGTTTGGTTGAGTTCTCGCATACCAGCGTCAACAAGCGGGTAGCCCGTTTTTCCTTCGCACCAAGCCAAGAAATCTGCCTCGTTGTTTTCCCACTCTATACGGTCATAGGCTGGTTTAAATGCGTAGTCGCTGGTTTGTGGAAAGTGAAAAATAATCATTTGATAGAAGTCTCTCCAAATGAGTTCGTTGAGGTATTTTTCGTTGAGTTGCATGGCTTGTTGGGCCAGTGCTCGAATAGAAATAGTGCCAAAACGCAGGTGTAAACTAAGTCTTGATGTTCCTAAAACTGCCGGTAGGTCTCTTTGAAGATGGTATTTTTCAATGACTTTGGAAGGCGTTGTTTTATTGGGAAATTGATTGATTTGAGTGTCCTCAAAACCCATTTCTTGGAGTGAAATCAAGCGCTCGGTTCGGAAGAGTCGTAAATGGTGGAGGTATTTTTCAGTCGGGTAGGCTTTGAAATGGTAGTCGGTGAGTTTCGCCTTCCATTTACGGGCGTAGGGGGTGTAAATCGTGTAAGGTTTGCCATCGTCTTTGACGACTTCATTTTTTTCGAAAATGACATGGTCTTTGGCGCCTATCAAATCAATATTGACTTTTTTCAAGGATTCAAAGACGTGCAGATCTCTTGCGAGTGCTTTAGGTTCGTAGTCGCGGTTGATGTACACTTCACTTGCACCAAATTGCTGCGCTAGTTTTGGAATTTCAATTTTAGGGTCGCCATGAACCACAAGCAGACCACTCCCATGTGCATGATATGCTTTTTGAAGAGCTGTAATTTCTCCGTGAATGAACCTAACGCGCTGGTCGTTTTTAGGAAGTTCTTTGAGGATGTTTAGGTCGAAAATAAAGACTGGAATGACGTCTATGTTTTTTTTGAGGGCTTTGTAAAGCCCGGCGTTGTCTTGGATGCGCAGGTCTCGGCGGTGCCAAAAAAGTGCGGTACTCATTTTCCGTCGTATTCGATGATATTGTTTTGTGTTTCCCAGAGCTTAACGCTGAGCCCGTATTTTGTTTCTAGCTTGGCGCGCAACAAATTCCAAATCACGACAGCGATGTTCTCGGCAGTCGGGTTCAGGTTGGCAAACTCAGGGCAATCTAGATTTAAGTTGCGGTGATCAAAACGGTCTTGAACTTCAGTCCCGATGAGGTCCTTGACGAGTTTGAGGTCGATAAGGTAGCCTGTTTCTGGGTCGATTTCACCGTCGATCCAAACTTCTAGTGTGTAGTTGTGCCCGTGGAAATTTGGGTTGTTACATTTGCCAAATACGGCATCGTTTTTTTCGTCTGACCAGTCAGGTCTGAACAAGCGGTGCGCCGCGTTAAAGGTCGCTCTTCTACATACTCTCATTTGCTGCTTTTGTAATTGTCTCTAGGTGTTGTTGGAGTAAAATTTGAAACCAAATGGTAAATGAATCTGGTTCTTGTTCGAGTTCGTGAATGAGTTGATCCATCTCAATCCATTTGAAAGCTTGTACTTCTTCTGGGTTAATGTGCGGATTTTCATTTGTATAGCCAACCAAAACGTGGTCGAGTTCGTGTTCGCTCAGACCCTGGTCTAGTGTCGCTTCGTATAAAAAATGGAACACTTCTTTCATGTTGGCTTGCATGCCCATTTCTTCTTGGAGCCTGCGTTTGGCTGCCTCGAGCACTGTTTCTTGTGGTCTGGGGTGACTACAACATGTGTTTGTCCAGAGTAGGGGCGAGTGGTATTTGTGTGCCGCTCTTTGCTGGAGTAAAAGTTCGCCACGCTCATTAAAAATCAGAATAGAAAAAGCACGGTGCAAAAGCCCCAAACGGTGCGCCTCCATTTTTTCCATCTGACCAACTTCTTGATCGTTTTGATCGACCAAAATCACGTATTCTTCGGCCATTAAAGCAGGTTTAAGTTGTGGCGTACGTAAGAAGTTAAAAGGATGCGCATCTTGCGGTAATTTGGGATGCGAATGCGCTCATTGAGCACGTTTTCTGCTGGTGTTTGCTTGATTTTATTGAAGAGCTTAAAGTAGTATTTATAGGCCATGTAGACGCCAAAACGCGCTTTTCGCGGCAAGAGTAAAATACCTTCATATCCTTTTTGGAAATCAAGTGCAATATCGGCCTCAATCTCTTTTTTGATGGCGCTATTGAATTCAGATAAATTGATGCCAGGAAAATACGTGCGCCCAAGTTCTTGGTAATCCGCCTTGAGGTCGCGCAGGAAATTAATTTTTTGAAAAGCAGCTCCTAGCTTCATGGCATAGGGCTTGAGCTCGTCGTACGACTTTTGGTCTCCTTCAACAAACACCTTCAAACACATGAGGCCAACAACTTCGGCTGAGCCTAAGATATAAGTTTCGTATTTGCCCTGGTCGTAGGTTTGCTTTTGTAAGTCCATTTCCATGGAGTCGAGGAAAGTATCGATGAGCTCCATAGGGATATTGTATTTGTTGACCGCCCACTGAAAGCTATTGA
The DNA here is from genome assembly GCA_041191505.1 of Bacteroidota bacterium. GTDB lineage: Bacteria > Bacteroidota > Bacteroidia > Flavobacteriales_D > Crocinitomicaceae > UBA952. Next base: position 40,538 of record JBEEOT010000023.1, on the reverse strand, counting down.
GAATCGGATTCAGCGAAATTCCTGCTGCAATCGCTTCATAGGTTTGGGACTTGAAATCCAAAAGCAGTTTTTCTTTGTCATAACCATGAAAGGTGTCCACGATTTCGTCGGCAAAGCGCACAAAACCATAGATGGAGTAAATTGGTTTTTGCAATTCTTTGTGCAAAAAGCTTATGCCCAATGAGAAAGAAGTACTGTACCTTTTGGTGGTGAGTTCGCTCATTTCTTGGCAAACGTTATCGAATAAAGCTTTCATAGTTTGGGTTTAGTGGTGTTTAGCAATGATGTGTTTGGCGACTACTTCTCCAGAAACGATAGAAGGAGGAACACCTGGACCCGGAACGGTGAGCTGACCGGTATAGTAAAGATTTTTGATTTTTTTGTGTTTCATGCGTGGCTTCAGGATGGCTGTCTGACGCAGTGTATTGGCCAAACCGTAGGCATTTCCTTTAAAAGCGTTGTAGTCTTTCTTGAAATCGGCCACACAAAAACTTCTTTTGAAGACAATATGGTCTTTGATATCGTTACCTGTGAGTGTTTTGAGGCGTTCAAGTAAGAGGTCAAAATAACGTTCTCTGGTGGCTTCGTCGTCCTGCAGATCAGGTGCGAGCGGAATCAGAAAGAATAAGTTTTCGGATCCTGCTGGCGCTACGCTCGGGTCGGTAAGAGAAGGCACACTCATATAAAAAAGCGGTTTTTCTGGCCAACTTGGGTCTTTGTAGATAGTTTTACCGTGTTCCTCGAGCGATTCATCGAAGAAAAGGTTGTGGTGCTCTAGGTTTTCAAGTTTCTTATTGATACCAACATAAAAAAGTAAACTAGACGGTGCCATGGTGCGTTTGTCCCAGTAGCTGTCTGAATAGTTGGCGTTGTCTTTAAGAAGTTTTTGGTCGGTGTGTGCGTAGTCGGCGCCAGAAATCACGATATCTGCGCGGTGTAACTCGCCATTAACGACGGTGCCAATAGCTTTTCCGTTTTCGATGACGATGCGTTCAACGTTTGCAGATGTTTCAATCCGAACACCTTGTTCTTGCGCAATGCGCGCAAAGGCCTTAATGAACTCATGCATGCCGTTCATAGGGTACCAAGTGCCAAGTTGGATATCGGCGTAGTTCATCAAGGAATAGAGCGCGGGTGTTTCGTTGGGCATGGCGCCTAGGAACAAAACAGGAAACTCTAGTAGCGATAAAATTTTCGGATGCTTGAAATACTTGCGAATGAAAGTCGAAAAGGAAGAAAAGAGGTGCATTTTAAAAAGCCCGCCGAGCACGCGGCTATCGATAAATTCGCTGAGGCTGAGACTCGGTTTGTAAACGAGATCTTCCATGCCTACTTTGTATTTATAGGCTGCATCTTTTAAAAATGCTTGTAAGTTTTTGGCGCTACCTGGCTCTAGAGATTCGAACCAAGCTTCTAGTTCCTGCATTTGTGCTGGAACATTGGTATAAGAATGATCGGGCCAAAATACCCTATACGATGGGTCTAGGCGCTTGAGTTCGTAAAAGTCAGCGGTGGTATAACCAAATTGCTGGTAAAACTTCTCAAAAACATCGGGCATCCAGTACCATGATGGGCCCATATCAAAGACGAAACCATTCGTTTCAAATTGTCGGGCTCGGCCGCCGATGCTGCTGTTTTTTTCGAAAATTTGAACGTCATAGCCTGCTTTGGCAAGAAATGAAGCGGTGGATAGGCTCGAGATACCCGAGCCAATAACGTGTACTTTTTTTGTCATAAATTAATTTGCCGAAAATGCGAACTCCGGCAATGCTTCCATTAGCTTTTTTCTAGCAATGAAAATCCGGCTCTTCACGGTTCCGATTGGAATACCTAGTTTGTCTGCGATCTCTTTGTATTTGAACCCTTGAAAATGCATTTCAAAAGGTGCTTGATACTCCTCTCCTAATAAGTTGATTTGTCTGTTGATGTCTTTTACACCAATCTTCTCGATTGCGCTGTCTTCGTGGCTATGGATGTTGCCGATCAAGAAAACTTCTTTGCTATGATCGAAAATGGCACCCGATTTTACTCTTCTGCGGTACTGATTGATGAACAAGTTACGCATAATTGTGAAAACCCACGCCTTAAAATTTGTTTGAGGCGTATAATAGTTGCGATAAGTAATCGCTTTCAACATGGTTTCTTGTGTCAGATCCCTTGCATCTTCTCGGTTTCTGGTAAAAGATAATGCAAAGGATTGCAGGTTATTTTCCAAACCAATTAAAGCTTCATTGAATTCAATTGTAGACATATCGTTTTGTTTTGTTTAACAATTACGATATAAAGTTAAACATAATTTGTTTAACAAAACAAGAAAAAGTTTAAACAAAAATATGCTTTGAATAAAAAAAGTTTATAAAGCCTTGTTTTTCAAGCTTCAAGTGCACTTTTTTTTGAAAAAAAGTGTTGATTATTTTAAATCATAGCGAAAGCCCAGCAAAAGCATGTTTTTCAACGCGTAGGAAAACATCATTTCTTTTGAAAGGCTAAATGAGAAATGATAGCCTAAATTTAGAGCTGCATGTTGGCCTATTTGAAATGTTTTCCCAAATTCACCAATAAGAACTGGGACAATTGGTTTGCTTATTTGTCTGACTTGCTCATTGTAGTAGACTGTCGGTATGCTTGGGCCATTCATTGACCATCCACCCGAATGTCCGTGAACTTTGCTGAAGATTAATAAATCCAAGCCAAGCCCAGCCCTGGTATAAAGACCGTTTGTCCAATTTTTTTGAATGGGTAATGCTGCTAAACTTAAAACAGCTTTAGCGAATGTATCGACGTAATAAAAATTACTTCCTAATCCGCCGGAGCTTTTCCTTTGCCAGCCTTTGTAGGATTGATAACCCACTTGTAATGTAAGATTGTTTTGTTTAGCGCCGGCTTTCATATGGTAATCTAGGTGATAAGAGGGGCTTAATTGCGCATAACAATCAACATAATAGGAATCGGTATTCAAGAACTTTGTGTATTGAGCCCCAGCACGAAATTCAAGTATTTGAGCACTTGTCTTTAAACAAGCGACTACACTTAAAGTAAGTAATATGATTTTCATTCTCTTCAAATAATGTTTTTAGGATTGAGAACCAATTTAATTTTAATCGCGCACATTCTCCAACATCACCTTTACCATGGCTTTGGTGTCAAACTGTGCTTTCCAGCCCCAGTCTTTTTGGGCAGCGCTGTCGTCAATTGAATTGGGCCAGCTGTCTGCAATGGCTTGGCGGAAATCTGGAGCGTAGTCGATCTGAAAAGCGGGTTGTAGGGCTTGAATCTCTCGGGCAAGTTCTGCGGGTGTAAAGCTGCAGCCCGCTAAGTTATATGCTGATCGTATTTTAATTTGCTCAGCGGGAGCTTCCATTAATTCTATGGTAGCACGGATGGCATCGTCCATGAACATCATAGGGAGCTTAGTTTCCGCACTCAAAAAGCAAGTGAATTTCCCTTCGGCTTTTGCTTTGTAAAAAATATCGACCGCGTAGTCAGTGGTGCCTCCGCCGGGTAGGCTTTTATAAGAGATCAGGCCTGGATAGCGAATGCTGCGCACATCTACGCCAAATTTATGGTGGTAGTATTCGCACCAACGCTCTCCTGCTTGTTTGGAAATACCGTATACAGTGGTGGGCTCCATAATGGTATGCTGTGGTGTGTTGTCGGCAGGGGTTGTGGGGCCAAAGACAGCAATGGAACTCGGCCAAAAGATTTTCTCGATGTGGCCTTCTTTGGCAAGATCTAGGATGGTAAACAAACCTTCCATGTTGAGTCTCCAGGCGAAGTCCGGGTTTTTTTCTGCGGTGGCTGAGAGTAATGCTGCTAGCAAATAGACTTCGGTGACTTTTTGTTCAATGATATAGGAACGAACACTTTCTCTTTGAAGGGCATCTAGTTGAATATACGGGCCATTTTGGAGGATAGCAGGGCATTCATCGCGAAGGTCTGCGGCAATAACTGTTTGGTTGCCGTATTTGGAACGGAGTGTTAAAACGAGTTCTGTTCCAATCTGACCGCATGAACCGAGTACCAGTATTTTTGACATAGTGTTGATTTGATGTAGAGGCAAAAATACGAAAACTGACCAAAATCATTTGTTGGATAATGCGATTCGATTAGTTTTGGACTCTAAAACATTAAAACATGCCATTTTATCACCAACTCGGAAAAATTCCGCATAAACGCCACACTGTCTTTCGCCAACCCGATGGCTCTCTTTATCACGAGCAACTTTTTGGCACCATCGGCTTTGATGGTATGTCTGCTTTGCTCTATCATGTGCAGGCACCGACTGTTGTGAAGTCAATTGGCGGACAAAAAAATATTGCTCCCGAAATTGGTATCCAAAAGAACATGCTCATGCGCAGTTTTAGAGGCTTTGACCTCAAGCCAGCTGCAGACTATGTAGAAAGTCGGGTTCCTGTATTGGTCAATTCTGATGTTTACTTAGAGCTTGCTGCTCCTTCAGAGAGCATGAAAGACTATTTCTACAAAAACGCCGATGCCGACGAAATCATTTTTATCCACAAGGGCTCTGGCAAATTGCGCACCCAAATGGGTAACATCGATTTTGCCTACGGAGACTACCTCGTTATTCCGCGCGGCATGATCTATCAACTTGAATTCAACGATGACAACAACCGCTTATTTATCATCCAGTCTTTTCATCCGGTCTACACACCGAAGCGCTACCGCAATTGGTTCGGTCAGCTATTGGAACACTCTCCTTTTTGCGAGCGCGACATCCGCCCACCGCACGAACTCGAAACACACAACGAAGAAGGTGATTTTCTGATTCGCATTAAAAAGCAAGATGTGCTCTACGACTACACTTATGCGCATCATCCGTTTAATGTTGTTGGTTGGGATGGCTACAATTATCCGTATGCTTTTTCTATCCACGATTTTGAACCGATTACTGGCCGCGTGCACCAACCACCTCCAGTGCATCAAACTTTCGAGACAGCCGCTTTTGTAGTCTGTTCTTTCGTGCCACGCCTTTATGACTATCATCCAGACTCCATTCCAGCGCCTTACAACCACTCTAATATCGACTCAGATGAGGTCTTGTATTATGTAGATGGCGATTTCATGAGCCGCAACAATATCGAAAAAGGCCAAATTACCTTGCATCCGGCAGGTATTCCACATGGCCCGCATCCGGGGGCCTACGAGCGCAGCATCGGCAAGACAGAAACACAAGAATTAGCGGTGATGGTCGATACCTTCAAGCCACTCTCCCTCACCAAACGCGGTTTAGAGATGGAATTGCCAGACTACATGTTCTCTTGGCAACATTAACTCGTGTTTAATCCCTAATTTTGACCTAAAATCATTCAAATGGCAGAGATCAAAAATTTAAAAGATATCCAAAACTACGACTACAGTCTAGAAAAAATATTTCACGACGCCGAAGATTTCCTTCCACTTCTTGGCACTGACTACGTAGAATTGTACGTGGGCAACGCCAAACAAAGTGCCCATTATTACAAAACAGCATTTGGTTTTCAGTCTGAGGCATATGCGGGTTTAGAAACTGGCATGAAAGACCGCGTATCTTATGTGCTCAAGCAAGACAAAATCCGTTTGGTACTCACCACGCCCCTCACTGAAGGTGGCGCGCTCAATGCGCACATCGACAAACACGGCGACGGCGTCAAAGTAGTAGCACTCTGGGTAGAAGACGCTACCAAAGCGTTTGAAGAAACCACCAAAAGAGGTGCGAAGCCTTATATGGAGCCTACCCGTGAAGAAGATGAAAATGGTTGGGTAGTGCGCTCAGGTATTTATACATATGGCGAAACCGTACATATTTTTGTAGAGCGCAAGAACTACAATGGTATTTTCTTACCGGGCTACAAAAAATGGGAATCTCATTACAACCCTGAGCCAGTAGGTCTCAAATTTATTGACCACATGGTGGGTAATGTTGGTTGGAATGAAATGAATGATTGGGTAGAGTTTTACGGAAAAGTGATGGGTTTTGCTCAAATTGTTTCTTTCGACGACAAAGATATTTCTACCGACTACACTGCATTGATGTCAAAAGTGATGTCTAACGGAAACGGCCGCATCAAATTCCCGATCAACGAGCCTGCAGAGGGCAAGAAAAAATCGCAAATTGAAGAATACATCGACTTTTACAACGGCCCAGGGGTGCAGCACATCGCTGTTGCAACAAACGACATTGTAGCCACTGTATCAGCCATGCGCGACCGCGGCGTAGAGTTTTTGTATGTGCCAGAAACCTATTACGAAGATTTATTGGAGCGCGTGGGTCAGATAGACGAAGACGTCGAGCTCTTGAAGTCTCACGGAATTCTCATTGACCGCGACGACGAAGGTTATTTGTTGCAGTTGTTTACCAAGCCAGTTGTAGATCGCCCAACAATGTTCTTTGAAATCATTCAAAGAAAAGGCGCTCAATCTTTTGGCAAAGGAAATTTCAAAGCACTATTTGAAGCGATTGAGCGCGAACAAGAAAACCGCGGTACGCTTTAATGATCAATTGAATAAATTCAAATAAAAAAGGGGCTCATTAAGAGCCCCTTTTTTATTTACAGTTGTTGAAGCAGTGCTGCAAATTCTTGGTAAATACCTTCTTGCTTGTCCTCGTTGTATGCTTTTTGAATGGCTTCAACAATGACCGAGATTTCGGTAATGCCGTCGGCCTTTAAACGATTCATTATTTCTTGAATAACGGCAGGGCGAGGCCCCCAGGTAAAAACTTCCGCGCCCTTATCATCGAGGCAAATCAATTTTGGAATTGAACGGCCACCATTGGTGAGGTAGGCATCCATGATTTCTAGGTGCTCGTCGCGCAAGATATAATGCGTTTCGATGCATTCTGCAGCTAAAGCTAATTTTTCAATTACCGGAACGCACTGCGCTGCATCACCGCACCATGGTTCTGTGATGGTAATCCATCTCCAGTTTTTGGCTTTTTGCTTTATCAAATCCGAGAGCTCGGCAGGCATTTCAACGGTTTTGTTGAGGCGTTTCATGCGTTGTAAGTTCAGTTTGGTGTAGTAAACGTATGCCTCACTTTGATTGGGCCCACTGGTGCGTCCTTCAGCGACAAGTTGCTCTGAAAGCTGCATATAGGAGTTGTAGTCCATGGTTTGGGCAAAAAGTTCGGGTGTAAAGAGTTCTTGTGGTGTCATGCGCGTGATTGAATTGATGGTTTGCCCCACAAAGTTAGGTATAGATTATTTGCCTTTTTCAAAAAGCAGGTTTTATAATATCAAGAAGATTTTGTATATTTGCACCCACCAAAATGGAGGTTGTAGCTCAGTTGGTTAGAGCGTCGGATTGTGGTTCCGAAGGTCGCGGGTTCGAGACCCGTCTTCCTCCCCAAACAAAAAGCCAGTTTTTACTGGCTTTTTTTATGCCTTATTTTTTCGAGTGTTAGGCTGCACAATTCCAGCAATTGCACAGGCATTTGTTGTTCATCCCAGGGGTGGGTAGCGCCAAAAACATGATCCGCATCTTTGATTTCCGTGACCTGTGTTCCAGATGCTGCTGCCAATTCATAAGCCTCAGATAAGGGCACAGCTAGGTCTTTGTCTCCGTGAAAAACGTGTAATTGGTGAGCTATTAATTTTGCGGCATTTAGGATGTCTAATTTTGCTCGGTTGGCTAAGAAATCGGTATACAACCCATATTGTTGAGGTAAATTTTGATGGGTTCGGCCATTTTTAACCAAACGCACTCCAGACTTTTCCCATTCCTGTAGTTCGGCACCTCCCGGAAAGCGCCGCTCGATATCACAAATTCCTGCCCACGCACAAACCTTACCTAGTGCCGACTGAAAGTTCCATTTTTGGCTCGTTAAAAGCGCTGTACCTCCGCCTCTCGAATGCCCAATTAAATGAATGCGCTCCCAAGTTTTGTGTGTCGTTTCTAAATGACTAATGAGGCAACGTGTGTCCTCGATTTCAAAGGAATAGGTGTTTTGACCAAAAGCTTCAAGATCGACAAATTCAGTGGGGTGGTCTACACTAGTACCGTTGTGGCTTAAGTTAAAGCGGCAGAAGTCATAGCCGGCTGCGTTAAAATAATCCCGAACTAAATGCCATGCTCCCCAATTCATGAATCCCATAAATCCATGAACAAATACAATGAGTTCTTTGGAATTGGCTGCTGGTGTGAATTCATAAAGTGCGACTCTTTGTTGGGCACCTAAATATGTATTTTGCTCCATTGCAATTTATTGATCATTAACATGAGCCCTGAATGATATATACCTGCTCAGCGCTGATTCGAAGGTAACCAAAATCGTAGCAAAAAATGTATTGTTGTCCGCTTTTGGCTTGTTTGGTGTGGGTATGGTATTCAAAAAGATATCCTTTGGAGCGCAAGTCGATTTCCAGTACACGTCTTCGTTTTTCTACTAAAAGATAGTGCGCGAGGATTTGTTGGTTCTGAACTAATATGCGATTGATTTGCCGTTGCTGAGCCAATTTCTGCGCGTAGTAACGGTTATTGAATTGATTGCGACATTGATCTGAACAAAATTTTTGATCGCGTCTACCTTTGAGGGGAACTGCGCATTCCCGACAAAAACGTTTAGAAAGATAAAGCTCCATGTGAACCAAACGTAGATTGTTGGGTTTACTATATATAGCGTTGTGTAGAAATGGAGTAAAGAGCAGCACAACAGAAAAAAAATCTTCGATCAAGTCCGTAAAATATGCAGTAAAAGAGCACTTTGGCTCGAAACTTTGTAACGCATGAAAAAAAAATGCGTTCAAGGCGAACCTTTCTGCATTTTATCAGTACAAGGGAAGGCAATTAGAAAATATGAGGCAGTTAAAAATCGCAAAACAGGTCACCAACAGAGAGACCGCATCTTTAGACAAGTATTTACAAGAAATTGGTCGCGTCGACCTCATTACCGCTGACGAAGAGGTAGAGCTTGCGCGCAAGATCAAAGCCGGAGACCGCGTGGCGTTAGAGCGCCTCACCAAAGCCAACTTGCGCTTTGTGGTTTCTGTAGCAAAACAGTATCAAAATCAAGGTTTGGCTTTGCCCGACCTGATCAACGAAGGAAACTTAGGTTTGATCAAAGCGGCAGAACGCTTCGATGAAACCCGCAACCGTGCTTATTCAGAACTCGAGCAAAAATTTGAACGTCCGCCTTCAGCAGACGAACTTGCTGAGTTCTTGAATGTCACGCCAGAAGAGGTGAAGCAAACGCTTTCTCAAAATGGCCGTCACATCTCTATGGATGCACCTTTAATTGAAGGCGATGACTCTACCTCAACTATGTACGACGTCATGCAAGGTGATTCACTCCCTGGCCCAGAAGCAAGCCTCACTTTAGAGTCTTTGCGCTCAGACATCCGTCGCTCCCTCACGAGCCTCACACCGCGCGAAAGCGAAGTCATCAGTATGTTCTACGGCCTAGACGGCAAAGCACCGTTGTCTTTAGAAGAAATCGGCGACAAATTCGAACTCACCCGTGAGCGCGTTCGTCAAATCAAAGAGAAAGCCATCCGCCGCCTCAAACACACCAACAAAAATAAGGTACTGAAAAGCTACCTAGGATAAATAAAAAAAGGAACCGCGAGGTTCCTTTTTTTTAGAATGAAAGTTAATTAGAAATTACTTTTGTTCTTTAACCTCAACCTTAATTGTGGTGCTTGTGACAATACCTCCAGTTAGACCAGAAATGATGAAGTCACCGAGTTTAATTTTTGTAGTTACTTGACAATTACCATTTGATGGCGTACTTACATGTGTTTTACCAATAGGTACAATTCCCCAAAATAACCAAAATTGTTTTCCTTTATCAAAGGTTACTTCCTTCCCGGGAGTTTCCATATAGGCTCCTACAGGTGTTTGTGTTGTCATACACGAAGCCAAGCTACTTAAGATTGCGATTGCGATTATACTTTTTTTCATAATTACATTTTAATAATATTGCATGTGCCTGCATTCATGATGTAAATATCTGAGGCTAGTAAGTTTCCGTTATTGTCTTTGATTTCATATTCAATTAATTTGCTATCTAATGAGCCCATGTCAATTTCGGTATTTACATTACCTGATTGTTCGCAGCTAGGGACTCCAGTCCAATAGTTTGTTGCAAGAGTTGATCCAATAAGTTGACCATCTACGTATATATAGAGTCCTGTAATTCCTGCATTTTGAACAATTTCAGATGTCGCTTGATCCTGCCAGAATATTAGTTTTTCTTTATAAACACAGGAGTAGTCATCTTTTTTAGCCGATGCATTATAGTTTACTGCATTAGGATCAGTACAGCCTGGTTTTGCGCAGCTGTACATCGAAAAAACGAGTGCGCCAATCATTCCAATTTTTGTAATTGTTTTCATTTGGATCTTCTAATTTTTAGGTTATTTTTTAAAATGTTCAATAAAATTATACATAAATGTACTAAAATACAAACACATTGTTTAATAATTATGAGCACTGCAATGAGCAATTTTGTCTCATGGTTGAGATTCATATTGGTCAGGAAATTAAACGAGTACTCGATGATAGCGACTTATCTGTGACTGAGTTTGCCAAGAAAATCAATAAATCGAGGGGGAATGTATATTCTATACTTGACCGAAAATCGATTGATACCGAGTTACTTCAAGCCATATCTAGTGTGTTAGATTATGATTTTTTTCTTTTGTTTAGTTCTACCTATCAAAGTGTAAATACGAGAATGTATGAACTAGAAAAGGAAAATACAATGGTGAAAACGCTCAATGAATTACTGCTTGAAAAATATGGCAGTCCGAGAAAATAAGGGTATAAATACCTATAAAATTAGAAGAAGTACTAAGAACCTACATCGGATCGACGTCGATGCTGATTTGTATGCTTTTGAAGCGGACGTTTTGGTAGAAGGTATCGAGGTCTTGTAAGATTCTGGCCTTGACTTTTTTGTCGGGCGCGCCGCGTTCAATTTTGAGCTTGATTTCTTTGAGGAATTTATTTTGAATCCGCTTGATGATTGGGAACTCAGGGCCCAGCACTCTTTCTTTAAATACGTTGCGCAATTGATCAGCAAGAAATTGGGCGCCTTCTTGCACGAGTTCTTCTTTTTCGTGCTTGAGCGTGAGCTGAATGATTTTGTAGAATGGCGGGTAGAAGAAACGCTCGCGCTCTTCGATTTCTACCTCGTAAAAACCAATGAAGTCATGGGCCATGACGCGCTCCAAAACCCAGTGTTCTGCTTGCGCACTTTGGATAACCACCTTTCCTTGCTTTTCTTTGCGACCAGCTCTTCCTGCGACCTGCGACATGAGTTGAAAGGCTCGCTCGTAGGCCCGAAAATCTGGTCGGTTCAATAGCATGTCTGCATCGAGAATGCCGACCATTGATACATGATCAAAATCGAGTCCTTTGGTGACCATTTGGGTGCCAATTAGTACATCTATGCGGCGGTTCGAGAAGTCATCGATGATTTCTTCGTAGGCATTTTTAGATCGCGTGCTGTCGAGGTCCATGCGCTTAAAGACCGTGTTCGGGAAAATGAGTTGCAGTTCGTCTTCAATTTTTTCTGTTCCAAAGCCGATCATGCGCAAGCGATTGCTACCGCAGTTCGTACAAGAACCGATAGGAGGTGTGGTGAAGCTGCAATAATGGCACTTGAGCGTATTGCTGTGCTTATGGTAGGTTAGGCTGACGTCGCAGTTAAGGCAACGAGGCGTCCAGGCACAAACTTCACAAGACCAAATGGGCGTATAGCCGCGGCGATTCTGAAATAAAATCACTTGCTCCTTTTTCGCTAGAGCACTTTTCATTTCATCGAGCATCAAGCTCGAAAAATGCGATTGCATGTTTTTGAGTCGCTTCTCTCTTTTGAGATCGGCGCAAATCATGAGCGGTAGCTGCAAGCCTTTATAGCGATCTGCTAGCTGTACTAAATGGTATTTACCTTGTTTGGCATTGTGATAGGACTCAAGTGAAGGTGTTGCCGACCCAAGTAATACTTTTGCGTCGTGTAATTTTGCCAAAACAATAGCGGCATCTCGGGCATTATAGCGCGGAGACGGATCGTATTGTTTGAAAGAGGCTTCGTGTTCTTCATCGACGATCACCAACCCCAAATCTGCAAAGGGTAAAAACACCGAACTGCGCGCTCCGACAATGATTCGGAATTTATGGGGGTCATTGGCCAGAACATGATTCCAAATTTCTATGCGTTCATTTTGATTGAAACGACTGTGATAAACGCCCACGAGATCGCCAAAATAATGTTGCAAGCGCCCAATGAGTTGGGTGGTGAGTGCAATTTCTGGAATCAGAAATAAAACTTGTTTGCCCAAATCGAGGTATTGCTGAATGAGCTGCACGTAGATCTCTGTTTTGCCCGAACCAGTGACTCCGTAAAATAAGCAAACCTCTTTTTGTTCAAATCCTTTTTCGATATTGTTTAAGGCAACTTGTTGAACCTCGGTCAGGGGTTTAAATGCGCCTTTTCCTTCGCCTACACTTGCATGTCGGTCAACCTGAAGGCGTTCGATCTGAAAAATACCTTGTTTTTCGAGTGTTGCAATAGCAGAGCTGCTCACCTCGTGTTTGAGCATGAGGGTTTTTGAAACAGGAGCTGCTAAGCCGCCAGATTCTGTGGCAAGTTGAATAAAGCGTAATAAGGCTTGTACTTGTTTTTCTGCTCTTGGTTTGCGCTCCAAAATATTTAGAAAAGCGCTGAGCTGTTCTTCTTGTTGGAAGTCTTGCTGCAAGAATAGAAAAAGTTGGGTTTTTGGTGTGTAGCGTTCTTGGACTTCTTCGGCGCCCGCAATCAGTTTGAGCTCTAAAAGTTTTTTAAGATAGGGCTGAATGGTTTTGATGCCCAAGCGTTCAGCAATTTCTTTGCTGCTCATTTGCTGCTGAACTTCTAATAGTTCCATGATTTCAGCTGCGCGGGCACTCAGTTCGGGCATTTGTGTTGGCGCATCGGGGTGCAGGCAAAATTTGGATTCACTTGCGAGCTTGAAATTAGCCGGAAGCGCAGCGTTCATGACGTCGCCAATTGGTGCCATGTAGTAACTGCTTACCCAGTCCCAGAAGGCGAGTTGTTTGCCCGTGATGATCGGGTAGTCATCGAGAATGGTATCGATGTATTTCGCTTGGTAATTTTGAGGCACGTTCTGGTGCACGTTCGTGACCAAACCCGTTAGGATTTTATTTTTACCAAAGGGAACCAATACGCGCAGACCGCTTCGGATCAGTTCGTTGAATTCAAAAGGCACCCGATAGGTAAAAACTTGCCGCATCGGGACCGGCAGCAAGACATCGGCAAAGAGTGTCTGGCGTTCGGTCATTTAGTTACAGGCAAAAGACTCTTCTTGCCCAATAACGTTGTCGCCTGGATGGTTAGAGCAAAAGAGATAGAAACCGGTGATGGGCCCGTTGCAGAGTTCTCTTGTCGATTTCTTATCGATGGCTCTGATGTAGGCCTGTTGAGGAGAAGTGTAAAAAGGTTTGTAGTAAGTAACGGTTTGTCTGGAAGAGAAGATCCCAACTACACGCTTTCCGTTTGTGACACTTAGGTTGGTGTAGGTAGGTTTGCTCTGTGCTAAACTCGAACTTGGTGAATTGACGCTCATGTAGTTATAGAGCTCTTCTGCTCCGCCGGTTAAGATGACGCGAATACCTTTGAAGGTGCGTTTGTCTATGTTGGGGTCGCTGCTCACGTTGGCTTTGATGAGGTCATAGAAGGTGCGACCCACGGCAGAATAGGTGCGAGAAGAAAAAGGCTCAGCAGCTGCTTCGCCGAGTTTCCAGCGAAATGATTTTTCGCTCACACTTGTTCCTTGGTACTCATTGAATAAGATATCGAGGTGCGCGCTCGTAATGTGTGATGTTCCGGTATTGGAAACGGCTACACCTGTTGAGATATATTCGCCAGGATTGTCTGCAAACTTGAATGTAAAGTTCTGAGAGGCAGAAGGGGAAGCCATGCCGCGTACGAGTTCGGTTTCGCCACTCACTTCGAATTCGCCGCCATTGATAATGGCTTTGAAGCGATAGGTTGCCGTCGGGATCAAGGAGCTGAGCATAGGGTTGCTAGATGTTTGAATGGCTTCTAGCGGCCCCGTAGGTAAGGTTTTGAAATAATACGCTTTTTGTTCTGGGCCGTAAAATAAACCGTTGGTGTCTTTGTCTTGAACGAGGGTGTCTTGTAGGGTCCAAGTGCGGATAACTTGGCCGTTCACGACCTCTGAAACAGTTGCTTCAACCTGATCAAAATAACTAGAGTCTGGAATTTGAGCGATGTCAAGGGCAGATCCTGGGCCAATAAAGGCACGCGTAATTTTGATCATGTGAATAGAGTCTGCTTGATCGAGTAGGCCATAAACAACGGCAGTTTCGACGAAGTCACCATCTAGCTTGATGTCTTCTTCACAAGAACTGAGAAAAAATGTTCCTGATAAAATGAGAATGAAAAGTTGATAAAAGCGCATGGTCTAAATTACAAATATTAAGGTCGTTGAACAAGCTCTTGTGGCAAGGCGGTATTGGGCGCAGTAGCTTTTTCGATGGCCATGAGTTCCATTTCGAAGATCAATGGCGAATAAGGTTTGATATTGGCGCCTTGTGGCGGATTGCCAGCATATCCGAGTTCTTGCGGAACAAATAAGCGAATTTTGCTACCTACACTCATGAGTTGAACGCCTTCGGTCCAGCCTGGGATCACTTCGTTTAAACCGAAGCTGATACCTTGCCCAGCAGGTGATTGATCAAAAATACTACCATCGGGGTTCATGCCGACATAGCTCATTTTAACGCGTGCATCGCGGCCAGGTTTTGGTCCTTTACCTTCTTTTATTACAATGTATTGCAAACCACTTGCAGTTGTGATCACTCCTGGTTTTTTCTTGTTGGCCGCCATAAACGCATCACCTTCGGCTTTGTAGCCAGCTGTAATTTTTTGGTATTTGTTGTTCATGAGGGCTTCAAAGCTCGCCATGATTTTTTTGCGATCGAGGCCTTTAAGGGCGACAGCATCTTTTTTGTTGAGACCATCTGAGAATCCTTTTTTAACAAAGTCGCTGTTGATCAAAGACTTTGCATCGAGTTCGTCAAAGTAATGGTCAAAGCGTTCTCTGTTGATTTTACCCACTGCAAATGAACCTTGCTCTTTGTATTTTTCATTGAAGCTTTGGCCTGTTTGTCCGAGGAGTAATTCGAGGTCCTTGTAGTATTTTTTGAGTTCGACTTCTTTAACAGGATTTTCAAAGCCTTCGATCATTTTTTCTTTGTCCATTTTGGTAAATGGCGCTTGCGTGATGAACGGCTTGGCAATTTCAACACCAAGTAAGTAGGAGTAGCGTTCTTTATCTGTTTTGAAGGTCACGACTTCATCGCCACAAGATAAAAGCGTAAAAATGAGGGCAAGGATAGATAGATATTTCATGTTCAATGTGGATTAGGCGATAGAAAGTAGTTCGACGTCAAAAATAAGCGTAGCATAGGGCTGAATGGCACCACCTGGGTGTGGGTTGGCTCCGTATGCCAATTCTTGCGGAATAGAAAGGCGAAATTTCGCTCCTTCGGACATCAGTTGGAGTGCTTCGGTCCAGCCGCGAATGACTTGATTGACACCAAAGGTTGCAGGAGCACCGCGTTCTACAGAACTATCAAAGACGGTTCCGTCGATGAGCGTACCGTGATAATGAACGGTAACTTGGCTCGTTGGCCCAGGCTTCTGGCCCTGGCCTTCTTGCAGTACTTCGTACTGCAAACCACTTGCCGTGGTTTGTACCTCTGGTCGCTGCGCGTTTTCGGCTAAGAAGGCCTCGCCAGCCAACTTAACGGCTTCGTATTTTTGTGTTTTTTGTGCGTCTAAAAAACGCTGAATATGCAAATTGGCTTCTTCTGGGCTAATGAGGGGCGTTTCGCCGTTAAAAATAGCGCGCATGCCTGCCAACACTTGATCGAGGTCAAGGGTGGAGAGGTCTTGCTGGGCTAAACTCTCGGCGATGCTCATGCCTACGCCGTATGATGCTTTTGATTTGTCTGCTTCCATGTTTTGTTAAAACGCGAATTTACCGAAAAAAGCCCGCTTATTTGAAGTTCTATCGAAATAATATAAGGAAACTTTATTGAGTTGTTTGCGTACAACGCCCCCAATGGAAAATCACTTTGAATTTACCTATCGCAGCTTCGATTCAATTGAAGAATTGAATGCAATTGACCAAAACTTAGTTGCTAGGGCTCAGTTAGCCATGAAAAATGCTTACGCACCCTATTCTCAATTTCAAGTAGGCGCAAGTATGCTGCTTCAAAGTGGTGTCATCATTGAAGGAAATAACCAGGAGAACATTGCCTATCCTTCCGGATTGTGTGCCGAACGTGTGGCGCTCTTTTATGCGGGCGCGAATCATTCACAAGACCCCATTCTAAAAATTTGTATTGTTGCTCAAGGAGACCTCACTGCCGTAGATTCCTTTGTTTCTCCATGCGGCCCTTGCCGTCAGGTGATGCTCGAGAGTGAATCAAGACAAAAACAACCTATTGAAGTTTTGTTGGTTCAGAAATCTGGAGCGGTCCTTGTCTTGAATTCCGTTCAAAACTTATTGCCATTTGGCTTTTCGAAGTAGTGTAAATTCCATCTAGCGTGTTATCTTTGTAGTCCAAATTTTATACGCATGAATAGCTGGTTTACCGTCAAAGTCAAATACACCAAACAACTCGAAAACGGAACGTTCAAAAGGGTTTCTGAACCTTATTTATTGGCAGCCATGACCTTCACAGACGCCGAAGCGCGTATCTACGAAGAGTTGGGCTCAAGCATTAGAGGTGAATTTCAGGTCACTGGAATTGCCCGTACCGACCTCCACGATATCTTCCAATACGACGACGCCGAACAGTGGTTCAAATGCAAAGTCACCTACGACCGCATCGACGAAGACGGCGAAAAGGCCAAAACGATATCTCAAAATTTCTTGGTGAGCGCTGCTCATGTCAAAGAAGCCTATGAGCGCATCGAAGAGAGTTTAGCAACCCTCATGATCGACTTCAATGTTGTGTCCATTACGGCCTCTCCGATTGTCGAGATATTCCCGTATCGCGAAGAAGACGTTCAGTCTCCAGTCAAAAAAGCACCTCAGTTCGAAGAAGAAACAACCCATACGCCAATCCGTCAGGTATTTTCAGCTTCGGGCTCAGACACCGACGAAGACACCGATGACGACGTCTTCCTAGACGACTCCGAACTCACCGACGAAACCGAAGAAGCATAACATGAGCGAGTGGTTAAAAGCATACCGCGAAAATCACGCTGACTTCGACCAACCATCGGCCATTGATCACCTGCCTACTGATCCATATGCAGCATTTTCCTTATGGTTCGATGCAGCTGTTGCCGCCCAAGAACGCGAGGCTAATGCTTTTGTACTGAGTACCACAGATACGCAGCTGCAAAGTTCTTCGCGCATTCTTTACCTCAAAGAATTGCTGCAACAGCAATTTATTTTTTACACCAATTACCTTTCTCATAAAGGTCAGCAGCTCAATGCCAATCCTAAGGCTTCGATGCTATTTTTCTGGCCCCAACTCATGCGTCAAATTCGCATCGAAGGCGTGGTCTCGCACATAGACCCCGCTGTTTCGGATGCCTATTTTGCCTCGAGGCCACGCGAGAGTCAAATTGGCGCCTGGGCTTCTCAACAATCCGAAGAACTCGCCAATCGTGCCGCACTGATTGCGAGGTTCGAAGCCTACGACACCCAATTTCCGTCAGAAGTTCCGCGTCCGCCTCATTGGGGTGGCTTTGCGCTAGATGCGCATACAATTGAGTTTTGGCAAGGTCAGCCATCTCGTTTACACGAACGCCGCATTTACTTCCGCAGTCAAAATGAATGGCAAACCAAACTCCTCAATCCTTAATGAAGGCCTATCAACCGATCTGTGAAGTATTATCAAATGGCACCCGCTTGGTTTATCTGAAAGTGCCAAGTCAGGTTGCACATCTTGGTTTTTTCTTTGCCGCAGGCTCTCGCCATGAGTCCGAAACTCAAATAGGCTTGGCCCATTTTCTAGAGCATTGTCTGTTCAAAGGCACACAAAAAAGAAAAGCACTGCACATATTGTCGCGCATAGATGCCGTAGGCGGAGAACTCAATGCCTATACTGCCAAAGAAGAAATGTGCCTGTATGCTTCGTTTTCCAAAGAGCACACCCAGCGCGCTATCGACCTTCTTTCCGATATCTCTATTTATTCTACCTTTCCACAAAAAGAAATTGAGAAAGAAAAAGAAGTCATTCTAGACGAAATCAATTCTTATTTAGATTCGCCTAGCGACAAAATTTTTGACGATTTCGATGCCAAGCTTTTCAAAGGGCATCCGCTGGGTCAAAACATACTTGGCACCAAAGAAAGTGTTTCGGGTTTCACGCAGCAAGACCTCCAAGACTACGTTAGGCAGTATTTCACCGCCGATAATCTAGTCGTTTCTTTTGTCGGGAATGTTCCGCTGCCAAGACTGAAATCCTCACTTGAAGCAGCCTTAGCTGAGATGCCAAAAACGGCAACAAGGCCACAGCCGCAACCATTCAAACGCACAGCCTCATTCAACGAAATAGTCAAGGAAGCCAATTATCAAGCACACGCCGTGATGGGAGGCCTTGCGCCAAGTTATCACAATGACGAGCGCGTTGCGATGTCGCTCCTCATCAATATTTTAGGTGGTCCGGCCCTCAATTCTAGGCTCAATTTATCAGTGCGCGAACGCTACGGCTATGCTTATTCGATAGAAGCCAACTACCATACCTTTGCCGATACCGGTTACTGGCAAATTTACTTTGGTTCTGAGTCCAAAAACGTCAGCAAGACGCTTTCTTTAATAGACAAAGAACTCGAGAAGCTCCAAAGCAAGCCGCTCACCAACAGTCAGTTGGCGCAAGCAAAAAAACAGTTCAAAGGGCATCTGGCACTTGGCATGGATGTCAATTCAGGGCTAATGCAAGGCCTTGGCAAAAGCATGCTCGCTTTTGGTCAAATTGATACAATCGCTGAAATGCACCAAGCCATTGATAAAATTACGGTTCAGGAAATCCAGGACTTGGCCAAACAATATTTCAGTAGGGATCAGCTCTCTTCTTTGGTCTTTGACGTCGCTGAATAGGCAGGCTAGTTCTTAGCGTCCGCCAAAAATCTTGCTCCCCACGCGCACCATTGTACTTCCGTTCTCAATTGCAATCAGGTAATCACCGCTCATGCCCATTGAAATTTCTTTGAAGCTGCTTGCTTGCTCAAAGTAGTTTGTTTTGAGCTTTTCAAATACCGACTTCAGGTGCTGAAATTCAGCTGCTATTTGCAGTTGATCTGAAGTAAAGCTCGCCATGCCCATTACGCCACAAATGCGGATGTTTTGGAGGTCTTTAAAAGCGCTTGACTCTAAAATCTCTTGCGCTTCGGTATAGTCTAGTCCAAATTTTGTTTCTTCTTGGGCGATGTAAAACTGCAAAAGTACATCTTGAATGCGGCCTACTTTTTGAGCCTGTTTATTGATTTCTTGGAGCAATTTGAGGCTGTCAACCCCATGAATGAGGTGAACAAACCCAGCCATGTATTTGACTTTATTAGTTTGTAAGTGACCAATTAAATGCCAATGTATGTCGGGGGGCAGTTGGGCTGCTTTTTCGACCATTTCTTGAACCTTATTTTCGCCAAAATGACGCTGTCCTGCAGCGTAGGCCGCCTGAAGATCAATCAATGGTTTGGTTTTGGAAACCGCAATGAGCGTCACGTGAGGTGGAATTTTAGCCCTAAGTAATTCGAGTTGCGCTTTGATCATGATTCTAGCGAATAGATAGTAAGCCCACTGCGCAATTTGGGTTCAACCCAAGTAGATTTGGGAGGCATGTTCAAACCTGCATCGGCAACTTTTTTGACGTCTTCGATACTTGCAGGATGTAACAAAAACGCAACTTCAAATTTTTTGGCATCTATGGTGTCAATGATTTTTTGCAGTGGTTCGATACCCGGAACGAATTCTACTTGATCGCTGGTTTTGAGGTCAATAATGCCAAATATTGGTTTGAGAATGAGATCCGAAAGAATGAATGAATCTAGTGTTTCTATGGGGTCTTGGTCATTGATAAAGTGCAGGTTTGGCCTAAATTTAAGCCACGTTTGATCCATGTAAATATGGATGTCGTGTTTTTTTTCAGGGAGTTGCGGCCCCGCTAGTTTCTCTACGCTTCCTTCGTTGCTCAGGATGCCCATGAGCCCTTTTAAATCTAGTCCGTTGGTTGATTTTAAGAGTCGGTGAAAAGCTGAAATTTGCACTTCTTTTTCATCGACTAAATAACCCAAAAAATAATTGGCAGCATCGGGATAAGATTCGTTTTTTGCACGCAGTTGTTGTGTGTATCTGGCTGATGATGCGGAGCGGTGATGGCCATCGGCGATATAAAATGCCGGTACTTTTTCAAATGCGGCACAGACGATTTGCGTATCGGTGGGGTTCAGTAACCAAACCTCATGTGTAATCCGATCTGTGGTGGTGAATTCGTATTCAGGTCTGCTCTTCAAGTAGGTATTGAGTATTTCTTGAATGGGTTTTTGACCTTCATAGGTGAGTAAAACTGGCTCTGCATTGAAGCCGACGATATCTAAATAATTGGTGAAGACATCTTCTCTGGCCGTAAGTGTCTGTTCGTGAATTTTAATTTGTCCATTGAGGTAATCGTCTACACTCACACCGGCAAAAAAGCCAGAAACAACCATTCCGTCTCTAGATTGTCGATAAATATAGAGTTGCTCCTGAGCATCGGTCATTAAGATTCCTTCGTCTAAGAAAAGTTGGAATTTTTGCTTGACTTGTAAAAAGCGCTCGTTTGAATTAGGCTTGGTCTTGATTTGCGCCCCAAATTCAGGATTAATGATGTGCAAAAAGGTGAATGGGTTGTCTTCGAGTTTGGCTTTGAGGACATTTTTTTTGTAAGAATAATAGGGTCGGGTCGCTACTAAATGTACTTTGCTGCGAACTGGACGGATTCCCTTAAATGACCTGATGTGTGCCATCTTTTAGAACTTATAACTGATCCCTAAACTTGGTAAGAAAGGAAACTGATAGATAATTTCGTTGGTGACGCGATTGACGTAAAAAATATTGTTTCGGTTATAAGCATTTGTCACACCACCAACCAATTCAAGATTGGTCTTGTTCTTTAATTTGACGCTGTGTTTAACCGTGATGTCCAAACGATGGTAGTAAGGTAATCTTTGCGAATTGAAAGTACCTAGCATAGTGGCAATGTTACTTGGGTTGTTGGTAACGTAGTCTGTTGTAAGCCCTTCGTTGAAATTCTCTGACTGATAATAACCAGCAGTAGGGGTAAAAGGCAAGCCTGAACCTAAGTTCCAACGTATGTTGAGCTCGGTTTGTTTTTGCTTTCCAAAGGCATAGGAGCCCACGATGTTTATATTATGACGGCGGTCAAAAACAGGGAAATATGTATTGAAGCCATCCCAACGCGTGTTATGGCCTAGCGAGTAAACAGCCCATAAAAATACGCGGTCTTTGGCATATTTAATGAGGGCATCAACGCCGTAAGATTGACCAGACTCTATGATAAAATCTTTTTTGAAGACGTCGTCAATGAGTTCAAATTGGGCGATATCGCTGTACAATTTGTTTTGGTTGATATTGCTGAGTTGGTCAAAGTATTTGTAGTAGGCCTCGATATTGACATTCCAAAATTTATTGATATCGTATTCGAAACCAGCAATGGCATGCCATGCGTATTGCAAGCCGTTTTTAATTGTTGAAACTTGCTGAAATTCATTGATGAATTGATCTTGGACGTTGGTTGGTGCAGATAGCAGTCCGTTGAAAAGGTTCACAACATCTTTGTCTGAGGAGGCAGATGTGAAGTTTTGAGAGAAGCGCCCGCCCGAGAATTTGAAGCGAAGTTTGTCAGTGGCATTGTATTTTGCACCAATGCGGGGTTCTATTGAAACGGTGTTCAAGGATGCATATAATTGCATGCGGAGACCACCTTGATAAACCCAACGAGGTGTTACCAAGCGATAGTTGACATAACTGCCGATTTCAGTAGTAAAGTTACTGGCTTCGATTTTTCTTTCTAGCTCATTGTACGTAATGAACTGCGTATTGAAACCACTCAGGTTAAAACCGTAATTGAGTTCACTTTCATTTTTTTGGAAAAACGTGAAGTCAAAGCCGAGGTCAAAACCGCCAATTTTAGAGTAGCGGGGCTCCTGGCCAGTTTCTAAAAACGTTGTTTCATAGTTACTCCCGTTCACATGCCCGCGTATAAAAATAGGTGAGCTGCTCGGTACAAGCGTAAAGTTCAGACCTCCACCAGCAGCATTCCAATCTAAGTCTGCGACGTTGTAATTGACGGAGTCTTGATTCGAAAAACCGAAAATACTTACTTTCGAACCACCATCGCCGTTGAAGGTGACTTTCCCGTATAAATCGGTGAAGTTGAAAGGCAGTCCATTGCCGTCGTTGACGGTCGGGTAGAGGGATTTACTTGTGTAATCCAAAAGTGAGTGTTTCCCGGTAAGCATATAAGACCCTGAAGAAAGGCCGTCTTTGTCTTTTTTGCCGAGCGGGCCTTCAATTACAGCTTTGCTCATAAATGGTGAGGCAGAAATTTTGCCCGCGAACTTACTGCGGTTGCCATCGCGATAGGTGATGTCCATGATAGAGGAGATCCTTCCGCCGTATTTGGACTCAAAACCGCCGGTGTAGATATCTACCGTTTTAACGAGTTCGGTTTCAAATATGGAATAAAACCCAATAGAGTGAAAAGGGTTGTAGATGGTCATGCCATCGAGGAGTGTTTTGTTTTGGATTGGAGTTCCGCCGCGCACATATAATTGCCCACCCTGGTCTCCTGTTGTCACAACTCCTGGTGTAACACTGAGGGCACCAACGATATCGCTTTCTGCACCATACATTGGGATGCGCTCTACAGCCTGTTTGTCAAGTTTGACTTCTGACATACCGATCTGCTGTTTTTTTGCTTTGGTTTCATTGCTAACCCTTACATCCTGCACATTGAGTGTATTCGGATTCAAGTTCCAAGAGCCTACGTCATAAATTTTCTTGGAGGTGGTCATTTCAACGTTCAAAAAACTGCGCTCATATTTACCTTTTTCGATTTTCAAAATATATGACCCCGCAGTCAATTTCGGAATAGAAAAAAAGCCAGAGATATTCGAATAGCCAACAGCAACAGGAGTGCTGTCTGACTTGAGTACTTTGACGCGTTCGTCCGAAATAGGCTCGCCATTTGAAGCATCGTGGAGGAAACCGCGAATGACGTAGTCTTGTGCAGCAAGGCTATTGCAAATAAGAATCAGGACAGGGAGAAGTAAATGTTTGAGCATGTGTTCCGATAAGAGTTCCCGAAGTTAATGAATTGTTTTGATTTTACACGACTACTCAATGCGCAATCATGACCTTGTAAAATGAAGAGGGTACCGTGCCTATTTGCAGTAAATAGATTCCATTTTTGATATTTACGATGTCAATCGAATCCTTATTGCTGTTGATATCTCCAACCAACACGAGCTGCCCTTCCAAATTGAATAAAAAGTAGGGAATGTGTAGTCCAATCGGACCCTGAATTTGCAAGGTTTTCTTGGCTGGATTCGGAAAAATCTGATAAGCACGTGCGTACTCTTCTAGACTTGCAATGTTGTTGCTAAAAGCACAACCATAGGTGAAAGTGACCAACAAATTGTAGGTTCCGGAGAAATTTACAGGTACAATCAAGGTATCATTGGTAGCTCCAGAAATGGGCACGTTATCCAAAAACCATTGGTAGCTCAAGCCTTGTGTTGTGGTGCTTAAAGTGTTGCCGCTTTGTGTGATTTGCACATTGGGAACGGTTAAAGGGCATGTGGTAGTGAGGTCAATACCCGCAATAGGATATGCTACAAAGGTTTCAAAACCACTACAGGATCGGTCGAGAAAATAGGAAAGCCATGGCGTTATTTGTTGGTAGGATAGGCTTTGTTGTTCGGCACGTGTCAGGCTAATGCCGGTTGATGAAGTGCTTTCACCGAAGTCACAGTTGAAATTGGTATTGGCAAAGTAGCAGTGGCCACCGCCAATTAGGCTAGCTATACTTTTGCAATCGTGAGGGATGGCGTCGTAAATCGGCAGGTGATGTTGGTTTGGTGGGGTAACACCATCATTGCTTCCGGAGAGTATGAGCGATGGAATTTGGAGATTGGTTGCGGCGGCAATGGCACTTGGGTTGGTTTCAGCCGGTGCAAGTCCGAGGTAGGCATCAAAAATTGTACTTTGCGACGCCGCCAATACAGCGGCTCCGCCGCCCATTGAGTGTCCCATGGCACAAACGAATTCTGATATTTTTGCTTCAAATAAATTACCTGATGTTTGGCCAGCATCTGTCATTTTTTGGGCAATAAGAGCGATGTCTTGTCCGAAATCGCCGTGGCTAGGCGCTGGGAACAAACCACTTTCTGTGCGCGGAAAAGCCATGATATAACCAAGCGGCACAAGTTGATTCCAGATATTTGAATAGGCATCCCAATTCATGGCAAAACCGTGTCCGAAAACAATGAGCGGCCAGGTTCCATTGGCCACGGCTACGTTCTCACCCGTCGTTGCAGATGGATAGTATATTTCAGTCTGGATTTGCCGTCCGGCTCCGGCTCCGCTCCCAAAACCTCCTGTTCGGTTGGGGTCGTTGAAGGTGAGGGTCGTGTGGCCTATATTGAGGGTTTGGGCAAGGCAAAACTGTGAGGAGAATATCCCAATCAAAAGAATCTGGATAAACTTATATTTAGTGTTTGGCATCGGCATCTTTTGTATAAATATATGCATTAAACAAGCGCGGTAAATCTTGTCGATGAGCATACAAAAAGAACTAACAATTATGTAAGCATTTAGTTGCTGCGATCCAAATTCCTGTACTGTATTGCTTCTGAAAGGTGAGCAGTTGTTATCTGAGGTGAGGAATCTAAGTCTGCGATGGTGCGGGCAACTTTGAGGATGCGTTCATATGCGCGTGCAGAAAGGCCAAGTTTTTTCATTGCATTTTGTAAAATAGATTGGGCATCTTTCCCTAATTGGCAAAATTGTTCAACCTCGCGTCGGTTCATGTGTGCGTTGGCATAGGTGCCCGGTTGTTGGGCATAGCGCTCGAGTTGTAGTTTACGTGCGGCTAAAATGCGCATTCGGATGTCTTGACTGCTTTCAGTAGGGATCTTTTGGTTGAGTTCGGTATATTTTACCGGGCTCACTTCGATGTGCATATCTATGCGGTCGAGTAAGGGGCCAGATACGCGTTGCAAATAGCGCTGCACGGCGTTGGGGTGGCAACCACAAGATTTTTCGGGGTGGTTTAAAAATCCACACGGGCAGGGGTTCATGGCTGCCACCAACATAAAGTTCGCTGGATAATCGATCGAAAAACGGGCGCGTGAAATATTCACAGCGCGGTCTTCTAGTGGCTGGCGCAGCACTTCTAAAACGTGCCTTTTATATTCCGGGAGCTCGTCTAAGAACAATACGCCGTTGTGAGCCAAGGAAATTTCACCAGGCTGAGGATAGCTGCCTCCGCCGATAAGGCCAATGTCAGAGATGGTGTGGTGCGGTTTGCGGAAGGGCCGTTGTGTAACAATTCCGCTGCTTCGCTTTTTACCCGCAACACTATGAATTTTGGTGGTTTCGAGTGCTTCTTCGAGGGTCATGGGGGGTAAAATAGTGGGCAGTCTTTTGGCTAGCATTGATTTTCCTGCGCCCGGAGGCCCAACCAAAATAAGGTTGTGAGAGCCTGCTGCCGCAATTTCAAAAGCGCGTTTAACATGCATTTGACCTTTGACTTCCGAAAAATCAAGATTAGTTTGAGCGGCAAGTTGTTGAAATTCGTCGGGACCAATTGTTGGGGTTGCGGCAATGTTAGGTTTGCCATTGAGAAGATCAAGTACCTCTTGGATATTTAGCACGCCATATACCTCAAGACCATCAACAATTGCTGCTTCAGGAGCATTCTCCGCAGGCACGATCAATCCTTTGAAGCCTTCGGCCTTTGCTTGTAGGGCAATTGCCAAGACTCCTTTGGTGCGTTGGATAGTGCCATCTAATGAAAGCTCGCCAAGTAGGAGTAGCTCACTTAGGCGCGCGTCTTTGACTTGTTTGGTAACGGCAAGAATACCAATGGCAATGGGGAGATCAAATACGGAACCCTCCTTTCGGATGTCTGCAGGAGAAAGGTTGATCGTGACTTCTTTGCCCGGGAAATGTAATTTGTTATTGCGAAATGCCGCTTTGATGCGCTGATGGCTTTCTCTGACGGCAATATCTGGCAGCCCGACTAAATGAAAATTGATACCGGTATCTATATTGACCTCGACTTGAATAGTGGTGGCAGCAATACCGAATACGGCGCTGGAGTAAGTTTTAATGAACATAAGAATCTATTTTGATTCAAAGTTCTGTATCTGTTTGCGAAAAGGATTCAGTAGAAATACCGATGAAGAGTGTTCTTATTTCACAGGAAGCTTACTCTATCAGTAATTTTTCCTGCAAAATCCCGTTCACGGTCAATAAATAACAGCCTTTGGGTAAAAATCCGAGTTCTAAATCCACGGATTTTTGGCTTGTTGTTAGCTCATAAACGGATTTCCCCAATAAATCTGAACACACAATATGCGAATTGAGGGGTACATGATCTAGGTGAAATAAGCCCTTACTTGGATTTGGAAATACAGTAATTGTACTCACTTTGGACATATGAAGGCTACTCGTTACACAGGCCCCTTGGTAATAGGAACTCACGCCATGGTAATACATCGCTTGGCATGCATTTTCATAAGTAACCGAATCACAGCCGCAAACAGGGTCGATTACACCTGGGCAAAGGACTTGTAGGTCAATTAAATTAGAATCCATACAATTTAACATAACTACGGTGTCTTGCAAACAAGCGCTGTTACATTGATACGAGGAACCGAAAAATGAACTTGTATAATCAATGCCATCACTGCCAATCCAGCCACAACCCGATAGCACCACACAGCCCGAGTCCGTCAACGCCCAACCTAGTGCCATGTCGCATAAACCAAAATCAACACCTAATGGAATGACATCACAAGTATCATTGAAATCTTTTTGATCATAAAGCCACAAATCTTTTTTGTAATGATCCCAATCGGCAGTGCCATAAATGGGCCAATCTTGAGCTTGGGAAAATATCGGCTGAACGAGGAGAAGAAAATAAAGTACTACTTTCATATAAAAATCTTTGTTACCGATGCACACACCGCTGTGATAACGGTTTGAACTTGGTCATCGGTTAAATCGTAATAAATTGGTAACGAAATTTCAGCAGCATAATGAGCGTAGGCATTTGGATAATTTTCTATTTGATAACCTAACTTCTTGTATGCGGTGAGTAGCGGTAAGGGCTGAAAATGCACATTTACCGCAACGTCGTGGTCAAAAATTGACTGGATAATTGCATCGCGCTGTGCTTCTGTACAATTTCGGATCCGCAATTGATAAAGGTGATAAGAACTTTCTTGAATGCGGGTGAGATAGGTGGGTAATTGTGCCCAAGATTTTCCAGAGAATGCTTTTTCGTATTGACTAAAAATTTCGCGTCGGCGCTGTAAGTTTTCTGCATAGCGACCAAGTTCTATCAAGCCAATAGCCGCTTGGATATCCGTCATGTTGCATTTATAGCCTGGTTCTAAAACGTCATAGCGCCAGGCGCCTTTCTGTGTTTTTGCCAATGCATCTTTGGACTGCCCATGCAAAATCTTCATATTGAAAGTTTGGTAGATGCTGTCGTGGTCAAAATCGTCGGGCAAATTAAAGGTAATGGCACCACCTTCGGCAGTGGTGAGGTTTTTCACGGCATGAAACGAGAATACAGTTACGTCTGCCAGAGCCCCTACTTTTTTACTCATTACACTTGCTCCAAAGCTATGTGCCGCATCGGCTGCAAGTAAAATTCGCCCTAATTGCGCTTGTTGTGGTGAATTTGCCACAAACAGTGCTTTCTTCTCTTTAATGATTCGATAGAGCGCCTGATAATCACAAGGAAAACCGCCAATATCTACAGGCATAATGACTTTGGTTCTTGGCGTAATGGCAGCCTCCACTGCGTGCAAAGACAAATTGAAATCGCTTGGATCGCTATCGACAAGTACAGGAGTTGCGCCAGTGTGTAGCACTACATTTGCGCTTGCGCAATAGGTATAGGCAGGTAAAATGACTTCATCTCCGGGCCCAACGCCCCACCAGCGCAATAGAACCTCCATTCCGGTGGTCCAGGCGCTTACAGCAATGGTCGTTTTGGCGCCGCAATAGGCCGTAATTTCTTTTTCGAAACGCTTGGTGCGTGGCCCTGTAGTGATCCAGCCACTTTGGAGTGCGGCCGTTACTTCGTCAATGACGGCTTGGTCTATGCGCGGGGGAGAAAAAGGAATCATGGGTTCTGGGTTAAATGTTGATACAAAGATGCGGCAATTTGATCTCTATTGAAATGAGCCGCTACATATTTTCTTCCATTTTGCCCCGCTGATTTGATCGTTGCCCGATTTTCAGCTAAGTGTCGAAGGGCCTTACACAGGTCCTCTACGTTTTCAGGTTCGAAATACCAACCTGCCTGAGCGCGTTCGATAAAATGCTTTCGCGCTTCGCCGTCGACGCCCAAAAGTAAAGGCACTTCCATGGCTAAAGCTTCAAAAACTTTTGAGGGAATGGCCCCTTGAAAGAGCGGTAAATTTTTTAGCGGGACGAGCGCCACATCAATCGCCTTGAGAATAGCGGGCATTTCAGCTTTTGCAACAGGCTCTAAGAAGTGGACATTGGTCAGCTGGTATGTTTCTTTGAGTTGCTGGAGTTGCGCTTTTTCTGGTCCGGAGCCTTGAAGAATCAATTGAATTTCGGGCAAATCTTGTAGCTGACGCGCCGCATTTAATATGATTTCTAAGCCTTGGGCATGCCCCAGAATTCCACCGTAAAAAAATAAGAGGTCCTCAGTTTTGAATCCGTTTCGGGTTCGAAAATCTCCGTCTGAGAAGAGCTCAGGGTTATAAAAATCGATATTGACTCCATTGGGTAGCCAATATACTTCTTTTGCTGGGAAACGCTGAGCAATATCAGAAACAATGCCTTGCGTTTGCCCAGTGATGAGCGTGGCGCGCTCATAACATTTGGCCTCCAGACGATAGGCCATCTGCAGCAAGTATTTATTGCTAACAATGCCCAATTTCTCGGCGCTTTCTGGCCAAAGATCACTCACATTAAAAATGAGTTTAGCCTTCAGCTTTCTCGATAATGCCATTGCGCTGTAACCTAGAAAAAGGGGTGGGCTTTCAACCATTAAGAAGTCAAAGGGGGGTAAGTTTCTACCGCGCCAATAAGACGACCACACAAAACTAAAATAGTTGAGCAGGCGCGCCAATATTCCTTTAGAATTCGAGACATGTATCCATGAGCGGTGAACGGGAATGCCATCAATTTCTTCTTCTCGGTTTTTTCCATTTAAATAACCCTCTTGAATTTGCATTTTGGGGTAGTTCGGCAAGGCGGTCAGCACTTCTACCTCAGCGCCATATGCTTTGAGTCGGACCGCAAGTTCGTGAAGGCGATTTTGTGGAGCACCGATTTCCGGGGGGTAATATTGTGTTAAAATTAAGATTCGCATGTGACCGTTGGGTGATGAGGAATCGGCTTTTGCTTAAATAATGTGACCAATAAGACACAGAATAAGACAATTCCAGCTTGGGTTTCTAAGAAGGATTCTAAAAGAAAATTGATCAAAAAGACGGAGAGCACCAACAAATGCCAAATGTGTTTTTGAACTTGAACCGCAGCAGTTACAAAAAGCAAAATAAGCAACAAAACCCCCGTGAATCCGAGTTGCACACCTGTGTTTAAAAACTGATTGTGCGAATTAAGTTCTTCTTTTACAACACCCCAATTGCGGTATTCCTTGTTTTTTGCGACCAAAACATCGTTGTAATCTCCCGTTCCGGCTCCAAAAAAGAAATGCGCTTTCCAAACTTGCCATGAGGTGTTCCACATGAGGAGACGAGCGGCATTACTCTCGATAGATGAATTGTTTTCCAATGGGGTATGAGCAAGCGCCACAAGTGTCGATTCAAAGCGGTCACGGATCTGATTCTTAGTAAAAAACACCCCTCCGATTAAAAGTGCAAACAAGAGAATGGAGGTTATCAAGTATTTTTTAGAGTGATTGAAGAGCAACCAAATGACATAGCATATAAACACCAAAATCAAGCAAATCAAACCGCTTTTTGACCCCGTTTGAAGCACGCCAACAGTTAAGAATATACAGAGTAATAGTTGTGTTGGTTTGAGTTGCTTTTGCGCACGTTCCAAAATGAAAATGAGCCCTATAACTAGGTAGCAAGCAAAATAGCCACGGTGCATGAGAACCGTAAAATAGGGTTCTGCAAAGTAAGCACTAGGTTGAGAAGATTGATGAAATAGCCACCTATAAGCCGCAAAGAACTCCAAAAAGAGTAGGGTGAACACTAAAGCGCCACAAAATAGATTTTTAAAGTCCTTGATGCTCATTGTGATCTTGCTGTTTAAAAACAAGACAGGAAAAAGAATAAAAACCATTTTATTCTCCAATTTACTGAGGGCGAAGGTGCTGTTTTGGGTCCAGATGAGACCAAAACAAAGTAGCAGGTAGTACAAGATAAACCACCTTCCGACCGCTGACCAACAATTCGTTAGGAGCAGTTTTATTGGTGTTTTTGGAAGTTCAAAGAGCCAATAGATGAGCCAAACAATAAACCCAATTGGAACTAATTTTTGGAAGAAAACAGAAAAAAATAGGATCCAGGCCAGTGCCAAATCCGGGATCGAATGCACTTTAAGTTTCAAATATGGAAGCGAACCAAACATGTGTTATTTCTTGAAAATCCAAGGCATTTGAATGATCCGAAGCGACCACAAAAAAGTAAGTGCAAATTGAATAAACATAGCAGCCATGGTCGATAAAGCAGCACCAAGGATGCCAAATTTCGGAATTAAAATGAAATTAACGCCAATATTCACAAGAGCGGTGATGAATGAAATGAGGGCCAACAACCTCGTTTTTTCTAA
The DNA here is from genome assembly GCA_041191505.1 of Bacteroidota bacterium. Taxonomy (GTDB): domain Bacteria; phylum Bacteroidota; class Bacteroidia; order Flavobacteriales_D; family Crocinitomicaceae; genus UBA952. The sequence goes on along the minus strand of JBEEOT010000023.1, from coordinate 9,471 downwards.
ATAGAAATAATATACAGAGATCATTTTATACATGCCGTTAAAAGCAAATCCAAGGGCAATCCAAATCACCACACTGATGCTCGAATTGAAATCGTTACCGATGAAACGGTAAATAATAGGCGTAAATAACCATAAAACGACGACGGCAATAAGTATACAAATGATGTAGAGGTATGTATACCTCACGATGCGCAATTTACCATGTTCATCGTTTTTTTTGAGGATGCCAAAAACCCATGGTACCCATGCCTGATTGAAAGAATTTTGCAGCAAACCGATGATTTGTCCGATGGTGAATCCGACTGAAAAAACGCCATTTGAATGAATATTGACAAGTGAAGACAACATGAGTTTGTCGGTATATAAAATCGCAACACTACTGAGCACATGTGGAATCAGGGGCAGGCCATAGGCTAGTTGGTGTTTGATGAGTTCTAATTTGAAGTGGAGCCCGAATAATTTTCTTCTCAATAGTAGAATAAAAGCTACAACCGCCCCCAATCCGTAGGAAATAGAAATCGCGTAAATGGAACCCTCAAAATGGTATTCATAGACAACAATAAGTACAACGGCAATCGCAAACTCGAGCAACGTTCTTAAAATCCGGAAGATGCCGTAAAGAATGGGTTTGTCTTCAATTCGCCATATGGACAAAAGGATTTCAACAATATTGTTGTAGAAGGCATAGAGTGTCAAAAACACAATAAAATTGACGGGAATGCCGGTAAGTTCATGAATACTTGTACGGGCTGCAATAACGATTAAAGAAACGCAAATAGTTAGCAAAAAGTTGAGAAAAATGCCACTGGAAACATAGGCACTAAATTCTTGATTTCTTTTGACGTAAATAATCTGCAATGAAGACATTAAATTGACGCCAATAAAGGGAATGAGCAGATTGACAAGCGCATTGAAATTAGTCAGGATGCCGTAATCTTCTGCCTTCAGATAGTGAGTTAATAAGGGCAGTAAAATAAATGGAATAGATGCATTTAAAACATTTGAAAATGTATAGATGCCTATATTTTTAAAGAGATGATACATTTTCATTCATGTTTTGATACAAAAGTGCCTTCAGGTTTTCAATTGCATCTGGTTCAAATAGATGTTGGCTCGCATCTCTGACAGCAGCTGCAGGAGCCAAAGAAGCTTTGTTGAAGTAATTCAGGAGTTCGGTTTGAGTTGACAGAAAATGACAATAGGGATTTGCTCCAAGCTTGCGTTCAAAGATTTCTTGCGCGCGACCGGTTGGATCCAAGAATACATTTGAAGTTCCCAACGCAAGACTTTCTAGCGCTGAGGAAGAATACACCGTGACGTGTATGGCAGACTGCAAGATGTTTTCGTAAATATTTCCCTCGAAAAAATAAAAGTTTTCAGTGAATTCAAACTTAGATTGGTAATCGCTTGTGTTGGTTCTTCGGGTTTGAATATAGAAGTCCAACGGATGCTCAATTTTGTCATTGATTTGCAGCAATGTTTCGAGCAGCAAATCGCTTAGTTCGAGGTCTTGAAGCGAAACACAAACGCGCTTTTGAGCTTGCCTGAATTGCGTGTTTTGAGCATAATAATCGATGATCGTTCGTCCTGTAGCCTGCACTGTAGCAATGGGGATCTGAGTTCCAGTTGTCATAAATTGCGCCTCTTCTTGACTCCAAACCGAAATTACATCCGGAAAATTTATTGGGTCGAGGGTTGAAGCGTATAAATACCCATGATGGCCTTCGGAGATGACCCCATGCTGCATTTCTATCACTGGAATTTTTCTTTCCTTGAAGGCTAAAATATATCCGAAATTCGCGTAACTCACGGTCATGAGAACGACTTTTGGTGTCTTGAAAATCCGCAACCAAAATTTCATAACAAGGTATTGAGATAATACCTTTTTAAGTTGCTTTTGTATGTCAATATCTATGTTCAGTTCAGAACAAATTTGTTCAAGGAGTGCGTGATTTTCAATGTCAATCTTACGAAAAAGTAGCCTTCTGACTATTTCTTCTTGCAACAAGAAAAAGGACTTCGAAACAATATGAGGTGATTTAACAGCGCCGATGGGGAATTTCTTGAAGAGCTGCAGCTCGATATGAAGTATTTTCAGTTCTGAAAAATTGTGGAGCACATCGAATAACTTGTCAAAATAGAACTTGCCATCTTTGATGCGTTCCTCGCTGCTACTGAACACCCAAACATTGTAAGATTTAAACCAATTGAAAAAACCGTAGAAAAACGATTTTAATTGTCGGATAAGCATCGCTTTGTTGGGGCTAGCCATGCTTTCAGCACCCGTGATCAGTTTATAGAAAAGTTTGGCTTTCAACCAAGGATAAACTTGAACCCTTCGACCTCGGAATGCGATCTTGATCGCGCCAACATCGATGCGTGTTTCGATATTTTTGATTTGATCAGTAAGATTCATTTTTTCGCTCAAAATCGCTGAGTAGTAAAGAAACAAGCAGGACATCTAAAATAGAAAATCCCCAAAATATACCGTACTGAAAAACACTGAAAAACAGCAAAGCAATGATCGAGATAAAGTGTTTTCTTTGCCATATAAAGCCCAAAATCAAGAGCAATAAACCGCTTAGTAAAATGCCGTTGGTGGCCAGTAATTGCAGAAATGAATTATGGGCGTGTATCAATTTGACCGCACCAGTTTCTGGGTTCTTTTCCTTGAAATAGAGTTTGTCCGATCCATTTCCGAACCAAAGGTGTCCGTGAATAAACTGTATGTAGTTTGCCCAAATGAGCGTTCTTCCAGAAGTATTGACTTGTGCTGTATTGCGAATGAGTAGGCGGTTGAGCATCAAGCTAGTATCTAATTGCTTGCCAATTTGAAGGGTGGGTTGGTGCTGGTCGCTGCAACGTAAAGTTGTGATTGTTTTATTTGTTGTACTGTGATGCACAACCGCGAGTTGTTGTTTTTCAGGATGCCTTTTGTTCAGTTCGGTCCAGATGGAATTTTTGGAAAAGGCGGTGAAAATCAACAAAAATAAAATCGTTGGGGTGGCAGCTCGCCACATGCTTTTGAGCTTTTGTTGCTGGGCGAACATCGACAGCAAAAACTGCAGTGCATTCAAGAAGAATATAGTGAGCAGGAGCGCTCTGTTAAAGGTCACAATTGCACCTATGTAAAGAATAATTAGAAGAACATAATGCGTCCATTTTTTAAAGAGCTTGAGTTCTAATAAGATCAGGGCACAGAGAATTTTGAACGAGACCACAGAAGAATTCACACTCAGACCAAAAGTTCTGTAGTCATATAAAAAGTTACTCGTCAAATCGATTTTTGGAAAAGATGCCAGAAAAAAGGTCCTGACCTGCAGCGCATATTCTACAATGCAGACAAACACTTCAAAAACCACTAAGAAAATAAAGACACGGGAGAATTTAAAATCCTTGAAATATAAGCCCGTGAACAATAGCGTAGGGAGCAATAAGAACCACGAGTAATAGTCTTTATAGCATGAAATGGGAAGCCCAAAAAATAATTTATTGAGGTATGAAGCCAGCAGATAAAGCAAGATCAGTATAAGGATGCGCTTGCGTTTTTGAACGTCAAAAATCTTCGAGAAATTGGCCCTAACTGTTGAGAAATCTAGCGTGACGAGAACAAGAGGGAGTAATAAAATACTGGATTCACTGAACCAAACGAGGGTAGGTAAAAACAATAAAAGGCCGTAAATAACTTGCTTGATTTGGCTCGTGTACGATGTTTCAAAAGCGCCTGAGAAAGTTCGTATGTAGTTGATCAATTGGGCCACTATAAATGCTGCTTGATAGAAACAAGCTGCAAGTTAGTAAAAACTACAAGAGTAAAGCCACTATTTGGCGTTTCGATGCAAATCCAAAAGGGCTTGAGAAATGTTGTTTTATCAATTTACTGACCATTTTGAATGGAACATGACTTATATTTGTGCAAACTTTCAACAAAATGAAAAACGTAGCAGTAATTGGTGCAGGCACCATGGGGAACGGCATCGCACACGTCTTTGCCCAATTTGGATATCAAGTTCGTTTAATTGATGTGTCAGAGGCCGCTTTGGAGCGTGCTATCGGCACCATTACCAAAAATCTCGAACGCCAAGTTGCCAAAGGGAGCCTCACTGAGGACCAAAAAGCACAAACCCTTCAAAACCTGACTACTTTTTCAAATATGTCCGAAGGTGTCAAAGGTGTGGAGTTGGTCGTTGAAGCAGCCACTGAAAACGTTGATCTAAAACTTAAAATCTTTAAAGACCTCGACGCCTTAACAGCGCCTGAAGTCATTTTAGCTACCAATACTTCATCTATTTCTATTACCAAAATTGCCGCTGTGACCACCCGTCCAGATAAAGTAATTGGTATGCACTTCATGAATCCGGTACCGGTCATGAAACTCGTTGAAATCATTCGCGGTTATTCTACTTCAGATGAAGTCACTGAACGCATTATGGAAACTTCGCGCAGTTTGGCTAAAGTTCCGGTAGAGGTAAATGATTATCCTGGTTTTGTAGCCAATCGCATCCTGATGCCCATGATCAACGAGGCAATATACACTTTATTTGAAGGTGTCGCAGGTGTAGAAGAAATTGATACCGTCATGAAACTCGGAATGGCACATCCTATGGGCCCTCTTCAGTTAGCTGACTTTATTGGCTTAGATGTTTGTTTGGCCATTCTAGAAGTGTTACACGATGGTTTTGGCAATCCAAAATATGCGCCGTGCCCACTGTTGGTGAATATGGTTATGGCTGGCAAAAAAGGTGTCAAGTCTGGTGAAGGATTCTATTCTTGGACCCACGGAACCAAAGATTTGGTAGTTGCCTCCAATTTTAAGAAGTAAAGGCTGCTTTAAGTAGCTCCAAAACGATCCGATCTATCGGAAACGTAAGCGCATGGCCTTCAAGTTCGTGAAGGCTTATCCAGCGTTGCTTTTCTTGTTCTTCTGCAAAAGGAATTGGATAGGTTTCATCAAAGGGCAGCATGGTCCTTTTCAATTTGATCAGGTAGTAAAAAGCCACTAAATTGCTTTGGTCAAAAGCGGAAAGCTGATGAAATTCATTGACATAAAAGAACGTTGCGTCTGTTGGTTCTAAACCAAGTTCTTCTTGTAGCTCTCTAAATAAGGCGTCTTTGATGCCCTCGCCGGTTTCAACACCGCCACCAGGAAATTTAGTAAAGAAAGTACCAAAACGACATTCATCAGAGAGTAAGATCTCGTTGAATTCATTGAGGATCAGGGCATAAACACGCAGGTTGAAGCGAGCCAATTAGCGAATAAACTTGAAATTTCTTCCTGGATAAACTGCTGCTTCTTCGAGTTCTTCTTCTATGCGTAGCAATTGATTGTATTTGGCCATGCGGTCTGAACGCGACGCAGAACCCGTTTTGATTTGGCCGCAATTGAGTGCCACTGCAAGGTCGGCGATGGTGTTATCTTCGGTTTCACCACTGCGGTGACTCATAACAGAAGAGTAGCCATTTCTGGTTGCCAAATTAACGGCTTCAATGGTTTCTGTTAGCGTACCAATTTGATTGACTTTCACGAGAATGGAGTTGGCTACGCCTTGTTCAATTCCTTGTTGTAGTCTTTTGGTATTGGTAACAAATAGGTCGTCTCCAACTAATTGAATTTTGTGGCCTAATTTTTCTGTGGCGAGTTTCCAGCCAGCCCAGTCGTCTTCGGCAAGGCCGTCTTCAATGGAGATAATCGGGTAGCGCTCGCACCAATCTGCCCAAAAGGCAACCATTTCTTCTGAATTTCTGGACTCACCGGTTGAGGCGAAATGATATTTACCTGTGGCATCGTCGTAAAACTCAGAGGCGGCAGCATCTAGTGCAATGTACATATCGACACCTGGCTTAAAACCTGCTTTTTCAATGGCTTCCATGACAACCTGAAGTGCTTCTTCATTTGAGCCCAGACTTGGTGCAAAACCACCTTCGTCACCTACATTGGTGGACATTCCTTTTGCCTTGAGTACGCTTTTGAGTTGGTGAAATACTTCAGTACCCCAGCGCAATCCTTCAGAAAAACTGCTAGCGCCAAAGGGCATCACCATAAATTCTTGGATATCGATGAGGTTATCGGCATGTGATCCACCATTGAGGATATTCATCATAGGTACAGGCATCGTGACTGCTCCTACACCTCCGATATATTGAAACAAGCTCAAGCCAGCTTCTGCGGCAGCTGCTTTTGCAATTGCTAGGGAAGTACCGAGAATAGCGTTGGCGCCTAAATTCGATTTGTTTGGCGTGTTGTCCAGAGCGAGTAGGAGGTAGTCAATTTTCTTTTGTTCAAAGACATCCATGCCCAACAGCGCATTTTGGATGGTGGTATTTACATTTTCAACCGCTTTGAGCACGCCTTTGCCCAGATATTGAGATTTATCGCCGTCGCGCAGTTCTACAGCTTCATGGACACCTGTAGAGGCGCCAGATGGAACCGCAGCGCGTCCGAGCACGCCATTTTCGGTTAGTACATCGACTTCAATGGTGGGGTTTCCGCGTGAATCTAAAATTTGACGAGCGTGGATGGATGCGATAAAACTCATTTTGCTTGGTATTGTTGCATGTGGTGAATAAAGGTATCAAAGAGGTAGCGAGAGTCGTGCGGACCCGCTGATGCTTCTGGGTGATATTGCACCGAGAAAATAGGTTTGTTTTTGATGGCAATACCGGCTACGGTATGGTCGTTGAGGTGTTCGTGCGTCACTTCGACATGAGGGTTCGAGGCAATACTTTCTTTGGAGATCACAAAACCATGGTTCTGAGAAGTGATTTCTCCTTTACCGGTTTGCAGATTTAAAATGGGATGATTGATTCCGCGGTGCCCGTTGAACATCTTGACAGTCTGGAGACCTTGGCTGAGTCCTAAAATTTGGTGTCCGAGACAGATTCCAAATACAGGTTTTTGGTCGGCTGCAATTTCTTTAACGAGTGCAATGCTGTTGGTCATGACGGATGGGTCTCCAGGGCCGTTAGAAAGCATGTATCCGTCGGGATTAAAGGCGTCGAGCTCGGCTTTTGTTGCGTGCATTGGGAATACTTTAACGTGGCAACCGCGCTCAACTAAACATCTGACGATATTTTTTTTGACGCCAAAGTCAATTAAAGAAACCCGGTATTGTGCGTTTTCCGGACAAACCTCATAGGCTGTCTGGGTAGTTACGCGCGAAGAAAGCTCAAGACCTTCCATGGAAGGCACTTCTTGGAGCTTCGCTTTGAGGATGTCTAGATCTAGGATTTCAGAGGAAATAATGGCGTTCATGGCGCCTTTGTTGCGAATATGGCGCACCAATGCACGGGTATCGATGTCAGAGATACCTACCGTTCCGTTCTTTTCCATGAGGGCCTGCAAAGATTCAGAAGCAGCAGCGCGCGAAAAGCCGTTGGAGAACTTCTTGGTGATGAGCCCTGCAATTTTGATGGATTCCGACTCGATTTCTTCGGTATGCACACCGTAGTTTCCGATATGGGCGGTGGTCATGATCAGAAGCTGACCCAAGTATGATGGATCTGTGAAAACTTCTTGATATCCGGTCATGCCGGTGTTAAAGGCGATTTCTCCGCCGGTGGTTCCTATTTTGCCAATGGCAATGCCGTTGAATACCGTGCCATCTTCGAGGAGTAGAATGGCTGCTTGATTTTGCTGCATCTAAAAATTTTCTCCAAAATTACGGACTTTGCTAAAATAGGAGCGGTATAAAAACAAAAAAGGCGGACATTGTCCGCCTTTTTTATCAACATATTGTCAATTTATTCTTCAGTTTTCTCTTCTTCTGAAGCAGGTGCTGCTTCTTCTGTAGATTCTGCAGCAGGAGCTTCTTCACTAGCTGGTGCTTCTTCAGCAACTTCAACTACTGGAGTTTCTTCAACAACTTCTGCAACTGGTGTTTCTTCAACAACTTCTGCAGCAGGAGTTTCTTCAACAACTTCTGCAACTGGTGTTTCTGCTACTGGAGTAGCTGCTACACCTTCGCTCGCTTTACCTCCACGACGTGAACGACGTGTTGTTTTCTTGCCAGCGTTGTTATTGTAAAGTTCGTTGAAATCTACGAGCTCGATCATACACATTTCTGCGTTGTCACCTAAACGGTAACCAGTGCGAATGATACGTGTGTAACCACCTTCGCGGTTTGCAATTTTAGGCGCTACATCTCTGAAAAGTTCTGTAACGGCTTCTTTGCTTTGAAGGTAAGAGAATACAACACGACGTGAGTGTGTAGAATCAGTTTTTGATTTGGTGAGCAAAGGCTCAATAAATACGCGCAAAGTCTTTGCTTTCGCAATGGTCGTAGTAATGCGCTTGTGTTCGATCAAAGAACAAGCCATATTTTGAAGCATCGCTTTGCGGTGGCCTGTCTTTCTTCCTAAGTGATTTACTTTATTTCCGTGTCTCATGACTTAAAATCTTAATCTCTGTCTAATTTATATTTTGCGACATTCATCCCGAAAGTCAAGCCTTTGCTATCAACGAGGTCTTCTAGCTCAGTCAATGATTTCTTGCCAAAGTTTCTGAACTTCAATAAGTCAGATTTAGCATAGGATACGAGGTCTCCGAGGGTTTCTACATCTGCAGCTTTCAAGCAGTTAAGGGCACGAACAGAAAGATCCATGTCTACTAACTTAGTTTTGAGAAGCTGACGCATGTGCAATGAAGTCTCGTCGAATTCTTCTGATTCTGCTTTGATTTCGCTATCGAGTGTGATGCGCTCATCAGAGAACAACATGAAGTGGTGAATCAAAATCTTCGCGGCTTCTTTCAAGGCATCTTTTGGATGAATTGAACCGTCTGTTTTAATGTTGAATACCAATTTCTCGTAGTCTGTTTTTTGCTCAACACGGTAGTTTTCGATACTGTATTGTACATTCACAATCGGCGTGAAAATAGAATCGATGAAGATGGTTCCAAATGGTGCGTTAGCAGATTTGTTTTCTTCTGCAGGAACATAACCACGACCCTTCACAATCGTTAATTCCATTTCAAACTTCACTGATGACTCCATGTTACAAATAACGAGGTCAGGGTTGAGTACCTGGAACGCACTTGTAAATTTACCGAGGTCACCGGCAGTGAGTTGTTGTTGGTTGCTTACTGATACGATAACTGTTTCGGTGTCTGTTCCTTCGATCTGACGCTTGAAGCGTACTTGCTTGAGGTTCAAAACAATTTCTGTAACGTCTTCCACGATACCTTTCAGGGTCGTGAATTCATGGTCTGCACCTTGAATTTTAATAGACGAAATTGCAAAACCTTCTAAGGAAGAAAGCAAAATTCGACGGAGGGAGTTACCAATGGTAATTCCGTAGCCCGGTTCTAGCGGACGAAACTCAAATTCTCCATTGAAATCATCGGAGTTGAGCATGATAACCTTGTCAGGTTTTTGAAAATCCAATATTGCCATTTTCTATCGCTTAGGGTTATTTAGAATACAATTCGACGATCAATTGCTCGCGAATATTTTCTGGGATCATTTCTCTTGCAGG
>JBEEOT010000022.1:0-68589 GCA_041191505.1 Bacteroidota bacterium | reverse complement strand
GAAAACATGTTGATTTCACCGGTGGTAATTGCCAGTTTTATATCAAAAGCAATAACGGACAAAGGTTTTGCCAATGGGGAGGTTTATAATGTCAAAGATTATATTTGAACATGCAACTCACCAAACTCAACGCAGACAGCTCCTGGATGTTTCATTTCGATGGGCTTCATGTGCTCGTTGATCCTTGGTTTACTGAGTCACAAGTAGATTTTCATCCTTGGTTCAGTCGGCAATTTCACCTCGATGCACAACCAAGAGTTGCGGCGCTCCAAAAGCCTGACTTCATTTTCATCTCGCATCGCTATACCGATCACTGTAATCAAGAAACCTTGTTGCAGCTAGATGCAAATATTCCGCTCATTGCATTGCCAAGTATATTAAAGAAGATTGAAGCTTGGGGGCATTTTAAAAAATTAATAACACTTTCTGAAGCGCCTTTCGATATTCAACTTATTGCAACTCGTCAAAATTTAGTTCATAAGGCCTATCTCATCACAACCTCAGCTGAAAAACTTCTCTATGCGCCTCATGGTGCCAAATTAAAGCAAGAATGTACGGCTGAAATCATTATTGCATCTACATTGCGCTATGAGTTGCCTTTCTTTTTGGGTGGGGTGATCAATTTAGGATTAAAGGCGGCAATGGATTTAAAAGAAAATGTAAGGGCTCAGCACTTGTTGTGCACGCATGCTGAAAACAAGAGGGCAGAAGGGTTGGTCGCTGCACTTGCTGAAAAGAAGTTTCAAAATGATGCTGGTGTTACCTATCTGAATCCAGGAGAAACTTTCTTATTTGATCCTAGCGAAATAAAAAACTAGGGTTTGAAACGCAAAAGTGAGCCGTCAGTGAGGCTGGCATAAATATATAGGCCGTTGAAAGTCATGCTGAGTGCATTTACTTCGAATAGTTTTTTCCACGTTTTCCCGTTGTTTGTACTGACATCAATTCCGTTCGTGCCACAAGCGTAATAGTTACTGTTAGCCATTATAACGCAAGAGCGGTAGCCTGAAGGTCCTTTCTTTGGTGCGTTCCAAGTTTTGCCGCCATCATTTGAATAGAAGCAGGTGTTTTGGGTTGCATTAGGCTTGGTGTAATCGCCGCCAACGGTCATGATTTGCAGTTCGTTTTTAATGTGTAGCGCATAAGGCCCGCAAGTGGGGCAAGATGGATAGGGAATCGCGTTAGAAGACCATGAGCCTCCTTGGTCAGGTGAATGGAAAAACCTGGATGTCAGGCCGCCAGATACAAAATAAAATTGACCGTTGAGCATTTGATTCGTTTGACCACTTGCGGCATACGCTGCTTCTCCTTCATTTGCGCTCGCTTTTGCTGCTGTTGCTTGCCAATGAAGCCCGTAGTCTGTAGAGTAAAAAGTACTGAAAAATCCGTCAATCGGATCACCAAGCAAAAAGACTAAATTTTCTTGCGCACAAATACCATCTAAAAAAAGGGTGCTTCTTTTTTCGAATGGGTAAATAATTGAAACTGGCTTCAATGTTTTGTCTAACAAAACGATGCCGCTAGAATCATGACTTTGTAAGGCGATAAAACCTTTTTGAGTCACGGCAATATCTCGGATTTCTTTGAAGTTGGCACCTAATTTTTCTTCGCTAAGTACTTTGCCATTTGGGTCGTGTAAGCGTATAACTGCCTCACTAGAGCCGCTCAGTAATTGCCTATTAGGAAGGGTAATCAGTGCCCGTTGGTGTTCCTTATTGCTTGTTTTCGGAAAAAATACTTGTACTTGGGCAAACGATAAATTCCAAAAGCAAAGTAAACAAAAGATCCTAGGCATTGCTTCTAAATTTGGTTTCAAATTTTGCTTTGAGCTCAACAAGAGTTTGAGGCCAATTGTCAGGTTGTTGGTGTTTCCAACGCTTGTGTGACCACAGCCATCGCGTTGGGTTATCTATGATTTGTTGTTCAAGTTTTTGAACATGCATTTGAGTCAATGCTTGGTAATCAAGTTTTTTTGGTTCTTTAACTATAGGTTCAATTGAAATGTTATAATAGCCTCTTTTATAGTTTTTTATATTAACATAATATACGGCGCAATCATAGGTGTTGGCCATGTACTCAGGGCCAAAAATGAGGGGCGTTTTTTGATTTAAAAAAGGCAGCCAAAGACATTGATTGGGTGAACTTGGCGCTTGATCGGCTAAGACAAGTATAATGGGCTGATTGGCATCAAATGCTTCTTGGTAATTTTGAGCATGGACAACTTTTAAACCAAAACGTTCTCGTCTTTGTGTTAATTTTTGATTCCAAAATGGGTGACTCAGCGGCATGCCGATGCCGTAACTCGGTTGTTTGAACCATAAAGCTTGAGCCGTAATGAGCCATTCCCAGTTATTGTAATGGCCGGCTACTAGAAGGATTGGTTTGTTCAGCCCTTTGATTTCTTCTACTATTTCAGGATTCTCAAGGTGCATGCGCTGGAGTAATTCGCGCTTGGAGATACTCAAATTCTTAATGGACTCTACAAGAAGATCTGAGAAATAGCGATAAAAGTCTTTTCTAAATTTGATGATTTCAGATGCGTCGAGTTTTGGAAAAGCCCGTTTGATATTTTCGTCAATGACCTTCTTGCGATAGGGTACAAGACGGGTAAAAAAGAAGAAGAGAATGTTAGAGAGCGCATACAAAATGCCCATGGGTAAATAGGACAGCGGCAAAACGAGTCCGTAATAGAGCAGAGCGCCGCTTAAAACTTGTATTTTTCTTGCCACCATTTTTTGATTTGTTGGGCGATCTCTTGTTCTTTTGGGCTACTACCGGGTTGAAAAAAGCTCGTGCCGCTCAATTGCTCGGGTAGAAATTCTTGCGAATAAAAATTACCCGGATGGTCATGACTATATTGGTAGCCATCTCCGTAACCAAGTTCTTTCATGAGTTTGGTTGGCGAATTGCGTAGGGCAAGTGGTACGCCGAGGTTGCCCGTTTGCTGAACGACCTGTTGGGCTTTATTGATGGCCATATAGGCAGCGTTTCCTTTGGGTGAACTCGCTATATATAAAGTGCATTCGCTCAAGATGATCCTGGATTCTGGCCAGCCAACGTTTTCCACGGCCTGAAAACAGGCATTGGCTAGAAGCAATGCATTGGGGTTTGCTAGGCCGATGTCTTCGGCGGCTAAAATCACTAAGCGGCGTGCAATGAATTTAGGGTCTTCGCCTCCTTCTACCATTCGGGCCAGCCAATAAACTGCAGCATTGGGGTCTGAGCCTCTTACGGACTTGATGAACGCAGAGATGATGTCGTAATGCTGTTCACCATCTTTGTCGTAGCTGGCAAGGCTCTGTTGTGCATTAGCCAAAACGACTTCATCGGTGATTTTAATGTCGGTCTGGCCCTGAAATGTGCCAATAATGATTTCAAAAACATTGAGCAGTTTGCGGGCGTCTCCGCCTGAAATGCGCAACAGGGCATTGGTTTCTAGTAAGGAGATCTTCTTTTTTTGAAGTTGTTGGTCTTCTTTAATAGCCCTTTCTAGAAGTGTGATGAGGTCGTTTTTGGTGTGTTGCTCTAGGGTATAAACCTGGCAGCGCGAAAGCAAGGCCGAAATAACCTCAAACGAAGGGTTTTCGGTTGTGGCGCCGATCAAGGTAATGATGCCTTTTTCTACGGCTCCCAGCAGTGAATCTTGCTGTGCTTTGGAAAAGCGGTGGATTTCATCGATAAAAAGAATGCTACCCTTTGGGCTGAACATTCCGCCGTTCTGCACTTTGGCAATGACTTCCCTCACATCTTTGACACCGCTAGAGATGGCTGAAAGTGTGTGGATAGGCCGATCTAGGTGTTGGGCAATGAGTTGGGCTAAAGTAGTTTTTCCGACGCCCGGAGGGCCCCAGAAGATCATGGAGGGAATGACGCCAGCATCAAGTGCTCTGCGCAGCGCAGCGTTTGACGCCAATAGGTGTTGCTGACCAATGTATTGATCGAGGGTCTTTGGGCGCATGCGTTCTGCGAGCGGAGCATTCATTACTCAAAGATAAGCAAACTAATTTTAGTATCTTCGTGGCAAAACAGATTGAATGAACGTCTATCTCGACAACGCCGCCACAACTCCAGTAGCGCCAGAAGTGGTAGAAGCCATGATTCCAGTGTTGTTTAACACCTTTGGCAATCCTTCTTCTACCCACGCTTTTGGACGTCAGGCCAAAGCACTTTTAGAAAACGCAAGGCGCAGCATTGCGCAAGCACTCAATTGTGCGCCATCCGAACTCATCTTTACCTCTGGCGGAACAGAAGCCGACAACATGGCACTGCATGCTGCCGTAACACAACTTGGTGTCGAGCGCATTATCACCACAGTTATTGAACATCATGCCGTTGGGCATACCGCAGAAGCGTTGCAGGCTCACGAGTCAGTCACCGTGACCAATTTATCTTTAGATGCAAAAGGAAATGTGAATCTGCAAGAGTTAGAAGCGTACTTGCAAGATGGAACGCCTACACTTGTTTCGCTCATGCATGCCAACAATGAAATTGCAACACTTTTACCATTGGCAGAAGTAGCGCAATTGTGCCGCAAATATGGTGCTTATTTTCATTCTGACACCGTCCAAACAATGGGGCACTATCACTTCGATCTTGCTGCCCTCGACATCGATTTTATTACTTGCGCCGCCCATAAATTTCACGGGCCTAAAGGAACAGGTTTCCTTTATGTAAATAAGAAAACACGCGTCAATCCTTTGATTCATGGTGGTGCGCAAGAAAGAGGTTTGCGCGGAGGCACTGAAAATATAGCAGGGGTTGTAGGTTTAGCTAAAGCTGTAGAATTGGCCTACACCGATTTAGAAGCGCATCAGCAACACGTTTGGGGTCTTAAGAGCTACATGATTGCCCGTTTGCAGGAAATATTTGCCGACGTGCGTTTTCATGGCGAAACAAGTTTTGAGAAAGCCCTTTATACGGTGCTTAATGTGTGTTTACCCGCCACGCCCAAGGCTGGTTTGTTACTTTTCACCCTCGATCTGAAAGGAATTGCCGTAAGTGGCGGTTCTGCTTGCACTTCTGGGGCAACTAAAGGTTCTCATGTATTAGAAGGAATCGGCGCAGACATGAGCCGCCCGAATGCGCGTTTTTCTTTTTCTCGCTTTACCACACAAGAAGAAATTGATTACGCGCTTCAACAATTACAAGAGGTCTATCAAAAGAATTTGTAAATTCAATTTATGCAAGCCAGGCCCAAAGTATTATTTATTTCTAGTTGGTATCCAACTCAACTGAAGCCCACAGAAGGTAATTTTGTACAACAGCATATTCTTGCAGCTCAACTTGTGGCTGATGTAGCGCTTTTGCATGTGGTCCTGAGCACAGCGCATCAAGAAATAACCCATCAGCAAATTGCGTCTCCCTATGAAGCGCACATTATTTACATCCCTAAAAATACCTTACCTATTCTAGGCTTGGTGTTTAATTATTTTCGCCTATTCAGCACCTACTGGAAAATAGCTGCTCAAACAAAGCTAGGAAAGCCAGACCTCATTCATGCGAATGTGTTGTATCCTATCGGCCTGATTGGAATCATGCTCAAGCTCAGGTGGCTCATTCCGTTGCTTTTTACAGAGCATTGGACTTGCTATCATCCTTACGCACAGCCTCAGCCTACGCGTTGGCAACGGTTTTTCTTACGTCTGATCGGCAAGCGCGCCAATTTGATCATGCCTGTTTCACTTGATCTAGCTGCAGCTATGCAGCAATTTGGAATCAATGCCCCAATGAAGGTGGTTCCAAATGCCGTTGATCCAGCTATTTTTTCAGTGCAAGAAAAGCGCCCTCGTGGGGTGTATCGTTTTGTGCATGTTTCATCTCTAGATCCCGAGCAAAAGAATTTTCACCTTTTGGTGCGTGCATTTTATCGCCTCAAAAAGCAACAGCCTAAAATAGAATTACATGTGGTTTCAGATGGCGATTTTGAAGCTTATAGTTCGCTTTTGAAAGGTTTTGAATTTGCTTCCTCCATCCACTTTCACGGAAAGCAAGATAGCGCTGGTGTAGCAGCTTTGCTTCAATTTGCCGATGCACTCGTGCTCAGTAGTCGTTTCGAGAATTTGCCTTGTGTTTTATTAGAGTCGCTTTCAACCGGCACGCCTATTATTGCCACAAACGTCGGTGGTGTTGCCGAGATAGTCAATTCTGGCAACGGCATCCTGATTCCGTCCGAAGATGAGAAAGCACTTGTTGCTGCAATGATTCAAATTCAAGAAAAACAATATCCCGCGCAAGACATGCACCATGAAGCGCAACTCAAATACAGCCCAACTACCATCGCAGGTCTTTTTCTGGAGGCCTATCACTTGGTGCTCAAGAAAGATGTGGCGTAGTATTTTTGGTAATTTTAGTGTTCGGGTGCTTTCCGCACTGCTCAATTTAGGCTTGGTTATACTCTTTTCTCAGCTTACAGGAACCGTCGGAAAAGGCGAGCAAAGCCTTGTGCTTACTTCCGTTGCCATCATCACCATTTTTGATTCCTTGGTGGGTGGGGCTGCTTTGGTATATCTTTCTTCTCGTTACTCATGGACGCAATTGATCAAAGCATCATATACCTGGGTGCTTGTGGTCAGTACCTTTGCTTTTTTAATTCTCGAGGCCTTTCATGTATTTGAAACAAAATACCTCCTTCACATTATTTTACTAAGTGCTATTAGTTCTGTAAGTTCGGTTCATGCTTCTTTGCTGATGGGTCAGCAGCGGCTCAAAGCCTTTAATTTAATTCAGATTTTAGTGCCATTGCTCACTTTTTCAACGTGTGTTGGGCAATGGTTATTATATCACCCATTGGATTACATCGATGCCTTGTATGTTTCTTATATGGTGGCCTTATTGACCAGTTGTATTGCGATTTGGCGTTTCTTTCCGCAACAAGAGCAAGAAGTGGTGAGCCGAAAAATGATCTGGCAGCGCTTGTTTAAGCTAGGCTTTTATAATCAGTTAGCCCATGTATTACAGCTCTTGAGTTTTAGGGCGAGTTATTACATTCTAGAGCAATTTCACGGAACTTCAGCAGTTGGTGTCTTCTCAAATGCGAGCTCCATTACGGAATCTATTTGGCTTATTGCATCAAGTATTTCTTTGTGGCAATATGCCACTATCTCAAATACCCAAGATCAGCAATACACCATTCAGATCACAGAAAAGCTCAGTCGTTTTGGCATGTTGGCGGCCTTCTTTGGTGTGGGTTTTTTCTTGTTTTTACCGCCCGATTTTTACCAATTTGTTTTCGGAGCTGATTTCGGGGGGCTTCAAAAGCTGATGTGGGCCTTGGCGCCGGGTGTATGGGTTTTTACCTATGCGCTTGTGGTGGGGCATTATTTCTCTGGCCATGGCCGCTATTGGGTCAATGCTTTGGCTTCTGGAGTGGGTTTGGTTTTTAGTTTATTGGCCTCATTTATTTTCATTCCAATGTACGGAGCCATAGGGGCTGCGCTTGCTGCAAGTATGTCATACACGGCTACTAGTTTGGTTGTGTTGCGCTATTTTCTCAAAGATGGCGCACAATTTTCTGTTTTTCCGTCTAAAGAGGAACTCTTACAATTATTTACCCAAATGCGCGTTTTGTGGCGTAAGTCTTAAGTATGCAAAAAATAAAAAAATTAGTAAAGGCGCTAGGATTGCTTTTGAAGAGGCCTGCATTATTGAATCTTATTTTAAAAGATGAGGAGGTGTTGCAGCAAGAATTTAAAAAAGTTTTTCCAACACTTTCTTTTCAAGAAATTGATCCATTTGTTTGGGAAGAGGCCGCTGAGCTGAAGATCACTCCTTATGCTTTTCTTTCGGGTTCATCTATGGCAACCGATTTTGCTTTGTTGCAAATGTTGTGTCGTCGCTACCATGTAAATACCTATTTAGAGATTGGAACGTGGAGAGGGGAAAGCGTTGCAAATGTCGCTCCTTTTGTAAAAGCGGCTTTTACGTTGAATTTGTCAGATGAAACTCTCCAAAAAATGGGTATGAGTCAGGCTTATATTGACTCGCATCGCTTTTATTCCAAAAACATGAGTAATGTCACTCACTTGTTTGGCGACTCAGCTACTTTCAATTGGACGCCCTATCTTCAAAATTGCGATCTTATTTTCATTGACGGCGATCATTCCACAGCGGCTGTTCAGCGTGATACTCAAACGGCCTTGGAGCTCAGAAAAAACAACGATGCAATTTTAGTTTGGCACGATGCCAAATCAGATGCCGAATATCCGCGCTATGAGGTTTTGCTTGGTATTTACCGAGCAATGCCAGTAGAATTACATGCAAATATTTATTTGGTGAAGCATTCGTTGTGTGCAGTTTATTTGCCGCAGGGCATCCAAGGAACTGCGCTTCAAATCAATGCCTTGCCGCAAAGACGATTTGAACTAGATTTAAAGATCACGAATTTTTAATTGAAGTTAGTTATGTTAAATCGCTCTATCCAAATAAGATAGCAAGCATATTTAAAAACAAAATTCTGTTCGCTCGCATATTTTTCATCGCTAAAAATGCGTGGTAGCGCTGTGAGTAGTTTTGCGGAATTCACGATGCCGCTCTGATCTAAATTTGTTTTTTCTGTGATGAGGTTTTGCCAAAATGGTGTGCTTTCCATAAGCCACTTGCTTTCTGGCACCGAGAAGCCTTTTTTATCCCGTCGCCAAGAAATGCGCTCGGGCAAGTCGCCATCCAATGCTTTTCTTACTAAGAATTTAGACCAACCATTTTTTATAAGTGAATTGGCGGGCAAAGAGCGTGCGAGTGTCAGTAATGGAGCGTCATCAGAAAAGGGAGTTCTAGACTCAATGCTGTACTGCATAGAGCAGCGATCTTCCCATCTGAGTAAACCTTTTAATTCATGGCCCTGGCAATATTCAGCTAAATGATCTTGTAGTTTTTGAAATCTTTTTCTTTTGATGGCTTTGAATTTGCTGAGGTAGGGTGCATTCGGATGGCTTCTTTTTCTCACCAATATTTGAATAGAGGTAGGCAGGTAGCTGAAAACATCTTTGGCCCATTCTTGGACTACGTATTTTTTAGAGCTTGGCGAATTGCTGAGTTGCTGCCATTCCTTAAAGAACAATCCAAATTGTCCGGTCCAGAATAGTTCTTTTAAAAATGTTGGATAAAATACGCGATAGCCAGCAAATAATTCATCGCCACCTTGGCCATCGATGAGGATTTTGATCCCTTCTTGAGCTGCGCTTTTCATAACGCTACTTTGGGCAAATGTACTCGTGCTGAGTAACGGGATATCTTGATGGTAAATAAGCTCGGATAGTGCTTCAATAAGGGCCTCACTCGTTAACTCAGAAATGTGCCAATTGGCATTCGTGTGGGCGATCATTTGGGCTGCCCAGTTGCGTTCGTCTTGAGGCGAGTGATGCGCCGCGGTGAATGCATGTAAACCTTTTGAGAGCGAGCTGATTTCGTTTTGCTGTTGTAATTGACTAGCGAGGTGGAGTAAGCTGCTAGAGTCTAGGCCGCCAGATAGGCAAAAGCCAAGTGGGACGTCGGCGCGCAAGCGTAACCTAACTGCGTTTTCTAAGGCTTTTTTGAGGTCTTGTGCGGTGTTTTTCCCTTCTATTTTTTCAGGAAAATAATAGCGCTTGATTATAATTTTTTGAACCGCTAAATCGTAGTGAAGTTCATGTCCTGGCAGTAATTCATTGATCTGCTTGAAAAACCCTTCTTCTTCTAATTCGATTTTAGAATTCCAGAAATAGTCTTGAAGCGCTTTTATGTTAGCCGTAGGCCGGTAACTGGGTAGGGTGAGTATGCTTTTGATTTCAGAGGCAAAACTAAAATGTTGCTTGTTATCTAGGTAGTAGAAAGGCTTGACGCCATAAGGGTCGCGGGCGCAAAACAAAGTGTTTTTTTGTTTGTCGTAAATCGCAAAAGCCCACATGCCATTGAAGCGAAGCAAACAAGCGGCGCCCCAATGTATGTAGGCTTGTAGCAATACTTCGGCATCTGATTCACTTTTGAAGGTGGCACCAAGTGCAAGTAATTCTTCTTTGAGTTCGAGGTAATTGTAAATTTCTCCATTGAAGCTCAACCAGTAGCGATCAGCAATTTGCATGGGTTGAGAAGCAGCGAGCGATAAATCAATGATAGAGAGCCGGCGGTGTGCCAGTCCAAAGTTTTCGGCATCAAACCATTGCAGGCCTGCGCCATCAGGCCCTCGATGTGAAAGTTTCTGATTCATGGCGGCAAGCAGTGTAGAACCCTCTTGGCTTGCTGAGTGCTGCTTGCAATGAAGTCCGGTGATGCCACACATAAAGGAACTATAGCTTTTTATCTAATAAATAAACAAAGCTCGCAATGGCTGCTGCCCCTAATTCAAGTTCTCGTTTGTTGACCGACTCAAAAACGTCCGACGGAGCATGATGGTAGTCAAAATAGCGTTGAGAATCAGGTACAAATCCAAAGAGTGGAATACCGGGGTATTGCTCTTTGAGTGGCCCGATATCGACACCGCCGTAGCCTTTTTCAAAGATGTGCAGGTCGTAAGTGCGCAGTTGAGGTTCGAAACTTTGGAGGATGCTCAGGTATTGATCTGGGCCGTCGAGGCCGAAACCTCTTGGGGCAAATCCGCCTCTGTCGCTTTCCATTGCAGCAATTTGTTGCTCGCCATTGGCAGAGCACCACTTTGCATATTGCTGCCCGCCTTGGTTTCCGTTTTCTTCATTCATGAAAAAGACAACGCGAATGGTATGCTTGGGTTTGATGTCAAGTTCATGAAGGATGCGCAGCGCCTCTAAACAGTGAATCACGCCGGCGCCGTCGTCGTGAGCGCCTTCGCCAGTATCCCAAGAGTCTAAGTGGCCACCAATGGTGATGATTTGATCGGGATAGAGGCTGCCTTTGATTTCTGCCATAACGTTGTAAGAATTGGCATCTGGGAATTCTCGGCAATCCATCTCTAAATAGAAGCGCACTTTGCTTTCTTTCAATGCGATAGAAAGTGCGTCGGCATCTTGAGTAGAAAGTGCGGCAGCTGGAATTTTTGGCACGTCTTTTTCGTAGTGCATTGAGCCGGTATGAGGGTGTTCGTCGATAGGCAAGCCTAAAGAGCGGATCACAACCGCTTTGGCTCCTAATTTTGCAGCTTCTACAGCGCCGTTACCACGGATGGCGTAACATGCTCCGTAGGCTTTGAAAGTTTGGATTTGAGCGGCGTCCATGGGTTGGTTCAGGAAAACGATTTTTCCTACAACATCTTTTGGCTTCGCATTTTTCAGATCGGTAAGCGTTTTAAATTCAATGACCTCTGCCTCGAGTAGCCCATTTGTGCCAATGGAGCCACCTAGCGCCAATAAATGTAGTTTATGGGTTGCTTCATATTTGCCTACAGATTTATACCAAGCGGTTTCTGTGGTGCCTCGCTCCCAATGCGGTACAGTGATGGCTTGCTTGTTCACTTGATCAAATTGGTAGGAAAGCATTTTTTCGTAGCTCCAGTCTACTGCCATTTGTGCTTGAGCAGAGCCAGAAAGGCGAGGCCCAATATCTTTGCAAAGTTGACGAAGGTTCTCGTAAGCATGTCCTCTCAAAAGCGCTTCGTCGTAGATGCGACGTATCTGGAGGCTGTCTTGAGCCAAAAGCTGACCAAAGAGTAGGGAGAAAACAAAGAGAATGCGCTTGTGTTTCATGCTGTGAATTTGCGTAAAAATACCAAAAATCAGCCGAAGCACGCTGCTTTTGGCTATCTTTGCTACTTGATCTAACAAACATAGAAAATGGCTTTAAAATGCGGAATCGTCGGCTTGCCCAACGTCGGAAAATCAACCTTATTTAACTGTTTGTCGAATGCCAAAGCGCAATCGGCTAACTTTCCTTTTTGTACAATAGAACCTAACCTTGGCACCACCTCAGTTCCAGATCCAAGGCTAGAAAAACTCGAAGAAATAGTCAATCCAGAACGCGTTGTCCCGACCACCATGGAAATCGTAGATATCGCAGGTTTGGTTAAAGGCGCCTCAAAAGGCGAGGGTTTGGGCAATCAATTTTTGGCCAACATCCGCGAAACAGACGCTATTTTACACGTTTTGCGTTGTTTCGACGACGGCAATATCGTGCACGTAGACGGTAGCGTAGATCCCATCCGCGACAAAGAAATCATCGATATCGAGCTTCAACTTAAAGATTTCGAAACCATCGATAAAAAAATCCAAAGTTTGGCGCGCGTCATCAAATCTGGCGACAAAGACGCGCTCAAAGAAAACGAATTGGCATTGCGCATCAAGACTGGTCTCGAGCAAGGGAAATCTGTCAGAGGCCTCGGCTTTACCCAAGAAGAAATGGACGTGATCAAAAGCTTCAATTTGATTACCTCTAAGCCAGTGATGTACGTTTGTAATGTAGACGAAGCTTCGGTAAAGTCTGGCAATAAATACGTCGAGCAAGTCAAAGAGGCAGTTGCTTCTGAAAATGCAGAAGTGTTGGTCATTGGCGCCAAAATCGAAGCAGATATCACCGAACTCGAAACCTACGACGAACGCCAAATGTTCTTAGAAGAACTCGGCCTCGAAGAACCAGGTGTGAACCGACTCATTCGCCAAGCCTATCATTTATTGAATCTCCAGACCTACTTTACGGCGGGGGTCAAAGAAGTGCGCGCCTGGACCATCCGCAAAGGCATGACCGCCCCACAAGCAGCGGGGGTCATCCACTCAGATTTCGAGAAAGGATTTATCCGTGCAGAAGTCATGAAATACAATGACTACATTCAATATGGCTCTGAAAGCGCTGTTAAAGATGCCGGTAAATTCAAGGTAGAAGGTAAAGAGTATGTCGTTGAAGATGGCGACATCATGCACTTCCGTTTCAACGTTTAATCTATTCCGTTCGTTATGCATATTTCGGCCAACAACCCAGCACTTCGCTCTTGGATCAGTATAGATTCCGCTTCGGAATTTCCCATTCAAAATCTGCCTTTTGGAATCTTTGAAACCGCAGATTTAGGTAAACGCGCTGGTGTACGCATCGGCGACTTTGTTTTGGATCTCAGTCAAATGGCCGAGTTCGGTTATTTCAATGACCTCGGTTTTGCTGTTTCTGATTTCTCAGCAGCCTACTTGAATGCGCTTATGCGCCATGGCAAATTAGCCGTGAGGGCACTGCGCAATCGCATTTCAGAGCTACTGGCCAGCGATAACACAAGTTTCCGCCTCAATGAAAGCCAACACGTGGCGCTCTTGCCGGTTGCAAGCGTCGAAATGTGCTTGCCTGTTCAAATTGGCGATTACACCGATTTTTATTCTTCCAAAGAGCACGCTACCAATGTGGGCATTATGTTCCGCGACCCTGCGAATGCGCTTTTGCCCAATTGGCTCTGGATCCCAGTAGGCTATCACGGTCGTGCTTCGTCTGTCATAGCTTCAGGGCATCCTGTTGTGCGTCCTAAAGGTCAGATCAAACCCGACGACAACGCTGCACCAATTTTTGCGCCATCGCGTCAAGTCGATTTCGAACTCGAAATGGGTTTTATTACTTTTGACGGCAAGCCACTTGGCCAATCCATCTCAACTGCCGAGGCCGAAGACTTCATTTTCGGTTTGTGCTTGTTCAATGATTGGTCTGCGCGCGATATCCAAAAATGGGAATACGTACCGCTCGGTCCGTTTCTCGCCAAGAACTTCGCTTCTTCGATGTCTTGTTGGATTGTCACGCTTGATGCGCTGCAGCCTTTTGCCTGCCCAACCCCAGAGCAAGATCCTGAAGTCTTGTCTTACCTTCAATTTGAAGGCAACAAGTCTTACGATATACATTTAGAGGTTGCCATTGAAGCGCCTGCTTGCCCTGAACAAGTCGTCAGTAAATCTAACTTTAAATACATGTACTGGAATATGTCTCAGCAACTGGCACACCATACCGTAAACGGTTGCAATGTCCGCTGCGGAGACCTCATGGGTTCAGGTACCATCTCTGGTCCAACGCCAGATTCTTATGGATCCATGTTAGAGCTCGCCTGGAAAGGCACGAAGCCCATTCAAATGCCAGACGGCTCAGAGCGTCGCTTTATCCAAGACAACGATACCGTGATCATGCGCGGCTTTTGCGAGCAATCCGGACTCAAAATAGGCTTCGGAGAGGTAAGAAGTATTCTCCTACCCGCAAATTAATGCAATACGACGGCCATACCCCAATCGATCTCGAGAAAGAGCGCATTGAAATCCTCAATGCATTCAAGGGTTTGTTGCGTGCAACTAAAGATAGGAGTAGGGATGAAACCAAACTGATTCGCAAGGCTTTTGATATCGCACTAGAGGCACACAAAGACATGCGCAGAAAGTCTGGTGAACCCTATATCTATCATCCGATTTCAGTGGCGAGAATTTGTGCAGAAGAAATGGGTCTCGAACCTACTGCAATTGTTTGTGCTCTTTTACACGACACCGTAGAAGATACCCATATTACCCTCCAAGACATCGAAGATCTTTTCGGTGTTACCGTGCGCAAAATCATTGATGGGCTCACCAAAATTCCGGAAGTTTTTGACGAAAACACCTCAATTCAAGCCGAGAACTTTCGTAAAATGATCCTTACCATTTCCGATGATTTCCGCGTGGTGTTGGTCAAGCTTGCCGATCGTTTGCACAACATGCGAACGCTTTCGAGTATGAAGCCAGAAAAGCAACTCAAAATTGCTTCTGAAACCAAATTTCTGTATGCGCCGCTGGCGCACCGCCTCGGTTTGTATCCGATCAAGTCAGAGCTCGAAGACCTCTCCATGAAATACTGTGAGCCAGAGGTATATCAGCAAATTGAAGGCAAATTGAAATCAACCCAAGACGTCCGAAATCGCTTTATCCGGAGGTTTGTGGCGCCAATCCGCACCGAACTTCAGGCCCAGGGCTATGACTTTGACATCAAGGCCAGAACCAAATCAATTTCTTCCATTTGGCGCAAAATGCAAACCAAAGACGTTCCTTTCGAAGAAGTTTTTGACGTTTTTGCCCTACGAATTATCCTCAATACTCCCCACGAACGCGAAAAGTCAGATTGCTGGCGTGTTTATTCTGTAGTAACCGACTTTTATCAACCCAGCCCCGAACGCTTGCGAGATTGGGTCTCGACTCCTCGTGCCAACGGCTATGAGTCTTTGCACACCACGGTTATGTCGCCACAAGGTCGTTGGGTAGAAGTACAGATCCGCAGTAAACGCATGGACGACATCGCAGAGCATGGTCTGGCTGCCCACTACAAATACAAAGAGTCAAGTACAGACTCCAGTAAATTCGACCGCTGGATTGCCGAAATACGCGAGCTTCTAGACAACCCAGACAGCAGCGCCTTAGATTTTGTCAACGATTTCAAGCTCAATCTTTTCAATGACGAAATTTATGTTTTTACGCCAAAAGGGGAATTGCGCGTCTTGCCAACAGGCTCAACGATACTCGATTTTGCCTATGACATTCATACCCAAATTGGCAACAAATGCATTGGTGCCAAAGTAAATAACCGCTTGGTTCCGCTTAGTTATCAGCTCCAAAACGGCGATCAATTAGAAATACTCACCTCAAACAAGCAAAAGCCCAACGACGAATGGCTCCGTTTTGTGGTGTCAGCTAAAGCCAAGCAACGCATCAAACAGGCGCTCAATGAAGCGCACAAACTGATTGCTGCAGACGGCAAAGAAATTCTCGAGCGCAAATTCAAACAACACAACATTCGCCTAACCTCAGAAAATTTAAAGGCCTTAGAGAAACACTTTCACATCGACTCTACGAATAATCTTTATTACAAGATTGCCAAAGGTAAAATCGACCTTACTCAACTTAGAGAATTCAATGTAGTAGGAGGGAACATCATTGTTGAACGCAAAATCAGGTCCAAGAAAATCAAAGGGTCCGAAGAGGATTTACTCAACGAGGGGATCAATACCGATACCGACACCATTATCATCGGCGAAGATTTCAAAGGCTTTGATTATACGTTGGCCAAATGTTGCAGTCCCATTCCTGGCGATTCTATTTTTGGTTTCATTACCATTTCATCGGGTATCAAAGTTCACCGCTTCAATTGTCCAAACGCGGTGCATTTGCTTTCTAAGTTGGCATACCGTTGCCTTAAGGCTCGCTGGCAAAACAGTGCGTTAGTAGAGCGCGTGGCGGCCATTCGCATTATCGGGATTGACCAATTAGGTCTCGTCAATAGGCTCACTGAAATCATTTCAAAGCAGAACAATATCAATATGAAAAGCATTTCTTTCGAAACCAATGATGGTGTGTTTGAAGGCCGCATTAAAGTATTGGTATATGATACCGCTCAACTCGAGCAACTCACGCGCAAATTTGAGCAGGTAGAAGGTGTCAAGAGTGTTACGCGCTGGGATGCCGCCGTTGACAACGAAGAACTTAATTAATGTCTTTTCGCAATTCAGCAGCGTTCTGAGGTCTTAGGCCTGGGTTCCATTGAAACCCATTGATCCATTTCTCTTTTGGGTCAATCTGGCCCATCGGAAAGAAAATACCGTCTGGTTGTTCAAAATAAGTAATTTCCTTCACCTCACCTTTTTGAAGTGCAATTAATAGGCGTTCAGAATACAGTCTATTGAGCCCTTCGCGGCGCAGTTCAATAAGTGTATCATTCGTTTTTTTCTCCGATTCAGGATAAAAGATAGTCCAGGCTTGGCCAGTTGCATCAACGCTTGAAAGCGTCCCGGTAGAATCAAAAAGCGCCATGATTTGTGCTGCTGCTACTTGATTGAAAAGGCTATCCCCTGGAATTTTTAGAATAACGGTGGCCTTTTGATTCAATTCAATGTGTTCGAGGATCGAGTCTTTGAAAAACACACGTGCAATTTCGCTTTTTAGCTCACCGGTTTGTGACCACAAAATGGGGTGTTTTCCGATTTGAAGCATTTGAGCGTCGAAAGAAAAGAGTGTGCTGTCGCCAATCCCTTGAAGATTAGGGTGTAAAAAACGAAAATTGCGGTTGGCTTTGAGGTACTTGGCCTTGTTTAATGTGTCTCGCTCCAGAAACAAGGTGTCGGCGTGCACAAACAAAGTGTCGGTTTGATATTTTAAAAAACCGAGGCTCGAGCCCGTGACATAGGCGAGGTGCTTGGTGTCGCTAAAAATAGCTCTTTGACCAAGAAGTGCTAGTTGCTGATCAAGGTCTTTGAAATAAACAGAGCCGCGCCCTTCGTAATCATTGAGTTTTGTATTGATCAGGAGGGTGTCACCTTTGATGATTTGGTTCTTTTGATAGATTTCGGCATGCTTGTACAGCGCGCCGTTTTCATTTTGCACATCGAACCAGCCTTTCTGACAATAAATTTGTGTGCTGTCGTTTCGCATCTGGGTTTGCCCTAAGAAATAGAGTTTTTGTTGTTCGTAGGCAAATTGCAGGGTGTCCGTCTTGACATCGAGGTCTGCTTTTGTATAGTGAACCTGTCCGCTGAAAAAGAAAGAGCCATTCGAAGGGTAGAAATAACCACGTTGGCAAGTAATGCGCTCATCGGATAGCGTGGATTCGATCTTGCCAGCGCTTCTAAAAATGGCCCTGCCTCGCTTGGCATCGTAGTCCATGGAGTCGGCGCTCATTTTGTAGGCGTTGTCTCGGGCCTTTACGTGACCCCATAGTTTAGCGTATTTTTCTTTCTCGGCGTAATAGATAGAATCTGCGTAAAGGTTGATACCGTTTTTTTGGATATGGACATTTCCATAGGCACGCACTTGCTTCGCTTTTTCGTTGTAGTGGGCAGAATCACAGTACATGGTGTTGCCTTGATAAGCAAAACTGACGGTGCCAACTAAGCGATGTACACCATTTTGGATGGCGTATATTTTTTCAGTGCCTGGAAGAAGTTGTAGCGCTCCTTGGCTCCAAAGATTTACACATAACAGTAGCGTACTGCAAAGGAATGCAAAGCGCTTACTGATGTTTGGTTTCATGTTAGTTTTGCAGCGTCTGTTTACGATCTGGACCCACAGAGATAACGCGAATAGGAATGTTTAATTGTGCTTGCAAATACGAAACATAGTTTTTGAGCGGGGCAGGAGCCGCTTCAAAATTTTCTAGGTCCGTGAGGTCGCAATGCCAGCCTTCGAGTTGTTCGTATACAGGTTCAATTGCTAAGTCAGTCACGTCGTAAGGGAAGTCCGTGACTTTTTCTCCGTCAATAAGATAGTGAGTACACACATTAATGTGCTCAAAAATACCGAGTACATCGCTTTTCATCATGGCGAGTTCTGTGACGCCATTAACCATAATTGCATAGCGCAATTGAACGAGGTCTAGCCAACCACAACGACGTGGTCTGCCGGTGGTGGCGCCAAACTCGTTTCCTTCTTTGCGAATGAGTTCGCCTGTAGCATCTGTGAGTTCTGTAGGGAAGGGGCCACTACCCACACGAGTGCAGTAAGCCTTGAAGATTCCGATTACCGAACCAATTTTTGTTGGTGCGATACCCAAGCCTGTGCAGGTTCCGGCTGTAACGGTATTGGAAGAGGTCACAAACGGATAAGTTCCAAAGTCGATATCGAGCATGGTACCTTGAGCACCTTCGGCCAATACTTTTTTGCCATTCTGAAGCGCGTTGTTCAGGTAATGTTCTGAATCTACTGCTTGAAGTGTTTTGAGGACTTCAATTGCTTCAAACCATGGTTTCTCCAAAGCGGGTAGGTCATAGGTGAAATCGGTGTGATGGATCAGGATGCCAACATGTTTCTCTACCAATGCTTGGTATTTCTCCATGAAATTTGGAGAAAAGATGTCGCCAACACGCAAACCATTGCGGCCGGTTTTGTCCATGTAGGTTGGTCCAATTCCTTTGAGTGTTGAACCAATCTTATTTTTTCCTTTTGCTTGTTCTGATGCGGCGTCAAGAAGTTTGTGCGTCGGTAGAATTAGGTGCGCTTTTTTGGATAGCAATAAGCGCGAAGAGAAGTCGATGCCAAAAGGTTTGAGTTTGTCTAGCTCTGCACTGAAAACCACGGGGTCAATGACCACGCCATTACCAACTAAGTTAATGACGTTAGGATGGAATATACCAGAGGGTATAGTATGCAAAACGTGTTTGATGCCTTCAAATTCTAGCGTGTGACCAGCGTTTGGCCCACCCTGAAATCTTGCAATAATATCGTAGGAGGGTGTGAGTACGTCGACAATTTTTCCTTTTCCTTCATCTCCCCATTGTAAGCCTAATAGTACGTCTACCTTCATGATGCTTGTTCAAAAAACTTTTTAATTTGTTCGAAATCTTGAAAAATACCGAAAATGTGTTCCATTCGGGTCAATTCAAATATTTTATTGAGTTGTGTATTTGGTTGGTACAAAACGGTGTCGCCTAGATTGAGTCTAGATCGCGTAAGTGTTTTGACTAAAAATGCAATGCCTGTAGAGTTAATGTATTCAAGCTCAGATAAATCGATGACCAAATTCCAGTTGTCGATTTGATCGAGTTTCTCAATGGCTTGTTCGCGGTCACTTTCCGTAAAAAAGCGGCCTTGTAACTTGAGTATACTCAAGGGTCCGTTTTGTAATACCTGTACTTCCATTAGTCGTTGTGGTTTTTTTTGACGCCATAAAAATATAAGGAGTGGTGCTGAACAGCGACTCCAAAAAGTTCTTCGATGGTGGCTTTGATTTGTTGAATTCTAGGGTCACAGAATTCGATGACTTCACCTGTGTCGGTGATGATCAGGTGGTCGTGCTGTTTGGAGGCATGAGATTTCTCAAATTGCGCCAAGTTTTTGCCAAATTGGTGTTTGCGCACGAGATTACAAGCCAAAAGGAGTTCGATGGTGTTGTAAAGCGTAGCGCGTGAAACGCGGTAATTGTGGTTCTTCATTTTAATGTAGAGTGATTCTACATCGAAGTGACCTTCGTAAGCATAAATTTCTGCGAGTATGGCAAAGCGCTCCGGTGTTTTGCGGTGGCCGTTTTGCTCGAGGTAGGCGGCAAAAATATCTTTTACGGTAGTTGAAATTTGACTTGTTCCCATCTTTCAGGGGCTAAAGTTAAGTATAAATTTGAGAAGGGCGACAATAAAAAAGGGGGCCGAAGCCCCCTTTCATAGGATTTGGATGGGCTTATTCGCCGCGCTCCATTTTTTCTTTCAATTCAGCAAGTGCATCGAGGTCACCGAGTGTTGATTTTTCAGCACTTTGGTTGATCGCTTTCACGGCTTGGTCAGTTGAGCTACCAGCTGTTTTCTTGCTTCCACCTTTGCTTGGTGTAGATGGTTTGTCTTCGCCTTCTTCGAATAAACGAGTGTGAGACAAGACGATTTTCTTAGCGTCTTTGTTGAATTCAATGACTTTGAAGTCAAGGGTTTCTTCAACTTTCGCGTTAGAACCATCTTCTTTGCGGAGGTGCTTAGACGGGCAGATACCTTCAACGCCGTAAGGCAAAGCAACGATACCTGATTTGTCTTTCATGTCGATAATGGTACCGCTATGAACGCTTCCTTCTGCGAAAGTGTTTTCAAAGACATCCCATGGATTTTCTTCGAGTTGTTTGTGACCCAAAGAAATGCGGCGGTTGTCGCGGTCGATTTCGAGAACGAGTACTTCCATGGCATCGCCAACTTTACAGAATTCAGATGGGTGCTTGATTTTCTTCTGCCAAGAAAGGTCAGAAATGTGGATCAGGCCGTCAACACCTTCTTCAAGTTCTACGAATACACCAAAGTTGGTGAAGTTGCGAACTTTAGCGCTGTGGCGTGTACCAACTGCGTATTTGATTTCGATATCGTTCCATGGGTCTGGCATGAGTTGTTTGATACCAAGGGACATTTTGCGCTCTTCGCGGTCTAAGGTCAATACAACTGCTTCAACGCTGTCTCCGATTTTCAAGAAATCTTGAGCAGAGCGAAGGTGCTGTGACCAGCTCATTTCAGAAACGTGGATAAGGCCTTCTACACCTGCAGCGATTTCGATGAATGCGCCGTAGTCTGCCATTACAACAACTTTACCAGTTACTTTGTCACCGACGTTGAGGTTGGTGTCAAGAGAATCCCATGGATGTGGTTGTAATTGTTTCAAGCCAAGTGCAATGCGTTTTTTGTCGTCGTCGAAGTCGAGGATAACCACATTGATTTTTTGATCCAATTCAAGCATTTCTTCTGGATGCGTAACGCGACCCCAAGAAAGGTCAGTGATGTGGATAAGACCGTCAACGCCACCAAGGTCGATGAAGACACCGTAAGAAGTGATGTTTTTAACAACACCTTCCAATACTTGTCCTTTTTCGAGACCAGAGATGATTTGTTTCTTTTGCTCTTCGAGTTCTGCCTCGATAAGTGCTTTGTGAGAAACGACAACGTTGCGGAATTCTTCGTTGATTTTAACAACTTTGAACTCCATGTTTTTACCAACATAGATATCGTAGTCGCGGATAGGCTTCACGTCGATTTGTGAACCTGGTAAGAATGCTTCGATTCCAAAAACGTCCACGATAAGACCACCTTTGGTTCTGCATTTTACATAACCAGTGATGATTTCACCTGTGCGCAATACGTCGTTGACGCGAATCCAAGCACTGTGCATGCGCGCTGTGCGGTGAGAAACGATCAATTGACCTGTTTTGTCTTCGAGGCAGTCTACGTATACGTCTACTACATCTCCAGCTTTGAGGTCTGGATTGTAGCGGAATTCGTTAGCTGCAACAACACCTTCAGATTTGTATCCGATGTTGATGATGACTTCTTTTTTGTTGATCATGACAACAGTACCTTGGATTACTTCTTTTTCCATGATAGAAGTCAAGGTTTTTTCGTAGCGATCTCCTAGTTCAGAGCGTTCTACTTGATTGTAACCATCCAATTGGAGTGCTTCCCAATCAAAATCTGCAGTTCCCTGCGGTTCGATGTTTTTGGCCATGTGGCGTAAAATTTGTATTTCTAACACCCTGAATGTCAGAAAGTTGTTAAACAAAATAATAGGCGCTTTCAGGGAGCGCACTTCAAAATGAGGTGCAAAGGTAGCAATAATTAGCTGAAAAACAAGCTGCTGCTTGATTTAATTGTCTGAAACATTCAATGGAAAGTGTGCGAATAGGGCGAGCTCAGGGCCTTGTTGGAGCATGTTAGACTTCCAGAGTTGCGCTGCGTTTTCTTTGAGTAAGGCTTTGTCAGTGAAGTCGGCGGTGCAAATCCATGAACGTTCTTTGAGTTCGCCTTCTAGCTGTTGAGCGCCCCAGCCAGCATAACCTGCAAAAAGACGCAAGTGCTCTTGAGGTTTGCGCAAAGTGTGTGCGCGCAAGAGTACTTCTTTCCAGTCACCTCCAAAGTACAAGTTATCTGTCACTTGAGTAGCGCCTTTTATGTTTGGAAATCGATGTAAGTAAAAGAGTTGTTCTTGTGCTACAGGGCCGCCATTGTAAATTGGTAAATCGAGTTCGATGTGTTCGAAAAGATCGCTGAGTAACAGTTTGGATGGATGGTTCAAGACCAAGCCAAAGCTTTCATCTGGGCTGTGGTCGATTAATAAAATAACGGCGCGCTGAAAGAAATCTTCTGTCAATAGGGGATCTGCGAGCAAGAGGTGTCCTTGTTTGGGTTTTGCTTTGGATTTAAATATGTGCTGCGCGCTTATCTTCATGGTCTTGCTAACAAATAAACAAAATTTTTTGCGCTATGCAATGGGCATTGTGTAATTTTGTCCCTATGAATTTGGCTGCAATAGATATCGGAACCAACGCTGCGCGCTTGCTCATTGCAAAAGTTGCTCCAAAAAAAGGCCGTGTTCAATTGCAGAAACTAGCCTATTACCGCGTTCCACTGCGCCTCGGAGAAGACGTCTTCGAGAAAGGAAAAATTTCTCCCAAAAAGGCATTGCATTTCAAACAAACCATCCAAGCTTTTCAGCTCTTGGCCTCCGCACACGACGTCTGGAAGCTACGGGCAGTTGCCACATCAGCGATGAGGGAGGCAAAGAATGGCAAAAAAGTGGCTAAGCAAATTTTAGAAGAAACTGGCGTGTCAATCGATATCATTTCAGGAGACGAAGAAGCACAACTTATTTTCAACTCTTTTGAATTATTGCAACTCCACAAGCAACAACAATAC
This sequence comes from Bacteroidota bacterium, assembly GCA_041191505.1. GTDB lineage: Bacteria > Bacteroidota > Bacteroidia > Flavobacteriales_D > Crocinitomicaceae > UBA952. The sequence goes on along the minus strand of JBEEOT010000022.1, from coordinate 45,596 downwards.
GTGGTCGTTGACGTGGGCGGAGGGAGTACTGAAATCAGTATTTTTGAACACGGATATAAAGTAGCAGCTAGGTCTTTTGAATTAGGGACCATTCGCATTCTAAAAGAAAAAGTCGATACTGGTATTTGGTCAAACTTCAAAGACTGGATTCAAACTAATGTTAGGCTAGACGAAGCGCACGTTATTTTTGGAACGGGAGGCAATATCAATAGAGCGCTCAAGATGCTCGACTCAAGCCAACAAGACACGCTCCAATTAAATGAATTGAAACAGTTGCTCGCCAAACTTCTCACATTAACAATAGAGGAGCGTTGCGATCAATTCAAGCTCAAGCCAGACCGCGCAGATGTCATTGTTCCTGCACTACAAATTTACATTACGGCACTAGAAGCACTTGGCCAAGACAACCTAGTTGTTCCAAAAATAGGGCTCTCAGATGGCGTCATTTATCAATTGTACCTTCAAAATACTCACCTATAATTATGGCTCAAAAACCAGCAATTCCGAAAGGCACCCGTGATTTTCTTCCTACCGAAGTCGCTAAGCGCAATTACATGTTTGCCGCCATTAAAGAAGTATTCAGACGTTATGGTTTTGCGCCCATCGAAACACCTAGTTTTGAGTTGTCTTCAACCCTATTAGGTAAATACGGAGAAGAAGGAGATCGTCTGATTTTTAGGATCCTGAATTCAGGCGAAAAAATGAAAAAAGCCGACCTAGAGGCTTTGGCTCAAGAAAACTTGCCGCGCTTTGCCAATTCTCTTGCGGAAAAAGCACTTCGCTATGACCTCACGGTTCCTTTTGCACGTTTCGTTGTACAACATCAAAACGACCTCACTTTTCCATTTAAACGCTACCAAATTCAGCCGGTTTGGCGCGCAGACCGACCGCAACATGGTCGTTATCAAGAATTTACTCAATGCGATGTCGATGTAGTTGGTTCTGATTCATTGCTTTACGAGGTCGAACTCATTCAAATTTTTGACGAAGTTTTGACCAATTTAGGTTTGCCAGGATTCAGCATTCAACTCAACAACCGCAAAATCTTGAGTGGTATTGCAGAGGTTTGTGGTGAAGCTGAGCGCATTGTCGATCTAACGGTTGCACTCGATAAACTCGACAAAATTGGAGAAGATGGCGTGGTTGCAGAGCTTGTGCAGAAAGGTTTTTCTGATACATCCATTCAGAAAATCAAGCCACTTTTTGCCTTTGAAGGTAGTAACGCCGATAAAATTGCGCTCATGACTACTTATTTAGCGAAGAGTGAAATCGGTTTAAAAGGAATTGCTGAACTTTCTGAAGTGCTGACGCAAATAAATGTGCTTGGCCTGCAAAAAGGAGAGTTGATTTTTGATCTCACTTTGGCTCGCGGGCTCAACTACTACACCGGAGCTATCTTTGAAGTAAAGGCGCATGGCGTTAAAATGGGAAGCATTTGTGGTGGTGGTCGTTACGATGACCTCACGGCATTGTTTGGGCTCAAAGGATTGTCTGGCGTGGGTATTTCTTTTGGTGCCGACCGTATTTACGATGTCATGACTGAGCTTGAGTTGTTCCCCAAAGAACTCGATCGAACCTTAGATATACTATTTGTGAACTTTGGCTCAGAAGAGGCAAGCTATTGCCTAAAATTACTGCAGCAAGTTCGCAATTTAGGTATTGCGGCCGAACTTTACCCGAGTGCTGCAAAGTTGCAAAAGCAATTTAAATATGCAAACGACAGGAACGTTGCTTATTGTGTCGTGATAGGCGCCGAAGAGGCTTCAGCCGGAATGCTCAGCCTTAAAAATATGGAAACAGGCGCCCAAGAACAACTCTCAAGCGCCGATTTTCTTACCAAATGCGGGCAACTTTTTTAAGGTCGTTGCGCATTTCTTTTCCTTCCGGAATTTCAAAAGCTTCAAAAAACTCAGGGCAATTTTTCAGTGGCCCATTGACGCGGTACATGCCAGGCGAATGCGGGTCAGTAGCCAAACGTTTTTTCATTTCAGCTTCGGTATATTTTATTTTCCATAGTTGTGCATAAGCGATAAAAAAGCGTTGCGACGGCGTGTAGCCCGCAATTTTTTCATTCGCTTTGTATTCTTCGGTGCGCTTATAGGCGTAATAGGCCATTGTGAGACCGCCTAAATCTGCGATGTTTTCACCCATGGTGAGGGCTGGATTTACGCAGTGGTCTTCTATTGGGCAAAAACCAGAAAACGTGGCGCCAAGGAGTTTGGTTTTTTCTTCAAAAAGCAAGCGGTCTTCTTCGGTCCACCAGTTGGTAAAAGAGCCGTCTGCTGCAAATTTAGAGCCCATATCGTCAAAACCATGAGTGAATTCATGACCAATCACCATTCCGATTCGGCCGTAATTAACCGCGTCTTCGTAGTTTTCATCAAAGAACGGAGCTTGCATGATCCCAGCAGGGAAGGCAATTTCATTGAGAAGCGGGTGGTAGTAAGCATTGACCATGTGTGCTGGCATGCCCCATTTGTCTTTGTCTACGGGTTTGCCAAGTTCAGCAAAGTTTTTAGCCACACTAAAACGACTCATTTCGCGGTAATTGAGCGCGTAGCGATCTGCAAAAAAGCGCAAGCTAGAGTAGTCTTCCCATTTGGATGGAAAGCCCAGTTTGCGCCCAATAGCATTGAGTTTGACAAGCGCTTCTTTTTTGGTTTCAGCAGACATCCAGTCGAGTTGCTCTATGCGCTCTTTATAAACGAAAAGCAGGTTGTCTACCATTACGTTGACGCGTTCTTGAGCCTCTTTTGAAAAGTGTTTATCGACAAAAGCCTTGCCAAGAAGTTCTCCAACTTCTAAATTGGTCATTTCGTCTATCGCTTGTTCGTGAAGGGGTTGTTGTTCGCGTTTGCCAGACAGCACGCCTTCGTAAAAGGCGAAATTGAGATTGACAAAGGCTTCGTTCAAATGCCCTGCATAATGATTGATGACACACCATTGTAAATAGTTCTTGATGTCTTCTAGCTTTACATCTTCCCAAAGTTGAGACAACTTGATGTTGTAAGCCGGATTGCTCACAATGACGGTGTCTGGAATTGCACAACCAACATCGCTGATGTATCGTTTAAAATTGAAATGAGGTCCAAAACTGCGCATGACTTCAGATAAAGCTTGCTTGTTGTAGGTTTTTTCTGGTTCGCGCATTTCTGAAGGGCGGAGCATAGACTCGGCCAGCGTATGCTCGAAATCATAAATTTTCTGTGCTGCTTTCATGCCCTCAGGAAGCTGCGCCAATTCAAAACAACTTGCTATGTGCTTGATATATGCTGTCTGTATCGAGGCGTATTTCTGCTCGAAATAGTAATCACGATTGGGAAGTCCAATGCCTCCTTGCCCAAGATAGGCTACATTTTTATCGACATTTTTGAGGTCCTGACCAATGCCAAAACCAAAGAAGGAACTGATGCCGTCTTTATGTAAGGCCGAAACGAGTGCTTGGAGTTCATCTAAGTTTTGAAGCGCGGCAATTTTTTGCAAATCTTCTTGAATCGGCAAAAGACCAAGTTCGTTTCTGCGCTCCATGTTCGTATAAGAAGTGAAATAGGCGCCTAAAAGTTGGTTTTGTGAACCCACTTCTCCTGGATTTGCAGCAGCTTCTTTAAGTAGCTCAATTAGTTTTTTGTTGTTCGCCTGTTCGAGTTCGTTGAAGCTTCCCCAACGCGACTCGCTTGCCGGAATCTCCGTATTTGCAATCCAAGTGCCATTGGCAAACAAGAAGAAATCATCTGCTGGGCTAATGGTGGTGTCTAGTGCGGTGAGGTCTATGGTTTGCAGCTGAGCAGCGCTTTCTTTCTTTATTTTAGAGGTGCTGCATCCAATTAAAATAGAGCCAGATAAAACGGCGAGTAAAAAGGTTTTTTTCATGTTGGGCGTGCTGTTTCAGTTATTTGTTTCTTTCCATATGGATGTGAGGAATGCCATCCTCGAGGTAAATTTCTCCTTGTGGTACAAAGTTGTGCTTTTTATAAAAATCTTGCAAGTGTGCTTGAGCAGAAAGTACAATTTGCTGCGCCGCAAATCGCTTCTCAATTTCGCCTATGCAATATGCCATGAGGTCGTGGCCGAGTTGTTGTTGGCGAAAAGGCGCTGCAATAATGACGCGCCCGATAGAAATTTGTGGGTATTTTTCATTTGCTGGAACAATGCGAGCACAACCTGCTAGTTTGCCACCAATGGATAGAAGAACGTGCAGAGAGGTCTGATCGAGGTTGTCAAGGTCTTGGTAGACGCAATTTTGCTCCACCACAAATACTTCGCTGCGCAGCTGTAAGTAGGCATAGAGTTGTGATGGTGTAAAGTCCTGAAAAACAAGTGTCTCAAACCGTAAGTCCATAGTCGTAAATTCGTATTTATTGGATTTGGTAAAGAAGCTTGGATTCGCTCAGTTGCCCCGGAGAAACCATTGGTTCATCATACGGAATTTGCGAGCCATATCGTTGCTGCATGATTTTTCTAACTTGTGGACTCTCTAAATTAAAATCCCGTAAGGATTTCGGTTGGCACAATTCTATGCCAATTGCTTTGTAGGCTTTGAAGGCTAGCTCCGAGCAATACATTTCTTTGTCGGACCAATTGAATCCGAGGTCATAGTGTTTATTGAGCTGGGTTTTCAAGTAACTTTTCATGGTCGTTAACTCAGTGCTGCTTAGGTTGTGATCTTTTAGGCGGTAAACTGCAAATTTTTGGTCTTCTCCGCTGGCGATCCAGTCTTCTAGTTTGCGCACGCCAACAGGTTCAATAGCCTCAAATACATAGGGTTTGCCTTCCATATAGAAGATGATGCCGCAATGCGAAAAATAAGAATTGGTGGCGAGTTGCACTGCCGTGCTTTGAGATGAGGCGCTGTGCTGAAAAATGAGATCCCCGTCTCTATATTTTTGAGTACAAGCGCAAAAAGACAAAAAGAGCAGGCAAGAGGTGAGGAGAATACGCATGTTAAAGTATTTAGTAAGAACCATGGTATCTTCTCAAAAACCATTCCGCAAAAAGAAATGCGCTCAGAAGCACAAAGAGGGTAATGAAATCTAGTAGCGGGTCAAATTGATGCGTTTCTGTTCTTAGGGCTACCAAATCGTCGTTTTTCTCGAGTTGTGAAAGTAATTGCTGATAGGCTTTGATTGGATAAACTTTGGCGTCGGTCTGGTTAGCGAGTTGATACAACGTGCTGTGTCTGGCAGCGGACTCAAGTTGTTCGAGATCGATGTCTTCGACGATAAACGCACCTGTTTTGACGTACTTTTTTTGATTGTGAACGGTACTGGCTTTCCAGTAGTAGCGGCCAGCTTTGAGTTTGCCGAGTTGTTGCTGGTAAAATTCGCCTTTGGTTGAGAAACTTCCTTTACGTGTTTTTTGATGCTCGTAATCGAGTTCCCAAGAAATTTTAGGGCTGGTAATTGCCTGCATGGCTTGGTTGTAAAAACTTGCATTCAAGATGCAGTTTTCAGAGGTGTTGAGTTTTTTAGGCGCTTGAACGCGCAGGCCACTTCCTTCTTTTTTGACGAGTAAATAGGCGCAAACCTCGCCTACAAAAGCATCGAACGCTTGGTGATTTTGTTTTTTTAGGTAATTGATCATTCTCCAGCGCCATATGCCTTCACCTAGCAAGCAGGCATGGCGCTGCTGATTGCGCTCGTTAAAAGTAAGCAAGGGGCTGCCTTTTTGAAGATTGCCAATGCGTTGCGTGTATAAAACTTGCGTTCCCGAAGTTGCTTTTACCTCGCCAAATCGTTTGGTTAAAGGAGGTAAATTAGACAGCAAACCTTGCCATTCTTGGTTGGGTTGATACAAAGCAAAGCCACTATTTGGGCTCGCCTGAATTTCTTCGAGTTGTTGCCTGAGCTCAAGTTGCAAACCGAGTTGTAGTTTTTGGGCAATTTGCTGTTCGGTCTGAGTGCCTAAAATATACCAAATGGGTGTTTTTTGAGCTTGAAGTGCTTCTAGTAGATCGTTTGAAAATCCTTTTCCGGGATCGTGCCAAATCACTAGATCTATGGTGTTGAGTTGGACGCTTTTGAGTTCTTCGCTGTGCTTGACCAACACTTCGTAGTTTTCATTTCCTGATAGCGCTTGTTGGAGCGCTGAAATATCGGGGTGAGGGGCAGGGCTGTAGAGTAAAATTTTACTGCGGCTATCGATGACTTCAATATAGACTGTTCTGGTGTTGTTTTGGAAAGAAAATTCTCCCGCTCTTTTTTGAACGACAATTTTGTATTCGTGAATACCAGGTTTCTTTGCCTTGAGTTCGAATTTTAAAGTATTCTGACTATTGCGGGCCCTAGGCAAGATGCTGTTTTGCGAGGCGATTTTTTTGCCGTCTTCAAAGAGATCAGTACGTATTGTTTGAGCGGCGAAGCGCTGCGCTTCTATATCTACTTCTAACGTAAAGTTATTGTTCAGAAAGGCGAGGTCATTGTATGAGACGTTTGAAACCAATAGGTCTTTCTTCAATGCGGTGTCGCCTACGGCAAGGCTGTAAACAGAGGTAAGCGGAAGGTTTTCTGCGCTATACATTGGATGCCCACCTGCGTTGTAATTCCCATCTGAAATGAGCACAACAGCACCTAAATTGCGATTTAAAAATTGATTGGCCGCTTGCTCAAAGGGCAATTCCATGTTGGTCTGAGGCGCATTAAAACCTTTGCTCTGATCTTGAATATTTGTTCCGAAATTCCAAGTTTGAAGTTCAAAACGGCCCCCGAGTTTTTCTTTTAGTTTGGCTTGGAAGGCAGTAATTTGTTTTTCTAATTGCTTGCTCTCGCTATAGTTATTCATGGAAGAAGAGCGGTCAACAAGCGTAAGTATAATTGGTTGTTCGGTTTCAAAGTGGGTTTGTTCAAACAATAAGCCAAGTAATAAGCAGCCAATAAGGCTAAGGCTAATAGTGCGCAAGGAGAAGAGCGCGTACCACAGCTTGTTGGCTTTTGTTTGGAGCCAAGCTTCTTTTCTGTAAAATAAGTAGCTAATTAGGCCCGAAAGCACCAAAATTGGGATAATCCACCACAAAGAATAAGAAGATAGCAAATGCATAGGTCAAAAGTACATACATTTTTACTTAAATTCGTGGCTCAAAAACAATCAACATGTCAAAAACCGTTTATATTCTCTCCGCTGCCAGAACTCCAATTGGTTCATTTATGGGCGCATTTTCAAGTGTTTCTGCTACACAATTGGGTGCGGCCGCCATTCAAGGTGCCTTGCAAAAAGCAAACCTAGACCCATCGCTTGTAGATGAAGTTTTCATGGGTAATGTATTGCAGGCTGGCGTAGGGCAGGCTCCTGCGCGTCAAGCGGCGCTCGGTGCTGGTTTGGGTAAAAACGTACCTTGTACAACCGTCAATAAAGTATGTGCTTCGGGCATGAAATCAATCATGTTGGGTGCACAAAGCATTCTTGCAGGAGATAACCACGTAGTGGTGGTTGGCGGCATGGAAAACATGTCTCAAACGCCTCATTACTTAGATGGCCGCAACGGCACCAAATTCGGAAACATAGGCATGCTAGATGGCATTACCAAAGATGGTTTATTAGATGTCTACAGCAAAGTGCCAATGGGTAATTGCGCTGAGTTGTGTGCTACAAAATACGAAATCACAAGAGCAGATCAAGATGCTTTTGCAGTTGCTTCTTACCAACGTGCCGCAGCCGCTTGGCAAGAAGGACGTTTTGCAGAAGAAGTGGTCGGCGTTTCTGTTCCACAGCGCAAGGGTGATCCAATGATAGTTCAAGAAGACGAAGAATACAAAAACGTTTTCCTCGATAAAATTCCTTCTTTGCGTCCAGCATTTGAAAAAGAAGGCACAATTACAGCGGCCAATGCATCTACGCTCAACGACGGTGCTTCGGCACTTATTTTGGTTTCCGAAGAAGCCGTTCAAAAATACGGCTTGCAGCCAATTGCTAAAATTGTGTCATACGCCGACGCAGCTCAAGAACCAGAGTGGTTTACGACAGCGCCTTCGCTTGCCATTCCTAAAGCACTTGAAAAAGCAGGTCTTACCACTGCCGATATCGATTACTGGGAGCTCAATCAGGCCTTTGCGGTCGTTGGTTTGGCTAACATGAAAATTCTAGGCCTCGATCCTGCGAAGGTAGATGTGAACGGAGGAGCAGTGGCGCTCGGCCATCCGCTCGGAAATTCTGGGTCGCGCATTATCGTGACTTTACTGCACGTCTTGAAACAAAAAGGCGCAAAACGTGGTGGAGCCGGTATCTGTAATGGCGGCGGCGGTGCATCTGCTATGGTAGTAGAACTTTTGTAAGGAGCCATTTCCTAAATTATTCAAGGCACGGTTTTTTTGAAGCCGTGCTTTTTTGTATCAAACAAATTGAAAGGATGCGTGTTTAGAAAACATGTATCAACTCAAAAGAACGCAATTTATTCCTGCAGACTTACAAACCTGCTGGGACTACTTCTCCTCACCTTTGAATCTAAAGGAAATTACACCTCCCTCTATGGGTTTTATTGTCAAATCTGAAGTGCCCGAGAAAATGTATGAGGGTCTGATGATTGCCTATACAGTGAAGCCATTAGCTGGAATTCCAATGAACTGGGTTACCGAAATTAAAACCGTAAAAGACCTCGCGTTTTTCGTCGATGAGCAGCGTGTAGGGCCCTACAAGATTTGGCATCACGAACACCACTTTAAAGCAGTGGCGGGCGGAGTAGAGATGACCGATATTGTTACCTATGTGTTGCCCTTTGGTATTTTAGGACGCTTGGTGCATCCTTGGTTGGTCAAGCCAAAATTAGAACAGATCTTTTCTTATCGCTTTGATAAGGTCGTTCAGATTTTTGGTTAATAGGGTTGCTGCTCGCTTGTATTTTTCTTTGTAACTTGAACATATGAACAACGAACCTATTATTGAAGTCAGGGGGCTGCAAAAAAACTTTGGAAACTTCGCCGCAGTCAAAGACGTGAGTTTTACGGTCAACAAAGGCGATGTCTTTGGTTTTTTAGGCCCGAATGGTGCTGGCAAAAGTACTACTATGCGCTGCATGCTTTCACTGATCAAGCCCAACGCAGGGCAAATCAGTATTTTCGGCAAGAATTTATTTGAAGAGCGCAACGCTATTTTGGCCAAAGTAGGGAGTATCGTTGAGAAGCCAGATTTTTACAAGTATTTGTCAGCCCTTAAAAACCTAGAGATTTTTGCCAGAATATCTGGAGCTGAAGTAAGTCAAAAGGCAATTTACGAAACCCTTGAATTTGTCGGTTTGTCGGGAAGAGAAAAAGATAAGGTAGGCGGTTTTTCTCACGGTATGCGCCAACGACTCGGAATTGCCCAAACACTTTTGCATCAGCCTGAGCTCGTTATTTTAGACGAGCCCACAACGGGCCTTGATCCTCAAGGAATCATAGAGGTCCGCGACCTTATTTTGCGCCTCAAACACGAACAAAATAAAACGGTTATTTTATCGTCGCATCAATTAGCAGAGATCGAATTAGTCGCTAACCGCATGGTGATCATCAATAAAGGGCAAACCATCATAGAAGGTGCGGTGGCTGAGCTCATGAATGCGCAAGAAACGCTCTTGTCGGTAGAATTACTCGATAAAAGTACTGAAGCTGCAACGCTTTTATTGACTGAATTTCCTGAACTGAAGATCGAGGTAATTTCACCTAAAAAGCTAGAAATGAACATAGAGAAGAAACTCGTGCCTCTTGTTAATGCCAAATTGGTTTCCAATGGTTTTGAGGTGGTGGCCCTTGAGCCCAAACGTACACTCGAAGATTTTTTCATACAAATGACCCAATCGTAATGCTCTGGAAAAACACCTACAACGAATTCATCAAAATTCTCGCTAAGCCCAGGAGTTACATTGGTTTAGCGGCGCTTACCTTGCTGATTCTCATTATTTTATTTGCCATGAAGGCAGATGGCCGCATGTACATATCTTTTGTGACGGCCTCCTTTGAGCAAACACTGTCTTTTAATGGCAACATATTAAATGGCAATCTCATTGCGTTTATCGTCTTACAAATGCTTATCGTACACATTCCACTACTTGTGGCATTAGTTACCGGTGACTTGCTTTCTGGTGAAGCCGCAATGGGTACGCTGCGCATGTTGCTCACGAAGCCAATAAGCAGGCGACAAGTCGTTTTTTCCAAACTGATTGCCGCAGCGGTTTATACCTTTATTTTGGTACTTTGGATGGGCTTTTTAGCGCTTGTAGTTGGGCGTTGGGTTTTTGGAACAGGTGATCTCATCGTATTGAATTCAGATGGTTTGGTCATTCTCAATGACGCAGATGTGCTATGGCGCTACGGTTTGGCTTTTTTAGTGGCTTACCTCGCCCTCCTGACCATCGCTACGCTATCTGTTGCTTTTTCTGCATTTGCCGACAACTCGATTGGGCCAATTGTCTCGACAATGGCAGTGATTATCCTTTTTACCATTATTGGTTCGCTAGACGTTACGGTCTTTGATGCGGTCAAGCCATGGCTATTTACGACGCATATGGCATCTTGGCGCTCTTTTTTCAACGACCCAGTGCCTTGGTCGGCCATTTGGGAATCTGTCTGGATTCTACTTGCTCACAACATCATTTTCATAACGATAGCTATTTTTAAATTCCAACGCAAAGACATCACTTCATGAAGCAACTTCTTTTTATTTTCATTTTTTTATCTAGTTTGTGCCTTCATGCGCAAGATCCTACTGAATTGGTCAAAGCAGTGCGCCTCAAGCTAGAAAAAGTGACCGATTATTCGGCTAGTGTGCACATCAAGGCGCAGGTCCCAATGATTAAAATTGACGAAGTAGATGCGCAAGTTTTTTACAAGCAACCCAACAAAATGAAAGTGGAGTCAAAGGGGATCGCGATATTGCCCAAACAAGGGATCGGTGAACTCAATAATTTCCTGACCAACGAGAAAGCCTATACCTGCGCCTATAACGGGACTAAAATGATTGGCGAGGTCAAGACTTCTGTTGTGTCTGTTTTGCCTCTTACCGAAAATGCAGATGTTATACTTGTCAAACTTTGGATAGACCCAGTCAAAGACCTCATACTGAAATCACAGATTACAAGTAAAAGCAACGGCACCTTGGATATCACTTATTTTTATGGAGATCAAGCTAAATACGGCTTGCCATATAAGATGGTTTTTACGATAGATGTCAAGAAATTCAAGTTGCCAAAAAGTGTAGCCGCTGACCTTCATCAGCATAAAAAGAAACCAGCTCAAACCGATGGTCCGCAGACCGGAACAATTGTATTACAGTTGACGAATTATAAGGTAAATCAAGGAATTTCGGATTCGAAATTCAAAAACTAGCTAATAAATAACCTCGATGAGTGTGGTGTCGAAGGCTGTTGTATAGGTGGTTTTGAGGCCGTTGTTGGGCGTGTTCAATTCCCAGTAAAAGATAGAATAGTTCGTATTGGCGTTATTCACGCAATAAAAAGTGGTGTCTAATGCCCCGTAGAAGTCTTGGGCTGTAATTGGGCAGCAACTAAGGCACTCGGCTAATCCTTCTTGTTTAATGTATCTAAAATGATCAATTGCATTGGGGTTAAGATTCTTGAAATGAATTTTAGCCCAAGCCATTGCCTTCGTTTGGAGATCGACAATATTGTCTTTTTGAATACTCAATTCAGAATAATAAACATCTTTTTCTATTGGGAAATATAAGTCTTTGTTTGATCGCAAGATGTAGCGTTCCATGCGCTCTCTAGGCACTTCAAATTTGTAGGCGCCAGTTGACGGAAGGGAAATGGTTTGTACCAATATTTCATCAGAAGTTCCGATGGGTACTTTGTAGAGCGATAGCGAAGCACCTTCTAAGCCTTGATTATAGGTGAGGTCCATAACGGTGCCGGTAAAGACAAACTTACCTGTGCCTTTTTTACAGCCGTAAAGCCCGAGTGCCAAACAAATGATCAGAAGGTAGCGTTCCATTGAGTCAGCAATTGCATTTTTTCGTTCGGAACAAAAAGATAGTCGCCTCCAAAATGACCAGAAGTTTCTTCTTTGCATGTTTGTTTTTCGATACCACAGCGGCGGTAATCTAGTTTTTGAAAAAAATCAAAAAGGATGGTTTCGTTTTTGGGGTCAATTTCGAGCTGAACAACCGGACGCTTATTTTTAAGGATGTCTTCTAGCAACTCGAAAACTTCCCATTCGTGGCCTTCGATGTCGCATTTGATGTAATCAATTCGCTCAAAAGTATGGAAGAAGTCCGTGGTATTGACCATTTGCACGGTTTGTGTGCGCTCGGTTGTTTCTTTTTCTTCTGGGCGCATGATATGCGGTAAACCAGTGCGCATCATGCCGTTGGTCTGAGGGAGCACCATTGTGATGCTGCCTGCTTCTTTGCCGAGAGCTACATTGTGTAGCTCTACATTTTCTTGATGCCCGATAAAATGATTGAGGATCGCATGAAACTGTGGGAGCGGCTCAATTGCGATGACTTTTCCATTTTTAGCCAGTTTGGCAAAGTTTTTCGCAAAATACCCTAGATTGGCGCCGATGTCAATCACTACAAAATCAGGTTTGATAATGCGCTTGATAAAATAATGGAATTTAAAGGCCTCTTTGTGTTTGAGTAAGCCCAAATTGTAAAGCAAGTAGAAGAACCGGTGCAAGGTAAGGAGGTAGGCCCTTTCGGGTAAAATCATGTAAAGCAATTTCTTCATGCCGATTCTTTGATTCAAAAGTACAATTATTTCTATTTTTAGCCTATGAAAATTACCTTGTTCATCACTTTTGTTTGTTGTATGGCCTTTGTGGGCGTTTTGCCAGAGTCTCCGGAATGGGCCTTAGATGGCAAGCAAATTTATTATTGGAAAAAACACCCCGATTCTTTGCGCGCCACCTATTATAGTTACCAGTTTGCAAATGGGCAAACCAAAGTGTTGAGTTCAAAGGAGTGGCAAAGCCGCTGGGCCTGGACGCCTGGGCAAGGGGTATTGAATCAGGTGCGCATTTTTGAAAACGAGCTGCAATTCAATGACCTCTCCACCCAGCAAATCAAGTCTTTCCATTTGTTTGCCAATGACATTTGGAATCTGCAAGTTCAAAACAAAGCACATACCATCGTTTTTCAGCAGGGGCAAAGCATATTTGTGTTTGATCTTCAAAACGGGATGGCCAAGCAGCTCATGAGCTATCAAAAAGATCCCGCTCCAAAAGTAAAAGGAACTGCTTTTTCGGAGGCTGAACTGGCATTCTTTGTAAGCATTCGCAAACAAGAGCTGCAAAATACCAAAATCGATTTACCAGCTGTCAAATACATTGCGTTTGAACAGCAAGGCGCCCTACAAGTGGACCCTACAGCGCATTTTGTATTGCTCAAGCAAGAACAGCAACCCGATGAAAAACCAACAGAAGTGCCGCATTATATTGCTGCTGATGCGCATGTTTTCACTGAAAAATCGCGCGCCAAAGTCCAAAACGAAGAACCATCTCAGCGCTTATTTCTGCATGATTTGCGTTCAGACTCATTGAGAGAACTCGATTTTTCAGCGCTTACTCAATTAAATGACGAGGAACGCGCACTGATTTTTCATCCAGTCATTTTTGCCAAAACCAAACCCTTAGCGCTCATGGATATCCGCAGTGCCGACAACAAAGACCGCTGGATTGTCTGCATCGATTTAGCCACTAGCCAAATTCAAGAACTCGAGCATCAGCACGACAGTGCCTGGATTGGTGGGCCGGGAATCTCGTCTTGGAATTTTGAGACGGGTACACTTGGTTGGCTCAAAGACGCACAGGTGATTTATTTTCAGTCTGAGCAAAGCGGCTATTCCCATTTGTACACACTAGATTTAGTGACTCGGACCAAAATGGCCCTCACCAGTGGAAACTATGAAGTTCACGAGGTGCAGTTGGCCAAAGACAGTATGGCTTTTTATATGAGTACCAATATGCTGCATCCCGGGACGCGCAGTTTCTATAAGTGCGATTTGAAAACACTGCAACTCAATCCCATTTTGTCCGAGCAAGGTGCTTATGAGGTGAAGCTTTCTGCCGATGAAAAGCAATTGGCATACCGTTTCAGTACGACTACCCAACCATGGGAATTATACACTTGTTCGCTCAAAAATCCAAAAGATCAAGTGCAGCTCACCCATTCAACTACGGAGGTGTTCCGAACTTATCCGTGGCAAAAGCCTGAGGTTTTAAGTTTCAAGGCTTCTGATGGAGTTGCGGTCTATGCGCGTCTTTACGCACCAAAACCGGAAGTTAAAAATGGGGCGGCTGTTTTGTTTGTGCACGGTGCAGGCTATTTGCAGAACGCACATCATTACTGGAGCTATTACCAACGCGAATTCATGTTCCATCAGTTGCTCATCGAACAAGGCTACACTGTTCTCGATGTCGATTACAGAGCCAGCGAGGGCTATGGCCGCAACTACCGCACCGCAATTTACCGTCATATGGGCGGCCGCGATTTACAAGATTTTGTCGATGCCAAACAATTTTTGGTTTCCAATTACGCCATTGACTCAAGTCGGGTAGGGATTTACGGTGGCTCTTACGGGGGTTTTATTACCCTGATGGGGCTATTTACCGAGCCAGGTACCTTTGCTTGCGGGGCGGCATTGCGTTCGGTTACCGATTGGGCACATTACAACCACGAATACACCACAAACATTTTGAACACCCCAGCGGCCGACCCAGAGGCTTATCGCCAAAGTTCGCCAATATATTTTGCAGAAGGATTACAAGACCCGCTCTTGATTTTGCACGGCATGATCGACGACAACGTGCAGTTTCAAGATGTAGTGCGCCTCAATCAGCGCCTGATTGAACTCGGTAAAAAAGATTGGTGGATGGCGCTCTATCCGGTCGAGCGCCACAGCTTTCAATATACCTCATCTTGGACAGACGAATACCGTCGCATTCACGAATTATTCGACACCTATTTACTTAAATAAGCGCAAATGCCTTTTCAGATTCAGCTATTACAAACAAAAGAAGAAATGCTGCCTCATCTTGAGGTTTTGCAATTTTTGTATCCAAGCCTCACGGCCGAACAATACGCGCAAGAATTGGAATTAATGATCCCGCATCAGTATGGGCAAATGGCTGTTTTTGACGACGCAAAGTGTGTGGCTATTTGTGGTTTTTGGCTTGGTAATAAACTTTGGATCGGCAAATATTTAGAATTGGATAATATTGTCGTGGACCCAGCGTGCCGAAGCAGGGGAGTTGGGGAACTGATTTTTCAAACCTTGGAGCAAAAAGCGAAAGATGAAAACTGTAACATGCTTGCGCTAGACTCCTATACCTCCAATTTTAAGGCGCACAAGTTTTTTTACAATCAAGGTTTCGGACCCAAAGGCTTTCATTTCATTAAGTTATTAAACGAAAAAGCAGTGCGTTGAGCACTGCTTTTTCGTTTAATGAAATCTTATAAATCAATGTCCTTTTGCGGCTAAATAGCGTTCGGCATCTAATGCGGCCATACAACCTGTTCCGGCTGCGGTAATGGCTTGGCGGTAGGTTTTGTCCGCGGCGTCTCCGGCTACAAAAACACCAGGCACATTGGTTTTGCTGCTGCCTGGTTGGGCGTATTTGATGTAACCTGTTTCGTCGAGGTCGATGTAGTCTTTAAAGACATCGGTATTTGGTTGGTGACCAATAGCCACAAAGAAACCCGTACAAGGAATTTCTGATTCTTGGTTGCTAGAGCGATCAATAACGCGTACACCCGTTACCAACTGGCCATCGCCCAAAACTTCTAGTGTTTCTGAATTGAAACGAATGTCGATATTGGGTGTGTTTTTGACGCGGTCAGCCATGATTTTAGAGGCACGGAATTCGTCGCGACGCACGAGCATCGTGACTTTCGTGCAAAGTTTAGAAAGATAGTGTGCTTCTTCGCAGGCTGAATCTCCGGCGCCCACAATGACCACTTCTTGGTTGCGGTAGAAGAAACCATCGCAAACTGCACATGCAGAAACACCGCCACCTAACTTCAGGTAGTGTTGTTCGCTGTCTAAGCCAAGATATTTGGCAGAAGCGCCTGTAGATATGATAATGGTGTCAGCATGGATTTCATGGCCATCTTCGGTCCAGCATTTGTGAACCGCACCTGAGAAGTCTACGCGAGTAATGAAACCGCTGCGTACGTCGGTTTCGAAGCGCTTGGCTTGAGCTTCTAATTGCATCATCATTTCAGGACCGGTAATGCCTTCTGGATAACCTGGAAAGTTTTCGACTTCGTTAGTGGTGGTGAGCTGACCACCAGGTTGCATACCTTGATACATGACAGGTTTCATGTCTGCTCGGGCAGCGTAGATGGCAGCGGTATAGCCAGCAGGGCCAGAACCGATGATTAAGCAAGAAATGCGTTCAATTTGACTCATAATGATTGTTTTAGGCAAAATTAATGCTTTGTTCTGTGTTGATGCCCATGCTAAAAGACAATGTTTTGAACGATTTCTCCACAACGCGTAACTTTTCAACAAGATTTCCGTCTGCTGAAAATAAAATGTATTTTCGTTTCCTCAAACTAAAAGAACTCATGACAAAAAACTTTATTTTATGTTCCTTTGTGGGTCTTTCTTTGATTTCGTTTGCTCAAAAAAGCGAATCAGAAGGGCCTGAAAACCTCAATTGGTATCTCAAAGATCCAAAAGCAGATGGCATTTACGGAACAGGGGCTACTAAAGCCTACGAAATGCTCAACGCAGCAGGTAAAAAATCTACAACCGTCATTGTTGCCGTGATTGATTCAGGTGTTGAAACCGATCACCCGGACTTAAAAGACGTTATTTGGGTCAACGAAGACGAAATTCCTAACAACGGCATCGACGACGACAAAAACGGTTACATCGACGATGTCAATGGATGGTCATTTCTAGGCGGCCCAACCCAAGACATCGATCAAGAGGCGCTTGAGCTCGCCCGTATGTATCGTTTGGAGACAGCCTACTTCAAGGGTAAAAAAGCGGAAGATATTCCGAGCTCTGAGTTGGCGCGTTTTGCCACATATGAGAAAATCAAAATGGCTTTTGAGAATGAAATCTCAGAAAAAGAAGCGTCGATAAAAAATATTAAAATGCTTGCAGATTACATGCAGAGCGTTGAAAAACAAGCAGGTGTTCCTTTTTCTAAAGAAACCAATGCTGCTTACGTTCCTAGAACAGAAACAGAAAAACGCATTCAAAATCGCATGAAGTCCATTCTTGAAGCGATACCCGCTGATCAACTCACTACAGAAATTGAAGGAGCACTCAAATCGATGCAAGGTGCCATTGATATGTCTAAGCGCGATGCCGATTCTATCCGCACCGCAATTGTCGGTGACAACCCGAACGATCTTTCAAATAAAATTTATGGCTGTAACCGTTACGAAGGTCCAGATGCATTCCACGGCACACACGTTTCCGGTATTATTGCCGCAACGCGCAACAACGGAATGGGAATCGATGGTGTCGCAGATAACGTACGCATCATGGT
This sequence comes from Bacteroidota bacterium, assembly GCA_041191505.1. GTDB lineage: Bacteria > Bacteroidota > Bacteroidia > Flavobacteriales_D > Crocinitomicaceae > UBA952. Next base: position 28,170 of record JBEEOT010000022.1, on the reverse strand, counting down.
ATTGCGCGCGGTTCCAGATGGAGATGAGCGCGATAAAGATGTGGCTAACGCCATCATTTATGCCGTCGATAACGGAGCAAAAGTGATCAATATGTCTTTTGGCAAGTACTGGACACCTCACAAATATTACGTAGACGCCGCCATCGAATATGCACGCAGCAAAGACGTTCTTCTTGTACATGCTGCCGGTAACGACGCCAAAAACAAAGACGTTGAAGATTCTTATCCTACTCGTCGCTTAGAAAACAAAACGACCGCACCTAACTGGATTGAAGTAGGGGCAAGTAGCAGCTCAAAAAGCGGTAAAACCATTATCGCCGATTTCTCAAACTATGGCGCAACAACCGTAGATTTCTTTGCTCCGGGTGTAGATATTTACTCAACTGTTCCTGACTTTAACTACGAAAACGCAAGTGGTACCTCAATGGCTTGTCCTGCAACAGCTGGTGTAGCCGCACTCATCAGAAGTTATTTTCCTGAATTGAGCGCCTCAGAAGTACGCGAAGTATTAATGGCTACTACAGCAACTTACAAAAAGACAGTTGTAGGTCCGAACGGAGAAAAGGCTAAAATGAAAGACCTTTGTATTACTGGAGGTTTTGTCAATGCAGCAAATGCAGTAACTTACTTATTAGAGAAAAAGTAACCTCACTTTACTATCATCAAATAAAAAAGCCACATGAATATTTATGTGGCTTTTTTTATAGATTTTATATTTAAGCGATAAACGATGCGCCATCTTCACTTTGGCTCACGCCATCGCGAAGTTTAGCAAATAATTCCCTCCCAAATCTAAACTGATGGTTGTCTTTTTGGATGGTTTGGCGATCAATCACCTTGGCTCCATCGAGTACCTCTATGATTCCGTTTTCACTATCTAAGCGAATGATATCTCCTGTCTGGATTTTGCCAATTAAACCGCCGTCATGTGCCTCAGGGGTGAGGTGAATGGCTGCGGGTACTTTTCCCGATGCTCCAGACATGCGTCCGTCGGTAACTAAACCCACCTTGAAGCCTTTCTTTTGCAAAACAGTAAGCGTAGGTGTAAGACTGTGTAGCTCAGGCATTCCATTGAATTTTGGGCCCTGGAAAGGCACAACCGCAATGAAATCTTTGTTCAGTTCACCTCGCTTAAAAGCTGCTATTAAATCTGCTTGTTCGTGAAAAACAATGGCAGGTGCTTCTACAACGCGGTGCTCAGGGGCTACGGCCGCTGTTTTGATGACCGCACGCCCAAGATTTCCCTGAAGTAGCTTAATGCCGCCGTCTAGGGTGAAAGGCTCATTGGCTGGCCGAATGATATTTAAGTTCAAAGAGTTTGTGGCGCCTTCTTCCCAAATGAGCTGCCCATTTTTGATTTTAGGCTCTTTGGTGTAGGCTCGTAATCCTTCTCCTATAATGGTTTGTACGTCTTCGTGCAATAAGGAGTGATCGAGTAGGGTACGTATCACGAATCCCATGCCACCTGCAGCATGAAAATGATTGACATCAGCGGCCCCGTTCGGATACATGCGCGTGATGAGCGGTACAACTGCCGATAAATCGGACATGTCGTCCCAGTTGATGATGATGCCAGCGGCGCGTGCTATGGCAATTAGGTGTATGGTATGATTGGTTGAACCACCAGTAGCGAGCAGGCCAATAATTCCGTTTACTACTGTTTTTTCGTTGAATAAGTTGGCCAAGCTACGGCTCTGCCCAACTTTTACATTTTCGATGGCTACGCGCACAGCTTCTTTATTCAAAAGATCGCGCAAGGTTGTGTTTGGATTGACGAAGCTCGAGCCAGGAAGGTGCAGACCCATGATTTCCATGAGCATCTGATTACTGTTGGCTGTTCCGTAAAAAGTACAGGTTCCAGGTGAATGATAAGAGTCAGATTCTCCTTTGAGAAGTTCTTCTCTTCCTATTTTCCCTTCTGCATAGGCTTGGCGAATGGCAGATTTTTCTTCGTTGCTTATGCCGCTTGGCATGGGGCCACCCGGCATAAAGACTGCAGGCAAATGGCCAAAACGGAGTGCGCTCATGAGTAGGCCAGGTACAATTTTGTCGCAGATGCCTAAGTAGAGTGCAGCGTCGAACATATTATGTGTGAGTCCAATTGCGGCAGAAAGTGCGATCACATCTCTGCTGTAGAGAGAGAGTTCCATTCCAGGTTGCCCTTGGGTAACGCCATCGCACATAGCAGGAACGCCACCTGCAACTTGCGCAACACCACCATATTCATTCGCGTATTGTTTGATAGCTTTTGGATAATCTTCATAAACCTGATGCGCTGAAAGCATGTCGTTGTATGCGGTAATGATACCTAGGTTTGGAACGATATCGGCAGCCAAAGCACTTTTGTCGTGTTGGTTACAAGCCGCAAAGCCATGTGCTAAATTTCCACAATTGAGCGTACTGCGGTGAACCCCATTGAGATAGGCTTCATCAATTTGCGCCAGATATGCTGCTCTTGTTGGGCGGCTTCTTTCAATGATGCGTTCAGTAATTTTGGCAATTTCAGGATGGATCATGAGGCAGTGGTAAAATAAGTTTCGGATAGCGCCTCTTTAAATGCGGCTATTGGAAGTTGAAGTTGTTCGCTGTTGGTAAAAATCTCTAATTTTTGAGCACCTGTGATCATTAAGAAAAGGTGTTTGCTGCGCCGTAACATAGGTCCATTGCAAGTAATGCGCTGCTCTGGAGCTGCTGGCGCTGTTGTATTGGAGATATGTAGGTGGTTTTCTTGATTTGCTGCTAGTGAGGCGCTGTCATTTGGGAAAATAGAGGCCGTGTGACCATCGGGGCCCATGCCGAGTAAACAGACATCCGGGTCCGTAAAAATACGGTACGTCTCTTCAATTTTTGAAAGATTCTTGACGTAATCGGTTTCATCAACAACCATTGGCCATAATGTGGCCACTTTTGCATGGTTTTGAAGCAGTGTTTCACCAATCAATTTGAAGTTAGAATAGGGGCTATCTGCATTGACGAAACGTTCGTCTACAAGACCAACATTTACTTTCTGCCAATCGAGCTCTTTTTGAGAGAGTCGCATATAAACGCCGCTTGGTGTGCTGCCGCCTGAAAGCAAAAGGCAGGCGCTTCCTTTGCTGTCAATGGCATTTTGTAATGCACTTGCCATTGCATTAGCCAATGAGTCTTCTAGGTCGGCTTTGGTATTGAATTCGATCATTCTCTCCAGGTTTTGGTGATCCAAGATTCGTCTTCATTTAGAATGTCATCGCCAGGGCCCCAAGTGCCGGCTTCGTAAAGCACATTTGGCATGTTGGCGCTTTTCCAGCTGCTGGTGACGGATTCTATCCAGGTCCAGGCTGCCTGAAGTTCATCTTGACGCATGAACAGCGTTTGGTTTCCGCGAATGACATCTACAATTAAACGCTCGTAGGCTTCAGGAAAGCGCTCTTTGAATGAGTCGTTGTAGTCTAGTTTGAGGGCAATTGGCTTATAGCGGTAGCCACCTGGGCCTGGTATTTTAGTCATTTGAATGAGTTCAATGCGCTCTTCTGGTTGCAGGCGAATGATGAGTTTGTTATTGTTGAGTTTTTCTTTCGAAGGAAAAATATTGTGCTTGACTTCTCTAAAGTTGATCACGATTTCTGAGTAGCGTTTGATCATGCGCTTACCTGTTCTGAGCAGGAACGGAACGCCTTTCCAGCGCCAGTTGTCTACGTAGGTTTTGATGGCAACAAACGTTTCGGTTTTGGACTCGTATTTTTCGATGTCTTCTAGGTAGCTATTGACCTGAACACCATTGGAAATGCCACGTGTATATTGGCCTTTAACGGTATCTTTCTCAATCGTTTTTTTGGTGAGAGGTCTGAGCGCTTTGAGAACCTTTAATTTTTCATTGCGAACTTCGTCGGCCTCAAGGGCTACAGGTGGTTCCATGGCAACCAAACATAAAAGTTGCAAGAGGTGGTTTTGAATCATGTCGAGCAGTGCGCCAGATTGATCATAGTAAGAAGCGCGTTTTTCAACGCCTAAACTTTCTGCTACGGTGATTTGAACGCTTTCGATGTTTTCTGCATTCCAAGCGCGCTCAAATAGATTGTTTGCAAAGCGCAAAACCATCAGGTTCTGAACGGTTTCTTTTCCGAGGTAGTGGTCAATGCGGTAGATCTGGTGTTCTTCAAAGGCTTGAGTGATCTCTGCGTTGATCGCATTTGAGGAGGCTAAGGAATGACCAAGTGGTTTCTCGAGAACAACTTTACTGTTTTTGTTGACCAAACCACAAGATTTTAAAGTTTGTGTGATGGGGCCAAAGGCAGATGAAGGCGTCGAATAATAGTAAATGTTTTGTCTTTCAGGAAACTTTTCGAGGTATTCCTTGAGTTCTGTATATGCAGCTGGGTTCGCATCTTCTACTTTGATCAAAACAAGTTTTTGTAGAAATTTTTCGATTTCTTCGCGGCTATATTTGTGGTGGTCGCTGACTTCCAAAAAAGGAATGAGTTTGTCGTGGAAGGCTTGGGTATCCGGATCTTTTCTCGTGATGGCGATTACGTTGTATGGCGTATTGAGCTGACCATCGAGATCGCGGTGAAATATAGCTGGAAGAATTTTGCGAATGGAGAGGTCTCCGTCGCCTCCAAAAACGACAATATTAAAGGGGTGGAAACGTTCTTGGTTGGAGTTGTTTTTAGTTTGGGCTTTCATGCCGTTTTGATTTAGTATGTGTCAAATTTACACTAAGTAAAAATAAAAAGCAATTAAAATAATTAAATTTAGCAACCTATCTTTGTTTATAACGTTTTGATGCCGATGAGAGTTTATTTTTATTTGTTGGTTCTTTCTTTTTCATTCATTTTGAATGATTTACAAGCGCAAACATATGTCTTTGGTCAGCTCACAGGCTCTCCAAATATGGTCACTACGGGCTGGAATTTAAATGGAAATGCAACAATAGGCGACACGCCAGGAGATGTCGACGCTTTTTCAAATGAACTGATCCTAACCAATGCTTTTAATAGTCAATCAGGGGGTGTTTTTTACAATACCCCAATTAATCTCAGTGTTTGTCAGCAATGGACAGTAGAATTTGACTTTCGCATCTGGGGCGGTAGCGCTGCTGATGGTCTTGCTTTTTGTTTTTTAAATGTTCCGCCAACAGGATTCGTTTCGGGAGGTGGGGTAGGTATCCCTGGTACGGCTCAAGGCTTAAAGGTTGTTTTGGATACATGGAATAATTGTGGCGGCCCGAACCCTGAGTTGCAAATTTACAGTGGAGTTGGCTACAACGAGTGTGCGCCAGGCATTGTGAAATTAGAAAATACTGCGGGTAATTTAAATTTTGTTAGAAGTAGTCAGTATCAACCGGCCAAAATCACTTACAACAATGGTGTTGTAACCTTGTTTATCAATAATATTCAATACCTAACGGCAAATTTCCCGATTGGATTTACAGGCTATATGGGCTTTACAGCAAGTACAGGTGGTGCCACCGATCAGCATTCTATTCGCAACGTAATCATCTATACCAATCAGGCGCAATCCAATGCTGGGGTCGATGTGACGACTTGCGCTAATACACCCGTAACAATTGGTGCGCCGGCTAACCCCAATTTTATTTATAGCTGGAGTCCTTCAAATGGTTTGTCTTCAACAAGTGTTGCCAATCCAGTTGTCACATTGCCCAATACAACAGGAGCAACGATCACGCAAACCTATACCGTTACCACTTCGCTAGCGAGTTCACCGGGCTCTTGCCCCACCACAGATCAAATTGTGGTTACGGTACATCCAGAATATACCACCACCTTATCCCAAACGTCGTGTTCGGGTCAATTTGTCTTCAATGGGCAAGCGCTGACGCAATCTGGTCTGTATCAAGATACTTTCAATACCATACACGGCTGCGATTCAATTGTAAATTTAAATCTGACAATTGGGGCAACCCCGAGCGTCAATGCAGGTCAAAATCAAATCATTTGCTCTGGCGAACCTGGCACAATCGGCACTGCAACTCAATCAGGGGTGAATTATAGTTGGTCTCCTTCCACGGGCTTAAGTGCGGCTAACGTCGCGAATCCGACAGTGCAACTTACCAATGTCAATACGGGTTGGCCAATCGTCCAAACCTATACACTTACCGTTACCGACAATACAAGTCCGCTTGGCTGCACCGCTACAGATCAAGTTGATGTGACGATTTTGCCGAGTTATCAATTGCAGGTAACAGATACCCTTTGCAATGGTGGTCCCTTTACATATAGTGGTCAGAGTTATTCGCAAACAGGAATTTACATAGACTCTTCCTTAACCGCTTCGGGTTGCGATTCGATCACGACGATCAACATTGCTATTTCGCAAAACCCTGTTTTTTCAATAAACGATACGCTTATTTGCTTTGGAGAACAAGCACTAATTGTTCCACAAAGCAATTTTAACAACGTAACCTATGCTTGGCTGGCGCAAAATAGTGCGGTTCCAATTGTGAGCCCCACTTTAAATGCGAGCCCACAACAATCTATTTCTTACATAGTTACCGCTGTAGATAATGTATTATGTACTCACACTGAGAATCTGACCATTACCGTTTCACCTTTGCCCGTAATGACACTCGCGGCAAATCAAACTATTATGTGTGCCTACGATACCCTGCAGCTTTCAGCTACGGGTGCAAGTTCACTCAGCTGGAGCGGTCCGGTTGCTTTCAATGGAAATGTTGCCAATCAACAGCTTTTTAATCCGCAAACCGGAAACTATCAAGTGCTCGGAACCACTCAAGATGGATGTCAGGATAGCACCTTGGTTGCAATCACCGTTAATCCAGTTCCGCAAGTTCAAATTTCGCCTGACCAAGGAATTTGCCCAGGATTTTCTGCCACTATTGTAGCTGCAGGCGCGCTGAATTATACTTGGACTGATCCTCAATTAACGGGTACCAACAACGTCGTAACTCCTGTTTCTACAACGACCTATTCAGTGATTGGTTCCAATCAATACAACTGCTTCGATACTGCTCAAACAACCGTAACGGTTTATCCGCAGCCTAGCGCCAATTTTACGGCTAGTCCAATGATTCTGACCAGTGACAACCCAACAGTCTCTTTTACCTCTAACGCGTTAAATGCCGCTATAAGTACCTGGGATTTCGGTGATGGCACTACGCAAGAAAGTTCACAAACGCAGTTTGATTACACATACCCGTTTGTTGAAGATCAGAACTACAACGTAACGCTCCATGTTGAAAGTCCAGAAGGGTGTACCGATGTAAGTCAGGTACAAATTCAAATCAAAGGCGGCATCATTTATTACGTACCGAATACGTTTACGCCAGATGGCGATGGGCTCAATAACGTTTTTACACCGGTATTTACCTCCGGATTCGATCCACAGAATTTTCATATGACCATCTTGAATCGTTGGGGCGAGGTTGTTTTTGAATCTTACGATCCTAAGGGTGGTTGGGATGGTAAAATAGATATTTATGATGCGCCAGAAGGCACCTATATCTATTTTATCGATTTCAAGACCCTCAACACCGATGAAATCATGCGTGTGAGGGGCCATGTCTTGCTCATGCGTTAACAATTGGGGAATTCAATCTTCTCAAAATGAATGCTTATCTTTGAAATGGAAGTTTAATATGCATTTTCTTATGTCAAAGAAAAGTAAACTCAATTACTGCTACTTATTTTTGGTACTATTCGCTATTATATCAAGCTCAAGCTTGAATGCGCAATCGATTGGCGGCATTGTGAATACCTATACTGCTGTTACAAACATCACGCCGAATAGCGTAACGGTAGCTAGTGCAAACGGCTTTGCTGTGGGTGATCGCGTGCTCCTCATTCAAATGAAAGGTGCCACCATCAACCAAAGCAATACGGCTAGTTTTGGTCAAATAGTCAATCTTGGCTCAGCAGGTAATTTTGAATTCACAAACATTGCAAGTATCACAGGCAACAACATCACTTTTGTCAGTAATTTATGCAAGACGTTTGCCGTATCTGGAAAAGTTCAACTCATTCGAGTTCCGGTTTATAATCAGGCTACCATCAACGCCATTGTAACTTCAAGCCCCTGGAATGGAAATACCGGCGGAGTAGTGGCTATTGAGGCAAGCACCAGTCTTACTTTTAACAACATTATTGACGTCAGCGGGAAAGGTTTTGTGGGAGGGGCAGTTACCACTGGTTGGTTCGCTTGTAACGATCCTAACTACGCGAGTTCAGGTGCCTCAGCCGGTAAGAAAGGCGAGGGAGTAGCCGCGGCACCCCTCAATTTAGACGGCAATCGGGCGCCTCTTGCAAATGGCGGCGGCGGCGCAAATTCTGGCAACCCAGGAGCTGGCGGTGGTGCAAACGGAGGCGTTGGCGGACGCGGCGGCAATCAATTTTCGGGTTCATGCCCCGTCAATACCGCATTTGGAATGGGAGGCTATGCGCCTAGCTATACAGGTTACCGCGCTTATCTGGGCGGTGGAGGCGGCGGTGGCTACAAAGACAATGGCCTGAACGCCACAGCCGGTTCGAATGGGGGAGGAATCGTTTTTATCATTACGCCAACGGTTATTGGCAATAACCAACAGATTAATGCCAGTGGCTTAAACGTCATTGGCAACACCGATTCTGAAGGTGCTGGCGCCGGTGGTGCTGGCGGTTGTGTTTACTTACTGACGCAAAATGTCAATTCGAATCTTAATGTAAATGTGAGTGGTGGCAATGGGGGTAATATTTTCAGTACAATGTGGTCTTCTGCATGTCATGGCCCGGGTGGTGGCGGTGGCGGCGGAGCCATTGTTTTCAAGCAGGCTGCAACACCTCCAAACGTAAATCCTATTGTTGCAGGAGGTAATTCGGGAAGTATATTGCATACGGGCCCAGCTTGCGCGGGTACAACTTTCGGCGCCCAGGCCGGTGCAGCTGGAATATTGCTTTACAATTATTTGCCGCCAGCACCCGGAACACCACCAAACTTGGGGCTAGATACGCTTATTTGTGCCGGTAGCACCTTGCAACTCATGCCAGACTCTACCTATGCTTCTTATACCTGGAATACGGGTGCTACCACGCCATCTATTACCATTTCAACACCGGGTACTTATTGGCTTGATGTGCCGAGTGGATGTGGGGTGGCCCGAGATTCGATTGTGGTCGGCGTCATACCCATCAGTGTTAGTTTGGGCCCTGATGTAGCGCACTGCACCGGAGCGGCAAGCATACTTCAAGCGGCAGGCTCCTTTGCAAGCTATCAGTGGTCTACCGGAGCAACGAGTGCCTCCATTACCGTTCAAAATCCTGGGCAATACACGCTGCAAGTTACGAACTCGCAAGGGTGTAGTGCACAAGATAGCATAGTTGTATCATTATTAGCTTCTGATACAAGCGCAAGTACCATGAATTTGTGCGTGGGCTCAACTTTTAATTTTTACGGCCAAGTGCTTTCTGCTGCTGGAACTTATCAAACTACGCTAAGTAATGTGAATGGTTGCGACTCATTAGTCTTTCTTTCTGTAATTATGGAAGCCGATACAACCCTCCTTTCTATGACCATTTGTGCTGATTCAATACTGTCATTTAACGGGCTGAGTATCACTAATCCTGGGGCATATACCGTACATCTAACCAATCAAAATGGCTGCGATTCCATGATTGTTTTGTCGCTCTCTGAGTGGCCTTTGCCCATTGTAAGTGTCTTGGATACATTTGTTTGCGCCGGAACTTGTGTGGAGATCATTCCGTCGGGTGCGCTTAGCTATGTTTGGGATGTCGCTCAAAATCCATCGGGAAGCATAAGCGTTTGCCCTAACCAAACAACGGTTTATACGGTAGTTGGGTCAGACGCCAACGGATGTCGGTCTTTACCTGTGCAAGCTACTGTCCAAATTGACCCAATTCCAAATCCTGATTTTTATATCAATCCAGATCAAGTTGAGATAGATAATCCTACGATCACCATCTACAATACCACGGTTGGTAACCTACAGCACTACTGGTCGATCAACGGTTCGTATTTTGAAAATGCGGCCAGTAGTTTCAACTACGCCTTGCCATTTTCAGAGGGAACCTACTCTGTACAGTTGGTGAGTTCTACAGATTTAGGTTGTACAGATTCACTTACTTTAACGGCAACCGTGATGAACAATATTGCCGTGTATGTGCCCAATGCATTTACGCCAGACCAGAATCAGTATAACACCGTATTTTATCCGGTATTTTCAACTGGTTTTTATCCGATAAACTTCGAATTTTCAGTTTTCAATCGCTGGGGAGAAGAGATTTATTATAGTCAAAACCCAAGTGCTTATTGGGATGGCGCAATGGCCGATGGTACAGATTGCCCCGATGGCACCTACAATTATTTGATCAGCTATAAAGAAAGTGCCGAAGCAGAACCAATTACCATTTTAGGCTTCGTTCATTTAATTAGGTAAAAAAAAATCCTGCCTCGGCAGGATTGAAAGAATAGGCTTTTGCTAATATTCGTCTTCGTTGAAGAGGAAATCTTCTCTAGATGGGTAGTCAGGCCAAATTTCTTCGATGCTTTCGTACATATCGCCTTCGTCTTCTAGGTCCTGTAGGTTTTCTACAACTTCTAATGGTGCGCCTGTGCGAATGGCAAAATCGATGAGTTCTTCTTTGGTGGCAGGCCACGGCGCATCTTCTAGGTATGAGGCAAGTTCCAGTGTCCAGTACATGAGTCTATTATTTAGGTTTATTTTTTGGCAAAAGTAATTTTTATTTCCAAAAAACCAAGTGCCAATCAAAAAAACTCGATAAAATTAATGTCGAGGTGTCCAGGTGTGTTCGTTGACGCCCTTGTCATGACTCAATTTTCGGGCTAAGATAAAAAGGTAGTCGCTGAGGCGATTCAAGTAGGTCAAGACCAGCGCTTCAACGCCTTCTAGTTCATCTAGCGTAACGGTCATTCTTTCGGCTCTTCTGCAAATACAACGCGCTACGTGTGCATGTGCACTATTGGTGTGTCCGCCAGGCAAAATAAAAGCAGTAAGTGCAGGTAGCGTTTCGTCCATGACATCCATCCAGTGTTCGAGTTTTTCGACATCGCTTTCGGTGAGGTCTGGAAGTTGCATCTTGGATTTTTCAGGATCTGCTGCTAAATGGGAGCCAATCGTAAACAGACGGTCTTGGATTTCTTGTAGTTGCGCCACATAGCGCAGGTCGATTTCTAAGGTGCTGATCAGGCCGATATATGAATTGAGTTCATCTACGGTGCCGTATGCTTCTATGCGTACATCGCCTTTGGAAACGCGCGTGCCGCCAATGAGGCCAGTGCTGCCTTGATCTCCTTTTTTAGTGTAGATTTTCATGGTCTAAATTTAATCAATTGTAGCAAGCAATGCGTCGAGCTCTTGAGTAGTATATCGATTCGAAAGTAGGCTATACATGACCTGCTCAACAACGCTATCTGGGCAAGAGGCACCTGAAGTTAAAACGATTCGGAGCCCGTCTTGGGTAGGTAAAAAGTCGGTAGTCTGTAGCATCTCTTTTTGATGATAGTTGAAATGCTGAATAGATGATCCGTTGATCTCAGAAGCATCTTTGATGTAGTAGGTTTTGAATTTTTGTTCGAGCAGCTCTACTAAATGACTGGTGTTGGAGCTGTTGTAGCCCCCGACCACGATGGCTAAATCTGCATTTTGCTCCAGTAAGCCTAATGTGGCTGATTGGTTGTCATTGGTGGCATAACAAAGGGTGTCGCGGGTGTCTGCCATGTGGTTTTTGATGGCATCTTCTCCGTGCAAGGAGATGTAGCAACTGCGCAAATAATCTGTGATTGCTTGTGTTTCGGTAGCTAACATGGTGGTTTGATTGACCACCCCAATTTTACTTAGATGTTGTGTTGGATCAAAACCATCACTCATTTTACCTTTGAAGAAGTCTTGTAATTCTTGAGTTGTTTTCTGGCCCAAAATGTAGGCGCCAAGAAAATGAGCTTCTTGCATGTCTTTGACGATCAAGGCGGGGCCGTTTGCTACAGCATGTGAGAAAGTAGCGCGCGTCTCTTCGTGGTCGTGTTTGCCATGAATAACAATGGTGTGTTGGGTTTCGCCGAGTTTTTCTGAGCGATTCCAAACCTTTTCTACAAAAGGGCAGGTGGTGTTGTAGGTTTGGATGTCAATCCCTAAGTCTTTTAGTTTTTGCTCGATTTCTAATGTTGTTCCGAAGGCTGGGATGAGCACGACGTCGTTGGGTGTCAGGGTTTCAAAAGCAATGAGTTGTTGGCCGTTGGTATCTTGTAAGAACTGAATGCCATTACTTGTGAGGTCTTCGTTTACCGCTGGGTTGTGGATCATTTGACTCAAGAGAAAAATGCGCTTACCTGGGTTTTCTTGAAGGGCCTTGTAACTGCGCTCAATTGCGTTTTCTACACCGTAGCAAAAGCCAAAATGGCGCGCAATGAGAAAGGTAAAAGAGCCAATTTGAAGCGCAGTTGGGCTAAAATCTTTCTTGCGTGGGTCTTCGAGCTTTCGCTTGGCTTTGATTTTGCTCAGCAAAGGCGATCGATAGAACGTGGGGACTTCAAATTGTTTCATGCTTTTTTAACACTTGTGCGCTTGCTTTGTTTTGGCGGCTATTGGCTAATTCTGCCTGGATATTGCTCTAGTGCGACTCTCAAGCATTCAACGGCAGCTTTGAGGTGAGCTTGATCAAGTACGTAGGCAATGCGCGCTTCTTGAAGACCAGCACCTGGTGTGGCATAAAAACCATTGGCAGGAGCCATCATAACAGTCTGTCCTTCAAAAGCAAATTCCTCTAGCAACCATTGACAAAAATGTTCCGCGTTTTCGACAGGGAATTTAGCTACGCAATAAAAAGCGCCACTTGGTTTTGGACAAAATACGCCTGGTATGCTATTGAGGCCATCAACCATTATATTGCGTCGGGCCACATACTCGGCTACTACCTCGTCAAAATAACTTTGAGGGGTGTCTAAAGCTGCTTCAGCGGCAATCTGATCGACCGTTGGAGGGGAGAGGCGGGCCTGCCCAAATTTGAGCGCTGCTTGCATGAATTCTTTATTTTTAGAGATAAGGGCACCAATACGGGCACCACACATGGAGTAGCGCTTAGAAACAGAATCGATCATTACGACATTTTGCTCAATGCCTCTTAGGTTCATGGTCGAAAACGGTTTAGCGCCATCGTAGCAAAATTCGCGGTAGACTTCATCTGCAAATAAGAAGAGGTCGTGTTTTTGGACGATATCACGGAGCTGCTCTAGCTCTTCTTTGGCATAGAGATAGCCTGTGGGGTTGCCCGGGTTGCAAATAATGATGGCCTTCGTTTTAGAAGTAATTTTGGCCTCAATTTGTGCAACGGGTGGCAGTGCAAAACCGTTTTCTATGTGAGAAGTTACCGGTACAACCTTGAGCCCGGCCATTACTGCAAAGCCGTTATAGTTGGCATAGAAAGGTTCAGGAATAATTACCTCGTCGCCAGGGTTGCAAGCAGTCATGAGTCCAAAAATAAGCGCTTCTGAACCTCCTGTTGTAATGATGATATCTTCTGTAAGTACGGGAATGCCTTGTTTTTGATAGCTCAAAGCCAATTTTTGGCGATAAGATTCAAAGCCTGCAGAGTGGCTATATTCTAATACTTTGTGGTCTAATTGGTGAATCGCGTCTAAAGCGGCATCTGGAGTGGCGATATCTGGCTGCCCGATATTGAGGTGGTAAACGGTTTTTCCCGCTTTTTTGGCGGCTTCTGCATAAGGTACCAATTTGCGAATTGGTGAAGCAGGCATTTCGATGGCTTTTAAAGCTAATGACGGCATTGATTAAGTTTTGGTCCTCAAAAATAATCAATCTTTTTTTTGTGGATTTTTTTATTTCGATTCAAAAAATCTATATATTCGCTGAACTAACCCCTAATAATCGCCTATAGATCAAATTTACTTTTAACCGCCGAAATTATTTTCAGCACTAAAGTGTAAGTTATGATCTTGTCTCAATTAAGCGATTCTCAGCTCATTAAGTCTTATGTTGCCGGTAACGAAGAAGCATTTGCTCAATTGCTCCAGCGTCACCAAGAAGCGATTTTTAAGTTCGTTTATAACAAAGTCAAAGAAACTGATCTTGCCAATGATCTTTTTCAGGAGACTTTCGTGAAGGTAATCCAAAAGCTCAAATTAGGCGCTTATCAAGAAGAAGGCAAATTCCTTCCTTGGGTTTTGCGCATTGCGCACAACCTTGTTATCGATCACTTTAGAAAACAGACCAAGCATCGCATGATATCCGAAAGACATTCTTGGTCAGAAGATTACAATATTTTTCATCGCATCGCGAGCGAAGACGCCAATTTTGTGCAACTCACCACTGCAGAAGAAATCGCAGAGCAGCTCCATACTTTAATGGCTCATTTGCCAGAAAGTCAGCGAGAAATGATTTATATGCGCTTGTTTGAAGAGCGTTCATTTAAAGAAATTTCGGAGTCTGAAGGGGTGAGCATCAATACTGCGCTTGGTAGAATGCGTTATGCCTTACTGAATTTGCGCAAAATGATCGATGAAAACGCCCTTACGATGGAGCTTTCTTAGTCCAATTCAAATTTGCTGTGTATCTTTGTAGCACACGTTTTGAATTATGTTTGAGAATCTAACCGATAAGTTTGAAAGAGCCTTTAAAGTCCTCAAAGGGCAGGGGCAAATCACCGAAATAAATGTAGCTGAAACACTCAAAGAAGTGCGTCGTGCGCTCCTCGACGCCGATGTCAGTTTCAATACTGCCAAACAGTTTACCAATACAGTCAAAGAAAAAGCGCTAGGTCGCGACGTTTTAAATAGCGTTTCGCCTGGGCAGCTCATGATCAAAATTTGCCACGAAGAACTCATCGAACTCATGGGTGGCAATGAGGTAGAGATCAACATTAAAGGGGCGCCAGCCATTATTCTCATGTCTGGTTTGCAAGGATCTGGTAAAACCACTTTCACGGGTAAACTCGGTTCTTATTTGCAGAGCAAAAAAGGCAAAAAAGTATTACTCGTTGCCTGCGACGTCTACCGCCCAGCGGCCATCGATCAATTGCACGTTTTAGGAGAGCAACTTTCCATAGAAGTTTATTCCAACAAAGAAGAGAAAAACCCAATCGCCATTGCACAAGCGGCTATCGCACATGCCAAAAGCAATGGTTTCAATGTCGTTTTGGTCGATACCGCAGGTCGTTTGGCGGTCGATACCCAAATGATGGACGAAATAGCGGGGCTCAAGCAAGCCTTGCAGCCTTCAGAAACGCTTTTTGTCGTCGATTCCATGACGGGTCAAGACGCCGTCAATACCGCGAAGGCCTTTAATGAACGCATAGATTTTGATGGTGTTGTACTCACTAAACTAGATGGCGATACCCGCGGTGGTGCAGCGCTTTCTATTAAAGCGGTAGTCAACAAACCCATCAAATTTGTCGGTACCGGCGAAAAAATGGATGCCCTCGACATCTTCTATCCGAAGCGAATGGCAGACCGCATCCTCGGCATGGGCGACGTCGTTTCATTAGTAGAGCGCGCCCAAGAACAATTCAACGAAGAAGAAGCGCGTCGTTTGCAAAAGAAAATCATGAAAGATCAATTCGATCTCAATGATTTCTTGGCACAACTCCAGCAAATTAAAAAAATGGGTAATGTCAAAGACCTAATGGGCATGATTCCCGGAATGGGTAAGGCCATGAAAGATGTCGATATCCCAGACGATGCTTTTAAAGGCATCGAAGCGATTATCTTGTCCATGACGCCAAAAGAGCGCGCCAATCCAGGGCTGCTCAACCCATCTCGCAAAAATCGCATTGCGCAAGGTAGCGGCACCAATATTCAAGAAATCAACAAACTGCTCAAGCAATTCGAAGACATGCGCAAAATGATGAAACTCATGAGCAACCCACGCAACATGATGGGCATGATGAGCAAACTCAAAGGCATGGGCGGTATGCCGGGCATGTAATATGGAAAACCAAAACCCTTCGGATTGGTATGCAGCCAAACCCGTGCTTGAAAAAGTAAAAGTCCGCAGCAATTGGGGCCTGACGCTATTTTCAGTTTTAGTTTTTGCGCTGAGCTTTCTCTACATTTTTTCCGATGAACTCGACTTCGTTTTCTATCTCGTTTTAGTGCTTTTTTTACATGAAATGGGGCATTACCTCCTTATGAAGCAATTCAAATACGAAGATTTGCGCATGCTCTTTATTCCGCTAATGGGCGCATTTGTTCAAGGAAGCAAAAAACACTATTCTCAAAAGGAGAGTTTTTTAGTCATTGCAGCAGGTCCTTTCCCGGGTGTTATATTTGGTCTTGTCGTTTTGTTCTTGGCCCAACGCTACCAACAGGTTTGGTTGTTAGAGCTCAGTTTTTTGTTCTTGTTTTTGAACGTCATCAATCTTTTGCCCATTGACCCACTAGATGGAGGGCAGCTTTTTAAATTGTTCGTGCGTCAAAAACGCGATCTTTTTTTATTGGTTTTCGCGTTGTTGTCATCGTTACTCATGATCAGTGTGGGCTATCTCATCGATAGCTGGATTCTACTGGCCTTTGGTTTACTCATGTCTTTTAAGGTGCGCAGTTTTCAGCGCAATTATCACCTGCGTCAAGAATTAGATCGCAAAGCAATCAATTACGAACTCAATTACGAAGATCTTTCCGATCAAGCATACCACGAGCTCAAACATGTTGTACTGGATCAAAATCCGAAGTTGCGTCAGCTAGAGAACATACACGGTGAGGCCGCTCAAGAAGTCATTGCAAACCATGTTAACGCAGTGCTTTCGGTGCCCATTGAGCGCGATGCTAGTTGGCGTTTTAAACTCGCTCTCGTTATTTTGTGGTTACTTTTAGTGCTTTTGCCCGTCTTTTTACTAGTTGGTCCATTTTTTGATTTTACTTGGTACTTTGAAACACTTTAAGCACTTATTTTTCCTCGGATTTTTTGCATATAACTGCAGTGTCACTTGGGCACAGTGCGATCAAGTATTAGTGAGTGGTAAAATTGTTGATACGCTGCGCTTGCAAAACTTTTATAACCTTATGGTCGTTAACAAAACAACGGGTAGAGGAGTGTTTGGGCAGCCCAATGGGCATTTTTCAGTTTATGCCAATACTGGCGATGTGATTGCGCTTTCAACCAAAGGTTATCCTGTTTATCAATTTGTGGTCAAGCCCGACGACAACTGTCAGTCAAAGGTGCTGGCTTATGTCGAACGACTTCCTCAAGAGGTGCCAGATGTAGTGGTGCGTCCGCTCAAAACCCTAGAGCAAATCAAAGAAGAACGCGAAAATTTAGCACTCCGCGAAACAAGGGTTGTTACGGGGGTTAATGTGCTCCAAAGCCCAATTACAGCCTTATATCAGGCTTTTTCGAAAAAAGAGCAAAATAAGCGCTGGATTGCCGAACAAGAATTCAAAGATGACCAACGCCGCATTGTGCAAGAATTACTAAGGTTGTATGTGGCATTTGACATCATTGAGTTATCGGATGCAGAATTCGATGCGTTCATTACTTTCTTAAACATCGATGAGCAGTTTATCAAGACGGCAACCGAAATGGAACTCATCCTTTTTATCAAGGATAAATACGATCATTTTCAAAGACTATAAGTCAGGATTCCAATTCCTCCTCGTCTACGTGCAAAATATGCAGTAAACGATGGATCAAAGGCGAAAAGAAAACAGCCGTACAGGTCAAAAATGCAACGCCACTATACAGCGCATAAAACGACGAAAAAAGCTTTGCAGCATCGGTCTCTATCGGGATGACTGGCCCCATGCCGGTTAGAATCATGCTGGCCATATGAAAGCAATCTACATAGGCTGCACCCGTAAAATAGCGGTAGCCGAAGGTGCCAATTCCTAAAGAAAACGCAATTAAAACGAAAGAAAACAACGCGTAGCGTAAAACCCTAGAAAGAAAGGTTTTCCAATTGGCTAGTTGTTCCTTTTTACGTTCAAATCGACTCACGAAATTGCTTTTATTTCTGCCATGATGCGCAGGGCCAAATCATTGGCGGCTTTTTCATCTTTTGACTCTGCGTAAATGCGAATAATGGGCTCTGTATTGCTCTTGCGCAAATGCACCCATTCTTTGTCGATGTAAATTTTAACGCCATCGGTAGTATCTACCTCATTACCTTCATACTTCTTGGCCATCTGAACTAAGATGTCATCGACGTTGGTCGTAGGGGAAAGGTCGATTTTATTCTTAGAGATGACGTAATTCGGGTAACTTGCTCTGAGTGCGGTTAGGCTGCATTTTTGGTGCGCCAAATGACTTAAAAATAAAGCGATACCTACTAGTGAGTCGCGGCCATAATGCAGTTCGGGGTAAATGATGCCGCCATTTCCTTCGCCGCCAATTACGGCGCCAATTTCTTTCATCTTGACTACCACATTTACTTCGCCCACCGCAGCTGCTTCATAACGGAGCCCTCGCGCTTCTGTGATGTCGCGGAGTGCGCGGGTAGAGGAGAGGTTAGAAACCGTTGGGCCTGGTGTGTAGGTCAGGACGTAATCTGCAACCGCTACTAGTGTATATTCTTCACCGAACATGCTGCCATCTTCGCAAACCAATGCCAAACGATCAACATCAGGGTCTACGGTAATGCCGAGATGGGCCTTTTCCTTGACAACAAGGGCCGATAATTCGGTGAGGTGTTCGGGTAAGGGTTCAGGATTGTGAGGGAAGTGCCCCGTTGGTTCGCAATAGAGTTCGGTAACCTCATTAACGCCAAGTGCGCGCAACAGCGCCGGTACAAAAGTACCGCCTGTAGAGTTCACTGCGTCTACAACAACTTTGAAATTGGCTGCTGCTATTGCAGCTTTGTCGACTAAAGGTAGTTCTAGAATAGCTTGAATATGTTTGTCGAGATAGGTGTTGTTGGGGGTAATAGTGCCGAGGTTGTCTACTTCTGCAAATGAGAATGCTTCGTCCGCGGCAATTTGCATTAAGGCTTCACCTTCTGCTCCCGAAATGAATTCTCCTTTTTCGTTGAGGAGTTTGAGTGCATTCCATTGTTTTGGATTGTGACTCGCCGTAAGAATGATGCCGCCATGTGCTGCCTCTAAAGGCACTGCTACCTCAACAGTTGGAGTAGTAGAAAGCCCGAGATCGATGATGTCGATGCCCAAGCCCACAAGCGTTTGTTGAACGAGCCCTGCTATCATTGGGCCCGAGATGCGTGCATCTCGTCCTATAACGACTTTAAGGCGCTTGCCTGGGTGTTGTTGTTGGAGCCAAGTTCCGTAGGCAGCCGCAAATTTAACGGCGTCTATAGGCGTAAGGCCTTGATCAACGGCGCCACCAATGGTGCCGCGAATGCCTGAAATAGACTTAATGAGTGTCATGATAATTTGTTTTGAAGCATTTGCAAAACGGCTACCATTGCTTCTGTTCCTTTGTTGCCGTGTATGCCACCCGCACGGTCTAGGGATTGTTGTTCGGTGTTGTCCGTGAGCAAGCAGAATCCGACGGGTTTGTCGTATTTGAGCATGACATCCATGAGGCCGTGTGTAGCGCCACTGCAAACAAAGTCGAAGTGGCGGGTTTCACCTTGAATAACAACGCCAATTGCAAGAACGCCATCGATGTCGTGTTTTTGACAAAGTTGTTGTGTGCCCAAAGGCAATTCAAAGGCGCCTGGCACCTCGAGAATGGTCCTGTGTGCTGAGTTGTGCCCGATCGCATCTAAAGCGCTCTGAGCGCCTTCTAGTAAGCGACTGGTGATGTGCCCGTTCGTTCCAAGCAGAAACAACAATGCCGATTCGAAAATCGGCACAGTTACTTAATGTTGTTGGATCAAAGGCAGAGAGGTTTTTACCTGCTGTAGCCATGAGAAATGTTATTTAGTTGCGCATCGAGCGATGTAGCGGTCGATGGTTTTTGTACTTGCGTAGTTCGGGTAATCGTCTTTGATGCGTTGGTAGTGCGCAGCAGCATCTGTTTTCTTATTGAGTTTTTTCTCGCAAACAAGACCAGCCTTGAACAAATACATTGGCGTCGTGAATTCGTTGTCTTCGCGATCGGCAGCCTCTAAATACAAGTTGAGTGCATCGTTGTATTTCTTCATTTGGCTGTAGCAGTCTCCTTGAAGGCCAATGCTCATGGTAGAAACATAGGTGTCTTCGAGATTTACGCCTTCGAGCATTTTGAGTGCAGCCGTGAATTTGCCTTTTTCCATGTATTGGGTTGCGAGCAAATATTGCGCGATTTCGCCGCCTGTTTTGCCATCGTTGTTTTTGACAAAAGGTTCGAGTAAGCGAATGGCTTGATCGGTAGAATCTTTGGTAACGTAGTTGAGGGCAACCCACCAGCCGTCGTTAGACTTTTCGTTGGCAGGGCCCCAAATAAACTGGCGATAAGAAAAATAAAGCACTACTACACCAATGATACCTGCTACGATATACGTACCAAATTTGAATTTTTTGTTGGTGTTGAATCTGTTTTTGAGTTCTTCGAAGCTAAATTGCTCTGTCATATTCCGTTTTTTTGAAACGCAAATATAAATCATTTTAGCAAATGAATTGCGTATTTTTGCGCTATGTTTAAACGTCGTTTCTTTCCTTTTTTCCTTACTGCCTTCTTTTCTTTTGTTTTTTCTTTAGAAATGAATGCTCAAAACACGGTAAGTATCACCGGTAAAGTTTTGACAATTGAACAAAGTAAGCCCCTTGAGTATGTCGCTGTCAAGCTCTATTCGCTGCCAGATTCCGCGTTTATTAAAGGCGCATTTACCAACCGCGACGGCAAATTTGAAGTCCTGACTTCTCCAGGTAAATTCTACCTAAAGCTCTCAGAGGCACTCTACGAAGATGAATTTTCTGAACCATTCGAAATCAAAGCTACGCAAACCAATTTGCACCTAGGTACTTTGCGCATGCAACTGACCAAAACACAAAATGTCCAAGATGTCGTCGTGAAAGGGCAAAAAGAAGTCATGGAAACAGGCATCGACAAAAAAGTCTACAATGTTGCCGAAGACTTAAATGTCAATGGTGGAACGGCCAATGACATCCTCAACCGCTTGCCGTCCGTTGAAGTGGATCAAGATGGTGGGGTGTTGTTGCGCGGTCAGGGTAGCGTTACAATTCTGATCGATGGTCGCCCGAGTTCTATGAGTGGGGGCAACGGCAAAACTTTACTAGATGCCCTGCCTGCTAACTCCATTGAACGCGTTGAAATTGTTACGAATCCGTCGGCCAAATACGATCCCGATGGCACCTCAGGAATTATTAATATCGTTCTCAAAAAGAATAAGTTACTCGGCTTTAATGGCCAAGTCTCGACCAACTTAGCAAGTGGCGACCTCAGTGGTGGCAATGTGGGCGAGGGAAGCATGTCTTTGAGTTATCGCAACGGAAACATCAATGTTTTTGGAACTTACAATGCGCGCTACCTCGAAGGCTACCGAAATAACTACAACGATATCCGTCAGGAGTTGAGCACAGGCATATTTCGCTTGGATCAAAACCGCACCGGTACAGATCTCGACGCCGGCCAAACTTTTAGAGTGGGTGCCGATGTCAATTTGAACCCGCGTAACACCATAGGTTTTGTAGCAACGGGTTCGCTCACGCGCCGAGACCGCACGGGCGATCTCTGGAATACGCAACTCAACGATGCTGGGCAAATTACCAATTTATGGAAGCGCAGCTCTTATGACCCCACAGATCGTCAAAATCTCGATCTCAATATCAATTATAAACACGATTTCAAACAAGAGCGAGGAAACCTCATCCTGGATGTCAATCAGTCGTTAGGTACTGAAAATATTGAAGGCTTTTACATCAATACTTATTACAACCCCGACGGCACCTTAGCAAATTTAGCTCCACTAGATCAGCGCTTGGTGAATACCGACAAAAATAACATCACCACTGCGCAGGCAGATCTTACTTATTTATTTCCGAAGTTGGGTTTGCGCACAGAGGCAGGGCTCAAAGCCATTTTGCGCGATCAGCTCGTAGACACCTATTCGCAAACACTTGATACTGCAACCAACGTATATCAAGAAGATACGCTTGCTAATTTTTTGTATGGTTATAAAGAACAAATCTATAGTATCTACGGTGTGGTCGGTAAGCAAATCAAACGTTTTAAGTTGCAAGCTGGTTTGCGCGCAGAACAGGCTTATCAAATTCCCAATTTGATCTCTGATAGCATACGTATTGTCAATAATTATTTCAATTTCTTTCCTTCTGCTCATGTGCGTTATGAGCTCAAGCCAAAATCAGAATTGAGCTTGAGTTATTCCCGACGCATCAAAAGAGCAGCAGCGAACGAACTCAATCCGTTCACTAATTATTCAGACCCCTTTAATTTACAGCGCGGTAATCCAAATCTAAGCCCCGAGTATATCCATTCTTTTGATTTAGCATATTCCTTAGAAAAAAAGAAATTCACACTCTCGAGTGCCTTGTTTTACAGACAATCAAACGGTGTTATTTCTCGATTCAAAGAATTCTATCCGGATAACACAAGTGCGGTTACGTACTTGAATATAGCCCAAACCAATGCCCTTGGATCAGAGCTTGTTCTGATGTTTAAGCCCTCTGCGGCGCTGCGCAGTACGGTTTCTTATAATGGCAATTACACTTGGTATTTTACCAATCAGGCCGCAATTCCTAATCGCCAGGGCTTCAATCACAACGTCAAATGGAACACCTCTTATGAGTTTTGGAAGAAAACAGCAACATTACAGCTCAGTGTCAATTATAATGGTCCGCGCGTCACTGTGCAAGGAACTGCGCAGAGAAGGGGTCCAATAGATCTAGCCTTTGAGAAAAAACTCGCTAACGGCAACTGGACAATCGGAACTCGCGTAACCGATATTTTCAATCGCCAAGGATTCTATTTTATTGTAGACAGGCCAGGTGTGTATCAGAATAGCGAATTCAAATGGCTGACGCGCCGCGTTTATATCTCGGCTAGTTACAAATTTGGGAAGTTAGAAATTTCCAATAAAGGCAAGCAAGGTGTGAGCGACGGTGGTGGCGAACTTTAGGTGCGCTTCATTTTCACCCAAACTGCCTTATTCCAAGAAATATATTTTTTTAGGGGTAGCGGTGTGCTTTCTTCACGCAAGTCTTTGGGCTCAAGAATGCCGGCGATGTCGAGCTCATTTAAGATAGAAAGTAGTTGTTGGGGGTCAAATTGCTGAGATAATAGAACGTCATGAGCGGGTAAATCTGCGCCGGACCAATAGGCGAAAAATCCTTCTTGCTTCACTTGCCATAAGTTCAATAACTCAATAAGTAGCGCTGGTGAATGACCGTTGTATACCTGTAAAGCAACCTGACTCCTCAATTGTTGTTGCCAATTGAATTGCGCCAACATGGGAAGTGCACTTGTGTTGTTGCTAGGCTTGCTGTCTAAGAGAGTAGGTAGTTGAGTTATCGGGAAAGCATGTTCAAGTATAACACTAGCATTAGATAAGCGCGTTAATTCTTTGAGCCATTTAGGGTACAAAAGCACTTGGTCGAGTTGTCGATAGATTTTTTGTTTGAGCTCAAAAAACACCAGTTCTAATTGCTCTTCTATAGGTTCTTCTGAGTTGAGTTTGTATATGGAGAGGGCTTCCTCCGGACTCATTTTTGCAGGTTTTTACGCATGCGTAAATTGAGCATTTCAACTATTAGTGCATAAACAAAAGCAAAATAAATGTATCCTTTTTGGAGGTGCTCCCCGAAACCTTCTGCAATCAGCATGACGCCGATCGCTACTAGAAAAGATAGCGCTATCATTTTGATTGTTGGGCGTTCATTGATGAACTTACTGATAGGGCCTGAGAAAAGCATCATGACAACCATAGAGATCAATACGGAAAGAATGATGATGATAAAAGGATTGCCGTGCGTTTCATGAGAGATATCGTTGGTCATGCCAATAGCAGAAATGACGGAGTCAAAACTGAAGATGAAATCGATGAGTACAATTTGTAGAACTGCAGCAGAAAAAGTACTGTATGTTTTAGAATTTTGGTCGTGCTCTTCTCCTTTTACGCTCGCATGCATCTCGCCAACCGATTTGTAAATAAGGAACAAGCCACCAATGAGGAGCACTAGGCTGTGCGCAGTAAAGGAATAACCTGCTACACTAAATAATGGCTCTCGATCTAAAGTCATGATCCAAGAAACCAAGCTGAGCATGACAATGCGAATGATCAAGGCCAAGCTCAAACCAATTAAACGTGCACTGCGCTGCTTGTTTTTAGGGAGGTTGTCTGTAATAATAGAAATAAAGATGATGTTGTCGATACCTAAAACGATTTCTAGCAGCGTAAGGATCAGTAAGTAGGTGAGTCCAACGGAAGTGCCTAGAATCGCAAAATAATCGGTAATGGAGGTCATGTTCATTTTTTTACGAAATTAAAAAAGTCTTTCAATACTTGAGCATTGAGATGTTGCTCGGTGGTAATTTCTAATATTTGAGGACCGTCTTTTGTTTCTAAAAAAGCAGAGACAACGGTTTCTAATTTTGATTTTTCGGAGAGATATTGCACCTCAAACCCGTATCCTTCGGCAATTTTGCCAGGTGCATGTGGGTGTGTGGCCTCGAAGTATTTTTCTCGGAGCGGTGAATTGGCTGGTCCAGGAATGATCTGAAAAATACCGCCGCCGTGATTTTGAATAATGATGATTTTAAGGTTTTTCGGAAATGGAGAGGTCCAGAGGGCGTTGCTGTCGTAGATAAAGGAGGTGTCGCCGCAAATCAAGAGATGCTTTTTTTCTGGACTAGCAATTGCTGCGCCAACCGCAGTAGAAACAGAGCCGTCAATACCGCTCGTGCCGCGGTTACTGTAGTACACGACATCTTTAAGTGGGTCAAAAAGCTGCGCATACCGAACCACTGAGCTGTTGGCAAGATGCAGTTGCAAGGGCCCATTTAAAACTTCTTGAAGACAATTGAAAATATCGAAGTCGTGAAGGTATGCCTCGTCGGTTTGAAACACAGCGAGCTGATCTTTGGCTCGGTAGTCTAGTGCCTTCCATTTGCCGCTGAAATTGATGTTTTGAAGTTGCAGGTTGTGGCTGAGCAACGTTTCTACAAAATACGAGGGCTCGAGAGGTAAATGAGCGCTGAGTGTTCCGTAGGTGTTCATTTGTGGAAAGTCGTGACTGATGCGCCAGTGGACCTCTAACTTAATTTGTCTTAAAAAGGCCTTGATCCGTTTAGAAACAATTGCGCCACCAAAGCTGATGAGCACTTCTGGTTGGTAATTGGAGTCTGTGGATTCAAAGCCATTGAGGCTGCGATCAATGCAATGATTGAACAGCTCATTTTGTAAGTTCGAGGTGTTTTCTACCAAGACCACAACATTGCTTTTGGCAGCTAATTGTGCCAGCCAAATTTCAAGGCTAGGGTTGGGCTCCATTTGCCCAACAAGCACCATGATTTTTTTACCATTGAGCAGCGAAAAATCAGGTAAAATTTGAGGTGCTTTGGCTTCTTGTATGGCCTGAAAATCGAATTCTCGTATTGGAGCGAGGCCATAGAGCGGTTCGTTGAGGCCAATATTGAGATGAACTGGGCCTTTCCAGGGGTGAGACAAACGCGCCAAGAACGATGAGATTTGCATGGAGTTGGCTTCGTTGTAAGTGAAGAGGTCTTCGTCAAAAGCCAAATAGGCATGGCAGTGGTTCTTGAAAACTTCTGCTTGCACAATGGTTTGTCCGTCGCCTTGATTGATCCATTTAGAGGGCCTATCTGCGGTGAGTGCAAGTAAAGGAATGTTTCGGTAATAGGCTTCTGCAATGGCAGGGTAGTAGTTGAGGCACGCAGAACCCGAGGTGCAGCAAATAGCTACAGGAGTTTGGCTTTGCTCTGCCCAGCCCAGCGCAATAAAAGCAGCAGCGCGTTCGTCGTGGACAACCAGTGTTTGAATATGAGGGTGTGCGTCGAATGCAATGGCGAAGGGCGCGTTTCTCGAACCCGGCGACAAAACAACTTTTTGAATCCCGTGGTGAGCGAGTGCTTCCACCACAAATTGGACCAGTTCTTTGTCTGAGCTTTGCATGGCGCAAATTTACGTCAAATCAGAGCAGCCGTAACAAAGTTTGGCTTTTATTTTCGGTTTCCTCCCATTCGAGTTCGGGTATGGAATCTGGCGTAAAGCCACCACCTACATAACTGTAAAGCATTTGATTGCAAACTTCCGCACAGCGCAAGTTGACATAGAGTTTTTCTGTCCCGGGCATGCTTCTGCCAATTACACCTGTGTAGAGCCTGCGCTCATGACCTTCAATAACTTGAAGGTATTGTTGCGCTACTTTTTTGGGTAAGCCCGCAACGGCAGGAGTCGGGTGAAGGTGTTTGAGCAAAAGCGGCAAAACACTTTGTGGCATTTGCCATTTGAGTTCTTGCAATAGATGTGTCACTGGCCCTGGACTGTAGGTGAGGAGTTCAGAAACTTGCACATTGGCACCCGGAATTTGCCTGAGTTGCCCTTCAATAAATTCTGTGACCATGGCGTGCTCGTTGTATTCTTTTGCTGTGAAGTCTCGCTCTTCGAAGGCAGCTTTGGTGCCGGCAAGAGCCATGGTGCGCCAGTGCTTTGGCGTGCGCTCCATTAAAATTTCTGGACTTGCGCCGATCCAGGTGCCTAAGCAGGTATCGTGAAAGTAATAGACCAAAGCATTTGGGTACTGCTGTAATAGTTGCTCAAAAAGTATTTTTGGGTCGGGGAGTATTTTGGAGCTCTTCTTTACCCTAGAAAGCACAATTTTTTGAGCCAAACCACGCTCTATATCTTTGACGACTTGAGCGGCTTGTAAAAGGTAGTCGGCTTTTTGGATGCAAAAAGGAGCGCTATTTTGTACGTTTTGAGCTTGGGCTGATACTGACCAGAAATACTTCTTTTCTTGATTAAAGTTGGTAACTATAAAATCATGGCCTTCAATATTTTCTGTTTCAATAAAATCACCTTCTAGGCTACGTAATTCTTCTCCTGGAAAGCGATAATACAGCATCTTAATCTTCTTTTGGTAAAACCATGACGGTGTGCTTGCCATGGCAAATCAGGCGTTCGCTTTGCGCTTCTCGAACTTCGATGTTCCAGAGGTGTGTTTTGCGCCCTGCATGGATGAGCTTGGCAGTGGCAACAACCATTCCTTCGCGCACCGCACCAACATGGTTGGCAGAGATGTCTAGGCCAACTGAATAATGCGTCAACGGATCAATGAGTAAAACAGAACCCAAAGACCCAACGGTTTCCATCAGAGCAGCACTTGCGCCACCGTGCAAGAGCCCCATGGGTTGCTTGGTGCGCTCATTGACCGGCATGCTCGCTTTTACATAATCATCGCCTACCTCGAGGTAGATGATGTCTAATGCTTCCATGAGGGTGCCCGGATTTAGGGCATTGAGTTGATCAAGAGGTACCTGCTTTAATTTCATGCTGCAAATATAGCCAAGACCTTTGCAACGGGGTGCAGAAATTGTAATTTTGATCTATGAAAATGACAAAATCTATCGATGTATTTCTGACCGACGGCTGCGGACGCTGCTCCAAATTTGCAACAGATGCTTGCACGGTAAGAATATATACCGCTGAAATTGAAGCGTTAAGAGGTATCGCTCTTTCTGTTTTTGAAGAAGAAACCATGAAGTGGGGCGCGCCTTGTTATAGCTACAAAGGCAAAAATGTTGTGGCGCTGTTCAGCTTTAAAGACAACTGCGGTTTCTCGTTCTTTAAAGGCCCTTTGCTTTCAGATAGCCATCAAATGTTGGTTAAGCCTTCAGAAACGGCACAAACCTTTCGCTTGTTGCGCTTTACTAACCTCGCTCAAATCATTGAAAAGCAAGACGAAATCCGTTCCTATTTATTCGAAGCGCTAGAAGTCGAAAAAGCAGGGTTGAAGCTCAAGCCAACTCCTGCAACTGAATTTCCTGTTCCCGAAGAGTTGCAAGCCGAGTTCAAAGCTTCGCCAGAATTTGAGGCCGCATTCCGCGCGCTTACACCTGGGCGCCAGAAAAACTACCTGCGCCACTTCAACGACGCCAAGCAAAGTGCTACCCGTATAGCACGGATCGAAAAATACAAACCCTTCATTTTCAAAGGAATCGGCCAAGACGAAGCTTGGAAGTTCAATTAAATTTCAAAAATTCTTCACCGAATCTTCAAAAACCCCTTGCCAAAACCCGAAGTTTTACTACTTTTGCCCCGGAGAGTTGGCAGAGTGGTCGATTGCGGCAGTCTTGAAAACTGTTGAACCGAGAGGTTCCGG
>JBEEOT010000021.1:0-42299 GCA_041191505.1 Bacteroidota bacterium | reverse complement strand
AACCTTTAAATTTTAAAAAATGTCTGATATCAAAGCTAAAGTTATCGCGATCATCGTTGATAAACTGAATGTTGAAGAAAGTGAAGTAACTAACGAAGCAAGCTTCACCAATGACTTGGGTGCCGATTCACTTGACACAGTTGAGTTAATTATGGAATTCGAGAAACAATTCAACATTTCTATTCCAGACGATAAAGCAGAAGGTATCCAAACCGTTGGTGACGCTATTGCTTACATCGAGGCGAACGTTTAATAATTCCCACACTTACTTTTAGTTTACGGGTATGCAATTAAAAAGAGTTGTTGTAACAGGTCTTGGTGCGCTTACACCTATTGGCAATACAGTACAAGAATACTGGGACGGCTTAATGGCGGGTAAAAGTGGCGCGGCCCCAATCAAACAATTTGATGCTGCTCTTTTCAAGACGCAGTTCGCTTGTGAATTAAAAGATTTCAATGTGGAAGACCACATTGATAAAAAGGAAGCGCGTAAGCTTGATCAATTTTCGCAGTATGCCATAGTTACCGCAACGGAAGCTATGGCAGATGCTGCCTTGCTTGAGTCCAACCCAAACCTAGATCGCATTGGCGTTATTTGGGGTTCTGGCGTTGGAGGCCTCAAGACTTTCCAAGAAGAAGCAAGAGAATATTTTAGTGGCGACGGCACACCTCGCTTCAATCCCTTCTTCATTCCAAAAATGATTGCAGACATCGCAGCGGGTCATATTTCTATCAAATATGGTTTGCGCGGCCCAAATTACGTTTGTGTTTCGGCTTGTGCTTCTGCTACAAATGCCATCATCGATGCATTTAACCTCATTCGTTTAGGCAAGGCAGACGCCATCGTTACTGGTGGTTCTGAAGCTGGCGTCAACGAAATGGGTATGGGTGGTTTCAACGCCCTCAAAGCGCTTTCTACGCGCAACGACTCTCCAGAAACCGCATCTCGTCCGTTCGACCTCGATCGCGATGGTTTTGTACTTGGCGAAGGTTCTGGATGTCTTATTCTTGAAGAATACGAGCACGCCATCAAACGCGGCGCTAAAATTTATGCCGAAGTAATCGGCGGCGGTATGTCTGGCGATGCTTACCACATGACCGCACCACATCCAGAAGGTCTCGGCGCGCGCAACACCATGCTTGCAGCCATCGAAGACGCCGAAATCGATCCTTCAGAAATCGATTACGTTAATGTCCACGGTACTTCAACTCCACTCGGAGACATCGCTGAGGTCAAGGCTATCCAACACGTATTCGGCGAGCATGCTTACAACCTAAACATCAGCTCCACCAAATCCATGACGGGTCACCTCCTTGGAGCTGCTGGTGCAATTGAAGCTGTAGCGTGTGTATTGGCTGTTAAGAACGATATCGTTCCGCCAACCATTAACCACTTTACCGACGATCCCGAACTCGATCCAAAGCTCAACTTTACATTTCATCAACCTCAGGCACGCACTGTCAATATCGCGTTGTCTAACACCTTTGGTTTTGGTGGTCACAACACCTCCATTATTGTAAAGAAATTTAAAGCATAAGTTGCTCAAAATCCCACTCTTCAACAAGAAAAAATCAAACGAAGAGCTTCAAGTTATTCGTTTTGTATTGGCCCAATTTGGCTATAAGCCACAAAACGTTTCTTATTTTATTCAAGCACTGACTCATAAAAGTTCCTTGAGTGACCAACACCAACTCGCTGCCAATGAACGCTTAGAGTTTTTAGGTGATTCCATTCTTGATGCAGTCGTCGCCGCTTTTGTATATGAAAAATACCCCGACATAGACGAAGGTCAACTCACGAAAATCAAAGCAAAAATTGTCAATCGGAAGTCCTTATCGGCTATTGGCGAGCGCATGAAAATCAGAGAGCACCTGATCTACAGTCAAGGACGCAGTATCAATTTAGCGGGTCTAGAAGGCAATGCATTTGAAGCATTAATTGGGGCCATATATCTCGACGGCGGATTTGTCAAGACGCAAAATGTACTTAAGAACACCATTTTTAGAAAGCACCTCAATTTAAATAAACTGCTCGAGGAAGAACTGGACTTTAAATCAGCTTTATTCATTTGGTGTCAGCGTAAAAAACTGAATCTAGAATTTATCTTGGTTGACGAACAATTTATTGAAGGAAAGGCTGTCTATCAAATGAGCGTCCAAATCAATCGAACAGTTTACGGCAAAGGAAAAGGCACCTCAAAGAAAGAAGCCGAGCAAGCAGCTGCGAAAGAAACATTGGCCCTGATGGGAGAAATTTAATCCCTTAAGTGATTTATTAAAATTTGTAGTACATTTGCCATATAAAAGAACGACACATGACTTGGACAGACTTCGTATACAAAATTGGTGATGCATTTCAATGGTCTTTTGGCTTTTTTGAATTCATCCAAAACTATTTCAATACTGCACTAATCCTCTTGGGCTTTTTCGGTTTTTACTTCTGGATGCGTACACAAAAGCGTTTGAGCGATCAATCAAACGTGCCAGTCGAAATCAAAGACAACGAAGGTTGGTATAAAAAAGAAGGACAACAACTCAAGTAAACGGAGTTATTTCTTATGCATAAAAAAAGGGCGGTCAATGACCGCCCTTTTGCATTTCTATAAGTTATTCTTATTTGTCTGAAGTCAGGGAAGCGCTCAAGAACTCGCGGTTCATACGTGCGATATTCTCTAAAGAAATACCTTTCGGACATTCTACTTCACAAGCACCCGTATTGGTACAGTTACCAAAACCTTCTTCGTCCATTGTGCGAACCATGTTTAGTACGCGGTCTTTGGCTTCTACTTGTCCTTGTGGTAACAGTGCGTATTGTGAAACTTTAGCGCCTACGAAGAGCATTGCAGAACCATTTTTACAAGTCGCTACGCAAGCCCCGCAGCCAATACAAGCTGCAGCTTCGAAAGCTTTGTCGGCGTCTGCTTTGGGAATTGGAATCGCGTTTGCATCCATGGTGCGCCCGGAGGTATTCACGGATACAAAACCACCAGCTTGTTGAATGCGATCAAAAGCAGAGCGGTCAACGACTAAGTCTTTCACGATTGGGAATGCACGAGATCTCCAAGGCTCAACGTAAATGGTGTCGCCATCATTGAAGCTACGCATGTGAAGCTGGCAGGTTGTAGTGCCAGTTTCTGGACCGTGTGCACGTCCGTTGATGTACAATGAACACATTCCACAGATTCCTTCGCGACAGTCGTGATCGAAGGCTACAGGTTCTTTTTGCTCATTAATGAGTTGCTCATTGAGCTGATCGAGCATTTCTAGAAATGAACTATCTGTAGATACGTTTTGAAGTCCGTAGGTTTCAATGCCGCCTTTTGCATTGGCATTTTTTTGTCTCCAGATTTTGAGCGTAATATTGATAAATTTTGAAGCCATATCTGCTTATTTATAGTTGCGTGCTGCAATTTTAATGAACTCGTAATTGAGTGCTTCTTTGTGAAGCGCTGCTGTTTTGGCGTCGCCATCTTTGTATTCCCAAGCGGCAACATATTTGAAGTTATCGTCGTCGCGTAGTGTTTCTCCTTCGCTGTCTTGGTATTCTTCACGGAAGTGACCACCACAAGATTCTTGTCTGTGAAGTGCGTCTACAGCCATGAGCTGACCAAGCTCGATGAAGTCAGCAACGCGAAGTGCTTTCTCAAGTTCTGGATTCATTTCGTTGGCGTCGCCGGGAACGAATACATCGTTATAGAATTCTTCACGTAGGGCAGCAATTTCTTCGATAGCTTGTTTCAAGCCTGCTTCGTTGCGTGCCATTCCTACTTTATTCCACATAATGAGGCCTAAGCGCTTATGGAAGTGATCAACAGATTTACTTCCTTTATTTTGAAGAAAGCGTTCAATGCTCGCTTTAACATCTGCTTCTGCTTGTTCGAACTCAGGGCTTTCTGTGCTGATTTTACCCGTGCGGATATCATTGGCCAGGTAATCCGAAATCGTGTATGGCAAAACAAAATAACCATCTGCCAAACCTTGCATGAGTGCAGAAGCACCGAGGCGGTTGGCGCCGTGGTCTGAGAAGTTGGCTTCTCCGGTAACAAAACATCCTTCGATACTACTTTGAAGGTTGTAATCTACCCAAACACCGCCCATTGTGTAGTGAACGGCAGGGTAAATTTTCATTGGAGTTTCGTATGGGTTGTCGTCGGTAATTTTTTGGTACATCTGAAAGAGGTTACCATATTTTTCTTCGATCCATTTTTTACCGAGCGAAAGAATTTTTTCTTCAGTTGGGTTGTGGTCACCTTGTGCAAATGCCGATTGGCGACCTTTATTGCGGATTTCAGTTGCGAAGTCAAGGTAAACACCTTCGTTGGTGTCGTTGGCTTCGATTCCGTATCCGGCATCGCATCGTTCTTTTGCTGCTCTAGAAGCGACGTCGCGTGGAACGAGGTTTCCGAAAGCAGGGTAGCGTCTTTCTAAGAAGTAATCGCGGTCTTCTTCGGCAATTTGAGTTGGTTTGAGTTTGCCTTCGCGAATGGCTTCGGCATCTTCTTTCTTTTTAGGAACCCAAATACGGCCAGAGTTACGTAAAGACTCCGACATAAGGGTTAGTTTGGATTGGTTGGTGCCGTGTACCGGAATACATGTCGGGTGAATTTGCACAAAACAAGGATTGGCAAACATTGCTCCTTTTTTGTGTACTTTCCATGCAGCAGATACATTACTACCCATTGCATTAGTGGATAGGAAGTAAACGTTTCCGTAACCACCAGAAGCAATGACAACTGCGTGCGCAGAATGACGCTCGAGTTCGCCGGTAACAAGGTTTCTTGCGATAATACCGCGTGCCTTGCCATCTACCTTAACGAGGTCCATCATTTCGTGACGGTGATACATTTTAACGCGACCTAAACCGATTTGACGCGATAGCGCTGAGTAGGCGCCTAATAATAGTTGTTGACCGGTTTGACCAGCAGCGTAGAATGTACGCTGAACTTGCGTTCCACCGAACGAACGGTTGTCTAGTAAGCCACCGTATTCGCGTGCAAAAGGAACACCTTGTGCCACACATTGGTCGATGATATTACCTGACACTTCTGCCAAACGGTATACGTTAGCTTCGCGAGCGCGGTAATCACCACCTTTAATGGTGTCGTAAAAGAGACGGTAAATAGAGTCGCCGTCGTTTTGATAGTTTTTAGCTGCGTTGATACCACCTTGAGCTGCAATAGAGTGCGCTCTGCGCGGAGAATCTTGGAAACAAAACGCCTTAACGTTGTAGCCCATCTCGCCAAGAGACGCTGCAGCTGCAGCACCTGCCAATCCTGTTCCTACAACGATGACATCGATTTTAGGACGGTTGTTGGGTGCAACCAGTTTCATGTGGTTTTTGTGGTTGGTCCATTTCTCTGAGATTGGACCTTCTGGAATGCGCGAATTTAGTGTTGACATAGCCTGATTCCTAGTGATTCATGTAAATAATAACGGGAATAATCGCAAACAAAAATGGAACAACAACAGCAAAGCCGGTTCCGATGATTTTGATCAATGGGGTGTATTTCGGATGATTGATACCGAGTGACTGAAAAGCACTTTGGAAACCATGTAAAAGATGGTAGCCTAAAACAAGCATAGAGATCACGTAGAACAATACGGCAAAAAGCGCACCTTCATTTTTACTTTTGTTGAAGAAGTCGATGACCAATGTGTGTAGGTCGCGGTAGCCTTCTGCTACTTTAACGTTTGTGCCTTTGATGTAAAGGTCGGTGCCTTTTTCAATGATATTGTTTTTGTCTTTTGGAATGGGTTGAATACCAGGAACGTGTGTGTAGTAAAGTTCTGCATTGGCTGCGCCCATCATGGGGTTGTCCATTTCTAATTTGTATGTATGAAGCGGAACGTCTTCTTTTACTTTCATTTTCCACCAGAAATTGGCCATGTGTGTAGCTAAGAAAACCAAGATAAGGGTTCCTAAAATCGCCATGCTGCGGCTAGCAGAGCTGGAG
Organism: Bacteroidota bacterium; assembly: GCA_041191505.1. Lineage (GTDB taxonomy): Bacteria > Bacteroidota > Bacteroidia > Flavobacteriales_D > Crocinitomicaceae > UBA952. The sequence continues at coordinate 36,345 of JBEEOT010000021.1, read as the reverse complement.
TTTGAACCTGGTTTGTTGTAAGCATAACGCACTGGACGGGCCTTGCGGTTTTGGATGGTTAAAGCAAAACCGTCGATAATGTGAATGAGCACGGCTGCGTAAGTAACGTAAGAGAGAATTTTGATAAACGGGTTGTGGCCCATGAAATAGGCGTATTCGTTGAAGGCGCGACGTCCTTCTTCGCCAGTTTTGAGGATCAGTTGGAGGTTGCCAAGTAAGTGGCCAACCAAAAACGTACACAAGAAAAGTCCGGTGAGGGCCATAAAGACCTTCTTACCGATAGAAGATTTAAATAATACAGAGTTACTCATAAGAATCTTTCATTTGTAGTGGTGCAAATTTAACTGAACAACATTTAATTGTAACAAATGTTGGCAATATAATCTACTTAATTCAGCTATTTAGAACGATTATAGATAGTTTAAGCTTGTCTTTTCGGCGCGCACTTCTAGCCGCACATTAGCCCCTAAAACAAGAGCTTGGTTATCATCAATATGACCCGCCGGAAAATCGAAACAAATAGGAATCTTTCGATAGGTAAAGTGTGCTAAAATAAGTTCGTTGATTGACTTTCCAAAAGGCACATCTGTGTCTTCTAAATCGGTCATGCCTCCGACAATCAGACCTTTGATTTGCTCTAATGTGCCATTTCTACGCAGTGCATGCAACATGCGGTCAATATGATAGAGGTGTTCGGCTAAATCTTCAATAAATAAAATAGTGTCTCGAAAATCATAGGCGTCTGGCCCTGAGAGCATGCTGTAGACAATGCTGAGGTTGCCACCGATCAGAACACCACTTGCCTCACCATGGATGTTGTCTGCATGTGTTGTGAGTTCAAAAGTGTGTTTCTCTCCGAATAATAACTCGGCTAATTTTGCTTTGGCTTCAGCACTATTTTTGTCAATATTCAGCGCCATGGTTCCGTGAATACTCTGAAAACCAAGGTGTTGTATCTTGTGGTGTAACGCACAAATGTCCGAAAATCCAATGACCCACTTGGGCTCTCTAATAAACTGCGCCCATTGAAGCCCATCCAAAATCTGGATAGTCCCGTAACCTCCTCTTACACACCAAATTGCTTTAGCTTCGGGATGATCAATGCCTTCTTGTAAATCGGACATGCGTTCATATTCAGTGCCTGAAAAATAATGGTGTCTGCCTATTAAATGCTTACTTCTGACGGCGCGAAGGCCAATCTGATTCAGCCAATTTTCGGCAGCAAGCACGTAGCTCTTTTCGATGGCTTTTGCAGGTGCGCACAAGTAGACGAGGTCACCTTTTGTTAAATGAGGCGGAGCAATTAGATTCATGGTGTGATCAAAGCGTTGAGCATTTTTAAATCGGTAGGGCTCGTGATCTTGAGGTTCTCTTCATTGCTCAGAACGAGCAAAGGCTCAATGCCAATGGCCTCAACAACACTTGCGTCGTCGGTAAAACGAGCTTGGTAACCCTTCGCATATGCTGCTCGCAAAATTTGGGCATCAAAGCATTGAGGGGTGTGTACCAAGAAATAAGCGGAGCGGTCTACACTTTCTGATTTTTCTAGTTTTCCGCTTCGAAGAGAATCTTTTAGATGAAGCACGGGCACAACTGCCTTTGCGTTTTTCAGACCGGCAAAACAACGCGCAATTGTAGAAGTACTAACCAGGGGTCTTACACCATCGTGAATGGCAATTTGTGCTCCGGTGCAAATGCCAAGTGCATTTTGTATGGAGTCAAAGCGCTCGGCACCACCGTCGACCAACTCATGAGGAATGCGGATTTGGTAATCTGTTAAAAGTTGTTTCCAATGATTTACCCAATCTTTGGGTAATGTAACGATGATTTGCGCTTCGGGATCAAATTCAAAAAAACGTTGAAGCGTGTGCATCAATACGGGCTTTCCACCGAGCAGCAAAAATTGCTTGGGCAGTTCGCTACCCATGCGTTTGCCGATACCTCCTGCTGTAATGATGATGCTTCTTTTCATTCTCGTTCAAAGATAAGCAATCTAGGTTTTGTTTACCGGAAGCAACTTGATCTTGCTTGCGTGTAGTTCCACATTGAAAGTCTGGCCTCTTAAGTACTCTCCGTCAGTTTCCGCATGTAAAGGCCCCCCAAAAGAATGCAACCCAATCGGAGAAGACACGGTAAGATAATGCGCCTCTGGATGATTGATTTTCTTACCTCGTTTAACTTTGATGACATTTTTGACGTAATCAAAAAGTGAAACTTTACCTAAAAGTGTAAGCTTGAGTTGCCCGTCGTTGATTCTTGCTCCAGGATGAATATACAAGCCGTCGCCAAAAATACTGCCATTACAAAAAGCAGCAAGCAGCAACTCCCCCTTATATTCGAAATTGGCCGAATTGATTTGTACGATTGGCCTTTTATAGTTGAGAAAGGTCTGAATAATAGCGAGTCCGTAAGAGAAATTTGGTCCGAAGCGCTTGCGGAATTTTTGTAATTCAATCACAACAGCACCGCCAAATCCGATATCTGTAATATTGGCAAAGTAACGCGTTTCATGCTCGGTGGTGATGTAGCCAACGTCAATGCTATCAAATGATTCGGCCGATATTTTTTGAATAATGTCTGGTTTTTTTTCATAACCCGCCGAGCGAAAGAAATCGTTGCCCGTGCCATTTGGCAGAACGCCAATAATCGGCTGAAAATGAGCATCTGGATGCGAACAAACCCCATTTAATATAACATTGAACGTGCCGTCACCGCCAACACCAATGAGATGTGTACAGGTTGCTTGCAGTCCATGAATAAAAGCAAGTGCATCTGGCGAATCGATACTATTATATAGGTGAAAATTTACGCCGAATTTTTCTTTCAAAGCGGCAAGAATTAGCCGGTTTTTCGACGTGATTTTTTTATTTCCGTTGGTGATGCAGTAGATAAGCGGCATCTGCCAATTTACGCAATAATTTTAGTACTGAATTTGCAAACTGCTCGATTGCTGCCATTTTTGGCCATCGATTACTGCAGAAACAAAGTAAATGTAGTTTCCGCGCGGAAGTTTTTCTCCGCCTAGATCGGTGCCGTCCCAGTTGAATTCGGGGTTGCTGCTTTTAAATACTAGGTTATTTTGAGAGTCAAGCACCACAATACTCAAATCTTCTATAACTGATCGACCCCAATTGATATGTAAAGTTTCGTTTTGTCCGTCACCATTTGGCGTGAAAATATTGGGTAGAGAGATGGGCGTTGGCTTTTTTGCTTGCACTTCTTGTATTGGGTCAATTTGAGAAGGAGTAGCAATGTTTTGAACAAATTGGCCTTGAGTTGGAATGACAACTGGAACAACATGCGGTTCGATTGCTGATGTGAATGCTTGTGCTTCCGCAGTAGTTCCGGAATTAGTTTGAGTGTCAAAATCAGGAATTCCAAACACTGTGTCATCGACTATAGGAAAACATCCGATCGGCAAAGAATCGTAGTACAAAGTTTGAATAGATGGTTTTGTTGGTATTGAAGGACTGATTTTTTTATCTTCTGTAGTATTGCTGGATTCTTGAAGTGTTTTTACCTCTTGCTTTTTGGGCGCAGGGTTTTCTTTATCCGATGATAAATAAACTACTCCGGCAATAATTGCACTTGCCGCAACACCAATAAGCGTTTTTGCTAAAAGCCCAAGCCCTGTTTTTGCTGCGCCAGCACCTATAGATGACGAAATAGAAGACCACAATGCAGGGTCTACCTGGACTTGGTGGTCCTGGAGGCCTTTGGCAAATAGTTCTTTTATTTGATCTTTTTCAGTCATTTTAATCTATGTTTTCAATGCGTTCTTTCAAATAGGCCCTTGCGCGCAAGTATTGTGTTTTGGAGGTGCTCTCAGAAATACCTAATTGTTGGGCAATTTCTTGATGAGAGAATCCTTCGATGGCAAAAAGGTTGAAGACAGTGCGGTAGCCGTCTGGCAGGGCCTGAACAAGTTTGAGCAAGTCGTCGGCCATGAGTTTTTCGGCGCTGAAGTCTTGGTGAGCCAACTTGTGCGAGACATCGTCCAGGGGGACATCAGTGAGTAATTTTTTGTCTTTGCGCAGTTGGTCAAGGCAAGTATTGACCGCAATTCTTTTGAGCCAACCTTCAAATGCACCCTCCGATTTGTAATTGCCGATATGGGCAAAAATTTTAACGAAGGTGTCTTGCAAGACGTCTTGTGCACGCATTTGATCTTTTAAATAACGCAAACACACGACGTACAGCTTGGGGGCATAGATGTCAAATAACGCTTTTTGAGCCTTCGGACGAGCAGCAATACAACCTTGTATGAGTTCTTGTTCATCCATGACTCTTAGCACTGACGTATTTTAATTTGAAAAAGTTGCATGCGCAAAGCAAGATAGTTTATTTCTTTTAATTTAGTGGTTCAACCCCGCAATCTTTCAACTTATGCGTAACGCGATTTTTGGAATCTTATTTACTTTTTTGAATGGTTTTCTAGGTCATACCCAAGACAATTTTGCGTCCCGACCTAATAGTGCACTTTTCCCATATATTGCAGAAATACAACTCAATGATCGCTTGCAAATAAATGTTACAGCAGCACTTGCCGAAAAAAATGTTAAATCACCGATTACCATATACAATGGTAAAGAAGTGTATCAGCTGTCCGTAAAAAAACGGATAGGAGATACCATCGTTTATCAATTTCCTGCTCAAGATGCGGAATGGCGCATTGCATTTAACGACGATTTTTCCGAAGCCCGAGGTTGGTGGATCAATTACAATAAAAAAGTTCCGGTTCGCTATCCTGTTCACTTGTACATGACGCTTTCAGAAATGATACCAAAACCTGATAGTATCTTTCCGGAATTATTTGGCAGATGGAAAGTACTGTTCGAGCCAGGCACGCCAAATGAAGAAGTGTTGGTAGGTGTATTTCAGCAAGAAATGAATGGTCGCATTTTCGGAAGTTTTCTAAGTGAAACCGGCGATTACCGCTATTTGCATGGTTATGCTGCAAATGGAAAATTGCATTTACAGACCTACACCGGTTATTGGGCTTTTGTGGTGGAGACACAACTCAATAGTAATAATGAAATGACAGGGGTATTCTATAGTGGAGGAAAATCAAGCACCCCTTTTAAGGCAACTAAAGATGAAACTGTTCAATTAAGAAATGAGGCAGAACTCACCTATTTGATCAAAAGAGATGAAAGGGTAGTGCTCAACAATTTGATTAAACTAAATGGAAGAAAGACCAATCTTGATTTTTCAAAAAAAGGACAAGTAACCTTGATTCAAATTATGGGAACATGGTGCCCGAATTGCATCGATGAAACCCACCTTTTAAGGGCATTAAAGGAAACCTACGGACCAAAGGGTCTAGAAATTGTAGCGCTGGGCTTTGAAGTAGGTGCCGATTCTAAAAAGCAAAGAAGTCGCTTAAAGAAATTTGTAAAGGACTTGGAGGTGAATTACCAGGTTTATTTGGCAGGGACTTCCAGCAAAGAAGCTGCGGCTGCGTATTTCCCGATGTTGAATGGTATCATGAGTTTTCCGACCTCTATTTTAGTGGATGAGCAAGGAAAAATAATCGCCATACATACTGGCTTTAGTGGCCCAGCGACTGGAACAGCTTATACAGAACTCGTAGAGAAATTCAAGCAAGAAATAGAAGGCGCGCTGTATTAATAACGGCTTATCTACCCATTAAGAACGGATACTTATCGATATTCTTGAGTGCGATGCTCGTGCCACGTGCCACTGCTCTAAGCGGATCTTCTGCAATGTGAACAGGAAGTTTCGTTTTGGCAGAAATACGTTTGTCAAGACCGCGAAGCATTGAGCCCCCACCTGCTAAATAGATACCCGTTTTGTAGATATCGGCAGAAAGTTCTGGAGGTGTCATTTCAAGTGCACTGAGGATCGCTTCTTCAATTTTAGAAATTGTTTTGTCGAGCGCGTGAGCCACTTCTTGGTATGAAACCATGATTTCTTTCGGGATACCGGTCATGAGGTCACGACCGCGAACGGCGAAGTCTGCTGGTGGGTTCTCGAGTTCAGGCAAGGCCGCACCAACTTCAATTTTGATTTGTTCGGCAGTGCGTTCACCCACCAAAATATTGTGTTGGCGGCGCATGTATTCTTCGATGTCATTGGTGAAGTCATCGCCGGCAATGCGGATAGATTTATCACAAACGATACCACCAAGGGCAATAACGGCAATTTCGGAAGTACCACCACCTATATCGATGATCATGTTTCCCATTGGCTCTTCAACGTCGATGCCAATACCGATTGCGGCAGCCATTGGTTCGTGGATGAGGTAAACTTCTTTTGCTCCGGCGTGTTCTGCCGAGTCTTGGACGGCGCGTTTTTCAACTTCTGTAATACCCGATGGGATACAGATTACCATGCGAAGTGTTGGATTGAAAAGGCTACGACCAGGATTGATCATTTTGATCATGCCTTTGATCATTTGTTCGGCACTCTGGAAGTCGGCAATTACACCATCTTTAAGCGGACGCACCGTTTCAATGAGTTTGTGTGTTTTACCGTGCATTTGTTGTGCCTTTCTTCCAATGGCGACCACCTTACCCGTTTGGATATCTTTGGCTACAATTGAAGGTTCGTCGACAACAACTTTGTCGTTCCAGATAATCAGGGTATTTGCCGTACCGAGGTCAATGGCAATTTCCTGTGTAAGAAAGTTAAAAAGGCCCATTTTAAGCGCTTATTGGTTTTTGTAATTTCTTCTTATTCGTAGAAGACGTTCAAAGGTTACAATAAAAGTGTTGTTTTATGAAAAACTTTCACTTTTTAGTTAATGTTTGAAATGGCGCACTCCGGTGAAGACCATTTTCATTTGATTTTCATCGCAATAAGAGATTGAAAGATCGTCTTTAACGGATCCGCCGGGTTGAATAACGGCGTTGATACCTTCTAAATGAGCGATTTCTACACAGTCTGGGAAAGGAAAGAAGGCATCGCTGGCCATAGCTGCGCCATTGAGGTCAAAACCAAAACTCTTGGCTTTGTGTATGGCTTGTTTGAGCGCATCTACGCGTGAGGTTTGGCCTGTTCCACTGGCGAGTAACTGACCATTCTTGGCCAGAATAATGGTGTTGGATTTTGTGTGTTTCACTAATTTGTTGGCAAACAAGAGGTCCTCTACTTCTTGAGCAGATGGTGCAAGTTTGGTTTTTACTTCTAGGTTTTCGGCAGTTTCTGAGGCTAAATCGGCATCTTGAACGAGGTAGCCATTGAGGGCGCTGCGTACGAGAGTTAGCGGAAGAGCTACCTCATTTTGAATGAGAATGATGCGGTTCTTTTTGGATTGCAAAAGTTCAAGTGCTTCTTGTGTGTAAGCGGGTGCAATGAGCACTTCGCAAAATAATTCGTTCACAAGAGTAGCCGTTGCCATGTCAATTTCTTCATTGGCAATGAGGATACCGCCAAAAGCACTTACAGGGTCGGCCTGGAGCGCTGCTTCGTAAGCTTCTTTGAGTGTAGGGCGTGTTGCTAAACCACAGGCATTGTTGTGTTTCAGAATGGCGAATGTAGGGCCGTCGTTTTTGAATTCTTGCATGAGACGGACAGCCGCGTCAACATCTAGCAAGTTATTGTAAGAGAGTTCTTTACCGTGTAATTTAGTAAAGAGCGCGTCGAGATCACCGTAGAAAACACCTTTTTGATGTGGGTTTTCGCCGTAGCGCAATGGGCTTTGTTTCTCTTCACTTAGTTTGAGGTACGCGCTGTTTTGGTTCATGAAATACTGGTGAATCATGGTGTCGTAGTGTGAAGACACATGAAATGCTTCGGCAGCGAAGGCATGGCGCTGCTCAAGTGTAGTTTGAGCGCCTTGGGCTTCGAGAATTTCGGAGAGTTGCGCATATTGTTTGACGCTCGGAATAATAACGACATCGTTGTAGTTTTTGGCCGCTGCTCGGATCAAAGAAATGCCACCTATATCTATTTTTTCAATAATGTCTTCATGAGAAGCACCGGATGCCACGGTTTGTTCAAAAGGGTATAAGTCTACAATAACTAAGTCAATGGAACCTAATTGATGTTCGGCCATGTGGGCTTGATCAGCTGCAAAATCACGGCGATTAAGAATGCCACCAAAAATCGCTGGATGCAATGTTTTAACGCGCCCACCGAGAATTTCTGGGAAATTGGTAACATCTTCAACGGCAGTAACTGGAATGCCTAGTTCTTTGATAAAAGCAAGTGTGCCACCAGTGGATAAAATTTCTACGTTGTTGGCATGTAATTTTTCTACAATTGGAGCTAGGCCATCTTTGTAAAATACGGAAATAAGTGCGCGTTGAATTTGTTTTTGAGCTGTCATATCTTTGAGGAAAGTGCAAAGGTAAGGGGTATAATTAAAAAGGCCTGCAATTTGCAGGCCTTTTTATAAGATGAAGATCGATAAATCTTGCTAAAAGATTGAACCGACTAACGCAGCTTCTATCCGGAACACATTTAGTTCACTTCGATCATGAATTTACGTTCCACATATAACCGGCTACCGCCGCTTCTATCCGGAACACATTTCACAACCATCTGGATCGTCTAGTGAACAGGCAATGGCTGCTTGTTGGTCTTCGATGATTTGTGCTTTTGGTTCTTCGACAACTGTTTTGTCAACGGTGAATTTAATGGCATCAGTGGCAGCTTTCGTACGAAGGTAGTACATACCTGTTTTGAGACCTTTTTCCCAACCGTAGAAGTGCATGGATGTTAATTTACCGAAGTTGGCATTTTCCATGAAGATGTTGAGAGATTGGCTTTGGCAGATGTAAGCTCCGCGGTCAGCAGCTTGTTCAATGATTGCTTTTTGAGAGATTTCCCAGGCTGTTTTATAAAGATCTTTGAGGTGCTGAGGAATGTCTTGGATGTTTTGAATAGATCCGTTAGCAGCCATGATTTTTTGACGCATGTCTTTGTTCCAAAGGCCTTCTTTAACGAGGTCTTTGAGTAGGTGTTTGTTGACGATGATGAATTCGCCAGACAACACACGACGCGTGTAGATATTTGAAGTGTATGGCTCGAAACACTCGTTGTTACCGAGGATTTGAGCAGTAGAAGCGGTTGGCATTGGAGCAAGCAATAGTGAATTGCGTACACCGTGTTTTTTCACTTCGTCTTTGAGTAAATCCCATTCCCAACGCTTGGTTGGTGTAACGCCCCACATATCAAATTGGAAGATTCCTTTTGATACAGGTGAACCTTTGATGGTTTCGTATGGGCCATCTACCTTCGCGAGGTCTTTAGAAGCCGTCATGGAGGCAAAATAGATGGTTTCGAATACTTCGCGGTTTAAAGCACGCGCTTCTTCTGACTCAAAAGGATAGCCGAGCATAATGAAGGCATCAGCTAAACCTTGCACACCTAAACCGATTGGGCGGTGGCGCATATTGGAGTTGCGCGCCTCTTCTACTGGGTAGAAATTGTTGTCGATAATGCGGTTGAGGTTGAGCGTAGCTTGGTAAGTAACTTCGAAGAGTTTGTCGTGATCGAATGAGCCTTCTTCAGTAACAAATTTAGGAAGTGCTAATGAGGCAAGGTTACAAACCGCAACTTCGTCTGGAGCGGTGTATTCGATGATTTCAGTACACAAGTTTGAAGACTTAATGGTACCTAGGTTTTGCTGATTAGATTTAGCGTTAGCCGCATCTTTGTATAGCATGTATGGGGTACCGGTCTCGATTTGCGACTCTAGAATTTTGAACCAGAGGTCTTGTGCTTTAATCGTTTTGCGACCTTTTCCTTCTTGTTCGTATTTAGTGTAAAGCGCTTCGAATTCTGCACTGTGTGAGTCTGAAAGACCTGGACATTCGTGCGGACACATGAGGGTCCAGTCGCCGTTTTCTTTAACGCGTTTCATGAATAAGTCTGGAATCCAGAGCGCATAGAATAAGTCGCGAGCACGTTGCTCTTCTTTACCATGGTTTTTCTTCAAATCGAGGAAATCGAATACATCTGCATGCCAAGGCTCGATGTAAATGGCAAATGAACCTTTTCTTTTGCCACCACCTTGGTCTACGTAGCGAGCGGTGTCGTTGAATACGCGAAGCATTGGTACGATACCGTTAGATGCGCCGTTGGTGCCTTTGATATATGAACCCGTTGCGCGGATGTCGTGGATAGACAAACCGATACCGCCTGCAGATTGCGAAATTTGCGCACATGACTTGAGGGTATCGTAGATTCCACTAATGCTGTCTTCTTTCATGGTAAGCAAGAAACAAGAAGACATTTGCGGTTTTGGAGTTCCGGAGTTGAAAAGTGTTGGAGTAGCGTGTGTAAACCAACCTTCTGACATTAAATTATATGTTTTAATTGCTGATTGGATATCTTCTTTGTGAATACCAACAGCAACTCGCATGAGCATTTGTTGCGGACGTTCTGCAATTTTGTTGTTCAAGCGCATGAGGTAGGAGCGCGTCAGCGTCTTGAAGCCGAAGTAGTCGTAGCGGAAGTCGCGGTCGTAGATAATGCTGGAGTCGAGCACTTCTTTGTTGGCCATGATGATTTGATAGACGTCGTCTGCAAGGAGCGCAGCAGATTCGTTCGTCTTGGTATCAACGTAGTGGTAAAGATCGTGCATGACTTCTGAGAAAGTCTTTTTGGTCTCTTTGTGAAGGTTAGACACGGCAATGCGCGATGCCAACAAAGCATAGTCTGGATGGTCTATCGTTTTGGCCGCAGCAACCTCGGCAGCGAGGTTATCGAGTTCGGTCGTGCTGACACCATCAAAAAGCCCTTCGATGACCTTCATGGCAACTGCTTCTGGCGAAACAAGCGGATCAAGACCGTAACACATCTTGACGATGCGGGCAGTAATTTTATCGAATTTGACGGCTTCTTTTCTTCCGTCTCTTTTTACAACGTACATATGCTCCTTATATTAATAGTGTTAGTTAGGTTAAAAATCTTCGTCAAGGCTAAATGCTTGATTTTCTTTACCGGCGAGTACGCCAGCTTTTTGGTATTCGCCAACTCGTTTTTCAAAGAAGTTGGTTTTACCTTGGATTGAAATCATGTCCATGAAATCAAATGGATTTGAGGCGTTGTAAACGCGCTCGTTTCCGAGTTCTACAAGAAGGCGGTCTGCAACAAACTCGATGTATTGACCCATGAGGTCGCTGTTCATGCCGATCAGTTTCACTGGAAGTGCATCAGTGACAAACTCTTTCTCGATTTCAACGGCATTGGTGATGATTTCTTGCACCTTTTCTTTAGGTAGTTTGTTCACTAAATGCTTGGTATAAAGCAAACAAGCGAAGTCACAGTGTAGGCCTTCATCGCGGGAAATGAGCTCGTTCGAGAAGGAAAGCCCAGGCATGAGGCCGCGTTTTTTGAGCCAGAAAATGGAACAAAACGAGCCAGAGAAGAAAATTCCTTCAACTGCAGCGAAGGCAACCAAACGCTCTGCGTACGAACCTTGGTCAATCCAGCGGAGTGCCCAGTCTGCTTTTTTACGGACGCAATCTACGGTATCGATGGCGTTGAAGAGGTAATTTTTTTCTTGGGTGTCTTTGATGTAGGTGTCGATGAGCAACGAATAGGTTTCGGAATGGATGTTCTCCATAGTGACCTGAAAACCGTAGAAAAATTTTGCTTCTGTGTACTGAACTTCGTTGAGGAAGTGCTCAGCAAGGTTTTCATTGACGATGCCGTCTGATGCTGCGAAAAATGCCAAAACGTGTTTGATGAAGTGGCGTTCGTCGTCGGTGAGTTTGTTTTCCCAGTCGATGAGGTCTGGGGAAAGATCGATTTCTTCTGCGGTCCAAAAGCTAGCTTCGGCTTTTTTGTAAAAGCTCCAGATGTCGTCATGCTGAATTGGGAACAGTACGAAACGGCTTTTATTTTCTTCAAGAATCGGTTCGTGTAGTGTTTTTGTCATGGCTTTCGAGTTGCAGATTTCAAAATAAATCAGGGATACAAAATTTGTTAAAATTCGGGCTCAAATCAATTAAAGAAATTAACATTTATTCGCGGTTTTCAACACTAAAAAGCGCAAACCTTTCACGGACAAACCCTTCAGCGGATTTCAACACGCCGCAGAAAGATATTCACATGGTTTGGCAGTAAGTTTTGATAATTTTTCCGAAGAAAATTGTGGCGATTAACAGATAATTTTTGTATGAAAGGAAACCTCAATAAAGTTAACAAATTCACGTTGGAATTGTTGGCGATTTGCCAAGCACTTTTAAACAACGAATTGTTAAATCTTTCGATACGATGGTTACATACATTCAGCGACTAGGTTTGGTCTTAAAAAATTATTCAGATGGCTTGGGTCATTTGGTTTTTACAAATGTTTGTTTGCATTGCAACAGGGAGCTTGTGCGCGAAGAACGCTACCTCTGCTGGATCTGCTGGGAAGGCATGGAGCGCACCTATTTTGAACTCCAAAACGGCCCAACTAAACTCGATCAATTATTTTGGAGTCGGGCTGAAATCAAACATACGAGCGCTTTGTATTATTACGGCAAAGGCGCGGTGAGTCAATCCATAATTAGAGCCTTGAAGTACGATTTTAAAGCGCCGCTTGGTATTTACTTAGGTGAGCACATGGCAAAAGTGCTCGACAAGCATTCGATTAGAAATATCGATGGAATCATTCCCGTTCCCATTCACCCAAAAAAGAAGTTTGCAAGGGGGTATAATCAAAGTGAATTATTGGCTAGAGGGCTAGCTAAAGTTTGGGGAGTGCCTGTTTTGAAAAGTTTGGTCAAGAAGCGTAAACATACCGCAAGCCAAACAGCAAATGACCGCTTTGGGCGTTGGGAAAATGTTCAAAATATATTTAATGCGCGGACAAACCTAGGACAATTTAAACACATTTTAATTGTCGATGATGTCATCACCACTGGCGCAACGCTTGAGTCTTTGGCAAAGGCAATTAAAGCTGCAGATCCGAAAGTTCAGATTAGTTTGCTTAGCTTCGCTTTCACGAAATAAATCATGGCAAAAAAAGCACTTATTGTAGGGGCAGGATTGGCAGGAACCTGTTTGGCGCATCAATTGATTTCCAAGGGAATCGACATCACTTTGCTCGATGAAGGAAGCAATCATTCGAGCGCAATTGCTGCAGGGATGGTTAATCCGATGGTGTTTCGCCGCATGAATAAGTCTTGGCGACTCGACGAATTTTTGCCCGAGGCCCAAGCTTTTTACCAAGAAATTGAGCAGCAACTCAACACCAAGTTTTATCATCCAATAGTCATCCGACGTTTTTTTTCTGCTGCAGAAGAGCGCGATAATTGGCAAAAGAAGTCGGAGCAGGAGGAGTACGAGAATTATTTGGAAAAACTAACTGCAGACGACCTCGATCATCAAGCTGCTCACAACCTTTTTGGAAGTGGGCGAGTACGCAACGCTTTTTGGATCGATGCAGCTCATTGGGTAAAAGCGCATGCTGCCCATTTTGGCAACAGCGGAATGCTTGTTCAAAAGGATTTTGATATTCAGGCCTGGCAGCCCGAATCCAGAATCTACGATGGTGTCGCTTACGATTATGTGATTTTTTGCATGGGGTACCGCCAAAAAGACGAGCCAACTTTTAGCTATTTACCTCTGCAGCAAACAAAAGGACAAACGCTTTTGATAGAGAGCGCTGTGCTGTCGGAATCAGAGTCATTGAACCGCAAATGTTTCGTTTTACCCTATGGCGAGCGCCGTTTTCGGGTTGGTGCTACCTACGAATGGAACAATTCAACGCTTCATACCACAACTGAGGCCAGAGAACAGTTACTCGATAATTTGTTTTCGCTGGGTTCTTATGATCCGGTAGTTTTGGAACAAGCAGCCGGGGTGAGGCCAACCGTGTTGGATCGCCGACCATTAATGGGACAACACCCGCATTTTGAAGGTGTTTTTGTTTTCAATGGCCTAGGTACAAAAGGCTACATGATGGCACCTACCTTAGCGCGAGAACTTGCCGAATTAATAAGTGCTAAAAAACCACTGCATCCCGAAACAAACATCAGTAGATTTGCGGACAACAAGCTGTAATTTGCACCTTGTCATGTGGCATAGATTCCGTATTTTTGCAACCTATGAAGCACATCCGCAATTTTTGTATTATTGCCCACATTGACCACGGTAAAAGCACCTTGGCAGATCGCTTGCTCCAAACGACCGGCACCATCTCTGACCGCGAAATGCAAGCCCAAGCCCTCGACGACATGGATCTCGAGCGCGAGCGCGGCATTACCATCAAGTCGCATGCAATACAAATGAGCTACAAGCACGAGGGCCAAGATTACATCCTTAACCTCATCGATACCCCTGGGCACGTCGATTTCTCTTACGAAGTTTCGCGTTCTATCGCAGCTTGTGAAGGCGCTCTTTTAATTGTCGACGCTTCTCAAGGCATCGAAGCTCAAACTATATCCAATCTCTATTTAGCACTAGAGCACGACCTCGAAATCATCCCTATTCTCAATAAAATGGATTTGCCTGGCGCCATGCCAGAAGAAGTTTCTGATCAAATCATGGAGCTCATCGGTTGCGACATCGACGACATCATTCAAGCATCGGGAAAAACGGGATTGGGTGTAGATAAAATTTTAGAAGCGGTTGTAAATCGCATTCCAGCACCGCAAGGCGACGAATCAGCGCCGTTGCAAGCCATGATCTTCGACTCCGTCTTTAATCCATTCCGCGGAATCATCGCTTATTATCGCGTCAAGAACGGCGTTCTCAAAAAAGGTCAAAAAGTCCGCTTTTTAAATACCGGCCGAGACTACAACGCCGACGAAATCGGGATCCTCAAAATGGACCTCTCCCCTAAAAACGAAGTTCGAGCCGGCGATGTCGGTTACATTATTTCGGGTATCAAAGCCGCCAATGAAGTTAAAGTTGGCGACACCATCACCGGCTCAGAAAACCCCTGCGAGACCGCCATCAAAGGTTTTGAAGACGTTAAGCCAATGGTCTTTGCTGGCATTTACCCTGTCGATACCGAAGACTACGAAGAACTGCGTTATTCCATGGAAAAACTCCAGCTCAATGACTCTTCTTTGGTATTTGAACCAGAGTCTTCTGCGGCGCTTGGTTTTGGTTTCCGTTGTGGCTTCCTTGGTATGCTCCACATGGAAATCATCCAGGAACGTCTCGAGCGCGAGTTCAACATGACCGTCATTACCACCGTTCCGAACGTGTCTTACAAAGCCTACATGAAAAAAGATCCAGATGAGGTTTTGATTGTCAATAACCCATCTGAATTACCAGATCCATCTGGCATGGATCGCATCGAAGAACCTTATATCAAAGCACAAGTCATTACCAAAACTGAATACGTAGGTTCCATCATGACGCTTTGCATCGAAAAGCGCGGCGAACTTCAAAATCAGGTTTACCTTACCCAAGACCGCGTCGAAATCACCTTTGAAATGCCGCTCGCCGAAATCGTCTTCGATTTCTACGATCGCCTCAAATCTGTTTCTCGTGGTTATGCATCTTTTGACTACCACCCAATTGGTTACAAAGAATCTGATTTAGTCAAGATGGACCTCCTTCTCAATGGCGAACAAGTAGATGCACTCTCAGCCCTCGTACACCGCAGCAATGCTTTTGATTTAGGTAAGAAAATCTGCATCAAATTGCGCGAGCTCATCCCGCGTCAACAATTTGAAATCCCAATTCAGGCGGCTATTGGCGCCAAAGTAATTGCCCGTGAAACCATCAAAGCATTGCGTAAAGACGTTACTGCAAAATGTTACGGCGGAGACATCACTCGTAAACGAAAACTATTAGAAAAACAAAAGGCAGGTAAAAAGCGCATGCGTCAGGTGGGCCGCGTAGAAGTTCCACAGGAAGCGTTTTTAGCCGTACTAAAACTCAACGATTAAACCCCTAAACCCATCAAATATGCAAGCACTGATTTCTGCTCACTCCGGATTGCGTTGGATCGCACTTCTTTTATTGCTTTTGGCTATTTTCAATGCATTCACCGCCAAAAACTACGAGAAAAAACACCGTTTGGTGAATTTATTCACCATGATTACTTTTCATACGCAGTTGCTACTTGGCTTAGTTCTTTACTTTACTTCTGAAAAAGTTCAATTTGTAGAAGGCTGGATGAAAGAAGCTATGTATCGTTTTTACGGCATGGAGCATCTTTCAGGTATGCTACTTGCTATTGTTGCCATTACTATTGGCCATAGCAAATCTAAAAAAGGCGCAGATGCAGCCGCTAAATTCAAAGCGATTAAAGTTTGGTATGTCCTTGCACTCATTTTAGTTTTGGCCTTTATTCCATGGCCGTTCAGAACGGAATTAGGCGCAGGATGGTTCTAAAAAGCACGGTACTATTTGGCTTGTTTCTGGTTGTTTTCTCCTGTCAGAGCACAACAGCAAACAAAGAAGAACTTGCAAAACAAACACCTGCAGAGCAAGGCGCAAGTTTGTACACCATGCACTGTGCGCAGTGTCATGGAGAAGACGGCAAGCTCGGTTCTAGCGGTGCTAAAGACCTCAGCAAGTCTCAGTTGCCCGATCAAAAAGTGTTACAAATCATTAAAAACGGAAAAGGCGCTATGCCATCCATGAAAGCGCTTCTCGAAACCGAAGAAAATATCAATCTTGTGCTCAGTCACGTTAAAGCACTTCGTCGTTAATGCAAGGACACGTCACCGTAGATGCAGTTGAAGAGCGTTGTGTGCTCGTTGGCGTGATCACTTCAGAAACGACTGAAGAGGTTGCCCAAGAACACCTCGATGAACTCGAATTTTTGGCCGAAACAGCGGGTGCTATCACCGTAGAAAAGTTCTTTCAAAAATTACCTTACCCGAATCCTCGCACCTATGTAGGTACTGGAAAGCTCGAAGAAATCAAGCAATACATAAAGGCGCTAGACATCGAGCTTATCATTTTTGACGATGAACTCAGCCCTTCACAATTGCGTAATATAGAGCGCGAACTCGAGTGCAAAGTTTTGGATCGCACCATTCTTATCTTGGATATTTTTGCGAGTCGTGCCCGTACGTTCCACGCTAAAACACAAGTAGAACTCGCGCAATTACAGTACATGCTTCCGCGTCTTACCCGAATGTGGACCCACCTTGAGCGCCAAAAAGGAGGTATTGGATTGCGGGGCCCTGGTGAATCTCAAATTGAAACCGACCGCCGCATCATTCAACAGCGCATTGCCCTTATGAAAGAACGCTTGCGAGAGATAGACAAGCAAATGACGGTGCAGCGCAGTAACCGAGGCCAGCTTGTACGAGTGGCTTTAGTGGGTTATACCAATGTGGGCAAAAGCACCATCATGAACCTTCTTTCAAAATCAGATGTCTTTGCAGAAAACAAACTTTTTGCAACCCTCGATACAACTGTCAGAAAGGTTGTCATTGACAACATGCCATTGCTCTTAACCGACACTGTTGGTTTCATTCGTAAGTTGCCCCAACAACTAATGGAATCATTCAAGTCTACCTTAGATGAGGTTCGCGAAGCAGATTTGCTGGTTCATGTTCTGGATATCGCTCATCCAAATTTTGAAGAGCATTTTGAGGTTGTAAACGAGACACTCAATGAAATCGACAATACCGAAAAACCCACGATTATTGTTTTTAATAAAATAGATGCCTACCAGCCGCCACTTGCTGACCTCAACGAGCCCGAAGAAGACATCCGTACGCTAGATTCTCTCAAAAAATCTTGGATGTCCAAAATGGGAAAAACCCGCTGCGTTTTCATTTCTGCCACTGACAAAGAGAATGTAGAGGAGCTCAAGCAAGTATTGTATGAAGAAGTGAAGGCGATCTTTAAGGTGAGATACCCTTACAACAACTTCTTATATTAAAAACTCTTTAGTTTTTTGAATAATAATGCTTAGTTCAGCACTAATTCTAAATCGATCTGTCGTTTCTTTGTGCTGACCTGATCAATTCGTACTTTGACCCGATCTCCGAATTGGTAGGTTTTTTTAGTTTTGGCACCAACAAGCTGAAATTTCTCCTGATCGAAATAAAAGCGATCGCCAGGAATGGCCATCATCGGAACCATTCCTTCACAGAAGTTCTCATCCATCCGGACAAACATGCCGTGGTCAGCGATGCCAGAAATAGTACCTTCGAAAACTTCTCCTACAAACTCCATAGCATAGAGCGACTGGAAGAATTTTGTGGACTCGCGTTCTGCTTCTGCTGCCTTGCGCTCATTTTTAGATATTCGCTGGCAAATGGCGCCAAGTTCACCTCCGTATTTGTGCTTTTTGGTCGTAAGTTCTTCTTGTAAAATGCGATGAACCACTAAATCGGCATAACGTCTGATGGGCGAAGTAAAGTGGGAGTAATGTTTGAAAGCTAGGCCGTAGTGCCCAATGTTTGTGGTGTCGTAGCTGGCTTTTGCCATGGAGCGTATGGCCATAGATTGCACCAAAGAAAATTCGTTTTCGTTGCGAATTTCTTCAAAGAGTTCGTTTAGATTTTTGGCAATGTTTAGCGGGTCGTTGATGTCTACTTTGTGTCCGAACTTTTCGATAAAGACAGCAAAGAGTTCCATTTTAGCAGGATCTGGCGTGTCGTGAACGCGATAAATCATGGGGAAGCTCTCTTGACCTTTCTTTTTGGGTGAAAGGAATTCGGCTACTTTTCTGTTGGCGAGCAACATGAATTCTTCAATGAGTTTGTGTGCGTCTTTGGACGTTTTGATCACGACGCCGTCTGGGTTTCCTTCTTCGTCAAGTTTAAAACGCATTTCCTCAGACTCAATACTGAGCGCACCATTTTTGAGGCGTTGCTTGCGGTAAATTTTGGCGAGTTCATCTATTCTTCTGAGAATTGTGTCGTGGTCGCCCGCTTTGCCTTCTAAAATCTCTTGTGCTTCTTCGTAGGTGTAGCGACGCTTGGAATGGATCACGGTTTTGCCGTACCATTCTTTGTATATTTTTCCGTTGTCATCGAGTTCAAAAACAGCAGAAAAGGCAAATTTATCTTCGTTTGGACGGAGTGAGCACGCTAAATTGCTAAGTTGCTCCGGAAGCATTGGGATCACGCGGTCTACGAGGTATACTGAATTGGAACGCAAGAGCGCTTCTTGGTCCATAGCAGAACCCGGCCGCACGTAATGACTGACATCGGCAATGTGAACGCCAATCTCGAGATGACCGTTTTCTAGTTCTTGATAGGAAATGGCATCGTCAAAATCTTTGGCATCGAAGGGGTCAATGGTAAAGGTGAGGATGGGTCTGAAGTCTCGTCTTTGAGAAACTTCTTTTGGATCGAGGTCTATACCGATGAGCTCTGCTTCTGCCATAACAGCATCTGGGAAAACAGGATTGATACCCTGATTATAGAGTATAGACAGCATCTCGGTTTCGTTGCTGCCAGACTTGCCAAGCCGGACTAGGACTTCTCCGTAAGGTCTTTCGGCACTTTTGGGCCAAATAGTGATCTTGACTAAAGCCTTTTCACCGTGCTGGGCTCCGTTGAGTTTGTCTAAAGGGATTTTGATTTCTACCCCTGAACGCGCGTTATCTGGAACCATTAGGGCATCATTGTTGCGTACTTGGATTGTTCCGACAAATTGGATGCGATCGCGTTCGGTGACTTCTGTTACAGCACCTTCATCTCGGCTTGAACCCTGTTTGAATACCCGCACTTTTACGGTGTCGCCGTTGAGTGCTTGTCCAACATTTGCTGGGCCAATATAAATGTCTTTGGCGTAACCTTGAACGGTAACGAAGCCAGCTCCTCGTTGGGTAATTGAAATTGTGCCTTCGAGTAGGGAGTCGGCGCCAGAGAGTTTATAGGTATGGTGATTGATGCGGTGAATGGCTTTTTTGTTGGCCAGAACGCTTAAGGAATCAAACACAACTTGGCGAGCACGTCCGTCGCGTGCGTCGAGTAAGGTACAAACTTGTTTATGAGTGAGCTCAACCCCAGGGTTCTGTTCAAAAATACGCATTACAAGGGTCGTAATGCCGGCTTTTTTTCTAGGTGCTTGAGTAACGGATGATTTGGGTTTGCGCTTGGACATTAGTGTCTGACAACCAATTTTCTGGTGATGCTTTTTGAACCTGGCGCTTCAAAAACCAAGAAGTATATACCGCTGTTCATATCACTAACATTGATTTTGCGATTAGAGTTGAGTACTTCGCGCATCATTACGTTTCCTAATGCATCAACCATTTTGAGTTGTAATTGCTCTACACCTGTAAATTGGATATTGACATATTCCGTGCTAGGGTTAGGCGCAACGGTAATGTTGATTTCTTCTTTGACTACAGGCTTAGTTGTAGCAACGTAGTCGACAACGAGATCTACCGAGTCGAGCATGTTGAGACCATTTGTTGTGATGTAATAGCGGTAGTGCGCTTGTCCAAAAGTGTTGTCTTCTGGGTCTACAGAGACTTTCATTTTACCGTATTCGCCGTCGTTGATTGTGAACAAAACCGCTTGTGTTCCAGGTGAAGTCCATGGATTGGCATTCATTTGGCCTGAAGAATAGCAGGTGCCACCGAAAGGGTCAGTTGAGTGGCCCCAGCAAAGCGCGTCGGTCCAGCCGGTAGGGATACTGATTTGTTTACGGGTAATACGCCACTGTACAGCAGCCCCAGTATTGTTGACGACATCGAAAGGAACATCAAAGGATGCGCCAGAAGGAGCAACTACGGTGTGTGTAAGCCCGGAGAGGTCTGTGGTTTGGCCGTCGATATGGATAACAATATTGTTTTGTGCCATTAAAACGACATTTAGTATACAAAAGATGGAGAGAAATAAGGTTTTCATAGCATACACTTTGTTCAAAAATAAGCTTTTCACCGCACTTATCAAAATCTAAGCCATTTTTTGCATCGCCGCTTTTTTCTTACTTTTGAATTCGGCAAGGTTTTTGTCTTGCCAGGGAAAATTCAAATTATGAAAAAATTATTCTTACTCTTTTTAGTGGGCTCATTTTCTTTGGTCACATTTGCCCAGGAGCCAGCCTCAGAAACCGCTCTAAATCAAAAAAAACTCCCGTCGGTCAAGTTGGTAGACATGAAGGGCAAGGCCATCAATACGGCCGAACTCACAGCAAATGGCCCTGTTATTATCAGTTTTTGGGCCACCTGGTGCGCGCCATGTAAAAAAGAGTTGAATACGATTCACGAAGTATACGAAGACTGGGTTGCTGAAACAGGCGTAACTCTTGTTGCTGTTGCGATCGATGACGAGAAAACGAAAAGTCAAGTTCCGGTTTATGTAAATGGCAAGGCTTGGGACTACACCGTTTTAATGGATCCAAATTGGGATTTCAAACGTGCAATGGGCGTGAACAATGTGCCGCACACTTTCTTGGTCGATAAAAACGGTTTTATTGTTTATTCTCACAACAATTATGCGCCTGGAGACGAAGAGAAATTACATCAAGAACTGCTTAAATTGAGCGAAAAATAATTCATGAAAAACATCCGTAAGCTCTTAGGTATTTTATTGCTGAGTCAGGTTGCCCTTGCACAAGGTAACATTACTGGCAACATGGAAACTGTGTTTCAGTACCTCAACGAAGACTCAGTCATTAATGCCAAGCAACCACTACAAAAAGGACTGCTCAATTCCTACATGAATGTATTTTATACCCAAGGTAATTTTAAAGCGGGCATGCGTTTTGAATCTTATTTGCCACGCATTCAGGGTTATCCAAATCGCTTTGATGGCACGGGCATAGGAATGCGTTATGTAGGTTACCAAAACGATTTTGTCGATGTCACACTCGGAACTTTTTATGAGCAATTCGGAAGTGGTTTGGCGTTAAGAACTTACGAAGACCGCAACTTAGGTTATGACAATTTACTAGACGGTATGCGCATTATTTTACGCCCGGGCAAAGGTTTGGTTGTAAAGGGGGTTTACGGCACGCAACGTTTGTCTTTTCAGCAAGGGCAAATTGTGCATGGTGCAGGTTTGGTTCGAGGAACGGATGCTGAGTGGCATCTAAACGAAGGACTCAGCTTTCTAAAAGATCAAAAACTCGATATTGTTTTAGGGGCCTCTTTTGTGAGTAAGTACCAGGAAGACAACAACCCAGAATGGGTATTACCTCAAAATGTGGCAGCCTACGGTGGTCGTTTGAAACTTAGCTATGGTAACTTTTATGCAGATGGTGAGTTCATTCAAAAAGGGCAAGACCCTTCGTCCGACAACCAATACATTTACAACCAAGGCCACGCGGCTATTTTCAATTTGCGTTATACCAAAAAGGGACTCGGCATCTTACTCTCTGGAAAATCTGTCGATAACATGAGTTACCGTTCAGACCGCACCAAAGACTTACAAGATTTATTGATCAACTTTTTGCCTTCATTAAACAAAACGCACACCTACAATTTGGTTGCGACACTTTATCCATATGCGACACAGCCTATGGGAGAAGTCGCTTATCAGGCAGATTTTTTATATACCATTAAAAAAGGGACCAAGCTTGGCGGAAAATACGGGACAACACTTGGATTGAATTATTCTACAACTTACCGACCAGAGCAAACACTTCAGGGCATAGATCTCAATGACTCATCTCGTGTCATTTACCACACCCGTCCTTTTGCAATGAGTGATAGCTTGTATTGGCAAGACATCAACTTCAACATTACCAAAAAATTCAACAAACAATGGAGTGGGATCTTGAGTTTTTATGACATCAAAATCAATAATGATGTTGTCAAGGTGAGTGATGCAAAAGGAATTATACATGCGAGAATTGCCGTATTGGAAGGCACATATAAAATAAATACCCACAACGCTTTGCGTTGGGAATTGCAAGGCATGTGGGTTCAAAGAAACAACTTAGGAATCAATGATAAAGGAAACTGGGCTACTGCTTTGTTGGAATACACGATTTCTCCGGGTTGGTTTTTTTCGGTAATGAATCAATATAACTACGGCAACGACGACACAAGCAAACGCGTAAATTATCCAATCGTAACTTGTGGCTACATCAAAGACGCCACCCGATTAACGGTATCTTATGGTCGTCAGCGCGCAGGTTTATTTTGTGTAGGAGGTGTATGTAGACCAGTTCCTGCCAATAATGGCCTCATGATCAATCTAACGCACAGTTTTTAATATGAAACAAGGAATTCTCTTTGCCGCTTTTGCTATTCTTTTTGGACTCAATTTGCTGCCTTCTTGTGACCGCGTTACCAATCCATATCCGGTTCAACTTTGTTTGGAGCTAGATACAACATTATATCCTGGTTTGTGGTCAGATTACATCACCAACGAATGGCCAACTTTTAGCCCAAACACAAACGTGAACAGAAACGTCCTCATTGAGGATTTCACGGGTCATAAATGTATCTTTTGTCCTGCAGCCGCAGACCTCGCACATCAATTGCAGTTGGCCAATCCCGGCCGCGTATTTGTAGCGTCAATACACTCTGGTGTTGACGGCATTGGTGATTTTCAGAGCGTAGATGCTGAATACACACTTAATTTCACTAATCCTGATGGTTTGGCAATAGGCACTTGGTTTGGCACGAACGATCCAGGTTTTGTTGGCAATCCGCGCGGCCCTATTAATCGCGTAAATGTCGGCGGTAACATTTTTCAAGGTCCGGGTCAGTGGTCGTCTCTAACCAGCACACTTCTCACCGAGAACAACCTTAGAGTGAATTTGCAATCAAAACTGAATTATTTCCCAGCGACCAAAGGTGCATTTGTACATGTTGAAGTAGATAAAATTGACCAAACCTTAACAAACGATCTCGGCATTGTTGGCTATATTATTGAAGATTCATTAGTTGGTGATCAAAAAATGAGTGATAACTCACACAACCACACTTACATCCATAGAGACATTCACAGAAAAAACCTTGCTTGTATGCCTTTTGGCCGCCAACTAACGCCCGGAGATCTCATCAATGGGAAATATTATGTCAATTACAGCTTTAAAGTTCCTAACCAATTAGATGGCGGCTTTAATACAGAAAACATGCACGTATTGATATACGTTTATGATATGGTCACTAAAGAAATTTATCAGGTCATCAAGCAGAAAATTGAATAATGGCATTGCGTCAACAACTCATTCAAAAATTAGAGCAAAGACTCTCTCCCCAACAAATTCAGCTCATGAAATTGTTGCAGGTTCCAACCATGGAACTTGACCAACGCATTAAGCAAGAGTTGGAAGAAAACCCTGCCTTAGAAGAGGGTCAAGAATTGGATGAAGACGACTATGATACCCAAGACGACTACGATGCCGATGACTCCGACGACGACAACGATTTTGATATCTCAGATTACCTAGACGACGATATCGCCGATTATAAAACCCAGGCAAACAATCAGTCGAAAGACGACGAAGAGCGCGTGATTCCTTTATCCGGCGAACAAACTTTTCAGGAACGACTCACCGAACAACTGCATTTACTTTATCTTGATGAAAAGCAGTTCGTAATTGCAGATGTAATCATCGGAAATTTAGATGAATCGGGCTACCTTAATCGGTCAATTGAAGCAATAGTCGATGACTTGGCCTTTTCTATGAACCTCGACGTTACAGAAAAAGAGGTGGAGGAGGTGCTGACTTTAGTTCAAGAATTGGAGCCAGCAGGTGTTGGCGCTCGTAATCTTAAAGAATGTTTGTTGCTTCAGTTGCGCCGCAAACAAGATGGAGACATCGTACGCTTTACCGCCATGAAAATCGTTGAGAATTTCTTTGAGGAGTTTACCAAGAAGCACTACGAGCGAATTGCTAAAAAATTAGAAATTGAAGATCAAGACCTCAAAGAAGCTGTAGACGAAATTTTGCGCTGCAATCCCAAACCAGGCGGATCCATGAGAGAAGCTGCCAAGAATCACCAGCAAATCATACCCGACTTTACACTTTTTGAACACGAAGGCCGACTCGAACTCAGTTTGAATAGCCGCAATGCACCTGACCTAAAGGTAAATCGCGATTACGAAAACATGTTGCGCAGTTACGCTGAGGGCGCCAAAAATTCAAAAGCAGACAAAGAGGCTTTTCAGTTTGTGAAACAAAAACTAGATGGCGCTAAATGGTTCATCGATGCAATCAGACAGCGTCAGCAAACGCTTTTGCTCACTATGGGAGCTATTCTTGAGTATCAAGAAGCCTATTTTCTTACTGGCGATGAAACAAAATTGAAACCCATGATTCTCAAGGATATCGCCGACATGGTTGAGTTAGATATTTCAACGGTTTCAAGGGTGGCCAACTCAAAATATGTCCAAACGAACTACGGGATCTTTTCTTTAAAATACTTCTTCTCAGAATCATTATCGACAGATAGTGGAGAAGAAGTTTCGACCAGAGAGGTGAAGAAAATATTATCCGATGCAATAGCAGCCGAAGACAAACACAGCCCACTGACCGATGAGAAACTCATGGATCTTCTCAAAGAAAAAGGATATAATATAGCGCGTCGTACCGTAGCCAAGTACCGCGAACAACTTCAAATTCCAGTGGCCAGAATGCGCAAAGAACTATGAAATTTTTAGCACACTTTTTTTCGTGGGTGTTTTTACCCCTCTTTATGCCAAGCTATGGTATCTTGATCAGCTTGTTTGTTCCGGCATTTAGTTCAAATCCTGAAATGACAAGCTTGTACTTTGCCCCAATTGAAAGCAAATGGGCCCTTTTTATCATTTTCTTTTTGTTTAGTGTTGTTGCGCCCGGCGTGTCTTTTATTTTACTCCACCGATTTAAGGTCATCAGCACTATCGATATCGAAAGACAAGGTGAGCGAAGTTTGCCTTTGATCATCATGTTAGTATATTCTTTAGTACTCTTCTTTTTACTTATTTATAAAGCGGGCGCCGGATCTTTACCTCGGTACTTCTATGCGCTACCGCTTTCTGGTGTAGCGGTAACGAGTGTTTTTTTATTGATCAATCGCTGGATCAAAATTTCCTTGCATGGCGCAGGCGCCGGAATTTTATTGGGGTTTTTACTAGTCTATACCAAGGCTCAAGATCAATTTAGTATTTGGTGGGTCCTGAGTGCATTAATTGCTGCAGGCCTGACAATGGCAGCCAGACTTTATTTGAGAAAACACACCCCGTTAGAAGTATATACAGGCTTTGTATTAGCATTACTGTTTACCTCAGGCATTCACTTTTATTTGTCTTAATGTCCATGAAAAAACTTTTCTTCTTTTTCTTTTTATGTGCAATTCTTTTTTCTTGCGCAGACCTTAAACGTCAACAATTATTGGAGCAAGTTACTAAACTTGACAAAAAGCTAATGGTTATAGACCAAAAGCTCCAAGAGGAGAAACTAAGTGATGTGGCAACGCTTAAAAATAATACGATGCAAACCGAGTTGCGGATTAAGCAAAATTTACATTTAGATACCATCAATATGGAATTAGCTAAGCAGCTAGATGCCTACAAATTGATGCGAAGAAGTATCAAGCCTCTAATGCAGCAATACACGAAAGTGAAACAAGGCGTGGCAGAAGAAAAGCAAGTACTTCAACGTTTAAGAAAAGATATTTCTGAAGGAAGAGGAGAGCGTCACCGTTACACAGAATATATCCGTTTTGAGCGTCAAAAGATTACGCAATTACAATTATTATGTAAAGATTTTCTGCGTGCAAAAGATCAATTTTATAAAGACTACGAGCGTTTGTATCCGCCTATTGAAGCATTTTCTCAGACCTTACTTCGCAAGAACCAACAACGATAATGAGGGTTAAAGTCTTATTTTTTTTCTGCTTGGTTTTAAGTTTTGGTGCAGCTCGTGCCCAAACTGCAAGCGATTTGCAGTTGGCACAATACTATTATAACAATGCTGAACTCGATAAAGCTCTTGGCTATTATGAAAAAATATATGCTCAGGACCAAAGCAAAGCGATTTTTCTACCCTATTTAGAATGTTTGGTAGCTCAAAAAGATTTCAAAACGGCCGAAAAAATACTGCGCAAACAAATTGGTTTGAACAAGCAAGACTTTGAAGTACGCTTATTGGCTGGTCAATTTTATGAAGACCAAGAAGACGATGCAAAAGCCAAAAAAATATATGAAGAGTTGTTGTCTGAACTAGGCCCAAATCCTGGCCAGACAATTGCTGTGTATCAAGCATTCTCTGCTAAAGGGAAATTCGAATACGCTAAGCGAGCTTTGGATATCGGCCAAAAGCTGAGCCCCTCTTACCCATTTAATTTTCAGTATGCTGATTATTATGCACTCGTTGGCGATAAACGCGCTATGTTGTCGGCATATTTGGATTATTTGGTTCAGCAACCTACTGTACTTGAATCAATCGAGCAAGCAGTTGGGTCAAGAATGGACTTGACCCAAGCAACGAATGCAGATTTCTTAATAGCTAAAGAGGTGCTTTTACAACGCTTGCAGCAAGCAGGCGCACCGGTAGTTTTTCATCAAATGCTCATTTGGCTATTTGTTCAAAGTCGAGATTTTTCTGGTGCGGTTTCTCAAGTTATTGCGTTAGATAAGCGCACAAAAAGTGATGGAAAAGAGGTGTTAGAGCTCGGTCAAATTTGTGTTGAGAATGCGGCTTTTGAGCAGGCCACGCGTTGCTTTCAACACGTTATCGACTTAGGTGCAGAATTACCAAACTTTTATGAGGCGCAGCAATCTTTGCTCAATGCACGCTTTATACAAGTTACCCAGTTTAGAAATTTCAATGAACAAGAGATCACCCAGTGCATTACAGACTTTGAACTTGCTTTAGCCCGCTTAGGCAAGAGTCGTGTAACTTTTCAGGTCTCATTGCAGCTCGCCGAAATCAGGGCATTTTATGCACAACAAATTACCAAGGCTATTGAAGAATTACAGCAACTTAGTCAGCTGCCTGGTTTAACAGACATGCAGCGCGCCCAGGCAAAAATGTTATTGGCTGATGTGCAAGTTTTGGGCGGAGATATCTGGGAGGCGTCATTGATTTATATGCAAATCGACAACGATTTTAAGTTCGAGAGCATCGGGGCCGAGGCCAAATTCAAGAACGCGAAGATTTTTTATTACGACGGAGAATTTGAATTCGCTCAATCTCAGCTCGACGTATTGAAAGAAGGAACATCGCGCTTTATTTCTAATGACGCTATTCAACTTTCGGTATTCATCACCGATAACTACGGTTTGGACAGCAATTACCAAGTCATGCTTTGGTTTGCTACAGCAGACCGCATGATTGCTCAGCACAAATACGACTCTGCATTTGTGTTATTTGATAGCATTCAGAGCGCGTTTCCATACCATGCTTTGGCAGATGAAATCTTATTTCGCAAAGGTCAAGCGATGGAGCAACGGGGGGAGTGGACAAAAGCGTTGGGTTATTATGACGATTTGCTCAAATTACATCCAAGCGACATTCTTGCCGACGACGCACTTTTTAGAATGGCTGAAATCAATGAGCTTAGAATATTAGATAAAACTGCTGCGGAAGCTCTATATAAAAGGCTGTTAATGGAATACAAAGCAAGTTTGTTCGGTGCAGAAGCAAGAAAGCGCATCCGCCTCTTGCGAGGAGATGCGCTTTCGGAAAGCGAAGATCTTTAGTTCTTAAAGGTTGGGCATTTCTCTTGTAAAGGATGGGATGCCAGTAACATCCATACCCGTAATCAATAAATGGATATCGTGGGTTCCTTCGTAGGTGACAACTGATTCTAGGTTTGCCATGTGTCGCATCATGGAGTATTCACTTGTAATTCCCATTCCGCCGTGTATTTGACGCGCCTCGCGAGCAATGTTGAGGGCGATTTCGACGTTATTGCGTTTGGCCATAGAGATTTGAGCTGATGTAGCACGACCTTCGTTGCGCAATTGGCCAAGTCGAAGGGTAAGAAGTTGTGCTTTTGTGATTTCGGTGATCATTTCAGCTAATTTTTTCTGAATCAACTGAAAAGCACCAATTGGCACATTGAATTGCGTGCGCTCTTTGGAATAACGAAGGGCTTGATCATAGCAATCCATGGCTGCACCAAGCGCACCCCAAGCAATTCCGAAACGAGCTGAGTCTAGGCAACTAAGAGGAGCGCCAAGACCTGAACGACCTGGCAGGATATTTTCTTTAGGGACTTTGACGTTGTCAAAAATGAGTTCTCCGGTTGCTGAGGCACGCAAAGAAAGTTTACCGTGCATTTCTGGCGTGGAAAAGCCTTCCATGCCGCGCTCTACGATAAGACCGTGAATGCGGCCTGTTTCGTCTTTTGCCCATACGACAGCGATGTCGGCAAATGGCGCATTGGAAATCCACATTTTGGCACCATTTAGAATGACGTGGTCACCGGCATCTTTGAAGTTGGTGATCATGCCACCTGGGTTTGAACCGTAGTCTGGTTCGGTAAGGCCGAAGCAACCCATCATTTCGCCTGATGCGAGTTTAGGGAGGTATTTTTGTTTATGCGCTTCTGAGCCGTATTTCCAAATAGGATACATCACTAAAGAAGACTGTACTGAGGCAGTTGAGCGCAAGCCGGAGTCACAGCGCTCGAGCTCTTGCATAATGAGGCCGTAAGAAATTTGGTCTAGACCTGGGCCGCCGTATTCTTCTGGAATATAAGGGCCAAAAGCGCCAATTTCTCCGAGCCCACCAAGAATGTGCATTGGAAATGTTGCATTTTCATAATGCTCGTCAATAATTGGCGAGACCTCTTTTTTAACCCAGGCTCTTGCTGCATCGCGTACGAGCTTGTGTTCCTCAGAGAGGAGGTCGTCCATGTTGAAGTAATCTGGGTGTTGGTATAAATCGGTTTTCATGATGATTGATTTGTGCGACAAAAGTACGCAATAATCTGTGCAGCTGTAGCATGTAAATTTGAATTATTTTTGTACTCTAAAATCATACAGTGCAAAGATTCGAACTCATAGAAAGAGCCTCACAAATGAATAGTTATTTGCTATTTGTTTCGCTTCTTTCCCTGACTTTCATCGCGTATGCTCGAATGAGTACGCCAGATGCACTTTCCTTGTCTTGGAAACGCTTTTGGAAGCTCAGTAGAGCCGAGAGTTTTGGTTTCGACGATGAAAAAATACGACCCGAAACCCAAACATTATTTTTGGGTAACTTTTTGATTTCATTCAGTCTAAGTACGTATCTTTTTCTGCTCGATCATTTCCAACGGCTGGAAGCTTTGATTTTCATGTTTGCTTTGGTACTTGGGTTTTTAATTTTTCAGCTTCTGAATTTCAGACTTGCACTATTTCTAACAGACAACATGAAACTCGTTAGTGGTATTGCCGAGATTAACAAGCAAGTTTGGTCTTTTACTGGTTTAGCTTATTTGGCACTCTCTTTTCTATGGCTCATTTATGGACAGTCAAATCAATTGTTGCAATTTGCGTTTGTTGTATTGTTCGTCGCGGCATATTTATGGCGTCTTGTCAAGGCATGGCGGGCCTGTCTTCAGGCAAATTTGGAATGGTATTATTTAATTTTGTACCTTTGCGCTTTGGAAATCCTACCCATCCTCTTTGTATGGCGTTGGTTTTCGGGCGAATACAATTAATTAAAACGACAAACTTTGGCTATTAAGACCATTTTAGTTTCTCAGCCGAAACCAGAAGGCGACAAATCTCCTTATTTTGATTTAGCTGACAAATACAAGCTCAAAATTGATTTCCGTCCTTTCATCAAAGTAGAAGGAGTTGACCCTAAAGATTTCCGTTCACAAAAAATTGATATCTCTGCACACACTGCCGTGATACTAACTTCTAAAGTGGCAGTAGATCACTTTTTTAGAATGTCGGAAGCCATGCGCTTTGAGGTACCTGACACCATGAAATACTTTTGTATTACTGAGGCAGTAGCCCTTTACCTTCAAAAGTATGTTACCTATCGAAAGCGCAAAATTTTCTTCGGCAAGCAAACGATTGATGAGCTCGCCGAACTCATGAAAAAACAAAAGGGTGAAAAATTCCTTTTACCTTGTACAGACATCCTACGTGACAACATTCCGCTCACACTCGAGAAGTATAATATCCCGTTTACCAAAGCTATTTTATACCGTACTGTAGCTGCTGATTTATCTGATTTAGAAGATGTTTATTACGACATGCTGGTCTTTTTTAGCCCAGGCGGAATCGAATCTTTGTTCAAAAACTTCCCGGAGTTCAAGCAAAATACCACTGCAATTGCCGCTTTTGGACCCACAACAGCCAATGCTGTACTTAAGAACAACTTGCGCCTAGACGTTCATGCACCACATCCCAAGGCACCTTCCATGGTAGGCGCTATTGAGTTGTTCATCAAAGAACAACTCAAGAAAAAATAAGCGAATTTCCTTCTTTTTTGTAAGTTACTATTTTTTCCTTGACGGGATTTTCTTTATATTTACGCAAACTTAAAATTTAACGCATGAAAAAACTATTATTCTCAGCTGCTATGTTACTTGCAGGTGTTAGTGCGAATGCGCAGCTAGCCCCAGGTAGCGTTGCTCCAAACTTTACTGTAACTGCTTACCAATCTTGGTTGGCCACTGCAGGAATGACAAATAATGGGTCTTACACCCTTTATGACTACCTAGATCAAGGATACACTGTATTCCTAGATGTTTCTGCTACTTGGTGTGGTCCATGTTGGAACTACCACCTTTCTGGTGCTTTAGAAGATGTATATGCAGCTCATGGTCCTGCTGGTGCTCCAGGCGTATCTGCCTCTACCACTGACGACGTTATGGTGATCTGGATTGAAGGTGACGGAACAACTGCTGATGCTACAATGTTAGACGGTTCAGGTGCTATCGGAAACTGGATTGAACCAGCAACTGGAAACCAAATCCAGTTCCCAATGGCTAACCCAGCTTCTGCTTCTGCAAACCAAATCAACAACGATTACAACATCGCTTATTTCCCAACAATTTACCGTATTTGCCCTAACCGCATCATCGAAGAAGTTGGTCAAGGTGATGCTACTGAATTGTATGCTTCTGTTTCTGCTTGTCCTCCACCAGCTTCTGCTCCTGCAGACGTTGCTGCGTTGGGTTACACTGGTGCTGCTGTACATTGTGAAGGTGCTTACACACCATCCGTTAACATTCAAAACAACGGAACATCTGCACTTACTGCTGCAACTGTAACAATCACCCAAGGTGGTACTACAGTTTCTACTGGTACTTTCAGCGGTAACTTAGCTACTTACGGTGTTGCAAACGTTGTTTGTTCGCCTATCGCTAACTTCACAGGTGGAGCACTTGTAGTTACTGTAACAACAGCTGGTGATGCTTCTGCTGCAAACAATGGTGCAAACGCAACTATTGCTACTGCTGCAAATGCAATTTCACAGTACGTTACTGTAAACATCACTACAGACTACTATGCTTCTGAAACTTCTTGGACTATCAAAAACAGCGCTGGTGCAACTGTAGCACAAGGTGGTGGTAACTGGGCAGACATGACTACTGGTCAAGCTGGTCAAACTGTACAAGCTCCACAATTGGTAACCTTGAACCCTAACCAATGTTATACTTTCGAAATCCTTGACTCTTACGGAGATGGTATCTGCTGGTGCTTTAGGAATGGATGAGTTGGCTACAATCGCTATGAATGTATACCCTAACCCTGCATCTTCAGCAGTAAACGTTTCTTTCGAAGCTACAAACAACGATTACGCAGTTTCTTTAATGGATCTTCAAGGTCGCGTTATCGCTTCTAAAAACATGACTAACCTTAACGGAACACAAGTTGTTTCTTTCTCAACTGAAAATGTTGCAAAAGGAAGCTACATTGTTACTGTTACTGTAGACGGTCTTACAACAACTAAAAACGTTGTGATCAAATAATTTCTTTCAAAAGAAATGAGAAACGCCCTCCAACGAGGGCGTTTTTTTTGACCTTTGTTCTATGTTCATCCCCTTTTCTCAAGAATCTCAAAATCAAAAATTACCTGAACGCTTTACATTCCCTTTTTACTACGATGTTCACCCATTAGCACTACATGCTGCCCAACTCTTGCAACAGCGTCTTTCTATTGAAGATTTTGGTCATGATTTTGGTTTGGACAGGCAAGAGCGCTTAGGGGCAATTGGTAAAATGTTTGGTGTATTAGTTGTTCAAAATTCAGGTGGTGCGCTAGGTTATTTAGCAGCATTTTCCGGAAAATTGGGGAATTCAAACGAGCACAAGGGTTTTGTACCGCCTGTTTTTGATTTGCTAGAGGCTCAGGGGTTTTTTCGCCGTGAAGAGCAGGAAATTCATCAACTGACCCTGCAAGTAGAAGACTTAGAAAGTGCTGAAGAATTGAATCGACTAAAAGAGGAAGAATCGGCATTTAAACAGCAATGGGCTACGCGGATCCAGGAGTTCCAACAAAAAATTAAAATAGCTAAGGCGCTGCGCGATGAGAAACGAAAAAAAGTAGTTGTTTCGGACCCAGATTTTTTAAGAATATTGGACACGTTGCGTTTTGAAAGTATGCAAGAGAGCAGGGAACTCAAAGCACTCAAACGAGCAGCACAAGCGGCAATTGAAGAATGCCAAAAATTGACACTCGAATACAAAGCAAAAATCGAGGTTTTAAAGTCGCAGAGAGCCGCACATTCAGCCGATTTGCAGCGTCGTATTTTTGAGCGCTATACTTTTTTAAATGCGGCTGGGTGTACTAAAAATGTCTTGGATCTATTTACAGAATCACCTCCCGCAGGGGCTGGAGAGTGCGCTGCTCCCAAGTTGTTGCAATATGCCTATCTCAATGCGCTCAAGCCCATTTGTATGGCTGAGTTTTGGTGGGGTATGGCTCCCGATTCTGAGGTTCGGATCCATGGTCATTTTTATCCGTCGTGCAAAAGCAAGTGCGAACCGATTTTAGGTCATATGCTGCAGGGTTTAGTAGTTGATCAAAACCCTATAACGGCTATTCATCCGCCGTTAGAGCTTGATATCATTTACGAAGATGACTGGATTGTTGCCATTAACAAAGCGTCAGAATATTTATCTGTGCCCGGTAAAAATCCAATGCCGAATTCTTTAGAAGACCTGCAAAAAAGATATCCAACAGCCGATGGCCCTTTACTCGTGCACCGGCTCGATATGTCAACCTCCGGAATCATGTTAGCTGCAAAAACTAAATTGATGCATCAGCGTTTGCAGCGTCAGTTTGTGCTTAGAAAAGTTCAGAAAGAATATTTGGCAATTCTGGTTGGAGTACCTGATCAAAAAGAAGGTGAAATCAAACTGCCTCTTCGTGTAGACCTCGAAGATAGGCCGCGTCAACTTGTGTGCTATGAACATGGAAGTTTTGCGCATACAAAGTATAAAGTGCTAGATATTCAAAACAATGAAACAAGAATTGCTTTGTATCCACAAACAGGGCGCACGCACCAGCTTCGCGTGCATGCAGCGCATCATTTGGGCCTGAATTGCCCAATTAAAGGTGATGATTTATACGGCCAAAAAGCCAATCGTTTGCATTTACACGCGGCCAAACTTGGCTTTTTTCATCCACAATCTAATGAATGGATGGAGCTCAATTGCCCTGCCGAATTTTAGTTTTTGGGTTCTTGCCAGTCGCCGTATTCTTTGATGAGGTCTACGAGCGCCTCTACAGCTTGTTGTTCTTCAATATTGCGCTTGACAATCGTTTTTTCTTTATAGAGATTGATCTTGCCCGGCCCCGTACCTACATAACCGTAGTCGGCATCGGCCATTTCGCCAGGGCCGTTCACAATACAGCCCATAATCCCGATTTTGAGCCCTTTTAAGTGGGCGGTACGTTGTCGGATTTTAGCGGTGGTTTCTTGGAGATCAAAAAGCGTACGGCCGCAAGAAGGGCAAGAAATGTATTCTGTTTTGGAAATACGGGTTCGCGTGGCCTGCAGGATGCCAAATGCGGTCGAGTTGATGTATTGCGCTCCTAGAGCTGCATTGAGCCAAATTCCGTCGCCAAAACCGTCGATAAGCAAAGCGCCAGCATCAGCACCGGCATACAGTTGGAATGTTTCAAGTTCAGCAGTGGCATATTGGTAAGAGAGCACCACAGGATTTTGGAGTCCTTTTTCTTGAAGTGCAAGGAAAAACTTGCGATAGAGTTGTGTTTTGTTGTCGTATGTCGTGTTGAGAATAATAACCGCATTGGGAAGAACAGTCAATTCTTGTGGCAGTTCATCTTCTGCCTCTAGCGGTAAAAAACAAATTTGTTCAGCAGAAAGGTTTTTTAATTCCTCTTTTAAAACCAGTGGATAATAGCCTGACTTATCGTTGTATTTTGCTTTCCAAAGTTCAAAATCTAGGATGATACCAAGTGTGCCCGGCACCTCAAATTCGATTTCATTACTGCCTATGTAGACGTAATCTGCGGCTTGGTCTAGGATATTCCATTTATCGAGCGGAATGCTGTATTGGTAACCAAAGCCAAAGAAATGAGCAGGTTTGATATCTGCTACAAAAGAAAGATCAGCTAAAACAACAGGCGCGTTTTTACCGCCAATGTTATGACAAGTTGAGCTCTCTCGCTTATTGTAAAAGAAGGGGGAGTAATTCAGTGCATTTTGAGGTTGGTCGAAATCAAATGAACGGTAATCATTGTATTTGCCAACTAATTTTTGTGCTACAGGGATTTCTGCCTCTGGCGCTTCGGTGAGAGACACGCGTATGGTATCGCCGAGGCCGTCTTCGAGCAGCGCGCCAATGCCCACCGCAGATTTAATACGACCATCTTCGCCATCACCAGCTTCTGTAACACCCAAGTGTAGTGGATAAACCACGCCATTTTCCAGCATTTTAGCCATAAGCAAGCGATAGGCTTGCACCATGACGAGCGTATTGCTGGCTTTCATGGAAATGACAAGTTGATCAAAATTGTTCTTTTCACAAATTCTGATGAACTCAAATGCAGATTCGACCATGCCTTCAGGGGTGTCGCCGTAGCGGCTAAGGATGCGATCAGAAAGCGACCCGTGATTGGTGCCAATACGCATAGCTGTTCCATTTGCTTTGCAGAGCAAGACTAACGGTGTAAATTTTTCTTCTATGCGGTCGAGTTCTGCTTGGTAGCTGTCATCGGTGTAATCAATTTCTTCGAATTTCTTTTTGTCGGCGTAGTTACCTGGGTTGACGCGTACTTTTTCGACTATTTTGGCAGCAATTTCAGCTGCGTTTGGCGTAAAGTGGATATCTGCAACTAAGGGTGTATTGTAACCCTGTGCAACGAGAGCTGCTTTGATATTCTGTAAATTATCTGCTTCGTTTTTACTAGGTGCCGTAAGCCTTACGAGCTCGCATCCGGCATCGATCATGCGGATAGACTGAGCAACGGAACCTTCGGTATCCATGGTGTCTGTGGTAGTCATGGATTGTACTCGAATAGGGTTCGCCCCTCCCAAGCGTAAGGTTCCAATTTGAACTTCTTTGGTGGTTACGCGGGTGCGTTTCCAGGGGTCGAGACAATAGCGTTGCATTTGTGTTTTTTAGTCTAACAAAGGTAAGGATTCAATTGTTTGTGCGTTCTTTGTGATAAAGGTATTCTGATGCGGCAATTATT